>NZ_JAFBAR010000104.1 GCF_019247635.1 Mycobacterium sp.
ACGCATCTCGCTTCTGTCCCGCAAAACGGAATACGCCAACCCGGTGTGTGATCGTCGCCCGCGGCGCGTACGCGGTGCGCGCGACGTCGGGGTCGTATGGTGCCGGCAATCGCAGCAGACGCGCGAGACGGCCCGTCCACAACAGCAATTCGCGCGGCATCGTGACCTCGAGCACTCGCGGTGTCCTCGCAAGTTCGGCGGCACGCTTGCCGACGTAATGCACCTGGACATGATCACGGTGGCCGTAGCCGCCGTTGCGCTGGTAGCTCAGCAGCAGATGCGCGTCCTCATCGCGAAGTATCTGGGAGAGCCGCTGCGCCACTTCACCCGGATCCGCCCGTGCGAACCTGATGCGCCCCGGTGGATCCCGGTAGAACTCGGGGCCGTATCCGCTATCGGCGTAGCCGAGGCACTCAACCCTGTGTATTCCCAAAATCCGTGCGCTGGAATGTAATTCACCCAGCCTGGACCGATCTTCATTCCAGACGCGCCCGTCGGTTGCGGTTACGACGACCACACGATGCCCGGTGGCGGCCGCCCGCGCGAGGGTGCCGCCGGTAAGGATTACCTCGTCGTCCGGGTGGGCATGGAATGCGACGACGGTGGCCATGGATCGCAGTATGCCCGCCGACGCCCGCGAGAACCGCCGGGTAGAAAAGAGCCATGACCGAACTGTGGGTTGAACGCACCGGCACCCGCCGCTACACCGGGCACAGCTCGCGCGGCGCGCAGGTACTCGTCGGCTCCGAGGACGTCGAGGGGGTGTTCACGCCGGGCGAGCTGATGAAGATCGCGCTGGCCGCCTGTAGCGGTATTTCCAGTGACCAGCCGCTGGCCCGTCGCCTCGGCGATGATTACCAAGCCGTGGTCCGGGTGTCCGGGGCGGCCGACCGCGAGCGGGAGTGGTATCCGGTGCTCGAGGAAACCCTCGAGCTCGACCTGTCGGGCTTGACCGAGGACGACAAGGAGCGGCTGCTCACCGTCGTATACCGGGCCATCGACGCGGTATGCACGGTTGGTCGGACCCTGAAGTCGGGGACCCGCGTCAACTTCGAGGTCGCCGATGTCGGATCCTGACGTGCGGCTGACCGCGTGGGTGCACGGGCGGGTGCAGGGAGTCGGATTCCGGTGGTGGACCCGCTGCCGCGCATTGGAGCTGGGACTCACCGGTTATGCGGCCAACCAGGCCGACGGGCGCGTGCGGGTGGTCGCGCAGGGGCCGCGTGCGGCGGGCGAGAAACTGCTGCAGCTGCTACAGGGCGGCGCCGCGCCCGGGCACGTCGACAAGGTTATCGCCGACTGGTCGCAACCGGCCGAACAGTTCAGCGGGTTCGTGGAGCGCTAGGGCGGCCATTGATCGTGACGCTGGCGAGTCAACGCGGCAACACCGAAGCAGTTACTGATGTGGCGTCTGTGGCCAGTGTGTCGGACTCGCCCTGACCTCCGGATTTCGGGCCGCGTGACACCCCCGGAGGAGCGTGGGTCGCTCAATTTGGGCGGTAGTCTGGCACGCCGTGTACCTCAAGAGTCTGACGCTGAAGGGCTTTAAGTCCTTCGCTTCGCCGACGACTCTGCGTTTCGAGCCGGGCATCACCGCCGTGGTCGGTCCCAACGGCTCCGGCAAATCGAACGTGGTCGACGCCCTGGCGTGGGTGATGGGGGAGCAGGGCGCAAAGACACTGCGCGGCGGCAAGATGGAGGACGTCATCTTCGCCGGCACCTCGTCGCGCGCCCCGCTGGGTCGCGCCGAAGTCACCGTCACCATCGACAACTCCGACAACGTGCTGCCGATCGAGTACGCCGAGGTGTCGCTCACCCGGCGGATGTTCCGCGACGGCGCCAGCGAATACGAAATCAACGGCGCCAGTTGCCGTTTGATGGATGTCCAGGAGCTATTGAGCGATTCGGGCATCGGCCGCGAGATGCACGTGATCGTCGGGCAGGGCAAGCTCGACGAGATCCTGCAGTCCCGGCCCGAGGACCGTCGGGCGTTCATCGAAGAAGCCGCTGGGGTCCTCAAGCACCGCAAGCGCAAGGAGAAGGCGCTGCGCAAGCTTGATGCGATGTCGGCGAACCTGGCCCGGCTCACCGACCTCACCACCGAACTGCGGCGTCAACTCAAACCGTTGGGTCGCCAAGCCGAGGTGGCCCGGCGCGCCCAGAGCATCCAGGCCGATCTGCGCGACGCCCGGCTGCGGCTGGCGGCCGACGACCTGGTGAACCGGCAGACGGAGCGCGACGCCATCCTCGAGGCCGAGACCGCGATGCGCCGCGAGCACGACGAGGCCGCCGCCCGGCTGGCGGTGGCCTCCGCGGAGCTGGTCGCGCACGAGACCGCGCTGGCCGAGCTCTCGATCCGGGCCGAATCGGTGCAGAACACCTGGTTTGGGCTGTCCGCGCTGGCCGAGCGGGTGGGCGCCACCGTGCGCATCGCCAGCGAACGCGCGCAACACCTCGACGTGGAGCCGGTGACCAGCAGTGACGCCGACCCTGACGCACTGGAAGCGGAGGCCGATCAGGTGGCGATCGCCGAGCAGCGCCTGTTGGCGGAGCTGGCCGCCGCGAGCGGCCGGTTGGACACTGCGCGGGCCGCGTTGGCCGACCGTGAGCGCGAGGCCGCGGAGGCCGACCGCGCCCACCTTGCGGCCGTGCGGGCGGAGGCGGACCGGCGCGAGGGTCTGGCCCGGCTGACCGGGCAGGTAGAGACCATGCGGGCGCGCGTCGAGTCGATCGACGACAGCGTCGCGCGGTTGTCCGAGCGCATCGAGGAGGGCGCCGCGCGCGCCCAGCACACGAAAGCGGCGTTCGAGACCGTGCAGGGCCGCGTGCGCGAACTGGACCAGGGTGAGGTCGGCCTGGACGAACACCATGACCGTACGGTGGCCGCGTTGCGGCTGGCCGACGAACGCGTCGCCGAATTGCTGGCCGCTGAGCGCGGCGCCGAGCGTCAGGTGGCCTCGCTGCGGGCGCGTATCGACGCGCTCGCAGTGGGACTCGAGCGCAAGGACGGCGCGGCGTGGTTAGCGCAAAACCACAGTGGCACAGGGCTTTTCGGGTCAGTCGCCAAGTTGGTGAAAGTGCGCCCGGGCTACGAAGCCGCGCTGGCCGCCGTGCTGGGGCCCGCGGCCGACGCCTTGGCCGCCGACAACCTGGGCGCCGCCCGCAACGCCGTCGCCGCGCTCAAGAGTGCCGACGCCGGCCGCGCGGCCCTGGTACTGGGCGACTGGCCGGCGCCGACGGATCCCGCTCCCGCACCGCTTCCCGGAGGTGCATTGTGGGCGCTCGACGTGGTCGAGGTGCCGGCCCGGCTGCGCGGCGCGATGGTCGCCATGTTGACCGGCGTCGCGGTCGTGAACGACTTGGGCGAAGCGTTGGGGTTGGTCGCCAGCCGGCCCCAACTGCGGGCGGTCACGGTTGACGGTGACCTGGTGGGCGCCGGCTGGATGAGCGGCGGCTCCGAGCGCAAGCTCTCCACGCTGGAGGTCACCTCGGAGATCGACAAGGCCAACAGCGAACTGGCCACGGCCGAGGCGCAGGTGGCTCAGCTGAGCGCCGCCCTGGCGGGGGCGCTGACCGAGCAGACCGCCCGCCAGGACGCCGCCGAGCAGGCCCTGGCCGCACTCAACGAGTCGGACACCGCAATCTCGGCGATGTATGAACAGCTGGGCCGCCTCGGGCAGGAGGCGCGCGCGGCCGAGGAGGAGTGGCACAGGTTGCTGGCGCAGCGCGAGGAGCTGGAAGCCGGGCGCGCAACGACCCTCGAGGAGGTCGTCGAACTCGAGACCAGGCTGCGCAACGCCCAGCAGACCCGGCAGGTGCAGGCCGCCGAACCTGTTGACCGACAACAGATTGCGGCCGCCGCCGAAACCGCTCGCGGCGTGGAGGTGGAGGCTCGACTTGCGGTGCGGACCGCCGAAGAACGCGCCAACGCGGTGCGGGGGCGTGCCGATTCGTTGCGCCGGGCAGCCGCCGCCGAGCGCGACGCGCGGCTGCGGGCCCAGCAGGCGCACGCCGCACGCCTGCGCGCGGCCGCGGTGGCCGCGGCGGTGGCCGATTCCGGGCGCCTGGTGGCCGACCGGTTGAACCGGGTGGTCGCGGCGGCGGCGCGGCACCGCGATGCCCTGGTCGCCGAACGCCAGCAACGGTCGGTGACGATGACCGCGGTCCGCGAGGAGGCGAACACGCTCAGCGCGCGGGTGGCCCAGCTCACCGATTCGCTGCACCGCGACGAGGTGGCCAACGCGCAGGCGGCGCTGCGTATCGAGCAACTCGAGCAGATGGTGCTCGACCAGTTCGGCATGGCGCCGGCCGACTTGGTGGCCGAGTACGGCCCGCAGGTCGAGCTGCCGCCCACCGAGCTCGAGATGGCCGAATTCGAGCAGGCCCGGGAGCGCGGCGAGCCGGTGATCGCGCCCGCGCCGATGCGCTTCGACCGCCCCACCCAGGAGCGTCGTGCCAGACGCGCCGAACGCGAGTTGGCCGAGCTGGGCAGGGTCAATCCACTGGCCCTGGAGGAATTTGCCGCACTGGAGGAGCGCTACAACTTCCTGTCCACTCAGCTCGAGGACGTCAAGGCGGCGCGCAAGGACCTGCTCGACGTCGTCGCCGACGTGGACGCCCGCATTCTGCAGGTGTTCAGCGAGGCGTTCGTGGACGTGGAACGCGAATTTCGGGGCGTTTTTGCCGCGTTGTTCCCCGGCGGAGAAGGCCGGTTGCGGCTGACCGAGCCCGACGACATGCTCACCACCGGCATCGAGGTGGAGGCCCGTCCGCCCGGCAAGAAGATCACCCGGCTGTCTTTGCTGTCCGGCGGCGAGAAAGCTCTGACGGCCGTCGCGATGCTGGTCGCCATCTTCCGCGCGCGGCCGTCGCCGTTCTACATCATGGACGAGGTGGAGGCCGCCCTCGATGACACCAACCTGCAACGTCTGATCGGGCTGTTCGCACAGCTGCGGGACCGGTCGCAGCTGATCATCATCACGCACCAGAAGCCGACGATGGAAGTCGCCGACGCGCTCTACGGCGTCACCATGCAGGACGACGGCATCACCGCGGTGATCTCCCAGCGGATGCGCGGTCAGCAGGTGGACGAGCTCGTTTCGAACTCGGTCTAGCTCCCACGGCGAGCAGACGCAGAAGCACCCATTTCGGTACGAAACGGGTGCTTCTGCGTCTGCTCGCGCTATCGAGCCCCTGCCCCCTGTCGGATGTCCCAAGGCTGGAAGGATGGCAGCGTGTCGCAGGGTCTGTGGATCGCCGTCGCGGTCGTGGCCGTTCTCGTCGTCATCGCAGCGCTGGTCCTGGGCCTGGTGCGGCACCGGCGGCGGCGGATCAGTCTGTCGGCTCCTGCCGAGCCCGGGATAATCGACCGTTCGGGCGGCTACGCCCCGTCGTCGGGCATCACGTTCAGCCAGACCCCGACCGTGGACCGGATCGACACCGCCGGGCTGCCAGCGGTGGGCGACGACGCGACCATTCCCCGCGATGCCCCGAAGCGCACCATCTCCGACGTTCAGCTGCCCGAGCCAGAAACCATAACGCCGCCAAGTCCCCAACCGCTGCCGCCGGAGCCCGCGTCCCCGACGGCCGAAGCGGCCGAAGCGGCCGAAATAGAGGCCATCGCACCTCCGGAAGGCCGGCTGGAGCGGCTGCGCGGACGGCTCGCCAGGTCGCAGAACGCACTGGGGCGTGGCGTGCTGGGGCTGATCGGCGGCGGCGACCTGGACGAGGACTCCTGGCAAGAGGTCGAGGACACACTGCTGATCGCCGATCTGGGCCCGGTCGTCACCGAATCGGTGGTCACCCACCTGCGCGGCCGGCTGGCCAGCGGCAACGTCCGCACCGAGGCCGATGCCCGGGCCGTGCTGCGCGACGTGCTGATCACGGAGCTGCAGCCCGATATGGACCGTTCCATCCGTGCCCTGCCGCACACCGACCATCCGTCGGTGCTGCTGGTCGTCGGCGTCAACGGCACGGGAAAGACCACCACGGTCGGCAAGCTCGCGCGGGTGCTGGTGGCCGACGGCCGGCGCGTCGTGCTGGGTGCGGCCGACACCTTCCGCGCCGCGGCGGCCGATCAGCTGCAGACCTGGGCGTCCAGGGTGGGCGCGGACGTGGTCCGCGGAGCAGAAGGCGCCGACCCGGCCTCGGTGGCGTTCGACGCGGTCGACAAGGGCATCGAAGCCGGCGCCGACGTCGTCGTTATCGACACCGCGGGCCGGCTGCACACCAAGGTCGGGCTGATGGACGAACTGGGCAAGGTGAAACGTGTCGTAACACGGCGCGCGGCCGTCGACGAGGTGCTCTTGGTCCTCGACGCCACAATCGGTCAGAACGGGCTGGCGCAGGCCCGGGTATTCGCCGACGTCGTCGACATCACCGGCGCGGTGCTGACCAAGCTTGACGGAACGGCCAAGGGCGGCATCGTCTTCCGCGTTCAGCAGGAACTCGGGGTGCCGGTCAAGCTCGTCGGGCTCGGTGAAGGTCCCGACGATCTGGCGCCGTTTGAGCCGGCGGCATTTGTGGACGCCCTGCTCGGCTGACAACGCTTACACGCGGCGTGTGACGTTAATCCCGCCGAAACATGGCGGCTCCATTGCCGAAACAACCATTGCGCATGGTTCTGGATCAGGTCATCAGGCACGTGTCTGACGGCCAGTTGAGGGCCGACCGGAGGTGAGCGAGTGAGTTTCCCGCAAATGGGCCAACCCGATACCGGCGACACCGCCTGGATGTTGGCGAGTTCCGCGCTGGTGCTGTTGATGACGCCGGGGCTGGCGTTCTTCTACGGCGGCATGGTGCGCACCAGAAGCGTGCTCAACATGATCATGATGAGCATCAGTGCCATGGGTGTGGTGACCGTACTGTGGGTGCTCTACGGCTACTCGATGTCCTTCGGCAACGACAAATGGGGCGTGGTCGGCAGGCCGGGCGATTACTGGGGTCTGAAGGGGCTGATCGGCGGCAATGCCGTGAAGGCGAGTGGCGGAACCGCCGCCACCGACATCCCGCTGGCCGGCACCATGCCCGCCACGGTGTTCGTCGCCTTCCAGCTGATGTTCGCGATCATCACCGTCGCGCTGATCTCCGGCGCCGTGGCCGACCGGCTGAAGTTCTCGGCCTGGTTGGTGTTTGCCGGACTGTGGGCGACGGTGGTCTACTTCCCGGTCGCGCACTGGGTCTTCGCGGCCGATGGATTCGCATCCGAACACGGTGGCTGGATCAACAACAAGCTGCACGCGATCGACTTCGCGGGCGGGACCGCGGTCCATATCAACTCCGGTGTGGCCGGTCTGGCGCTGGCGATAGTGCTGGGCAGGCGCAAGGGCTGGCCCACGACCCTGTTCCGGCCGCACAACCTGCCGTTCGTGATGCTCGGCGCCGGGCTGCTGTGGTTCGGCTGGTTCGGGTTCAACGCCGGATCCGCGACCAGCTCCAACGGTTCTGCCGGCTCGACGTTCATGACCACGACGATCGCCACCGCCACGGCCATGCTCTCCTGGCTGCTCACCGAGCGGATCCGTGACGGACATGCCACCACGCTGGGAGGCGCGTCGGGCATCGTCGCCGGGCTGGTCGCGATCACGCCGTCCTGCTCGTCGGTCAACGTGCTCGGCGCCCTGGCCATCGGGTTCATCGCCGGTGTGGTGTGCGCGCTAGCGGTCGGGCTGAAGTTCAAGCTCGGCTTCGACGACTCGCTCGACGTGGTCGGCGTGCACATGATCGGTGGTTTGACGGGCACGCTGCTGGTGGGTCTGCTCGCCGCCCCCGAATCCACCGCGATCAGCGGCGTGGCCGGGGTATCAAAGGGATTGTTCTACGGCGGCGGTTGGTCGCAGCTGGAACGACAGGCAGTCGGCGCGTTCGCCGTTCTGTTCTACTCTGGCATCGTTACCCTTATCTTGGCTTTGATCCTGAAGCACACCATCGGGCTGCGGCTCAACGACGAGGACGAGGCCACAGGTATCGACGAGGCGGAGCACGCGGAAAGCGCTTACGATTTCGCAATCGCGACCGGTTCGGTCCTTCCCCGGGCCAGCCTGGCCGACAGCCCTAACGGCTTCGAGGAAACAGTGGCCGAGAAAGTGGAGGCAGACAGATGAAGCTGGTCACCGCGATCGTGAAGCCGTTCACCCTCGACGACGTCAAGACCAGCCTGGAGGACGCCGGCGTCCTGGGCATGACGGTCAGCGAAATCCAGGGCTACGGACGGCAGAAGGGCCACACCGAGGTCTACCGGGGTGCGGAATACTCAGTCGACTTCGTGCCGAAGGTTCGCATCGAGGTCGTTGTGGACGATTCGATCGTCGACAAGGTAGTGGACAGCATCGTCCGGGCGGCACGCACCGGCAAGATCGGTGACGGCAAGGTGTGGGTGAGTCCCGTGGAGACGATTGTGCGGGTCCGCACCGGTGAGCGTGGAACCGACGCGATCTGAGAATAGCCGCACATTGCTGATCCGGGCTGTGTCCAGCCCCAGGCGGGCCGGGTAGGTGTGACGACACCTCAACCCGGCCCTTCCGGGGTTTCCGGATCGGAGGATTCGCACCAACCTGACACGGGAAACACTTGCGTGGCAAGCGATCTGGCTGCCGCGCGGCGCGCGCTGCTGTCAGTCCCGAGCACCGAATTGGACGCCGCCGCGCTGCGCCAGGCGTGTCTCGATCTGCACGAGTCCTGGTTGCAGGCCAAGGCCGCCGAGATCGGGATCACCGAAGACAGTGGCTTCGCGCTCGTCGCGAACGGCGGGCTCGGCCGCCGAGAGATGCTGCCGTACTCGGACCTGGACCTGGTGCTGTTGCATGACGGTAAGCGGACCGACGCACTGGGCGAGGTTGCCGATCGGCTCTGGTATCCGCTGTGGGACGCCAATATGCGCTTGGACCATAGCGTGCGCACGGTCGGCGAGGCGTTGAGCACCGCCAACAACGACATGACGGCGGCCCTGGGTCTGTTGGAAGCACGCCATATCGCCGGGGACCAGCCGCTGTCGGCCGAGCTCACCGAGGGCGTGCGACGGCAATGGCGCAGCGGGATTCGGTCTCGCATGGGCGAGCTTGTGGAGATGACGCAGGCGCGCTGGCGCCGGTGCGGCCGGATCTTCAACCGCGCCGAACCCGACCTCAAGTCGGGTCGCGGCGGGCTGCGCGACGTGCAGCTGCTGGACGCGCTGGCGCTCGCCCAGCTGATCGACCGACACGGCATCGGTAATCCGGACATGCCGGCGGGTTCGCTGGACAGCGCATATCAGACCCTGCTCGACGTGCGCACCGAGCTGCACCGGGTCTCGGGCCGGGGTCGTGATCAGCTGCTGGCCCAGTTCGCCGACGAGGTCAGCGCCGCCCTGGGCGTGGGCGACCGGTTTGCCCTGGCGCGCATGCTGTCCAACGCCGGCCGCACTATCAGCTATCACTCCGAGGCCGGGCTGCGTACCGCCGAGAACGCCCTGCCCCGGCGTGGCCTCACCGCCTTGGTGCGCCGGCCCAAGCGGCGTCCTCTGGACGAGGGTGTGGTCGAGTACGGCGGCGAAATCGTGCTCGCGCTCGACGCTAAACCCGAACACGATCCCGGGCTGGTGTTGCGCGTGGCCGCGGCGTCGGCCCACACCGGCCTGCCGATCAGTTCCGCCACGCTGAACCGGCTGGCCGCTACCGCCCCCGACCTGCCGACGCCCTGGCCGCGGGAGGTCTTGGACGATCTGCTGGTGGTGATCTCCGCCGGGCCCACCACGGTGGGCACGATCGAGGCGCTGGACCGCACCGGGCTGTGGGGGCGGTTGCTGCCGGAATGGGACGCGATCCGCGACCTGCCGCCGCGCGACGTGTCGCACAAGTGGACCGTGGACCGCCATGTCGTGGCGACAACTGTGAATGCGGCGCCGCTGGTCACTCGGGTGGCGCGGCCAGACCTGCTTGCGCTCGGCGCGCTGCTGCACGACATCGGCAAAGGGCGTGGCGTCGACCACTGTGTGCTCGGGGCCGACCTGGTGAGACCGATCGTCGAGCGGCTGGGGCTGGCGCCCGCCGACGTCGAAACGGTCTCGCAAATGGTCCGCCATCACCTGTTGCTACCCATCACGGCGACCCGAAGCGACCTGAAGGATCCCGCGACCATCGAGGGCGTGTCCGAGGCGCTGGGCGGGGATCCGCAGTTGCTCGAACTGCTGCACGCATTGTCGGAGGCCGACTCCTTGGCCACCGGGCCGGGAGTGTGGAGCGACTGGAAGGCGTCTCTGGTCAACGACCTTGTCCGGCGCTGCCGATTAGTGATGGCGGGTGAGCCGCTGCCGCAGGCCGAACCTACTGCGCCACGCTATCTTTCGCTGGCAGCCGACCACGGGGTGCACGTGGAGATCCAGCCAAGCGACAGCGAGCGCAATACCGCCGTGATGGTCGCCCCCGATCAACGCGCGCTGGTGTCCAAAGCGGCGGCCGTGCTGGCCCTGAATTCGTTGCGGGTCCATTCGGCGACGGTCAACATTCACGAGGGTGTCGCGATCACCGAGTTCGTGGTGTCACCGCTTTTCGGTTCGCCGCCGGCGGCCGACCTGCTGCGTCAGCAGTTCGTCGGCGCCCTCAACGGCGACGTCGACGTCCTCGGCACGCTGGAGAAGCGCTACGCCGACGCGGCCGGTTCGGCGGTGGGTCGAGCCGGCGAGGTCCAGCTCGGGGCGCCCCTGACGCGGTCGACCGCCCCGCCCCACATCCTGTGGCTGGACACCGCCGCTCCCGGTCAGCTCGTCGTCGAGGTGCGTGCCATGGACCGGATCGGGTTGCTCGCCCTGCTGACCCGGGGGCTCGAGCGTGCCGGTGCCGACATCACCTGGGCGAAGGTCAACACGTTCGGCTCCACGGCGGCCGATGTCTTCTGTGTGGCCGTGCCGGAGGAATCCGAGGACGCTGCAAGGGCCGCGGTCGAGGAACACTTATTGGCTGTCTTGGGCGCGTCCCGGGACGCCGTGTTCGACGAGCCCGCAGGCGACTAGGTTTGGCTCGCCGAGATTGCCGTCATGGTCGTGATTTCGCCGGATACACAACCCTCACGGCAATCTCGGCGCAGGCTGCGCTCAGGCGAGTTCGGTGTTGAGCTGCCGCAAGGCCTCGATGCGCGCTTTGAGCTGATCGCGGGTCGCTGCGGCGATGGGCGGTCCGCCGCAGCGGCGACGCAGTTCGCTGTGGATCCAGCCATGGGGCCTGCCGGTGCGGTGGTGGGCTATGGACACCAGCGTGTTGAGCTCGCGCCGCAACTCGCGTAGTTGGCCGTGTGTGGTTGGCGGGCCGGACGACCCGGCGCGTCCGGTGACTGCGCGCCTCTGCAGCTGTTCGTCCTGGCGGCGGTGCAGCAGGGCGCGCATCTGGTCGGCATCCAGCAGCCCGGGGATGCCAAGGTAGTCGGCCTCCTCGTCACTGCCGGCCGGGGTGGCGGTGCCGAACGAGGATCCGTCGAAGATGACCTGATCCAGTTCGGCGTCGGCGCCCAACGAGATGAAGCCGTTGTCCGTGTCGCCCTTCTCGGTTTGCGTTCGGGTGGCGGGATCGTCGAGCAGGGGATCCTCGAGCGATATGCGATCAGGCTGGCCCAGCACGTGGTTGCGCTGGGCCTCCAGCTCGCTGGCCAGCTGCAGCAGGTTAGGCACCGACGGCAGGAAGATGCTCGCGGTTTCCCCGGTTTGGCGCGACCGCACGAACCGGCCGATCGCTTGCGCGAAGAACAGCGGCGTCGAGGCACTGGTGGCGTAGATCCCAACTGCGAGCCGGGGCACGTCGACCCCCTCGGACACCATGCGCACGGCTACCAGCCACCGGCTGGTGCTCTCGGCGAATTGACTGATCCTGGCCGACGATCCGGGGTCATCGGAGAGAACGACCGTGGGCGCTTCGGAGGTGATCGTCGTCAGCAGTTTGGCGTATGCACGGGCGGCCGTCCGATCGGAGGCGATGATCATCCCGCCGGCGTCGGGCACGTGCGTGCGTAGCTGGCGAAGCCGCTCATCGGCGGCGGCGATCACCGCGGGCATCCACTCACCGGCGGGGTCAAGGGCGGTGCGCCACGCGCGTGCGGTCTGCTCGGCGGACAGCGGTTCACCCAGGCGCGCCTCGTGCTCCTCGCCAGCGCTGTCGCGCCAGCGCGCCTGCCCGGAGTAGGCGAGAAAGACCACCGGCCGGACCACCCCGTCGGCGAGGGCTTCGGCATAGCCGTAGGTGTGGTCGGCTTGCGAACGCAGCACACCGCCGCCGTCGGGCGAGTACATGACGAAGGGGATGGCGCTGTCGTCGCTGCGAAAGGGCGTGCCCGTCAGCGCAAGTCGGCGGGTGGCGTCACTGAAGGCTTCCCGGATGGCGTCACCCCAGGTCTTGGCGTCACCGCCGTGGTGGATCTCGTCGAAGACGACCAACGTCTTGCGTTGCTCGGTGCGCACCCGGTGCAGCGTCGGGTGTGTGGCGACCTGTGCGTAGGTGACCATCACGCCGTGATATTCCGGCGAGGTCTGGGGGTTGGAGTTGGAGAACCTCGGGTCCAGCGAGATGCCGTGCCGCGCGGCGGCCTGGGCCCACTGCACCTTGAGGTGCTCGGTGGGCACGACGACCGTGATCTGCTCCACCGCGCGCTGGTTGAGCAGTTCGACGGCCACGCGCAGCGCAAAGTTCGTCTTTCCGGATCCGGGTGTGGCCACGGCCAGGAAGTCGCGCGCCGAACCGGCCAGGTACTTCACCAGCGCGCGACGCTGCCAGCCGCGCAACACCTGGGTGCCGACCGGCTGCATAAAACACGTCCCCCTCTGATCCCCCCGTGGACGTCAGCGTCAGCGGCGTGGCTGTGAAATGTAGCACGGCAACGCTTTTCGAGGCGCACCGCGACGCGGCGCGTCTCCTATACCGTGCGGGTCAGTCGATCGGCGAGGAGTTCGGCGAACCGCGCCGGATCTTCGAGCGCGCCGCCTTCGGCGAGCAGCGCCGTGCCGTAAAGCAACTCCGCGGTCTCGCCGACCGATCGTTTCCGCGTCTCGTCGGACGCGTCCTTGTGCGCGTCACGCAGGCCGGTGATCAGCGGATGCTCCGGGTTGAGTTCCAGGATCCGCTTGCCCACCGGCACGTCCTGCCCGTTCGCCCGGTAGATGCGGGCAAGCGCCGGGGTAATCCCAAAGGCGTCGGTGATCAGGCACGCGGGCGAGTCGGTCAGGCGGCTGGACAGCCGCACCTCCTTGACGTGCTCGCTCAGGGTTTCCTTCAACCAGCTCAGCAGGTCGGCGAAATCCTTCTGCTGTTCCTCGCGCTCGGCTGCCGACGTCTCGCCCTCGGAGCCCAGGTCCACCTCGCCCTTGGCCACCGATTGCAGGGATTTGCCGTTGAACTCGTTGACCACTCCCACCCAGACCTCGTCGACGGGGTCGGTCAGCAGCAGCACCTCGTAACCCTTGGCCTTGAACGCCTCCAGGTGCGGCGACTTCAGGATCTGCTGGCGGGTCTCGCCGGTCGCGTAGAAGATCTGCTCCTGACCGTCCTTCATGCGTTCGACGTACGCGGCCAGCGTGGTGGCCTCCTCCTCGCTGTGCGTGGAGGCGAACGAGGAGATGCCCAGCAGGGCCTCGCGGTTGTCGTAGTCCGACAGCAGGCCCTCCTTGACGACTTTGCCGAACTGGGCCCAGAACGTGCGGTAGTCCTCCGGCCGCCCGGACTGGATGTCCTTGATCGTCGACAGCACCTTCTTGGTGAGCCGGCGCCGGATCGCGTTGATCTGCCTGTCCTGCTGCAGGATTTCGCGAGAAACGTTGAGCGACATATCCTGTGCGTCCACGACGCCCTTGATGAAGCGCAGGTAATCGGGCATGAGCTGGTCGCAGTCGTTCATGATGAACACTCGCTTGACATACAGCTGGACGCCGAGGTTGGCGTCCCGGTTGAACATGTCGAACGGGGCGTGCGACGGGATGAACAGCAGGGCTTGGTACTCGAAGGTGCCTTCGGCCTTCATCGCGATGACCTCGAGCGGGTCGTCCCACGCGTGCGCGATGTGCTTGTAGAACTCCTTGTATTCCTCTTCGGAGACTTCGTCTTTGGGCCTGGCCCACAGCGCCTTCATCGAATTGAGGGTCTCGGTTTCGATGGTGACGGTCTCTTCGCCGCCCTCTTCGTCCGCGGCTGGCTCTCGCCGCTCGACCTCCATCCTTATCGGCCAGGCAATGAAGTCGGAGTACTTCTTGACCAGATGCCGGATCGTCCACTCCGCGGCGTAGTCGTGCAGTTCGTCCTCGGCGTCCTCGGGCTTGAGGTGCAGCGTGACCGAGGTCCCCTGCGGAGCCCCGCCACTTGAGGAGTCCACGGACTCGATGGTGTAGGTGCCCGCGCCGCTAGACTCCCACCGCGTGGCCTCGCTCTCGCCGGCCTTGCGGGTGAGCAGCGTGACCTTGTCGGCCACCATGAACGACGAATAGAAGCCGATGCCGAACTGCCCGATCAGCTCCTCTGAGGCGGCAACGTTCTTCAGGTTTTTGGCCTCGCGCAGTTGCTGACGCAGCTCGGCCGTGCCCGACTTGGCCAGGGTGCCGATCAGATCCACGACCTCGTCGCGAGTCATGCCGATGCCGTTGTCGCGGATCGTCAGAGTCCGGGCGCCTTTGTCTATGTCGATCTCGATGTGCAGATCGGATGTGTCGACATCCAGATCTTTGTTCCGGAACGCTTCCAGCCGCAGCTTGTCCAGCGCGTCGGACGCATTCGAGATCAACTCCCGCAGAAACGAATCCTTATGGGAGTAGACGGAGTGGACCATCAAATCCAGCAGTTGCCGGGCTTCCGCCTGAAACTCCAACTGCTCGACACGGGCGTTCATGGGGGTTCCTTCCTACGACTAGCCCTAGCGATTCGCGCCTAGATTAGCGCCAGTCTCGGACTGCCGTCAGGTCGCGCGTGTCGAGCAAGCGTGCGAACGCACCCGCTGGTCTGGATTGCCGGGTTCCTTACTCGCGCCGTGCCGGCGCTCGCCGTCACCCGGCTGGTCTGGATTGCCGGGTTCCTTACTCGCGCCGTGCCGGCGCTCGCCGTCACCCGGCTAGGCTGGCGGTCGTGTTTGAATCCCTATCCGACCGGTTGACCGGTGCGCTCGCGGGACTGCGCGGCAAGGGCCGGCTGACCGACGCCGATATCGAGGCCACCACCCGCGAAATTCGGCTGGCGCTGCTGGAAGCGGACGTCTCCCTGCCCGTCGTGCGGGCGTTCGTGCACCGGATCAAAGAACGCGCCAAAGGCGCCGAGGTGTCCGGTGCCCTGAATCCGGCGCAACAGGTTGTCAAGATCGTCAACGAAGAACTCGTCGGCATCCTTGGTGGCCAGACCCGCCAGCTGGCGTTCGCCAAGACGCCGCCGACCGTGATCATGCTCGCCGGTCTGCAGGGTTCCGGTAAGACGACGCTGGCCGGCAAGCTGGCGGCGTGGCTGCGGGGGCAGGGTCACACGCCGCTGCTGGTGGCCTGCGACCTGCAGCGGCCCGCCGCGGTGAACCAGCTGAAGGTCGTCGGCGAGCGGGCCGGGGTGACGGTGTTCGCGCCGCATCCCGGGGGCCCACCTGCTGGCCCGGAGGGCGGGCCTACCGGAGACCCCGTCGCCGTCGCGGCGGCGGGCCTTGCCGAGGCCCGCGCCAAGCACTTCGACGTCGTGATCGTCGACACCGCTGGGCGCCTGGGCATCGACCAGGAGCTGATGGCCCAGGCCGCCGCCATCCGGGACGCGGTCAGCCCCGACGAGGTGATCTTCGTCCTGGACGCCATGGTCGGGCAGGACGCCGTGGCTACCGCCGAGGCCTTCGGCCAGGGCGTCGGCTTCACCGGTGTGGTCCTGACCAAGCTCGACGGCGACGCCCGCGGCGGCGCCGCGCTGTCGGTCCGCGAGGTGACCGGCGTGCCAATCCTTTTCGCGTCCAGCGGCGAGAAACTGGAAGACTTCGACGTCTTCCACCCGGACCGGATGGCCAGCCGCATCCTGGGCATGGGCGACGTGCTGAGCCTGATCGAGCAGGCCGAGCAGGTCTTCGACGCGCAGAAGGCCGAAGAAGCCGCGGCCAAGATCGGCGCGGGCGAGCTGACGCTGGAGGACTTCCTCGAGCAGATGCTTGCTGTCCGCAAGATGGGCCCGATCGGCAACCTGCTGGGCATGCTGCCCGGGGCCGGTCAGATGAAAGAGGCACTGGCCGAGATCGACGACAAGCAACTCGACCGGGTGCAGGCCATCATCCGCGGGATGACCCCGCAGGAACGCGCCGATCCGAAGATCATCAACGCCTCGCGGCGGCTGCGCATCGCCAACGGTTCGGGCGTCGCGGTGTCCGAGGTCAACCAGCTCGTCGACCGCTTCTTCGAGGCCCGCAAGATGATGTCGTCGATGCTCGGGGGCATGGGCATTCCCGGCATCGGCCGCAAGTCGGCCACACGGAAAAGCAAGGCGGCCAAGGGTAAAAAGGGCAAAAAGGGCGCTCGCGGCCCGACGCCGCCCAAGGTTAGGAGCCCGTTCGGCCCCGGGGGCATGCCGGAGGGCTTCCCGGACCTGTCGCAGATGCCCGAAGGTCTGAACGAGCTACCACCCGCGCTGGCCGACTTCGACCTGTCCAAGCTGAAGTTCCCGGGAAACCCGGGCAAGAGGTAGCCGCGCGGTGCCCATGCACGTGCGCGGGGTGGGTCTGCCCGACGAGGCGCCCCTCGAACTGTGGGTCGTCGACGGCCGCATCAGCACCGAGCGGGTCGCCGGGTCCGACACCGTGTTCGACGGTGGGTGGATCGTGCCCGGACTGGTGGACGCGCACTGCCACGTCGGGCTCGGTCGCCACGGCGAGATCCCGCTCGACGAGGCGATCGCGCAGGCCGAGGCCGAACGCGAAGTCGGTGCGCTGCTGTTGCGTGACTGCGGCTCGCCTACCGACACTCGCAGCCTCGACGACCGCGAAGACCTGCCGCGCATCATCCGCGCCGGCAAGCACCTGGCCAGGCCCAAGCGCTATCAGGCCGGCTTCGCAATAGAACTCGACGACGAATGGCAGCTGCCGGCGGCGGTCGCCGAGGAGGCCCGCCGCGGTGACGGTTGGATCAAACTGGTCGGTGACTGGATCGATCGCGACGTCGGCGATCTCTCCCCGCTGTGGTCCGACGACGTGCTCAAAGCCGCGATCGATGCCGCACACGCGCACGGGGCACGGGTCACCGCGCACGTCTTCAGCGAGGACGCGCTGCCCGGGTTGATTAAGGCGGGCATCGACTGCATCGAGCACGGCACCGGGCTCACCGACGACACCATCGCCCTGATGGTCGAGCACGGCACCGCGTTGGTGCCGACCATGATCAACATCGTCGAAAACTTCCCCGGCATCGCCGAGGCGGCCGCGCGCTATCCCGTCTACGCGGCCCACATGCGCGAGCTGCATGCCCGCGCGCATCCCCGGATCGCCGGGGCGCGAGAAGCCGGGGTGCCGATCTACGCCGGCACTGACGCCGGCACGATGATCGCGCCCGGGCGCATCGCCGACGAGGTCGACTCGCTCAAGGGCATCGGGATGAGCGCGACCGACGCGCTGGGCGCGGCGTGCTGGGATGCCCGTCGCTGGCTGGGCCGGCCTGCGCTCGATGACGGGGCCTCGGCCGACCTGTTGTGCTATGCCGAGGACCCACGGCAGGGTCCAGACGTGCTGAACCGCCCCGATCTGGTGATCCTGCGCGGCAAGACGTTTCGGCCCTGATCCCGGCCCGGCAACCGCCGCGCGCCGAGTCTCGACGGCGATTACCATCGGGCTCATGGCGTTGGCCAGCGGCGCGACCTTTGCCGGGTACATCGTCGCGCGGATGTTGGGGTCTGGACGGACGGGCGAGGTCTACCTTGTTCAGGACCCCAGATCGTCGCGCTGGATGGCGCTGAGGGTCCTTTCCCTGGCGTTGTCGATCGACGAAGAGTTCCGCCGGCGATTCGAGCGGGAAACCGCGATTGCGGTGAATCTCTACCACCCGCACATCCTGGAAGTTCATGCCCGCGGCGAGTTCCACGGGCAGCTGTGGGTCGCGACGGATTACGTCGACGGCAGCAACGCCAGGCAGCTCATGGCCGATCGCTTCCCGGCGGTTTTACCCGTAGGTGAGGTGCTCGCCATCGTCGCCGCCCTCGCCGGCGCCCTCGACTATGCGCACGAGCGTGGCATCCTGCATCGCGATGTCAAGCCTGCCAACATCCTGCTGACCAGCGCCGGGCAGGGTGAGCAACGGGTCATGTTGGCTGACTTCGGGCTGGCCCGCCGCCAAGTCGATGCCAAGGCGGCCGTCTATGCCGCACCCGAACAGTCGACCGGGGTCGACATCGACGGGCGCGCCGATCAGTACGCGTTGGCGGCCACCGCTTTTCACCTGCTCACCGGGGGCCCGCCAGGCACGCATGCCGACGGAGTGCCGCCCAGACTCGGCGACCAACGTCCCGAGCTGGCCCGTCTCGACGGTGTGTTCGCCAGGGCGCTGGCGGTTGAACCCGCTGCTCGGTTCGGGAGTTGCCGCGAATTCGCGGACGCCGTCTACGAACATGCCGGTGTATCGACCGGCGACCGCAGTCCCGAGGCCGTCTTCGCCGTCGATCCGATCAACACGATCGAGTACCCGGCCTATGAGTGGCCCGAGATCGGGGGCATCGAAGCCGCGGAAACCCCGTGGGCCAAGTTCGTTGCCAACGCTGCCGCGCCGGAGCGGCGCTCTAGACGGCCGCCCCGGCGCGGGGCGTCGGCGCCGCGGCCGGACGGGTATTTGAACGCGGCCCGACCGCCGGTCGCGCAGTCCGGTGCAACCGGGCGGAAGAAGCGCGCGGCGCGCAATAGCCTGTTGGCAATCGCGGCAGTGCTGCTGCTCGGTGGTCTGCTCGCCGTCGGCATCGTCATCGGGCGCAAGACCGAACAGGCGTCCAACCAGGCCACTCAGGTCACTACCCCGACGCCGAGCCCGTCGGCAGCGGCGGCGCCACCGTCGGCCAGTGCGCCGAGCGCCCCACCCGCCCCTCTCGAGGGCACCTATCGCATCGAGGTCCAACGCGCACGGCAGACGTTCGACTACACGCCGGACCCGCAACCGCCGAACGTGGACACCTGGTGGGCGTTCCGGTCGGCGTGCACGCCGACGTCGTGCACCGCCTCCGCGATACAGCTCGACGGCAACGAGCACACCCAGACGAACTCCCCCGACGGCGGCCGGCTGCTGGTCATGATGTTCGGCGACGGTCACTGGCAGTCCCAGCCGGACACCGTGCAGTTCCCGTGCGTCGGCCCGAACGGGATCGCGCAGACCCAGACAACCACTCAGGTGTTGTCGCTACGGCCCCAGTCGGAGGGCGATCTAATCGGTGAAATGGACGTCATCGTCCAGACCAACGAGTGCAGCCAGCGTGGATCCACGCTCCGCATCCCCGCCGTCGCGTCCAAGAGCGGCGAAGTCCCCACTGCGGTCACGGTGCCCGACCCCGCCACGGTCACCGACGCGCCCACCCCGCCGACCGGGGGACCGACGACGCCCGGTCGCTGACCTGCTTTTGACCGGCCCGGCAGAGATGCCCGTTTCAAGAAAGATTGCGAGTACTTACTATCTATGTTAGCCTGGTCGCAACACGACGACCGGGAGGCAAACAGTGCAGTACGACGTGATCATCCGCGACGGCTTGTGGTTCGACGGTGCCGGCAGCGCTCCGCAGATCCGAACCCTGGGCATTCGCGACGGCGTGGTCGCCGCGGTATCTGCGACGGCGCTGGACGAGACCGACTGCCCAGAGGTGATCGACGCGGCGGGCAAGTGGGTCGTGCCCGGGTTCATCGACGTGCACACCCATTACGACGCGGAGATACTGCTGGATCCCGGTTTGCGCGAATCGGTGCGCCACGGCGTCACCACCGTGCTGCTGGGCAACTGCTCGCTGTCTACGGTCTACGCCGACTCCGAGGACGCCGCCGACCTGTTCAGCCGGGTCGAGGCGGTGCCGCGACAGTACGTCCTCGGTGCTCTGCAGGGAAACAGGACATGGTCGACGGCCGCGGAATACGTCGCGGCGATGGATGCGCTGCCGCTCGGGCCGAATGTTGGTTCGCTGCTTGGACATTCGGATCTGCGAACCGCGGTGCTGGGACTGGACCGTGCCACCGACGACAGTGTCAGACCCACCGAGGCCGAACTGGAGAAGATGGCGAAGCTGCTCGACGAGGCGCTCGACGCCGGGGTGCTCGGCATGTCGGGGATGGATGCCGCGATCGACAAACTCGACGGCGACCGCTTCCGGTCGCGCGCGCTGCCGTCCACCTTTGCGACATGGCGCGAGCGGCGTCGACTCATCAAGGTGTTGCGCAAGCGCGGCCGGATCCTGCAGAGCGCGCCCGACGTCGAGAACGCGGCCTCCGCCCTGCTGTTCTTCCTGAGCAGTAGCCGAATGTTCGGACGCCGCAAGGCAGTTCGGATGAGCATGCTGGTGTCCGCCGACGCTAAGTCGATGCCGCAGGCGGTGCACGTCTTCGGGCTCGGCACCCGGATCCTCAACAAGCTGCTGGGCTCCAGCGTGCGCTTCCAGCACCTGCCGGTCCCGTTCGAGTTGTACTCCGACGGAATCGACCTGCCGGTTTTCGAGGAGTTCGGCGCCGGAACGGCGGCGCTGCATCTGCGTGAACAAATCGAACGCAACGATCTGCTGGCCGATAAGTCCTACCGGCGCCGGTTCCGCCGCGAGTTCGATCGCATCAAGCTCGGACCGTCGTTGTGGCACAAGGACTTTCACGACGCAATGATTGTCGACTGCCCGGACCGGTCGTTGATCGGCAAGAGCTTCGGCACTATCGCCAAGGAGCGGGGCCTGCACCCGCTCGATGCTTTCCTCGACGTGCTCGTGGAGAACGGCGAGCGCAACGTGCGATGGACGACGATCGTCG
The DNA here is from genome assembly GCF_019247635.1 of Mycobacterium sp. Lineage (GTDB taxonomy): Bacteria > Actinomycetota > Actinomycetes > Mycobacteriales > Mycobacteriaceae > Mycobacterium. Next base: position 20,914 of record NZ_JAFBAR010000104.1, read on the forward strand.
CCAACCACCGGCCCAAGCAGCTCAACAAGCTGGCCGCCGAGCCGAGCGTCCACATGGGCTTCTCCGACGCCGGTGCGCATCTGCGCAACATGGCCTTTTACAACTTCCCGTTGCGCCTGCTCAAGCGCACGCGGGACGCCGACCGGGCCGGGACACCCTTCCTGTCCATCCAGCGAGCTGTCCACCGCCTCACCGGCGAACTCGCCGAGTGGTTCGGTATTAACGCGGGCACGCTGCGCGAAGGCGACCGTGCGGACTTCGTCGTTATCGACCCGTCCCACCTGGACGAATCGGTGGACGGCTACCACGAGGCAGAGGTGCCCTTCTACGGCGGCCTGCGGCGAATGGTCAATCGCAACGACCAGACGGTGGTCGCGACGGGCGTGGGCGGCGCCGTGGTCTTCCGTGCCGGGCACTTCCGCGACGGTTATGGGCAGACGGTGAAGTCGGGCCGGTATCTGCGGGCGGGCGAGCGCCAGCCGGCCCAGTTAAGTCTGTCGGCCTGAGATGGCCAGGACCCAGCAGCAACGCCGCGAGGAAACCATCGGGCGGCTGCTCGACGCGAGCATCGCCACGATCGTCGAGATCGGATACGCGCGGGCATCCGCCGCCGTGATCGCCAAGCGGGCGGGGGTGTCGGTGGGCGCCCTGTTCCGGCACTTCGAAACGATGGGCGATTTTATGGCCGCGACGGCGTCGGAGGTGCTGCGTCGTCAACTGGAGACGTTAACCGAGCAGGTCGCCGAGATACCGGCCGACCAGCGGGCGCTGGAAGCGGCACTGGCAATCGTGCGGGACATCACCAGCGCCCCGACCAACGCCGTGCTCTACGAGTTGATGATCGCCGCACGCACCGACGAGAAGCTCAAGGCCACGTTGCAGCACGAACTCGGCCAGTACGCCGCGAAGATCCACGACACCGCGCGGGCGCTGCCCGGGGCCGAAAGCTTTCCCGCGGAGACATTTCCGGTCCTGGTGACGCTGTTGACCAACGTGTTTGACGGGGCCGCGATCGTGGAAGAGGTGCTGCCACAGCCCGACATCGCGGACAAGCGCATCCCGGTGCTGACGGCGCTGCTCACCGCGGCGCTGCCGAACTGAGCTGCGGCGCTCTCAGAGCATGCCGATGCTGGACTGCGGATTGAGCGCGAAACCCCAGTCGAACAAACTGCCGGCCTGGTCCCAATACGTGGGCCCGCCCGCCTTCACCAGCCCGTACATCATCGCGATGACCAACCGGCGGCCGCCGCGGGCCGCGGCGCCCACGAACGTCTTGCGGGCGGCATCGGTGAACCCGGTCTTGCCGCCGATCGCGCCGGGATAGCGCTGCAACAACTCGTCCTGGTTAACGATCGGTTGATCACCGCTATCGGTCGGGAACATCGCCGACGGCGTCACGGTGATCTGGGCGAACACCGGGTTGGCCATCGCGGCGCGGAAGATGACCGCCAGATCGTGCGCCGTCGAAGCCCCGGAACCGCCCGGCCCGTCCAGCCCCGACGGGGTTGCCGCGTGCGTGCTCACCGCGCCCAGCGACGCGGCCTTGGCGTTCATCTTGTCCACCGCGGCATCCTGGCCGCCCAGCAGGTGCGCCAGCGTGTTGGCGGCGTCATTGCCCGACACCAGCAGCAGGGCGGTGAGCAGTTGGCGCGCGGTGTACGTGTGACCCGGCTTGACGCCGGCGCAGTTGCACTCGACCTGGGTGTCGGCGACGTCGGCGACGACGGTCGAGTCCAGGTTCAGCTCGTCGAGCACCACCAGCGCCAGCAACACCTTAATTGTGCTCGCGGGCGGGTGAACCACGTTCTGGTCACGGCCCGCCAACACCTGGCCGCTGTCGAGGTCGGCGACGATCCAGGTTTGCGCCGGACCGTCGGGGATGGGCACCGAGCCGGCCGGTTGCATGCTGTCGGCCCAGGAAGTGGCGGACGTCCCGAGACCGGTCCCCGCACCGATCAAACAGAGAAGAGCAGCGATTGCGACGATGAGCTTTCGCATGGGCGCAGAGTTTAACTTCCAGGGCACCCGGACGCCTATTCGTGGTTGTGCGACCGCGGTGTTGAATCGAAGCATGTTGAGCCTCGCCGAAGTTTCCGACCGGTTGGAAATCCAGCAGCTGCTGGTGGACTACTCGACCGCCATTGACCAGCGCCGATTTGACGACCTCGACAATGTGTTCACCCCGGACGCGTACATCGACTACCGCGCGATGGGCGGCATCGACGGCCAGTACCCGGAGGTCAAGAAATGGCTGTCGGAGGTGTTGCCGAACTTTCCGGTGTACGCGCACATGCTGGGCAATTTCTCGGTGCGCATCGATGGGGACACCGCCTCGTCGCGGGTGATCTGTTTCAACCCGATGGTGCTCGGTGGCGAAAAAAACCAGGTGCTGTTCTGCGGGCTGTGGTACGACGACGAGTTCGTCCGCACCCCGCAGGGTTGGCGGATGACCCGCCGCGTCGAAACCAAGACCTTCCAGAAGGTGATGTAGGCGCGCTCGCGATCACCACGGGGCCTGATGGTGGTGACCCGCTTCGCCCGGCTGCGCCGCGCTCGCGATCACCACGAATTTCCGCGGCAACGCCATGTTCTGGCACAATGGGCGGCTGTCCGCCGCGCGGCCACGGTTTTTTTGGGGCTCGGTGGTCACTACACGCGAGGCAAAACCGGACCCGGGCATTCCGCCTGGCTCGCTGAATTGCAGCGTGACACACAGGAGAACGCTTAACCATGGCTGTGAAGATCAAGCTCACCCGGCTTGGCAAGATCCGCAATCCCCAGTACCGAATCGCCGTCGCCGACTCGCGCACCCGCCGCGACGGCCGCTCCATCGAGATCATCGGTCGTTACCATCCGAAGGAAGAGCCCAGCCTCATAGAGATCAACTCGGAGCGCGCGCAGTATTGGCTCTCCGTGGGAGCTCAGCCCACCGAGCCCGTGCTCAAGCTGCTGAAGGTCACCGGCGACTGGCAGAAGTTCAAGGGCTTGCCCGGCGCCGAGGGCACCCTGAAGGTCAAGCCCGCCAAGCCCAGCAAGCTCGAGCTGTTTAACGCCGCGCTGGCCGAGGCCGACGGCGGACCCACCACCGAAGCCGCCAAGCCGAAGAAGAAGGCGCCGGCCAAGAAGGCCGCCAAAGCCGCCGAACCCGCCAAGGCCGCCGAGCCCGCTGACGAGGCTCCCGCCGCCAGCGCCGAGGCCGAACCGCCGGCCGCCGCGCCCGCCGCGGCCGCCGAGCCGGCCGAGTCCGCTGAGCCCGCCCAGGAGAGCTGATGAGTACCGTCGTCGTCGACGCCGTCGAGCACTTGGTCCGGGGGATCGTCGACAACCCCGACGACGTGCGCGTGGACATGGTGACCAGCCGGCGTGGCCGGACCGTCGAAGTGCATGTCCATCCCGACGATCTGGGCAAGGTGATCGGTCGCGGCGGACGCACCGCGACCGCGTTGCGCACGCTGGTTGCCGGTATCGGTGGCCGCGGGATCCGCGTCGACGTGGTGGACACCGACCAGTAAGTGCGTGGAGCTCTGATGGAGCTGACAGTCGGGCGTGTCGTACGAGCGCACGGCATCAACGGCGAGGTTGTCGTCGAGATCCGCACCGACGATCCCGCGGGCCGGTTTGCGCCGGGTACTACGCTGTGCGCCAAGGCCTCTCGCGGTAGGGGCAGGGATGGCCGTTATGTCATCGAGGATGTGCGCGAACATGGCGGCCGACTGCTGGTCCGGTTGGCAGGAGTGGCCGACCGCGAGGCCGCGGATGTGTTGCGCGGCAGCCTGTTCGTCATTGACTCCGACGACCTGCCGCCGATCGACGAGCCCGACACATACTACGACCACCAGTTGGAGGGTCTTCGGGTTCGCACGGCGGCCGGCCGGGACCTCGGCGTCGTCGCCGAGGTGCTGCACACCGCGGCGGGTGAATTGTTATCGGTCAAGCGCGATTCCGGCGAGTTGCTGGTGCCGTTCGTCGGCGCGATCGTCACGTCGGTGTCGCTGGACGACGGCATGATCGAGATCGATCCGCCCGACGGCCTGCTGGATCTGAGTTAGTCGTGCTTATCGACGTCATCACGATCTTCCCGGGCTACCTCGAGCCATTGCGACAATCGCTGCCGGGCAAGGCGATTGCCTCGGGTCTGGTGGATCTGCGGGTGCACGATCTGCGACGGTGGACCCACGACGTGCACCGTTCGGTGGACGATGCGCCCTACGGCGGTGGGCCGGGGATGGTGATGAAAGCCCCGGTGTGGGGTGAGGCGCTGGACGAAATCTGTTCGGATGAAACACTTTTGATCGTTCCGACCCCGGCCGGTGCGCTGTTCACCCAGGCGACAGCGCAGCGCTGGACCACCGAGAGCCACCTGGCCTTCGCCTGCGGTCGCTACGAGGGCATCGACCAACGCGTCGTCGAGGACGCTGCCCGGCGGATGCGCGTGCAAGAGGTCTCGATCGGCGACTACGTACTGCCGGGCGGAGAGTCGGCGGCCGTGGTGATGATCGAGGCCATGCTGCGGCTGCTGGACGGAGTTTTGGGCAATCCCGCGTCGCATCAGGATGATTCGCATTCGCCGGCCCTGCACCGGCTGCTGGAGGGCCCCAGCTACACCCGTCCGCCGAGCTGGCGTGGCCTGGACGTCCCGGAGGTGCTGCTCTCCGGTGACCACGCGCGGATTGCCGCCTGGCGTCGCGAGGTTTCGCTACAGCGCACGCGGGATCGCCGGCCCGATCTGGCCCCCGACGCGCCGGGCTAGATGCGGCCCTCGGGAAATATCGTCTTGACGGCCTGAGTGATCGTCTGTCGGGCGCTGGCGTCGTCGGCCGTCTGCAGCGATTGGACCACCATGATGTAGCGGTGGTCCGAGCCGATCACGCCGGTGGACAGATGCATCCAGGCGCTGCCAACACAGCACATCCAGCCTTGCTTGACCGCGACCGGCTCGGCGTACAGCCCGTCGGGGATGCCGAACCGCTGCGGATAGCCGTCGTCCCCGTTTGGCGTGGATTGGGCCAGGTCGTCGAAGATGATCCCGGCCCGCTCCGGCGGGAGACCGCCCGACCCGTTGAGCAGCATGTCGTAATAGCGGATCAGGTCGGGCACCGAGCTCAAGGTGTTCCACCAGCGCCCGTCGTTGGGTGGCGTGGTGGCCGCCAATCCGTAGCGGCTCGCGACCTGGGTAATAATGGCGTCGCCGCCGCCCTGATCCCAGAATCTCTCGGCGGCGCCGTCGTCGGACGACTGCAACATGATGTCCAGCGCTCCGCGATCCTCGGCGGACAGCGTGAACTTGCCCTCGGATTCGTGTAGCAGCAGATCGTCGGCGATAAAGAGTTTGGCCACAGAGGCCGTGCCGATGATCTGGGTGTTGCCGTTGGAGACCAGCTGGTGGGTGGCACGGTCGAGAACGGCTACCGAGAGCGTGGCACCGCTGGCGGCGGCCTCGTCGGTGGCCCGCTGGATCCGGTCCTGGACCCCGGTGAGCCCCGGGTTCGGCATCGCCGCGGGCGCACCGGTTGGCGAGATGGCCCGCAGCAGCAGTTCAACGGGCTGAGGTTGCGCTTGGGTTTGGGTTTGGGCCTGCGCTTGGATTGGGGGTTGGTACCAGCTGTAGTTATGTGCCGTCGTTGCTGCCTTCGCCGAAACCTTTGCGGCCAGGTTTGTCTCGCCGCCCGCAACGACCACCAACGTCACCGCCACCGTTGCGGTGAGCAGCGTCAGCGGCCGTGCCCGCATGCCTGTCCTCCGATACTTCCTCGACATCACGAACGTGTCGGGGGACGACTGCAACCGGCGCAAATTGACCCCGTTCATATGTACCATTCACCAGCGGATTTGGCGCGCCGCGAACCACCCCGATTTCCTGTGATTTTCACTGCAAGAGGGGTGTCTGGCACAATTGACCAGTTGTCTCCACAGGCTGGCCACGGCGGTCTCTGCTCCACCCAAGGGCCGGGTTAGTTCCCGCCAGCTGCGAGATGCACCCGCAAAGCCCGAACCATCGGCTCGGTGACTGCCGCGCGTCCGCGTGTCGGCTGCTGCCGCCGACCACGACCCGCAAGGAAGTGCTCTCCAATGAACAGGCTGGACTTCGTCGACCAGGCGTCGCTGCGCGACGACATCCCGGCCTTCAGCCCGGGTGACACTATCAACGTGCACGTCAAGGTCATCGAGGGCGCCAAAGAGCGCATCCAGGTGTTCAAGGGCGTGGTGATCCGCAGGCAGGGCGGCGGGATCCGCGAGACGTTCACGGTGCGCAAGGAGAGCTACGGCGTGGGTGTCGAACGAACCTTCCCGGTGCATTCGCCCAACATCGACCATATCGAGGTGGTGACCCGTGGCGATGTCCGTCGCGCCAAGCTTTACTACCTGCGTGAGCTTCGAGGCAAGAAAGCCAAGATCAAGGAAAAGCGCTGAGCGGGCACGCCTTCGCGGCAGCGCTCGCGTCGCGGACGCGCCGACCGCGCTGGCTACGCTGATCCTGTGACCGAAACCCCCGACTCCTCGCCCCGGCCGGCGCAGCCTGAACCTGGGGCCCTGCCCGACGCCGGCCAGGCGGAGCCCCAGGTCTCTACTCGCAACCCTGACGCGCCCGACGCGCTCCCCGAGAACGCCCGGGCCGACGGTGACGACGAGACGGCCGAAGCCGCCGAGAGTGACGACGCCGAGCCCGCGAAGCGCTCGGCGCTGCGGGAACTGGCGATCCTGGCGGCGATCGCGATAGTCCTCTACTACCTGATGTTGACCTTCGTGGCTCGCCCGTACCTGATCCCGTCGGAATCCATGGAACCCACGCTGCACGGATGCACCGGCTGCGTCGGCGACCGCATCATGGTGGACAAACTCACCTACCGGTTCGGCTCACCCCAACCCGGCGACGTGATCGTCTTCAAGGGGCCGCCGAACTGGAACACCGGATACAAGTCGATCCGCTCGCCCAATCCCGCCGTGCGGTGGGTGCAGAACGCGCTCTCGTTCGTCGGATTCGTGCCTCCCGACGAGAACGATCTGGTCAAGCGCGTCATCGCGGTGGGAGGACAGACGGTGCAGTGCCGGGCCGACACCGGCTTGACTGTCAACGGCAAGCCGCTCAAGGAGCCTTTTCTGAATCCCGCCACCATGATGGCCGACCCTGCCGTCTACCCATGTCTGGGCAGCGAGTTCGGGCCGATCACCGTCCCGCCCGGACGCCTGTGGGTGATGGGCGACAACCGAACCCACTCGGCGGACTCGCGCGCCCACTGCACGAGCACCCCCGCCGACGCGCTGAAGGGCCTGCTGTGCACCGGCGATCCCACGGCGGGGACCATTCCGGTGTCCAATGTCATCGGCAAGGCCAGGTTCATCGTGTGGCCGCCGTCGCGATGGGGTGGCGTGGGTTCGGTGAACCCCCAGCAGGGTCAGTAGCCGTGGCTCGGATATGACCCGGACCTGGCCCCCGCGAACGGTGATCCGCAAGTCCTCCGGATTGCGCACCCTGGAGTCAGCGCTGCAGCGCAACGGTCTGGGGCCGGTGGCCGGGGTGGACGAGGTGGGCCGTGGCGCGTGCGCGGGTCCGCTGGTGGTAGCCGCCTGCGTGCTGGGCCCGAATCGGCTGGAAAGTCTTGCTGCCCTTGATGATTCGAAAAAGCTCACCGAGAAGGCACGAGAGCGGCTGTTCCCGTTGATCCGGCGCTACGCGCTGGCCTACCACGTGGTGTTCATACCGTCGGTCGAGGTCGACCGGCGCGGTGTGCACATCGCCAACATCGAAGGCATGCGGCGCGCGGTCGCCGGCCTCCCGGTACGGCCCGGGTACGTGTTGAGCGACGGCTTTCGCGTGCCGGGCCTGCCGATGCCGTCGCTGCCGGTGATCAGCGGCGACGCGGCGGCCGCCTGCATTGCCGCGGCCAGTGTGCTGGCCAAAGTCAGCCGCGACCGGTTGATGGTCGCAATGGACGCCGAGCACCCGGGCTACGGTTTCGCCGAGCACAAGGGCTACTGCACGGCCGCGCATAGCAAGGCATTGGCCCGGCTGGGACCCTGCCCCCAGCACCGGTATTCGTTCATCAACGTGCGTCGGGTCGCTAGCGGGTCCGGCACGCGGGTGGTGGCCGAGTTCAAACCCGGCTATCCGGGCGAGCGGGCCGAAATCTTGTGAGGGAAGATGGGGCGGGGCTGGATTCAAGGCAGGATTCGCAGCGAGAAGGACGTCTGAGCAGATGAGTGCGGAAGATCTCGAAAAGTACGAAACCGAGATGGAGCTCTCGCTGTACCGCGAATACAAGGACATCGTCGGCCAGTTCAGCTACGTGGTAGAAACCGAGCGGCGCTTTTATCTGGCAAACAGTGTCGAGATGGTGCCGCGCAACGCTGATGGCGAGGTGTACTTCGAGTTGCGGCTCGCTGATGCCTGGGTTTGGGATATGTACCGGCCGGCCCGGTTCGTCAAGCAGGTGCGGGTGGTCACCTTCAAGGACGTCAACATCGAAGAGGTCGAAAAGCCGGAGCTACGCCTGCCGGAGTGATTAATCCTCGCCGTCGAACGTGAGCTGTCCGCGTTGCGTGATCACCTTGCGCGCCACGTCGGAGAGCTTGATGTTCAGATCCTGCGAGTATCGCCGCAGCACGTCGAATGCTTCTTCCTCGGAAATGTCATTGAGCAGCATCAACATGCCCACGGCCTTACCGATTTCGCGGTTGCTCAATAGGCCCCGCCGCAGGGTGGCGGCGTCCTCGCCCTGCCCGATCGCGTTAATCGCCACGCTCGCGAACGACGCCAGCACGGTCGCCTGGCCCGCGGACTCGGCGTTGAAAGCTTTGGGAGTGTCGCTGAACAGGTCGAGCGCCCCGGTGACCTGGCGATCGACCATCAACCGGAATCCCATGGCTCCCCGCACCGGCGTCTCCTCTACCAGGCGGGACGCCAGTTTGGGCCAGAGTGAGGGCGTGGTCAGGTCGGCGTCGATCTGCGGGGTTTCGTCCTCGATGGCGTCGATGCAGGGCCCGTCGCCGGCGGCGCGTTCCATGTCGTCGATGTGTTGGGCGATCCGGTCACTGGCGCCGACGGTGATGTAGCGGCCGTCGCGGCGCACCAGCAGGCTGGCGTGATCACAGCCCGAAACCACCAGGGTCGCCGCGACGCAGATGGCGGCGTACACCTCCGAGGGGTCGGAGCCCTGGTAGATGATCTCCGCGAGAGCGGCGAATACGGTCGCGGGGTCAACGGTCACCGGCTGCGGTGACGCTGCACCGGAACCGGCGTTCACCTCGTCCACTTGATCCCTCACTCGACCCACATTCAACAGAAGTCCAAAGATATACCGCACGCCCACGCCACCATGGCTGGCCTGCGGCCGGCAACCGCGCGTCGACCGTCCACGTCTTGCTGCGGCTGTGCCGCGGCGACCCGGTTCTGGAGTGCCATCGGCATGTCCACCATAGGTGCTGACGTTCGTGCAGATGATGGGTTCCCGACAGATAGCCAGGGGGACCGGCGGGATTAGCGATCCCTCCGTTTCGGGGTTAGCGCAGCGCGGCTGGTGTGTAAAGTCTGGGGGTGAACGAGCGATGGGGCCTGTGGTGGCTCAGCATTCAACGGCGATAAGGACCGAGTGGGTCGCGTAACGGCACGTCGGCGGGTGCGTCATCTGACCGCCGAGCAAGCGGTCACCCGGCCGGAGACACTGGCCGTCGAGGAACCGCTCGAGATTCGCGTAAACGGGACCGCCGTCACGGTGACCATGCGCACTCCTGGCTCGGATTTCGAACTCGCGCAAGGCTTTCTGCTCACCGAAGGGGTGATCACCGATCATGGCGACGTTCAAGCCGTGCGCTACTGCGGCGGGCGCGACCCTGACGGCGTCAACACCTACAACGTTCTCGACGTGACCCTGGCACCCGGCGTCATGGCGCCCGAGCTGGACGTGACGCGTAACTTCTACACCACCTCGTCGTGCGGGATCTGCGGCAAGGCATCGTTGGATGCGGTGCGGCTGATCAGCCGGTTCTCACCCGGCGACGATCCCGTCACCGTCGCTGCCGCCGCGCTCAAGGCGATGCCCCGCCAACTTCGCAGTGCGCAAAAGGTTTTCGCGAGCACTGGTGGGCTGCACGCTGCGGCGCTGTTCGACCGCGGCGGAACGATGCTGGCGGTGCGTGAAGACATCGGCCGGCACAACGCGGTGGACAAGGTCATCGGCTGGGCGTATGAGCATCACCGGATACCGCTCGGCGGGACGGTGCTGCTGGTCAGCGGGCGGGCGTCGTTCGAGCTGACCCAGAAGGCTCTGCTGGCCGGCATACCGGTGCTGGCCGCCGTGTCCGCGCCGTCGTCGCTGGCAGTGTCGCTGGCAGAAGAATCTGGGATAACCCTCGTGGCGTTCCTGCGGGGAGACTCGATGAACGTCTACAGCAGGCCGGACCGCATCACGTAGCCGAGCGCGCCAGAAACGGCGGGGGGCTACTCACGGCGAGTGCGGTAGGCGCCCCACAGAACGTAAGCGCCCAGCGCGCCCACAATGCCTCCCAGGACCATCCCCGCTACCGGAGCACCGATCCCCTTCTTCTCGTTTTTCATCTCGGTGTAGGACTTGCTGGTAGTTGACCCGTTGCTCGTGATCTGGCAGTAGTCACCGGGACTCATGACTTCGTTGTGGCATTTGACGGCCGAATTCGGGCCGGCGACCAGGCTCTGCACCGAGGCGCCGATGATGCCAAGACCGACAAGCAACAAAACACCGCCCAGCACTAGCACACCGACGTTTTTCCGTGGCCCTGTTGCGGTCATGGCGACCAGTCTCCACCCGACGGCCGCCAGGATGGAGCGGAAACGGACAAATCGATGTCTCTGCAACCATCAGGCTGTGGATAGCCGGTCGACTGTGGATAACTAGGCATCGGGGAGGCGGTGCGCCGTCCGCTGCACCTGGTCCTGTCGGGGACGCCCTGCAGAGTGACCGCATGACGACCACACAGACACTGACTCGGGTCCAGCTGGGAGCAATGGGCGAGGCACTCGCCGTGGATCACCTGACCCGGATGGGGTTGCGGATCTTGAGCCGCAACTGGCGTTGCCGCTACGGCGAACTCGATGTGATCGCCTCCGACGAGGCCACCCGCACGGTGGTATTCGTGGAGGTTAAGACCCGCACCGGCGACGGCTACGGCGGCCTGGCACAGGCGGTCAATGCGCGTAAGGTGCGCCGGTTGCGCCGCCTGGCCGGGCTCTGGCTGGCCGGCCAGGACGAACATTGGGCCGCGCTGCGAATCGACGTCATCGGGGTGCGGATCGGGCGCCGTCGTACCCCAGAGATCATCCACCTGCAGGGCGTCGGCTGATGGCGCTGGGACGGGCGTTTTCGGTCGCGGTGCGCGGATTGGACGGCACGATCGTGGAAATCGAGGCCGACATCACCTCCGGGCTGCCCGGCGTGCACCTGGTGGGTCTGCCCGACGCCGCCCTGCAGGAATCCCGCGATCGGGTGCGGGCGGCGGTCTCCAACTGCGGCAACAGCTGGCCGATGGCGCGGCTGACGCTCGCGCTGTCACCGGCGACGTTGCCGAAGATGGGATCGGTCTACGACATCGCGTTGGCCGCCGCGGTGCTGTCCGCGCAGCGGAAGAGCCCGTGGCACCGGCTGGAAAAGACGGTGTTGTTGGGCGAGCTGTCGCTGGACGGCCGGGTCAGGCCGGTGCGCGGCGTGCTGCCCGCCGTGCTGGCCGCCAAGCGCGACGGTTGGCCGGCGGTCGTTGTGCCCGCGGACAACTTGGCCGAGGCCAGCCTGGTCGACGGCATCGACGTGTGGGGTGTTCGCACCTTGGGGCAGCTGCAGAGTTGGCTGAATGGATCGGCCGGCCTGGACGACAGGATCGCCGCGGTCCCCACTAGCGATGAGGCCTTGGCGGATCTGGCCGACGTGGTGGGGCAGTCGCAAGCGCGTTTTGCTGTCGAGGTGGCTGCCGCCGGTTCGCACCACCTGATGTTGACCGGCCCGCCGGGCGTGGGCAAAACGATGTTGGCACAACGGCTTCCGGGACTGCTGCCGTCGCTGACGGACCGTGAGTCGCTGGAGGTCACCGCGATCCACTCGGTGGCCGGCCTGCTCTCGGGAGACATGCCCTTGATCACCAGGCCGCCCTTCGTTGCCCCCCATCACAGTTCGAGCGTCGCCGCGCTCGTCGGCGGGGGTTCGGGCATGGCCCGTCCGGGTGCCGTCAGCCGGGCGCACCGTGGAGTTCTGTTTCTCGACGAGTGTGCGGAGATCAGTGTCAGTGCGCTGGAGGCGTTGCGAACACCGTTGGAGGACGGGGAAATTCGGCTGGCCCGCCGCGACGGCGTGGCATGCTACCCGGCTCGGTTCCAGCTGGTGTTGGCGGCCAACCTGTGCCCGTGTGCGCCCGCCGATCCGCAGGACTGCATCTGCGCGGCGGTCGTCAAGCGACGCTATCTCGGGAAGCTGTCGGGACCGCTGATGGATCGGGTCGATCTGCGGGTGCAGATGCATCAGGTGCGAGCGGGAGCGTTCTCGACCGCGGACGGCGAGTCGACAGCACAGGTGCGCCATCGGGTGACGATGGCGCGGGACGCGGCCGCCCAACGTTGGCGATCCCACGGATTCCATACCAACGCCGAGGTCAGCGGGTCGCTGCTGCGGCGAAAATTCCGTCCCAGTAACGCGGCGATGAAACCGTTGCGTACCGCCCTGGACCGCGGCCTGCTCAGCATCCGTGGCGTGGACCGCACCCTGCGCGTCGCATGGAGCTTGGCCGATCTGGCCGGCCGCGTCTCGCCCGGGCTGGACGAAGTGGCCACCGCGCTAAGCTTCCGGCAACCGGGGGCCCGCCGATGAGCGCGGGCGACGATCAGACATTGCGGGCTTGGGCCTACCTGTCATGGGTCGCCGAGCCGCCCTGCGCGGAACTGGCTGCACTGGTGGACTGTGTGGGTCCGCTCGAGGCGGCCGAGCGGGTCCGGCGCGGGATGGTCGACGCGGAGCTGGTGCGCCACACCGAGGCCAGGCGAGAAATAGACCGGGCCGCAACGGATCTCGACTTGGTCGCGCGCCGCGGTGGACGTTTGATCACGCGTGACGACGACGAGTGGCCGGCGTTGGCCTTCACCGCATTTGGCGGTGCCGGGGCCCGGACACGCGGCTCTGCGCCGATGGTCGCGCCAATGGTGTTGTGGGCCATGGGGCCCGCCCGTGTCGACGAGGTGTCGCGGCGCGCGGCCGCAGTGGTCGGAACGCGGGCGGCGACCACATATGGCGAACATATGGCGGCCGATCTCGCGGCTGGACTGGCCGAGCGTGATGTCGCGGTGGTCTCGGGTGGCGCCTATGGCATCGACGGCGCGGCTCATCGCGCCGCGCTGGCCGCCGACGGGATCACCGTGGCCGTTCTTGCGGGCGGCCTTGACATCCTTTATCCCGCCGGGCATTCCGCGCTGCTGCATCGTATCGGCCAACACGGATTGTTGTTCACCGAATACCCACCGGGTGTGCGTCCCGCCCGCTACCGCTTCCTGACCCGAAACCGTCTGGTGGCCGCCGTCGCGGGGGCAGCGGTGGTGGTCGAGGCCGGCCTGCGCAGCGGCGCGGCGAATACCGCCGCTTGGGCGCGGGCGCTGGGCCGGGTGGTGGCCGCGGTACCCGGACCCGTGACGTCGTCGGCGTCGGCTGGTTGTCACACCCTGTTGCGCAGCGGCGCGGAGTTGGTCACCCGCGCCGACGAGATCGTCGAGTTGGTCGGCCGCGTAGGCGAATTGGCAGCCCAGGAGCCCACGCCCAGCACCGCATTGGACGGGCTGAGTGCTGCCGAGCGTCAGGTGTACGAGGCACTGCCGGGCCGCGGTGCCGTTACGGTCGACGAGGTTGCCATCGCGTCCGGGTTGGTGTCAGAACAGGTGCTGGGACCGTTGGCGATGCTCGAGGTGGCCGGATTGACAGAGCGGCATGACGGCCGTTGGCGCATCGTGCGTGCCGGTCCCGACCAGGCCAAAACAACGAGCCGGCTCGTATAGTCGACTGGGTTCGATGCTGGACAGGAGGACAAGTGGCGGGTCGACCACTACAAACCTTTGAAGTCGTCGGTACCCGACAGATCGCGCCACACATGGTCCGGGTGCGGCTCGGCGGCAGCGGCTTCGACACGTTCGTCCCCTGTGAGTTCACCGACTCCTATGTGAAGTTGGTATTCGTCGACGACGACGTCGACGTGGCCGCACTGCCGCGGCCGCTGACGATCGACAGCTTTGCCGAGCTACCGCCGGGGCAGCGGCCGTCGGTGCGGACCATCACCGTTCGCCGCGTCGACACCGACGCCCGAGAGATCCACCTGGACATCGTCACGCACGGTGACCACGGGGTGGCCGGTCAGTGGGCCGCCGCGGCCCAACCGGGCCAACCGACCTATTTGATGGGCCCAAGCGGAGCGTATAACCCTGACCCCGCCGCGGACTGGCATCTGCTGGCGGGCGACGAATCCGCGCTCCCGGCCATCGCCGTCGCGCTGGAGGCATTGCCCGCCAACGCAATTGGCAAGGTTTTCATCGAAATCGCCGGCCCGGACGACGAGATTGCGCTGACCGCACCTGAATCGGTCGAGGTGAACTGGGTGTATCGCGGCGGCCGCGCCGACCTGGTTCCGGAGGACCGAGCCGGTGATTTCGCGCCGCTGATCGAGGCGGTCACCACCGCGCAGTGGCTGCCGGGGCAGGTGCACGCGTTCATCCATGGTGAGGCGCAAACCGTGATGCACAACCTGCGGCCCTACATCCGCAAAGAGCGCAATGTGGACGCGAAATGGGCGTCATCGATCTCTGGTTACTGGCGGCGTGGGCGCACCGAAGAGACGTTCCGCCAGTGGAAAAGAGAACTTGCAGAGGCTGAGGCCGCAACGTAGTAGGGGTGTGACGTGGCATTCGGCGATTACCAGAACGAGATCTACCTGCAGGGATTGGCGGGGGTAGTCCCGTCGTGGCCGATGACCTTCGCGGAGTTGGAGGCCCGGGCCGCGCAGGTCCTGCCGCCGTCGGTGTGGTCCTACGTCGCCGGGGGAGCCGGCGACGAGCGCACCCAGCGGGCCAACCGCGAGGCCTTCGACCGGTGGGGCCTGATGCCGCGCATGTTCGTCGGCGCCCTGCAGCGCGACCCGACCGTCGAATTGTTCGGTCTGAGACTGCCGTCCCCGCTGTTCATGGCACCGATCGGCGTCATCGGCCTGTGTGCGCAGGACGGCCACGGTGACCTGGCCACTGCCCGCGCGGCGGCCCGCACCGGTGTGCCGATGGTGACGTCGACGCTGACGGTCGACCCGCTCGAAGACCTGGCCGGCGAGTTCGGCGACACCCCGGGCTTTTTCCAGCTGTACACGCCGACCGACCGTGAGCTGGCCGCCAGCCTGGTGCACCGCGCGGAGACGGCCGGTTACAAGGGAATCGTCGTGACCCTGGACACCTGGGTCACCGGCTGGCGGCCGCGAGACCTGAGCACGGCGAACTTCCCGCAGCTGCGTGGGCACTGCCTGGCCAACTACTTCAGCGATCCGGTGTTTCGCGACAGCCTGCCGCGCCCGCCGGAGGAGGACCC
This sequence comes from Mycobacterium sp., assembly GCF_019247635.1. Lineage (GTDB taxonomy): Bacteria > Actinomycetota > Actinomycetes > Mycobacteriales > Mycobacteriaceae > Mycobacterium. The sequence goes on from NZ_JAFBAR010000104.1 coordinate 36,477, forward strand.
TCAGGGCGCCACATTGCGCTGGGTACAGGTCTTCGGAAACCCCCTGACCTGGGATGACCTCGGCTGGCTACGGTCGCTGACCACGCTGCCGCTGCTCATCAAGGGCATCTGCCATCCCGACGACGTCCGCCGTGCCAAGGACGGCGGCGTGGACGGTATCTACTGTTCCAACCACGGTGGGCGGCAGGCCAACGGCGGGCTGCCCGCGCTGGACTGCCTGCCCGGAGTGGTCGAGGCCGCCGACGGCATGCCGGTGCTGTTCGACTCGGGGATCCGCAGCGGCGCCGACGTCATCAAGGCGCTCGCGCTCGGGGCGACCGCCGTCGGTGTCGGCCGCCCCTATGCCTACGGACTGGCGCTGGGCGGCGTCGACGGCCTCGTGCATGTGCTGCGGATGATCCTCGCTGAGGCGGACCTGATCATGGCGGTCGACGGCTACCCCACGCTCAAAGATCTCACCCCGGACACGCTTCGGCGCGTCGGCTGATCGACATCCCGCCGCACCTGCGACCGTGGGGAAATGGCGGCCGACAGACCAGGCGACGGCGAGGCGATCCTCGAGGAATTTGACGACTTCCTGGCGCTGCAATGCGGTCGCTCGGCGCACACCCGGCGCGCATACCTGGGTGATCTGCGCTCGCTGTTCGCGTTCCTCGCCGAACGTGGACAGGGGCTGGGCTCGCTGAGCCTGCCCGTCCTGCGGTCTTGGCTGGCCGCGGCCGCCGGTGCGGGGGCCGCCCGCACCACGCTGGCGCGCCGCACTTCCGCGGTCAAGGCATTCACCGCGTGGGCGGTGCGGTGCGGCGTGCTGGCCACCGACCCCGCCGATCGGCTGCAGGTACCCAAGGCGCATCGCAGGTTGCCGGCTGTGCTGCGCCAGGATCAAGCGCTGGACGCCATGGCGGCCGCGAAATCCGGTGCGCAGCAAGGTGATCCGCTGGCCCTACGCGACCGGCTGATCGTCGAGTTGTTGTACGCCACCGGGATTCGGGTCAGCGAGCTGTGCGGGCTGGACGTCGACGATATCGACGCCGGGCATCGGCTATTGCGAGTGCTCGGGAAGGGCAACAAGCAACGCACCGCGCCGTACGGTCGGCCCGCGGCCGAGGCGCTGCACGCCTGGTTGACCGACGGCCGCCCTGCGCTGGTCACCCCGGAGTCCGGGCCGGCGCTGCTGCTGGGCACCCGCGGCCGGCGCCTCGACGTGCGCCAGGCGCGCACGGTGGTGCATCAGACCGTCGCCGCGGTCGACGGCGCGCCCGACATGGGGCCGCACGGGTTGCGGCACAGCGCGGCCACCCATCTACTCGAAGGTGGTGCCGACCTGCGGGTCGTGCAGGAACTGCTCGGCCACGCCAGCCTGGCCACCACCCAGCTGTACACCCACGTCGCGGTCTCCCGCCTGCGGGCGGTGCACGATCAGGCCCATCCGCGGGCCTAGTTACCCGCGAGCAGCCGCAAAAGCACCCATTTCCTGCCGAAATAAGTGCTTTTGCGTCTGCTCGCGAGGCGAAATCAGCCGTACAGAGGCTTGAGCCGGATCGGCGTGGACTTCAGCAGGCCCAGCGGATTGACGTACTCGGCGCGCGACGCCGGACCCCACATCGCTCCCCAATGCAGACACGCCGCGGCCGCGCAGCCGGGATGTCCGGCCACCAACTCGCCGATCACGCTCTGTGCCCTCACCAGTTGGCCGACCCGGACGCCCGCCCGGACCGGCTCATAGCTGGTGTGCAGGCCGCCCGGATGGGCCAGCGAAACGACCGGACGTCCGGCCAGCAGCCCGGCGAACACCACGGTCGCATCGCCCGCGGCGTACACGGGCTGACCTGCGGCGCCGGCCAGGTCCACGCCGCGGTGGCCCGGGTTCCAATTCGGCGCCGGCGCGTCGAATCCCCGCACGACGGCAGGGCGCGGCCGCAACGGCCAGTCCAGGCGCGCGTCCTCGGCGACGCCGGCGCCGACACAAGACACGCCCCGCAGAGACCCCCGAGAACCCCGAGGACCCAAGCCACCCGTCGCATCCGTTCAGTTGAGCGTCACGTCGACGGCCGGGCCAGTCACCAAGACGTGTTCTGTGGACGATGGCGTGTAAGCTTTTCGTCGCAGCTCGTATTTGCGAGTTGACTTCGCGCGCCTGCACCGCGGCCCCGCATTTTAGGGATCCGCAACCAGCTGCCGAGCGGTCCCGCCTTGACAAGCGGGTTCGGCATCCCAGCAGACGCCAGGGCCCGGCTTCACCCGATGCCGGCGAACAACCGATAAAAGTAAGGCACCCGCATGGCCGTAGTAACCATGAAGCAGCTGCTTGACAGCGGCACCCACTTCGGGCATCAGACCCGTCGCTGGAATCCCAAAATGAAGCGGTTTATCTTCACCGACCGCAATGGCATCTACATCATCGACCTGCAGCAGACGCTGACCTTCATCGACAAGGCGTACGAGTTCGTCAAAGAGACGGTCGCCCACGGTGGCAGCGTGCTGTTCGTCGGAACCAAGAAGCAGGCCCAGGAGTCGGTTGCGGCCGAAGCGATCCGCGTCGGCATGCCCTACGTGAACCAGCGCTGGCTGGGCGGCATGCTGACCAATTTCTCCACGGTGCACAAGCGGCTGCAGCGCCTCAAGGAGCTCGAGGCCATGGAGCAGACCGGCGGCTTCGAGGGCCGCACCAAGAAAGAGATTCTGGGCTTGACCCGCGAGAAGAACAAGCTGGAGCGCAGCCTGGGCGGTATCCGTGACATGGCCAAGGTGCCGTCGGCGATCTGGGTCGTGGACACCAACAAGGAGCACATCGCCGTCGGCGAGGCCCGCAAGCTGGGCATCCCGGTCATCGCGATCCTGGACACCAACTGCGACCCCGACGAGGTCGACTACCCCATCCCGGGCAACGACGACGCGATTCGCTCGGCCGCCCTGCTAACCAAAGTGATCGCCTCCGCCGTCGCCGAGGGCCTTCAGGCCCGCGCCGGCCTGGGTCGCGGGGACGGTAAGCCAGAAGCCGAATCCGCCGAGCCGCTCGCCGAATGGGAGCAGGAGCTGCTGGCCTCGGCTACGGCATCTGCGGCCCCGGCCGAACAAGCCGCCGCTGTCGCAGCTGAATCAACCACAGATGCATCCTAGGAAAGGCTGAGCATTGGCGAACTTTACCGCTGCCGACGTCAAGCGACTTCGGGAACTGACCGGTGCCGGAATGCTCGACTGCAAGAACGCGCTGGCAGCAACCGACGGTGACTTCGACAAGGCCGTCGAGGCACTACGGATCAAGGGTGCCAAGGACGTCGGCAAGCGTGCCGAGCGCGCCACGGCCGAGGGCCTGGTCGCCGCAAGGGGTGGCGCGCTAATCGAGCTCAACAGCGAGACCGACTTCGTCGCCAAGAACGCGGAGTTCCAGAAGCTGGCCGACGCGGTGGTCGCGGCGGCTGCCGAGGCCAAGGCCGCCGACGTCGACGCACTCAAGGGAGCTTCGATTTCCGCCAGCCAGACGACAGCTACCGTCGAGCAGGCCATCGCCGACCTATCGGCGAAGATCGGCGAGAAGCTCGAACTGCGCCGCGTCGCGTTCTTCGACGGAACCGTCGAGACCTACCTGCACAAGCGCGCGGCCGACCTGCCGCCCGCGGTGGGCGTGTTGGTCGAATACCAGGGCTCCGACGCAGAGGCCGCGCACGCCGTGGCTCTGCAGATCGCCGCGCTCAAGGCCCGCTACCTGTCCCGCGATGACGTGCCCGAGGACGTGGTGGCCAGCGAGCGCCGCATCGCCGAGGAGACCGCGAAGGCCGAGGGCAAGCCGGAACAGGCGCTGCCCAAGATCGTCGATGGCCGCCTGAACGGGTTCTTCAAGGACGCGGTGTTGCTCGAGCAGCCGTCGGTGTCGGACAGCAAGAAGACCGTGAAGGCGTTGCTCGACGAGGCCGGCGTGACGGTGACGCGCTTTGTGCGCTTCGAGGTGGGCCAGGCTTAGGCGCTCGCATGCGATGCGTGCACGCCGACGCCGTCCGGCTAGCCGGATCCAAGCCGGCCGAGCATTCTTTTGAATTCGCGTTGCTGCGCATCGGTCAACTTGGACAGGATGTGGGCGTCTGCGACGCGGACCGCGGCCTCGGCGCGCCTCAGCAGGGCGCGTCCCTGACTGGTCAGTGTGGCGGGTAGCGCGCGTCCCGAAGACACCGACTCGGGCCGTTCCACCACGCCGTTGTCTTCCAGCTTGCGCAGCACGGTGTTCATCGCCTGCGGCGTGACGCTTGTGTGCCTTGCTAATTCCGCGCTGGACAGCCCCGGACTCAGCGAAAGCATACGCAGGCAAACGAATTCGGGAAGAGTGAGGCCGAGCGGCCGCAACATCGCGGAAACCTCCGGCCGCAGAACAGCTGCCACGCGATAGAGCAAGTAACCCAACGGAGCGTCGTCGTTGTGACCCATGTCAATGATATTGACATACGAGGTGGGCCGTGTGGCGCGAGGAAACGCTTTTAGCCACTGGACTAATCACCAGTTGTCCGTGATTACAGCGGTCTAATGGGGGCAATGATACCGATGTTAACAATGGTGCGAATCGTGCTGTGGCCCAAACTAAATCCAGCGGTTATCGCAGGTAATGCGGCCGCCGTTAACAATTCATCGACATCAGTGTTTGAGCCAGCGATGGTTTGGTTATGCCGAACGGGTGCGGTTTATCGCCCTGCCAAAGTGGGCGACTGCTAACAACACGAGAAGAAAAGGAGTTACCGTGAAGTTCACCACTACTGCCGCTAAGACGGCTCTTGGTGCCGCGGGTATAGCGGCGGTAAGCGTTTTCGCCGCCGGAACAGCCTCGGCTGCACCGAACATCCAAGGATTCGGGGCCAGCGAATCGCTAGTCGACGGGCCATTGGTTACCGCCTACACGGTGAGCAACCTGCAGCAGAGCACCATTGCTATTCCCGGTTACACGCCGAAGGGGACGCTCTACCAGGCAGACATCACGGTCAGGTCGGACGGCGGAACCGTTACCCCTATGGTGCGAGACTTCAGTGCTCGCGGGCCTAACGGCCAGACGTACCGTCTGATCGACAAGGTCGAGGTTCCGAATGGCCTGAACCCGGCCCCGATCGCGCAAGGCAACGAGTCGACCGGCACGCTGTACTTCGACGTGACCGGCGCGCCGCCGAATGGGATCGTCTACAACGACGGACTGCAGGACATCCTGATGTGGACGTCGAACGTGCCGGGGTCCGTGGCGCCCAGTGCGCCGACCTCAAGCCCGGCACCGGGTGCGCTGCCTAGCCCGGCACACACCTAAACCCGGTTTGACATACCTCCCCGCGCCACGGCCCGTGGCGCGGGGAGGTGCACGCTTGGGGACGACCGTAGCGGGGTATGCAACGGCCATGAGTGACGCCGATCACAGGACAGCCGCTGTGCGCGCGCAGGCCGAGCAGCACGCCGAACAGGCGCGGGCGACGATGCGCGACCGACGTGATGAACAGGAAGGTGGGCTCGCCGGCTGGGTCGCCAAGCGCGCGGGCGAATGGGACCTCGACGGCCAGGACGAGAAAACGCTTCAGCGGCAGAAGTTCTTCTGGAATCTGCTCGTCGACTACTGGTTCCGGATGGAGATAGACGGCTGGGACAATATTCCCGACCCGCCGGCGTTGTTGATCGGCATTCATTCCGGCGCTCCATTTGTCTGGGACGCGTGGACCGTGGGTCTGCAATGGTGGCGGCGATTCGGTCCGGCGCGCCCGTTGCACGGCACGGCTCACGATTCGTTGATGGCGATTCCTGGCATCGGGCGGTACTTCCGATCGATGGGGGTGCTTCCCGCCGCGCCCGACGCGATTGCCACAGCGCTGGCGGAGGGGCGGGACGTGGCGTTGTGGCCCGGCGGGGAGGTGGACTCACTGCGTCCGTGGACCGAGCGCGACCGGGCCAACCTCGCGGGTCGAAAAGGCTTCGTGAAGATGGCGATTCGCGCCGGCGTGCCGATCGTGCCGATCGCGACCGTCGGTGGTGCCGACGCGATGCCGGTGCTTATCCGCGGTGATTGGCTGTCGCGGGTTCTGCGACTCGATCGCCTGTTCCGGCTCAAGGTGTTCCCGCTGGCTATCTCGTTGCCGTGGGGGATTGCCCCGGCCGCCCTGCCGCAGCTCCCGTTGCCGGCAAAGATCAGGACCCGCTTCATGCCCGCCATAGAGGTGGATAACGATGCTGCACGCGCCGATGACGACGAATACATCGACGGCAAGTACCGCGAGGTCCAGGACAGCATTCAGTGCGGAATGGACGCGCTGGCACGCAGAAGGGCGCTGCCCGTTTTCGGATGAGTCACTGCGCGACGGAGTCTGGCGCCGGTGCCGATGCCCAGGCAGGACTCAGGACCGGATCACCGGCGATCCACCGGGGCTGGGGCGGGGTCACCGCCATGTAGCCGACGCCGCGCACGGTCTCCACGATCGATTCGTGCCCGCTGCCGAGCTTGCCGCGCAGGCGGCGCACGTGAACGTCGACCGTACGGACCTGACCACTGGAGTCGTAGCCCCAGACCTCGTGCATCAACCGGGTTCGAGTGAACGCCCGACCGGCATGCTGCACAAGGAAATTCAGCAATTTGAACTCGGTGAGTGTGAGGTTGAGATCGCTGCCCGCGAGCGTCGCACCATAGCTCGCCGGGTGAAGGACTAGGTCACCGAACTGCAGCGAGCCCTCTTGCGCGTTGCGCCGACGGGCGATCGCCAGCCGTAGCCGAGTCTGCAACTCGGCGGCGCAGGCGGCGGCCAGCAACACGTCGTCGAAGTTCCAGTCGACGTCGACGGCTACAAAGTCCTCGGGCGCTACGACGGCCACCACGGCGATGGCCGGAGCGGTCGCGGCCAGCTGACGGCATGCGCGGCGCGCCGCCGTGAGATCGCTGCGTGCATCGATGATCGCGACATCCACGCTTTGCAGATGACCGTCCGGCCGGTCTTGGTCGTCGGCCAGGGATTCACGGCGGACCGACTCCGCGAACGACCGCAGCGTCGGCAACACCGCCTCGAAATCGGCTTCATCCGTAAGTAATAGAGCGTCCAAGTCGACATCTCCCAACCCTCGCGGGCTCGCCCGCTGCCCCCCTTAGGCGTAGGTCACCTCCGCGGAGGTGCCTGCAGTACTGCGCTGTTGTACCCCTTTGAACGCGGAACTATTCCAACTGTGTCTAGTTGGCATTTGTCGACAAGCCCCACTGCGCCGGGAGCTCCCGCACGCAGATTTGCTCAAGATGAGCCTACAAATCGATGGACCCGGTCCGTTTCCAGACCGGGCCCACCATTTCCGACGAGCTATTGGTTGGACTTCTGGCGTTCCTCCGCGACCTTGGCGCTGCCGCGCGCCGCCTCTGCTTCGGCTTCCTTCTTTGCCGCATCCCGCTGTGCCTCGGCCTTGTCCTGCTGGGCCTGGCCCTCGCGGGTGAGGTCATCTTGACCTGTCACCGCGCCAACGGCCTCCTTGACCCGGCCCTTGACGTCCTCAACGACGCCCTTCACGGCCTCGGCAGGTCCCGATTTGTTGTCGTCCGCCATGAAATTCCTTTCCGTCGATAGCCTCTGATGGCTGAGCGCCTCGCGCTCAGGGCCGATCTTAGCTATCGGCCGGTGCGCGGTGCGTCCCGGTCCTTGTTTCTCAAAACCGTGGATCGCGTGAAAACTCACAGATCGCGGTGCGCCGCGTGGGAGCGGATTCCCGCCCCGCCGGAGCCTCAAACATCCCACTGGTGATCTCGCTGGCGCCTACTCCAACTGCGCAGACACTGCACCCCGCCCACGGCGCAGCGCGACAATGAGGCAGGATGTGAAGGGCCGTCCTGGGGGTGGTCGCCGAGATGGCACTCTCATGCGAGGAGTCTGATGACGGAGTCTGATGTCGGGCGCAGCACCAACGGCGTGCAGGCGTCTTCACCGTCCAGATATTCGCGAGTACTGCTCAAGCTCGGTGGCGAGATGTTCGGTGGCGGCCAGGTCGGGCTTGACCCCGATGTCGTAGCGCAGGTCGCCCGTCAGATCGCCGAAGTGGTCCGCGGTGGCGTGCAGGTCGCGGTCGTGATCGGCGGCGGCAACTTCTTCCGCGGCGCGCAACTGCAGCAGCGCGGCATGGAGCGCACCCGGTCGGACTACATGGGCATGCTCGGTACTGTGATGAATAGCCTTGCGCTGCAAGACTTCCTGGAGAAGGAAGGCATCGCCACCCGAGTTCAGACCGCGATCACCATGGGCCAGGTCGCCGAACCATATATTCCGTTGCGGGCCGTTCGTCACCTGGAGAAAGGTCGGGTGGTGATTTTCGGCGCCGGCATGGGGCTGCCCTACTTCTCGACTGACACGACGGCCGCGCAGCGGGCCCTGGAGATCGGCGCGGACGTGGTCCTGATGGCAAAGGCGGTCGACGGGGTGTTCGCCGAGGATCCGCGGGAAAACCCGGAGGCCGAACTGCTCACCGCGATCAGTCACCGTGAGGTGATCGATCGCGGCCTGCGAGTGGCCGACGCGACCGCATTCAGCCTGTGTATGGACAATGGCATGCCGATTCTGGTGTTCAATCTGCTGACCGATGGGAATATCGCCCGTGCGGTCGCCGGTGAGAAAATCGGAACGCTGGTCACCACTTGAGGAGGAGCGGCGCTGGCGACGATGCAGAGCGTAGCGATGAGGTGGGGCACCTCCCGCTTGCGGGGAATAGCGGCGGCAATGATTCGCGCTGGCGACGATGCAGAGCGTAGCGATGAGGAGGAGCGGCGCAGATGATAGATGAGGCTCTCTTCGACGCCGAAGAGAAAATGGAGAAGGCCGTGTCGGTGGCGCGGGACGATCTGTCGACCATTCGGACCGGCCGGGCGAACCCCGGTATGTTCTCGCGGATCGCCATTGACTACTACGGCGCCACCACCCCGATCACGCAGCTTGCCAGCATCAACGTCCCCGAGGCGCGCCACGTCGTCATCAAGCCGTACGAGACCAGCCAGCTGCATGCCATCGAGACCGCGATTCGCAACTCCGACCTCGGCGTGAACCCCACCAACGACGGCACCCTGATCCGGGTGGCGGTGCCGCAGCTCACCGAGGAGCGCCGGCGCGAGCTGGTCAAACAGGCCAAACATAAGGGTGAGGACGCCAAGGTCTCGGTGCGCAACATCCGTCGCAAAGCGATGGAGGAACTGCACCGCATCCGCAAGGACGGCGAGGCGGGGGAGGACGACGTCGGCCGCGCGGAGAAGGATCTGGACAAGACCACACATCAGTACGTGACCCAGATTGATGAGTTGGTCAAACACAAAGAAGGCGAGTTGCTGGAGGTCTAGCGGCCGCTCAGCAGCTAAGTCCGTTTAGTCCGTGGCTACCACCGATGCCGGCGCCGGCAATCCGCCCGACGAGCCGGGGCAGGAAACGGCCAAGAAAAAGTCGCGGGCGGGTCGCGACCTGCCCGCCGCCATCGCGGTCGGTGCGGGCATCGGCGCCGTCCTCATCGCGGCGTTGGTGTGGGCGCCGCGCTTCTGGGTGGCGTTCTGCGCTGGAGCGATCCTGATCGCCAGCCACGAGGTGGTGCGGCGCCTGCGGGAAGCCGGGTATCTGATTCCGGTCATCCCACTGCTGATCGGCGGGCAGGTGACCGTCTGGCTGACGTGGTGGTTCCACGCCGTCGGCGCCTTGGCGGGATTCGGCGGCATGGTCGTCGTCTGCATGATCTGGCGGCTGCTCATGCAGGCCCGCGGGCAGGACGGGGCGGCAACCGGCCCGCCGTCGTCGAGTGACTATTTGCGCGATGTGTCGGCCACCGTGTTTTTGGCTGCGTGGGTGCCGCTGTTCGCGTCGTTCGCCGCGTTGCTGATCTATCCGCCGAACGGCTCGGCGCGGGTATTTTGCATGATGCTCGCGGTCGTGGCGTCCGACGTCGGCGGCTACGCCGTGGGGGTGTTATTCGGCAGACATCCGATGGTGCCGATGATCAGCCCGAACAAGTCCTGGGAGGGGTTTGTCGGGTCCCTGATCTGCGGGATCACGACGACAATCCTCACCACGACGTTGCTGGTCCACAAGGCGTGGTGGGTCGGCGCGCTGCTGGGTGTTCTGTTCGTGCTCACCACCACGCTGGGCGACCTGGTGGAGTCGCAGGTCAAGCGCGATCTCGGGATCAAGGACATGGGCCGGCTGCTGCCCGGTCACGGCGGCCTGATGGATCGCCTCGACGGCATCCTTCCTTCTTCGGTGGCGGCCTGGACAGTGCTGACGCTGTTGCCCTGATACTGGACAGATCATGGTCCAAGAGTTGATGTTCGAGGCACCCCGGCGCGGCAAGCCGCCGCGCCACCTGGCCGACCTCGACGCGGAGGGCCGCGCGGCCGCCGTCGTCGAACTGGGCCTCCCGGCGTTCCGGGCCAAGCAGCTTGCGCACCAGTATTACGGCCGCCTGATCGCCGATCCGCGCGAGATGACCGACCTACCGGCAGCCGTCCGCGGCCAGATCGCGCAGACGATGTTCCCGACGCTGCTCTCGCCGGCAACGGAAATCACCTGCGATGCCGGCGAGACGCGAAAGACGTTGTGGCGGGCTATCGATGGCACCACCTTCGAGTCGGTGCTGATGCGCTACCCGAAACGCAATACGCTATGCATTTCCTCGCAGGCCGGCTGCGGCATGGCCTGCCCCTTCTGCGCCACCGGCCAGGGCGGTTTGAACCGAAACCTGTCGACCGCCGAAATCCTCGAACAGGTGCGTCACGGCGCGGCGGGGCTGCGCGACGGCTACGGTGACCGGCTGTCCAACGTGGTCTTCATGGGCATGGGGGAGCCGCTGGCCAATTACGCCAGGGTGGTCGCGGCGGTGCAACGCATCACCGAACCTTCCGGCTTCGGCATATCGGCGCGCTCAGTGACGGTATCGACGGTGGGACTGGCACCGGCGATCTGCAAACTCGCCGACGAACGGCTCGGGGTGACGTTGGCGTTGTCGCTGCACGCACCCGACGACGAACTGCGTGACACGCTCGTTCCCGTCAACACCCGTTGGAACATCGGCGAGGCGCTGGACGCTGCGCGGTACTACGCCGATTGCACCGGTCGGCGGGTGTCCGTCGAGTACGCGTTGATCCGCGAGGTGAACGACCAACCCTGGCGGGCCGACTTGCTCGGCAAACTGCTGCACCGGGCGCTGGGCGCGCTGGTTCATGTCAACCTGATCCCGCTCAACCCGACCCCGGGCAGCCGGTGGGATGCCAGCCCAAAGCCGGCCGAGCGCGAGTTCGTGCGGCGGGTTCGCGCCAAAGGGGTGTCGTGCACCGTGCGCGACACCCGCGGCCGCGAGATCAGCGCCGCTTGTGGGCAGCTGGCGGCGGAAAGCCGGTAAACAGCGCGCCGGCTGAACCGCTGTGCCGGGTAATACGTCTTCAAGGCGTAACCCTTAGCAAATGAGGTCAGCCCAATGATTCTTCGCACGTCCTTAACCAGCAGAGTGGTTGCCGCGGCAGCGGCGGCCCTGGTCGCCCTAGTCCTGATCCTGGCGCTGGGCACCGCGCCGCGAGCCCAGGGCGCCGACGATCGTCTGCAGTTCGCCGGCACCACCCTGAGCGGCGCCCCCTTCAACGGCGCAAGCCTGCAGGGCAGGCCTGCGGTGCTGTGGTTCTGGACGCCGTGGTGTCCCTTCTGCAACGCCGAGGCGCCCGGCGTCGGCCAGGTCGCGGCGGCCAATCCCGGCGTCACCTTCGTCGGCATCGCCGCACATTCGGACGTCGGCGCAATGCAGAGTTTCGTATCGAAGTACGGCCTCAACTTCACCAACCTCAATGACGCGGACGGCTCAATCTGGGCCCGCTACAACGTGCCCTGGCAACCGGCGTATGTGTTCTATCGCGCCGACGGTTCGTCGACGTTCGTGAACAACCCCACCTCGGCCATGTCCCAGCAGGAGCTGTCCGGCCGGGTGGCCGCGCTGAAGTGAACCAGGGACTGATCGGTCTGGCCTTTGCCGCCGGGTTGGTGGCGGCGCTGAACCCGTGTGGCTTCGCCATGCTGCCGGCGTACCTGCTTCTTGTGGTGCGCGGCGAACGGTCTCAGGGCCTGGCGCCGCTGGGCCGCGCGCTGGCCGCCACCCTCGGAATGGCGCTCGGCTTCCTGACGGTGTTCGGCTTGTTCGGGGCGCTGACCATAGCGGCGGCCACAACGGTGCAGAAGTACGTGCCGTACGTGACGGTGCTGATCGGCGTATTGCTTGCCGCCCTTGGTCTTTGGTTACTTTCGGGCCGAGAGATCACTGCGCTGACGCCTCGCCCACTGGGCGTGCGCTGGGCGCCCACCTCACGGGTGGCGTCGATGTACGGCTACGGCGTCAGCTATGCGATCGCGTCGCTGTCATGCACCATCGGACCGTTTCTCGCGGTTACCGGGGCGGGCCTGCGGGCCGGCTCGCCGGCCGAGGGGCTCTCGATCTACCTTGCCTACACCGCGGGCCTGACGCTGGTCGTCGGGGTGCTGGCCGTCGCGGCCGCGACCGCAAGCTCGGCGCTGGCCAAGCGCCTGCGCCGGGTGTTGCCGTTCGTCAACCGGATCAGTGGCGTGCTGCTGGTGCTGGTCGGGTTTTACATTGGCTACTACGGCGTCTACGAACTGCGGCTCTTCGGCGGTTTGGTGGCGAATCCGCACGACGGCGTGATCACCGCCGCCGGCCGCGTGCAAGGCGCGCTGGCCGGCTGGGTGCACCAGCATGGCGGGTGGCCGTGGATTCTGACACTGTTCGCGCTGATCGTCGGGTTGCTCGCGACTTCGTGGTATCGACGGGTGCGACACTGACACCATTAGGTCTTGCAGATGACATCAATATAGTGTCATCATGACACTATGGATTTGCAACCATACGTCGACGCGGTCCGTCACGAGCTGAACCTGGCCGCCGCGGCCGCCGGCGTGGACGCGCAGGACTTGGCCGACCGGCTGAGTGCCCCCCTGGAGTCGGCCATCCGGCTGGCACTGCTGGAAGCGCTGTCGGCGGCCGCCGAAGAGATCACCGGCGAACTGGCACCTCGATCCGTCGAGGTTCGCCTGCGGGGCCGTGATCCGGAGTTCATCGTCAGCGCCCCGATCGACGAGCCGGCCTGGGAAGACCCCGCCGACGCGGACAAGGTGTTCATTGCTCAATACGACGACGACGGCGGCACCTGGCGGGTGACCCTCCGCCTCCCCGAGGGTCTGCGGGCGTCCGTCGAGGCCGCCGCCCGCAGGGAGGGCGCCTCGCTCAACTCCTGGCTGGTGCGCGCCGCCGCTGCCGCCAGCCAGCCCGCATCCCACCCCACCCGTAGCACCGGCCACCGGATAACCGGTTGGGTGCGCTGATTCCCAAGGAGAAAGAAATGCCGACCTTCCCGACTCCCGAGCCGATCGCCGTGCGCATCGAAGCCGGCGGTGGCTCGATCCGACTCGTCGCGACTGACCGCACCGACACCGTCGTCGAGGTGCGCCCGCGCGACGAATCGTGTAGCTCCGACGTCTGGGCGGCGGAGCACACGCGCGTGGAGTTCCGCAACGGCAAGCTGGACGTGACCGCCGCGAGGTGCGGCTTACCCCTCTTCCGAGGCGGGGCCGTCGACCTTCACCTCGCGCTGCCGTCGCGGTCGCGGTTGCACGCCTCCTTGGCGTCGGCCGATTTGCACGCCGAGGGGGAATTCGCCGACGTCAAGGTGGCCGGGGCAAGCGGCGACGTCGACATCGACGTCGTCACCGGAAAGCTCAAGGCCGCCAACGCATCTGGATCTTTGACCGTCCGCCGGGTCGAGGGTGGCGTCTCAGTCGCGACCGCATCGGGTGACGTGACTATCGGCGATCTCGACGGTGATCTGAAGTTCAAGGCAGCCAGCGGCTCGCTCGCCGTCGCCCGGCTGTGTGGCGACGTGAAAGCGCGCTCTGCCTCGGGATCGGTGACGCTTGCCACGGCCATCTGCGGTTCGGTATCGGCGCACACCAGCAGCGGTAATGTCACGCTCGGGGTGAGCGAGGGCACCGCGGTCCGGCTCGACATCGTCACCGGATCTGGTGTCGTCACCAACGACCTGCGGCCGTCGGACGGCCCAGAGCGGGGCGACCAAACGCTGGCCCTACAGGTGCGCAGTGGCTCCGGAGACGTCAGCATCCATCGTGCTGAGCAGGTAGCTGCTACCTGAGCCAGCCGCGGCGTCGGCCCCACAAGTCGCGCACGAGCACAACGAGCACGAACGCGGCGAATCCGATCAGGAACCAGTCCTCGATGTGACCGACATGGTTGCCGCGCAGCATCGCCAGCAGAAAGAGAAACGCGAACGCGCCCACGCCGTGCCAGGTGCGGTGATTGATTCTGCTCCACCCCCACGCTGCCGACGGCACCTCAGCGGCGTCGACACCGCTGAAGGGCTCCACCTCGGTACTGGCCACGGCGATTCCTTTCGGAGACGTTCGCAACATTCTGGCACACGCTCGGCATTGCAAAGCGGGGCACAATGTGTAGGTGACCAAACAGACCGCCGAGCGCGTACGGGTGCTGGTCCTGGGCAGCACCGGATCGATCGGCACCCAGGCGCTGGAGGTCATCGCCGCCAACCCCCACCGGTTCGAGGTGGTGGGGCTGGCGGCCGGCGGCGGCAACCCGGAGACGCTCCTGCGCCAGCGTGCCGACACGGGCGTGAACAACGTCGCCGTCGCCGACGATCGTGCAGCCGAGATCGTCGGCGACGTCCCGTTCCGCGGACCCGACGCGGCCACCCGGTTGGTCGAGGAGACCGAGGCCGACGTCGTGCTCAATGCGCTGGTCGGGGCGCTGGGATTGCGGCCTACGCTGGCCGCGCTGGAGTCGGGCGCCCGATTGGCGCTGGCCAACAAGGAATCGCTGGTTGCCGGCGGTCCGCTGGTGCTGCGCAGGGCGCGGCCCGGCCAGATCGTGCCCGTCGACTCCGAACATTCCGCGCTGGCCCAGTGCCTCCGCGGCGGCAGCCCCGACGAGATCGCCAAGCTGGTGCTGACCGCCTCGGGCGGTCCGTTTCGGGGTTGGTCAGCCGCCGACCTAGAGCACGTCACGCCGGACCAGGCCGGTGCCCATCCGACCTGGTCGATGGGGCCGATGAACACGCTGAACTCCGCCTCGCTGGTCAACAAGGGGCTCGAGCTCATCGAGACTCACCTGCTGTTCGGCGTGGACTACGACCGCATCGAAGTCGTCGTGCACCCCCAGTCGATTGTTCATTCGATGGTCACCTTCATCGACGGTTCGACCCTGGCCCAGGCCAGCCCGCCGGACATGAAACTGCCCATCGCGCTGGCGCTCGGCTGGCCGCACCGGGTCGCCGGCGCGGCCGCGTCCCTCGACTTCTCTACCGCTTCGACCTGGGAGTTTGAGCCGCTGGACAGCGACGTGTTCCCCGCCGTCGATCTAGCCCGGCAGGCCGGCAAGGCCGGCGGTTGCTTGACTGCCGTCTACAACGCCGCCAATGAAGAAGCCGCGGCGGCATTCCTGCAGGGCCGGATCGAATTCCCCGCCATCGTGGGCACTATCGCCGAGGTATTGCGCGCTGCCGACCAATGGGCCGTCGAACCCGCTACCGTGGATGACGTACTCGAAGCGCAGCGCTGGGCCCGCCAGCGAGCGCAGCGCGCCTCCGGAATGGTTTTGGAAAGGTCCTGACGGCAAGATGATGTTCGCTCTCGGCATTGTGCTGTTTGCGCTGGCCATCCTGATCTCGGTCGCGCTGCACGAATGCGGCCACATGTGGGCCGCACGCGTGACCGGCATGAAGGTGCGTCGGTATTTCGTCGGCTTCGGTCCCACGCTGTGGTCGACCCGGCGCGGTGAAACCGAATACGGCGTCAAGGCCGTTCCGGCCGGCGGCTTCTGCGATATCGCCGGCATGACCTCGGTCGAGGAGCTGGCACCCGACGAGACCGAGCGCGCGATGTACAAGCAGGCGACGTGGAAGCGCGTTGCCGTCTTGTTCGCCGGGCCCGGCATGAACTTTGTGATCTGCCTGGTGTTGATCTATGTCGTCGCGATCATCTGGGGACTGCCCAACCTGCATCCTCCGACCAACGCGGTAATTGGCGAAACCGGTTGTGTTGCACCGGAAATGACCGCAGGTAAGCTGGACAAGTGTGACGGTCCCGGTCCGGCGGCACAGGCCGGAATCCGAACCGGGGACGTGGTGGTCAGGGTCGGTGACACCCCGGTGTCCAGTTTCGACGAGATGGCCGCCGCGGTGCGCAAGCAGCACGGCACCGTTCCGGTCGTCGTGCAGCGCGACGGCAAAACAATTACTACGTATGTTCAGGTCGAACCGACCCGCCGCTGGGTCGCCAACGGGCAGGGCAGCCAACCTCAACCCGCCACCGTGGGGGCCATCGGCGTCGGTGCTCCCAGGCTTGCGCCCACGCAGTACGGTCTCTTCTCCGCCGTGCCCGCTACCTTCGCATTCACCGCCGATCTGACCGTCCAGGTGGGCAAGTCACTGGTCACGATCCCGACCAAGGTCGGTGCGCTGGTGCACGCCATTGGCGGCGGACAGCGTGACCCGCAGACGCCAATGAGTGTCGTCGGCGCCAGCATCATCGGTGGTGACACCGTGGATCACGGTCTGTGGGTGGCGTTCTGGTTCTTCCTGGCGCAGCTGAACCTCATCCTGGGGGCCATCAACCTGGTCCCCCTGCTGCCGTTCGACGGCGGCCACATCGCCATCGCGGTGTTCGAGAAGATCCGCAATGCCATCCGCTCGGCTCGCGGCATGGTCGCCGCGGCGCCGGTGAACTACCTCAAGCTCATGCCGGCGACTTACGTGGTGTTGGTGTTTGTGGTCGGGTACATGCTGTTGACCGTGACCGCCGATCTGGTCAACCCGATCAGGCTGTTTCAGTGAGCCATGCTGAGGAGCGGCGCCAATGACCATTGGCCTGGGCATGCCGCAGCCGCCGGTGCCAACTCTCGCCCCTCGACGCACCACGCGCCAGCTCATGGTGCGCGATGTCGGGGTCGGCAGCGACTATCCGATCTCGGTGCAGTCGATGTGCACCACCAAGACCCATGACGTCAACTCGACGCTGCAGCAGATCGCCGAACTGACCGCAACCGGCTGTGACATTGTCCGGGTTGCGTGCCCGCGGCAGGAGGACGCTGACGCGCTGGCGGAGATCGCCCGGCACAGCCAGATCCCGGTGATCGCCGACATCCACTTCCAGCCGAAGTACATCTTCGCCGCCATCGACGCCGGCTGCGCCGCGGTGCGGGTAAACCCGGGCAACATCAAGGAATTCGACGGACGGGTCGGCGAGGTCGCCAAGGCAGCCGGGGAGGCCGGCATCCCGATCCGGATCGGCGTCAACGCCGGCTCGCTGGACAAGCGATTCATGGAGAAGTACGGCAAGGCCACCCCCGAGGCGCTGGTCGAGTCGGCGCTGTGGGAGGCGTCGCTGTTCGAGGAGCACGGCTTCGGCGACATCAAGATCAGTGTCAAGCACAACGATCCGGTGGTCATGGTCGCCGCCTACGAACAGCTCGCCGCGCGCTGCGACTACCCGCTGCACTTGGGCGTCACCGAGGCGGGTCCCGCGTTTCAGGGCACGATCAAGTCGGCAGTCGCGTTCGGCGCGCTGCTGTCCAAGGGCATAGGTGACACCATCCGGGTGTCGCTGTCGGCGCCGCCGGTCGAAGAGGTCAAGGTCGGCACCCAGATCCTGGAGTCGCTGAACCTGCGGCCACGTTCGCTCGAGATCGTGTCCTGTCCGTCCTGCGGCCGCGCCCAGGTCGACGTCTACACCCTGGCCAACGAGGTGACCGCCGGGTTGGACGGCCTGGACGTACCGCTGCGGGTGGCCGTGATGGGCTGCGTCGTCAATGGCCCGGGTGAGGCCCGCGAGGCCGACCTGGGCGTCGCGTCGGGCAACGGCAAGGGCCAGATCTTCGTCAAGGGCGAGGTGATCAAGACCGTCCCCGAAGCCCAGATCGTCGAGACGCTGATCGAAGAGGCCATGCGACTCGCCGGCGAAATGGGTGAAGGCGAGGGGACGGAAGAAGGAACACCGAGCGGTTCGCCTGTTGTGACCGTAAGCTGATGGGGGCCAATCAAGTCACGTTCTAGGTTGTCGGTTCGCTACCACAGAGAGTTCTGAGATGTCGGCTGCGCCCATCTTTCGCCTGATTGGCGAGCGACGGGTGTCCGTGGTGCGTGATGCCGCAGCCGTGTGGCGGGTACTCGACGACGATCCGATCGGGTCTTGCATGGTCGCCGCCCGGGTTGCCGACTATGGCATCGACGCCAATTCGATTGGCGGAGAGCTGTGGACGCTTCGTGGCGCACAGGAGTCCCTGTGCTTTGCCGGCGCTAATCTCATCCCGCTGCGCGGCGGTCTGATCGATCTCAACGCTTTTGCCGACGAGGCGATGAGCGCATCGAGGCGCTGTTCGTCGCTGGTGGGTAGGGCCGACTTGGTATTGCCGATGTGGCATCGGCTGGAGTCGGCCTGGGGCCCGGCGCGCGACGTGCGTGACAACCAGCCGCTGATGGCACTGACCGCCCACCCGAATTGCGCGCTCGACACAGGCGTGCGTCAGGTGCGGCCCGACGAGCTGGACGCCTACCTGGTGGCCGCCGTTGACATGTTCATCGGCGAGGTGGGCGTCGACCCGCGCCTCGGCGACGGAGGTCGTGGCTATCGTCGTCGGGTCGCCAGCCTGATCGCGGCCGGACGTGCGTGGGCCCGCTTCGAGCACGGGCAGGTCGTCTTCAAGGCCGAGGTGGGATCGCAGTCGCCGACGGTCGGTCAGATTCAAGGGGTCTGGGTTCATCCGGAGTGGCGCGGCCTGGGGTTGGGCACCACCGGCACCGCAACGCTGGCGGCGGTGATCGTCGGCACGGGCCGCATCGCCAGCCTGTATGTGAACAGCTTCAACGCGGTGGCCCGGGCGGCCTACGCCCGCGTCGGCTTCAGGGAGGTCGGCACGTTCGCGACGGTCCTGTTGGACTGACGCGCGCGAAAGTACGCGTTCGTAACGGTTGCATCTCGGTGTGTCTGCGCCGGTGTGTAGGCCACAGTTCTTAACATCAGCACCGATGGCAACTCGAACAACACTGGCCTCAACTGCCGCCTGCGTCTTGCTGCTGGTGGCTTTCGCCCTGACGGGGTGTACCCCGCGGCCTGAGGGGCCGGGTCCGGCAGCCGAAAAGTTCCTCGCCGCGTTGTCCGTCGGCGACACCGCATCGGCTGCCCAGGCCAGCGACAGCCCCAACGAAGCGCGGGCAGCGCTTAACGCCGCCTGGGCCGGACTGCAGGCCACCCACCTGGACGCGCAGGTTCTCAGCACGAAGTACGCGGAGGACACCGGCACCGTGGCCTATCGCTTCACCTGGCATCTGCCCAAGAACCGAACCTGGAGCTACGACGGCCAGCTGAAGATGGCCCGCAACGAGGGGCACTGGCAGGTGCGTTGGACCGCCACCGGGCTGCATCCCAAGCTGGGGGAGCATCAGACCTTCGCGCTGCGGGCCGACCCGCCGCGGCGCGCCTCGGTGAACGAGTTGGGCGGTACCGACGTGCTGGCGCCGGGCTACCTGTACCACTACTCGCTGGACGCCACCGCAGCCGGGCCCGCGTTGATCGGAACGGCATTCGCCGTGGTTCAGGCCCTGCACCCGTTCAATCCCGCGCTGGACGCGCTCAACGACCCGCAGCTGCTCGCCGAGCGGGCCAGCTCCTCGACCCAACCCGTGGACCTGGGGGTCACGCTGCACCCCGAAGACAACGACAAGGTCTTTCCGGTGATCGGCCAGCTGCCCGGCGTGGTGATCACGCCGCAGGCCGACGTGCTGCCGACCGATCCGCACTTCGCCCCGGCCGTCGTCGCCGAGATCAAGAAGGCCGTGATGGACCAACTCGACGGCCAGGCCGGTTGGCGGGTGGTCAGCGTTAACCAGAATGGCGTCGACGTCGCCGTGCTGCACGAGGTCGAGCCGTCGCCGGCACCGTCGGTGTCGATCACCCTGGACCGGGTCGTGCAGAACGCCGCGCAACACGCGGTGGACACCCGGGGCGGCAAGGCCATGATCGTCGTGATCAAACCGTCGACCGGGGAGATCCTGGCGATCGCACAGAACGCCGGGGCCGACGCCGACGGGCCGCTGGCCACCACCGGCCTGTATCCACCCGGGTCGACGTTCAAGATGATCACGGCAGGCGCGGCCATCGACCGCGACATGGCCACCCCGAGCACCATGCTGGGCTGCCCGGGCCACATCGATATCGGCCACCGCACCATCCCCAACTACGGCGGGTTCGACCTGGGCGTGGTGCCGATGTCGCGGGCCTTCGCGAGTTCGTGCAACACCACCTTCGCCGAGTTGAGCAGCAGACTGCCGCCGCGCGGCCTGACCCAGGCGGCCAGCCGGTACGGGATCGGGCTGGACTATCAGGTGGATGGCATCAGCACCGTGACCGGGTCGGTCCCGCCGACGGTAGACCTGGCCGAGCGCACCGAGGACGGCTTCGGCCAGGGCAAAGTGCTGACCACCCCGTTCGGCATGGCGCTGGTGGCGGCCACGGTGGCCGCCGGCAAGACCCCGGTTCCGCAGCTGATCGCGGGCCGGCCGACGACGGTCGAAGGGGACAACACCCCGATTTCCCCGAAGATGATCGACGCGCTGCGGCCCATGATGCGGCTGGTGGTGACCAACGGAACCGCCAAGGAGATCGCTCGCTGTGGCGAGGTGTACGGAAAGACCGGTGAGGCCGAGTTCCCGGGTGGATCGCATTCCTGGTTTGCCGGGTATCGCGGTGATCTGGCGTTCGCGGCGCTGATCGTCGGGGGTGGCAGCTCGGAGTATGCGGTGCGGATGACCAGGACCATGTTCGAGTTGCTGCCGCCTGGCTATCTCGCGTAGTGGCGACCGCAAGCGCGGCGGCAGCCGGGCCTGCGGAGCAGCGGGTAAATTGCGAGCATGACGGATACCGGCGGCGACCGCGCGGCTCCGGCGGCACTGAGGGTCTCCGACGCCGACCGCAACGGGACCATGCGGCGACTGCACAACGCCGTCGCGCTGGGACTGATCGACATCGACGAGTTCGAGCAGCGCTCGTCGCGGGTTTCCTACGCGCGCACCCGAATCGAGCTCGACGGTCTGGTCGGCGACCTGCCGGGCCCGGGCGCGATCGTCACGTCCGCAACCGATCGCGTCGAGTTGCGCGGCTGGGCCGGCTCGCTGAAGCGGCACGGCGAATGGACGGTCCCCACGCGTCTTGCGTTGGTGCGACGGCTGGGGTCGATCGACCTGGACCTGACGAAGGCCCGGTTCGCCGGACCGGTGGTGGTCATTGAGCTCGACATGAAGTTCGGCTCACTGGACCTCCGACTCCCCGACGGCGCCAGCGCCTCGCTCGACGACGTCGAGGTCTACGTGGGCAGCGCCAGCGATCGCCGCAAAGATCCGCCGGCGGATGGCCGGCCGCACGTGGTGTTGACGGGCCAGGTGACCTGCGGCTCCGTGGTCATCCGCGGACCGCACCGGGCATTTCGACGTCGGCTGGGCAGATTCGCCGGTTGACTCTGCGCCCAGGGTGCAAAAGTGCGAGAAGACCCCGCCCTCAGCGCAGAACCAACGCCTCGACGGCGCGTCGCCCGCACGGCCACACCCGTAAGCTGACGGGATGCCTGTTCGTACCGCGCTTTCTCCCGGCGTGCTGTCTTCGACGCTGCCGGTGCCCAGCCTCATCCCGCGTCCGGAATACGTCGGGAAGTCAACGGCGCAGGAGGGCACCGAGCCGTGGGTGCAGACGCCCGAGGTGATTGAGAAGATGCGCGTCGCCGGCCGAATCGCCGCGGGCGCGCTAGCCGAGGCGGGCAAGGCCGTCGCACCCGGCGTCACCACCGACGAACTCGACCGGATCGCGCACCACTACATGGTCGACCATGGCGCCTACCCGTCGACCCTGGGCTACAAGGGTTACCCGAAGTCGTGCTGCACGTCGCTCAACGAGGTCATCTGCCACGGCATACCGGACTCGACGGTGATCGCCGACGGCGACATCGTCAACATCGACGTCACCGCCTACATCGACGGGGTGCACGGCGACACCAATGCGACGTATCTGGCCGGCGATGTCTCCGAGGAGCACCGGCTGCTCGTCGAGCGGACCCGTGAGGCGACGATGCGGGCAATCAACGCCGTCAAACCGGGCCGCGCCCTGTCGGTTATTGGCCGCGTCATCGAATCGTATGCAAACCGGTTCGGATACAACGTGGTTCGCGACTTTACCGGCCACGGCATCGGCACCACGTTCCACAACGGCCTGGTTGTGCTGCACTACGACCAGCCGTCCGTGGCGACCGTCCTGCAGCCGGGAATGACGTTCACCATCGAACCGATGATCAACCTCGGTTCGCTGGACTACGAGATCTGGGACGACGGCTGGACCGTGGTCACCAGAGACCGCAAGTGGACCGCGCAGTTCGAGCACACGCTGCTGGTCACCGATTCCGGCGTCGAGATCCTGACATTGCCGTGACGCCCCCGGCGCGAGCTGCCGCGAGGTCCCCGGCGCGAGCTGCCGTGAGGCCCCCGGCCGCGAGGTCCCCGGCGCGAGCAGACGCAAAAGCACCATTTTCGGCCCGAAAATGGGGGCTTTTGCGTCTGCTCGCCGTAGCAGGGTGAGCGGCGCGCTGCTGGTCGCGGGCACCAGCTCAGACGCGGGGAAGTCCGTGGTGGTGGCCGGGCTGTGCCGGTTGCTGGCATGCCGCGGTGTGCGGGTCGCACCGTTTAAGGCGCAGAACATGTCCAACAATTCGATGGTCACCGTCGAGGGCGGGGAGATCGGGCGAGCGCAGGCGATCCAGGCCCGGGCGGCGGGCCTGGAACCCAGCGTGCGGTTCAACCCCGTCCTGCTCAAACCGGGCAGTGACCGGACCTCGCAGCTGGTGATCCGTGGGCACGTCGCCGAATCGGTCACCGCGGCCGGCTACCACCAGCATCGGGATCGGCTCGCGGGCATCGTCAACACCGAATTGTCTTGTCTGCGTAAGGAATTCGATGCGGTGATCTGCGAGGGCGCTGGTTCGCCGGCCGAGATCAACTTGCGGGCGACGGATCTGGCCAACATGGGACTGGCCAGGGCGGGCAACCTGCCGGTAGTCCTGGTCGGCGACATCGACCGCGGCGGCCTGCTGGCTCACCTGTTCGGGACGGTCGCGGTGCTCGAACCCGACGACCAAGCGTTGATCGCGGGCTTCATCGTGAACAAATTCCGCGGCGACCCCACCCTGCTGCAACCGGGCCTAAAGCAACTGCAAGCCATGACCGGTCGACCGACGTACGGCGTGCTGCCCTACTCCGACCAGCTCTGGCTGGACGCCGAGGACTCGCTGTCGGTGATCGCGCACCGCGTCGTCGGAACGCCGGCGCCACCGCGCGGCGACCAGTGGTTGCGCGTGGCCGCGGTCCGGCTGCCCCGGATCTCCAACTCCACCGATGTCGAGGCGCTGGCCTGCGAACCGGGTGTGCTGGTGCGCTGGATCACCGAAGCCGCCGATCTGGCCGACACCGACCTGATCGTGATCCCGGGCAGCAAGTCTACCGTCGCCGACCTGACCTGGCTTCGCGAGCGTGGGCTGGCGGATGGGATCGTCGAGCACGCGCGGGCGGGCAAGCCGGTCCTGGGTCTGTGCGGGGGGTTCCAGATGCTCTGCGAACGCATCGAGGACGCCGTCGAGTCCGGGGCCGGGACGGTCGAGGGGCTGGGGCTGTTCGACGCCGATGTCGTGTTCGCCGCGGACAAGGTGTTGCGCCGCTGGCAGCTGCCGTTGAGCGGGTACGAAATCCATCACGGCCGCCTGGCGCGCAGCGCCGATGCGGCGTGGTTCGAGGTCGATTCTGAGGCCGGGCCGCAGGGAATAGTTCGCGGCCCGGTTTTCGGCACCCATTGGCACGGCCTGCTCGACAACGACGATTTCCGCCGCGCCTGGCTCGCCGAGGCGGCGAAGGCGGCCCACAGGACCGGATTCGTCGTCGCCGACGATGTGAGCGTGTCGGCGCGCCGCGACGCGCAACTGGATCTGATCGCCGATTTGCTAGCGGCCCATCTCGACATCGACGCGCTCAGCGGCCTGCTGAGCGGCGGACCGCCGCGGCGACCGTATGTCGTAAGCACTTTGCGCCAGGGTTGAACCGGCGCCGGCAAAACTGGCAGAGCCGTGAGAACGCACGAAAACCATCCCCAAGCAGGACCATTGCCGGTAGCTTGCGAAAGTGCCCACGATGATGACCACGCTCGACGGGTTTCCGGTTCCAGTAGGCGTCAGCGGTCCGGAAAAGGGCGTCGTCGTGGTCATTCTCGGTGCCGAGCACCGCGCCCCCGCCGCCTACGACGCGGTGTGCGAACGTTTGCATACCGCCGCGCTCCGGACCGTCGTTATCGCCCCCGAGCCGCGGCTGACGCCCAAGTCGGTGATCGGCATCCTCGACGTCCTGGGAATCGGCTGGGCGGTCGTTGTCGGCGACCGCGCCGGCGGCGAACTCGCCTGGCAGCTCGCCGCGACCAGGGTGGGCAGGTTCGTCGGATTGGTGGTGATCGACCGCGGACACCCCCGCGCGCCCGACGCCAACGGTGTGATCGGCGACAGCGAATGCCCGCCGGTGGAGGTCGGCACCACCGTCTTGACCAGCTCGGCCGCCGCACGGGCGGTGGCCCGCGAAAGCCAGCGGTTCGTGTACGCCGACTACCGCGTCGTCGAGCTCGGGCGACGCAACGCGCAGGAATCCACCGCCCAGCTGGCCGCCGAGATCGTGTTGCGCACCAGTACCTGGTAGACCCTGGTTGACTAACGGTCATGGGCCACGAGAAAAGCGCCGTGACCGGTCCGGGTTCCCCGACGTTGTCAACGACCGAGCTGGAACAACTGGTCGGCGTTGGTGAAGTCGACACCGTCATCGTCGCGTTCACCGACATGCAGGGCCGGCTGGTCGGCAAACGAGTGGATGGCCGCCTGTTCGTCGACGAAGTCGCCGCGCACGGCGCCGAATGCTGCAGCTACCTGCTGGCCGTCGATGTCGACATGAACACCGTGTCCGGCTACGCGATGTCGAGCTGGGACACCGGGTACGGCGACATGGTGATGGTGCCCGACCTCGACACGCTGCGGCTGATTCCCTGGCTGCCGGCCACGGCGCTGGTGTTGGCCGACCTGAACTGGGCCGACGGCAGCGCGGTCCCCGTCTCGCCGCGCGCCGTCCTGCGCCGCCAGCTGGATCGGCTCGGCGCGCGGGGACTGGCCGCCTGCGTCGCCACCGAGCTGGAGTTCATCGTGTTCGACCAGTCCTACCGGCAGGCGTGGGCCGACGGCTACCGCGGGCTGACCCCCGCCAGCGACTACAACATCGACTACGCGATCCTGGCGTCGTCGCGAATGGAACCGCTGCTGCGCGACATCCGCAGGGGTATGCAGGGCGCGGGTCTGCGGTTCGAAGCCGTCAAGGGCGAATGCAACAGGGGCCAGCAGGAACTCGGGTTCCGGTACGGCGATGCGCTGGTCACCTGCGACAACCACGCGATCTACAAGAACGGCGCCAAGGAGATCGCCGACCAACACGGCAAGAGCCTGACATTCATGGCGAAATACGATGAGCGCGAGGGCAACAGCTGTCATATCCACCTCTCGCTGCGCGGTGAGGACGGACGACCGGTGTTCGCCGACAGCGGTGGCGCACACGGCATGTCGGAGTCATTCGCCGGCTTCGTCGCCGGCGTGTTGGTCACATTGCGCGAGTTGACATTGTTCTACGCGCCGAACATCAACTCCTACAAGAGATTTGCCGACGGCAGCTTCGCGCCCACGGCCTTGGCATGGGGGCTCGACAACCGCACGTGTGCACTCCGGGTGGTGGGGCACGGGCCCGGCATGCGCGTCGAGTGCCGGGTTCCCGGCGGCGATGTCAACCAATACCTCGCCGTCGCTGCGCTGATCGCCGGCGGCCTATACGGTATCGAGCAAGGCCTGCGGCCGCCGGACCCCCACGCCGGCAACGCCTATGAGGCCACGGATGTCGAGCGGTTGCCAACGACGCTGACCGAGGCCGCCGCGGCGTTCGGGGCGTCGAAGCTCGCGCGTGAGGCGTTCGGTGACCAGGTGGTCGCGCACTACCTGAACAACGCCCGCGTGGAGCTGGCGGCCTACAACGCCGCGGTCACCGACTGGGAAAGGATGCGGGGTTTTGAACGCCTCTGAGCCAATCCTGAGCAAGCCGGTCGTCGGCCTGACCACCTACCTGGACCGCGCGCAGACCGGTATCTGGGACGTCTCGGCGAGCTTTCTGCCCGCCCAGTATTTTCACGGTGTCACCATGGCCGGCGGGATCGCGGTCCTACTCCCCCCGCAACCGGTGGATCCCGCGATGGCCGAGCGGGTGCTCGACAGCCTGGACGGCTTGGTGCTCACCGGCGGCAAAGATGTCGACCCCGTCGTCTATGGCCAGCCGGCGCATCCGGAGACCGACTCGCCGGGCGCCGCGCGCGACGCGTGGGAGTTGACGCTGTTGAATGGTGCGCTGCAGCGCGGTCTACCCGTGCTGGGCATCTGCCGCGGCGCGCAGGTGCTCAACGTCGCCTTCGGCGGGACGCTGCATCAACATCTGCCGGATGTGTTGGGCCACAACGGGCATCGGGCCGGCAACGCGGTGTTCACCGCGCTGCCGGTGCGCACGGTGGCCGGCACTCGGCTGGCCCAGCTGATCGGGGAGTCCACCGAGGTGCGCTGCTACCACCATCAGGCGGTCGCCGAAGTGGGCACGGGCCTGGTGGTGAGTGCCTGGGATGCCGACGGAGTGGTGGAGGCGCTGGAGTTGCCCGGGGAAAGCTTTGTGCTCGCCGTGCAATGGCACCCGGAGGAGACGCTGGACGACCTGCGGTTGTTCGCGGCCGTGGTGGACGCCGCGCGGTCGTACGCGGGCAAGGCGAAATGACCGCGGTCGAGTTGATCAATCCGGCGACCGAGGAAGTCCTGGGGTCGGTCGAGCACGCCGATGCCGCGGCCGTCGACGACGCGGTACAGCGGGGGCGGGATGCCCAGCGGCGGTGGGCGCGTTCGTCGCCGGCGGAAAGGGCCGCCGGCCTAAGAGCTTTTGCGACGGTGGTCGAGGCGCACGTCGACGAACTGGCCGCACTCGAAGTGGCCAATTCGGGACATCCGATCGCTTCGGCGGAATGGGAGGCCGGCCACGTCCGCGACGTGCTGCGGTTCTATGCGGCCAGCCCGGAACGATTGTCCGGCAAGCAGATTCCCGTCGCCGGCGGGCTCGACGTCACGTTCAACGAACCGATGGGTGTGGTCGGGGTGATCACGCCGTGGAATTTCCCGATGATGATCGCGTCGTGGGGGATCGCTCCGGCATTGGCAGCCGGCAACGCCGTGCTGGTCAAGCCCGCCGAAGCGACTCCGTTGACCACGATCCGGCTCGGTGAGTTGGCGGTCGAGGCCGGACTGGACGAAGACCTGCTGCAGGTGCTGCCGGGCAAAGGCGCGGTGGTCGGGGAGCGCTTCGTGAGACACCCCGACGTGCGCAAGATCGTCTTCACGGGTTCCACCGAAGTCGGCAGGAACGTGATGGCCGCCGCGGCGGCTCAGGTCAAGCGGGTGACCCTGGAGCTGGGTGGCAAGAGTGCCAACATCGTCTTTGCCGACTGCGACCTGGAGCGCGCGGCGGCCAACGCACCGGCGGGGGTTTTCGACAACGCCGGGCAGGACTGCTGTGCGCGCAGCCGAATCCTGGTGCAGCGCAGCGTATACGACCGATTCATGGAGCTCCTCGAGCCGGCGGTCAAACGCATCGTCGTCGGCGACCCGGCGTCCCGCAGCACCGAGATGGGTCCGCTGGTATCGGCCGCGCATCGCGACAAGGTGGCCTCCTACGTGCCCGACGACGCTCCGGTCGCGTTTCGCGGCACGGCGCCGTCCGGGCGTGGGTTCTGGTTTCCGCCAACGGTTCTGACGCCGGGGCGCACGGAGCGTACCGTCACGGACGAGATCTTCGGACCGGTGGTCACCGTGTTGGCGTTCGAGGACGAGGACGACGCGATCGAGCTGGCCAACGACACCGCCTACGGGCTGTCCGGTTCGATCTGGACCGACGACCTGTCCCGTGCGCTGCGCGTGTCGCGGGCGGTGGAAGCCGGCAATCTGTCGGTGAATTCGCATTCGTCGGTGCGGTTCAACACGCCGTTTGGTGGCTTCAAGCAATCCGGTCTGGGCCGCGAGCTCGGGCCGGACGCGCCGTTGCAGTTCACCGAGACTAAAAACGTGTTCATTGCCATCAAGGAGGATTAGTGGACCTCACCCGACGGCTGGCCGGCCGGGTCGCGGTGGTCACCGGCGCCGGCGGCGGCATCGGCCTGGCCGCCGCCCGGCGGATGCACGCGGAGGGTGCGAGGATCGTGGTCGGCGACGTCGACACAACTGCCGGTGCGGCGGCCGCCGACGAGTTGTCCGGATTGTTTGTGCCAGTGGATGTTTCCGACGAGGATGCGGTTAACGCGTTGTTCGACACCGCGGCCGATACCTGCGGCTCGGTCGATATCGCGTTCAACAACGCGGGCATCTCACCGCCGGAGGATGATCTGATCGAGAACACCGGCGTGGCGGCGTGGCAGCGGGTGCAAGACGTCAACCTCACATCGGTGTACCTGTGTTGCCGGGCGGCGTTGCGGCACATGGTGCCCCGCGGCAGCGGCTCGATCATCAACACGGCGTCGTTCGTTGCGGTGCTGGGCTCGGCGACATCGCAGATCTCCTACACCGCCTCCAAAGGCGGGGTGCTGGCCATGTCACGCGAGCTGGGTGTGCAGTTCGCCCGGCAGGGCATCCGGGTAAACGCGTTGTGCCCCGGCCCGGTCAACACCCCACTGCTGCAGGAGCTCTTCGCCAAGGACCCCGAGCGGGCCGCGCGTCGATTGGTGCACGTGCCGGTGGGCCGCTTCGCCGAGCCCGACGAAATCGCCGCCGCGGTGGCGTTTCTCGCCAGCGACGACGCGTCGTTCATCACCGCCTCGACGTTCCTGGTGGACGGCGGCATCAGCTCTGCTTACGTCACTCCCCTCTGAGCGCATCGACGAGTTCGTTGAGGTCGGCCCGCCGGGGTGAGCGTCATTGAACACCGCTAACCGCGATTGAAGATAATCAGGGGAATCACCATTTCGGCGGCCGTGGTCGCACCGTGAAAACCTATGAGGCGAGCCGTTTCCGGGGGCTCGTGTCCGGTGGCCAGCACCGCTGCATCGCCGGTGCATACGACGACGACGTCGCCGATGCGGCGCAGATGTCTGGGGCTGACCGGGCCGAACATCCCGGTGGCCACGGCCTGTTCGCGGGTATAGACCTCGGCCCGCCCGTCCAGCACCTCGCTCCAGGTGGCGTGTACATCCGTCGCGGCGCCCGGCTCGACGTGCAGATAGCGCACCCGCGGTTCCCCGGCGATCACGCGCACCCCCGCGGCCAACCGGGGGTCCAGGTCGAGATCGAAACGTGCGTCTGGCGGAACGTTGAGGCCGCCGTGATCGGCGGTCACCAGCAGCGCTACAGCCGGGGGCAGGGTATCGACCAATCGGGTCAACAGCGCATCGACGCGGGTCGCCGCCTCATGCCAACGCTCCGAACCGATTCCCCACACGTGCGCGGCGATGTCCAGATCGGCGATATAGCCGTAGACCAGTCCCGGACTCGCGCGTAGCTCGTCGATCAACTGCTGGGGATAGTCGTCGCCGGGACGCGCCGGACAAAAGCGTGCGCCGCGATAGGCCGCGTCGGTGAGGCCGCTGCCGGCAAACGATTCCGGCAGCACGGTGCGCACGCTGATTCCGGCCCACCCCATCCGCTCGAACCAGGTTGGCAGCGGCTGCCATTGGCGGTACGGCGGGTCGTCGCGCCACCGGATGTGATTGACCACCCGGTCGGTGCCGGGGATGTTGAGGGTGAAGCCCAAGATGCCGTGCTGGCCGGGCGGCGCGCCGGTCCCCAGCGACACCAGGCTGGTCGGCGTGGTGGACGGGAACGTGCAGACGAGCTGGCTCAGGCGCCCCGTGTCACCCGTCAAAACCGAGGCGAGCAGCGGTGCGTGACGCGTGAGCTCCGGTAGCAGGTGCCAACCCATCCCGTCGACGAGCACCACCGCGACGCGGTCAACGTCGCCGACCGAGTCCGCCACCGCCAGCCGGTCTGGCGCACCCGGGACACCAAGCAGCGCGGCCGCCGCGGGTAACACGTCGCAGATCGAAGCCGGCACATCATCAGTTTGGGGTCGGCGTGGCACTTCGCGCCAGCCGCTGGGTTGTCACCCGCAGTTGGCGATTGGTGCTGTCGATCAGGGCGACGACCTGCTCGGGCTGTAGGCGCCCGCACAGCCGGTCCCAGTGCACGGCCACCTCGTCGCCGACCGCCACATCGGGCACCGCGCTGTAGCCGTCGGCCCAGACGTCCAGCCGGCGCGCGCCGGGCGGCGACAAACCCAGCGCCTCCCCGTCCCAGGCAAGTCGCTGACACAGCACCTCGATGTCGTCACCATCGCGGGAAAGCACTGTCCCCCAGCTGATTCGGCAATGGTCCAGCACGCCCAGCGGGTGCTCGTCCATACCGCGCCCCAAAAAGCGGGTCCACGGATACACCCCGAACACGTGGAAGCAGTGGTTGCCGGCCGCCTCGCAGGCCAACTCGTCGGTCAGATGCGACCAATAGTGACCGGCTTGCGGGCCGATGATGGCCAGCAGCTCGTCGAAGAACTTCTTTGGGTCCAGTTCGGCGCCGACACCACCGCCCAGCCAATATGATTCAACGAGACGGTAATCCAGTGGGTCAGCGATCCCGGTCAGCGCGGACAGCACCCGCAAATACGGCCATGCCCCGGAGAATCCCGTCGCCGCCCTCCGCACGTCGTCGACCGAGCCGTCGCGCAGCGTCGCTCCCAGAGGGGGACCGCAATAGCCCAAGGCGTTGGGGGCGTAGGCGTAGCGGGCGAACATCTCCGCGCCGGCGACGCCAAACGGGGTGGTGGACACGCTGCTAGCCCCGCCCGGAAGACCCCACCAGCTTGGCCGCCTCGCGGTGCATGCGGCCGAAGTTGTAATAGGCCGCACACGCCCCCTCGGGCGACACCATGCACGTCCCGATCGGGGTCTCCGGGGTGCAAGCCGTCCCGAAAACCTTGCATTCCCAAGGCTTGAGCACGCCCTTGAGCACCTCACCGCATTGGCAGGCCTTTGGGTCGGCGACCCGCACCCCTGGCAGCGCGAATCGCAGTTCGGCGTCGAACTCCGCGAAGTCGTCGTGCAGACGCAACGCGCTCTGCGAAATGAAGCCCAGTCCACGCCATTCGAAGTGCGGGCGCAACGCGAACACCTTGCCCATCAGCGCCAAGGCCGCGGGGTTGCCCTGTTCGGGTACGACGCGCTTGTATTGGTTCTCCACCTCGCAGCGGCCTTCGCGGATCTGACGCAGCAGCATCGCGACCGAGGCCAGGATATCCAGCGGCTCGAAACCCGCCACCACCAATGGTTTTCGGTACACCTCCGGCACGAAGCGGTAGGGCCGGTTGCCCACCACGGTCGAGACGTGCCCGGGACCGATGAAGCCGGACAGGCGCAGGTCCGGCGACTCGAGGATGGCCTTGATCGGCGGCACGATCGTGACGTGGTTGCAGAACACACTGAAGTTGGGCAGCCCCAGATCCCTTGCCCGCACCAATGTCACGGCGGTCGACGGGGCGGTGGTCTCGAATCCGATGGCGAAGAACACCACCTGGCGATCCGGGTTGTCCGTGGCGATCTTCAGCGCGTCCAGCGGGGAGTAGACGAACCGCACGTCGGCGCCGCGCGCCTTTGCGTCCAGCAGGCTGCCGGACGAACCCGGCACGCGCATCATGTCGCCGAAGCAGGTGAAGATCACGCCCGGTTGGCTCGCCAGCCACATCGCGTCGTCGACGCGTCCCATTGGGATCACGCACACCGGACAGCCGGGGCCGTGCACGAGTTCGACGTTGTCCGGCAACAGGTGTTCGATGCCGTGGCGGTAAATCGTGTGGGTGTGTCCGCCGCACACCTCCATGAACTTGAAATGGTCACCCTCGCCGGCCAAGTGCTCGATGGCGCCGAGCAGCTTGCGCGCCGCGGCCGGATCACGGAATTCTTCAACGAATTTCATTGCGGTTCCTCACACAATCGCCGACGAGTCGAAGGCTGCTATTTCGGTGGCATACGCATCACCGAGCTTCTTGATGGCCGCCAGCGTGAGCAACGCTTCGGTTTCGTCGATCTTGGCCATCGCGAAGCCGACGTGGACCAACACCCAGTCGTCGGGCTCGGGCATGTCGTTTTCCAGTAGGCGCACGCTGATGGTCCGCCGCACCCCGCTGACGTCGACCTTCGCCAGATAGTTTGCCGGGTCCGTGATCTCGACGATCCGGCCCGGAATGCCCAGGCACATGAGCTTCTCCTTCCTAACAGATCCGGGGCAGCGGATCGCCGACGAGCATGTCGACGATGCGGGTCCCGCCGAATCCGGTACGTAGCACGACGCTTTCGGCCGGCTCGGTGACGATCTCCCCAACTTCGGCGGCGTCGGCGCCCAACGGATGTGACCGCACCGCGGCCAGCCCCGCGTCGGCTTCCTCGGGCGCGACGACCGCCACGAATTTGCCCTCGTTGGCCACATACAACGGGTCGATACCGAGCAGCTCGCACGCGCCGTTGACCATGGGCCGCACCGGAAGTCGATCCTCGAAGAGCAGGACCCCGAGGCCGCAGGCCTGAGCCAGTTCGTTGCAGACCGTGCCCACCCCGCCCCGGGTCGCGTCGCGCAGCCAACGGGTGGATGGCGCGGCCGCCATCAGGATTTCTACCAGCGGGCTCACCGACGCGGTGTCCGAATCGATGTCGGCCTCGATGGCAAGATCACCCCGGGCGAGCATGACGGCCATCCCGTGATCGCCCATGGTGCCGGACAGCAGTACCTTGTCCCCGGTGCGCACGGATTCGGCCGACAACCGCCGGCCCGCGGGTATGACGCCCGCGCCCGTGGTGGTGATGAACAATCCGTCGGCCGCGCCCCTGGGCACCACCTTGGTGTCGCCCGTGACGATCTGCACGCCGGCCTTAGCGGCCGCGGTCGCCATGTCGGCGACGATCTCCTTCAGCTCGGCGATGGGGAAGCCTTCTTCGAGGACGAACGCCGCCGAGATCCAGGACGGCACCGCGCCCGTCATCGCCAGGTCGTTGCACGTTCCGTGCACGGCGAGTTCCCCGATCGAGCCCCCGGGAAAACGCCTGGGCTGCACCACAAATGAGTCGGTGGACATCGCGATCCGTTCGCCGCCCGGCAGGGTGAGCACCGCGCCGTCGCCGAGCGACTCCAGTTGTGGATTGCGGAACGCCTCCAGGAACACCGCATCGACCAGCGCGGCCGAGGCCTTGCCGCCCGCTCCGTGGGCGAGGGTGACATGGTCGTCCAGCAACCGAGGGCGCCGCCGGCGGAACGACTCGATGCGCTCGATTACCTGACCCTCGCCGAAACGTGGCCCTGAGGAGAGGTATCCGTCTGCTGACTTGCTCATGCGGCCCCCATACCTCGCTCGCCGAGGTGCTCGTGCGTAGCCAACCACAGCCGATAACCCACCAGGGCTTGCGCTTCCTGGATCCGATGCACGCTTTGCGAGCGAACGACGAAGCAGGCGTCCACATTCGGGTTGTCTACGAACGCGCCCCCGTCGTAGCCGGCAAAGCCGACCGTGTAGAGGCCGCGTCGCCGCGCCTCGGCCAGCGCCGTCAGCAGGTTGGGCGAGTTGCCACTGGTCGACATCGCGATGGCAATGTCCCCTTCTTTGGCGCGCGCGATCAACTGCCGGGCGAACACCAGCTCGAACCCGACGTCGTTGCCCAGCGCGGTGAGGATCGCCTGGTCGGCCGTCAGCGACCAGGCGGGTAAAGGCTTGCCAATCGGTGGCCGGGCGAACAGTCCCGCCAAGGTGGTGGAATCGGTGCTGCTGCCGCCATTTCCGAACGTGAACAGCCGTCCGCCGGCCGCGAAGCGGTGCGCCAGCTCGGCGCCGGCCGTCTGCAGCCGTTGGGCGTTGGCGTCCAGGGTGGAGCGGCGCAGCGCCAGGCTTTCGGCCGCCTTCGCCTGCGCGGACGCGGCCAAGTCGGCGAGCAGCGATTCAGCGTCGTCTTCCCGAGCGTCGATGAACGGGTACAGGAAGTCGGTGGGCTCTTGCTGCGTCACTCGTCCTCCTCGACAACTCGGCTCGATGGCGCCGCTCCTGCGATCCCGGCGATGCCGGGATCTTCGTCGTCGACGCGTGCGAGCGCCGTTCCGGCATGCACCAGCACCAGATCGCCGGACTTGACCGGCTCGATCAGCGTCGTCACCACGTTCTCGATGCCCCGTGCGGTCCGTATGGGGGCCAACCCGTCGACCGCGGGTGTCATCACCTCGCCCAGACGGCCCTCGTCGCTGCAGGTGACGCACACGGGTTCGGCACATTCGGGTTTCAGCAACCCCGCGTGCTCGAAACAAACGTGCGTCAGCTCCCACAACAAGTGGTAGAACAACACGAAGCCACCGGTTGCTGGCACCTGCGGATCTGGGT
This sequence comes from Mycobacterium sp., assembly GCF_019247635.1. Classification (GTDB taxonomy): domain Bacteria; phylum Actinomycetota; class Actinomycetes; order Mycobacteriales; family Mycobacteriaceae; genus Mycobacterium. The sequence continues at coordinate 71,083 of NZ_JAFBAR010000104.1, forward strand.
CGTCGAGCCACAGAACGTGTTCTGCCGCACCTGCTTTGGGGCGCTCGCCGCTGCCGATCCAGATCGTGGTGGCGCCCCAGGCCGGGCTGCGGCGCAGCACCGAGCGCACCTCGGGCTGGTCCGCCCCGGACACGGCGACGACAATGTCACCGGGCCGCACCGACACTCGTGCCAGATCCACCAGATCGGGCCCGGTAAGCGCAACCGCCGGCAGCGCCCGTTTGCCCATGATCACCGGATGCACGAACTCGACCGCGATGTGCAGCGCGTGCGGCTCCAACGACGGCGCGATGGACCACATGGTGGCGCCCGCTGCGAATCGCCGAGCCAATGTGAAAGCAGCCGCGGCCAGGTCGGCCACCAGCTCGGCGCTCAATCCGCGATCGATCGCGTTCGCGGTGCTCACGAATGCTCCTCTTCGCATGCCCGCAGCATGGAGATGGCAGCCTGACCCAGCGCCAGACCGCCGTCGTTGGGTGGAACCACACAGTGGGTCAACACCTCGAACCCGGCCAACTGCAACCGCTTACGGCACGCTCGCAACAGCAGCACGTTCTGGAACACGCCACCGGTGAGCCCCACCAATCGCACCGACCCGGCCACCTCGCTGACCACGTCGGCCACGGCTTGCGCGACCGCGTGATGGAAACCCGCCGCCAGCGCCGCCGGCTGCGCCCCGGCACGCAGCGCCGAGACCACCGAGCGCACGACGGGCGACGGATCGATCACCCCGTCGGGGCGCACCGTGAAACTCAATGGCTCGGCAACGCGGGCCGATTCGGCCAGCACCTCGAGTTCAATAGCGGCCTGGCCTTCGTAGTCGATGCGGTGCCGAACTCCCAGTAGGGAAGCCAGCGCGTCGAACAGCCGCCCCATGCTCGAGCACGGGACGCATCGTGCACCGCTGTCCAATTGCGAACGGACAAGCCGCAATTCCGCGGGTGTCACCGCCGCAACCGGCGCCAGGTCCGCCGACCAGTCGATGCCGGCCATCCAGAGTTGCGACAGCGCCATCCGCCACGGATTGCGCACCGCGGTGTCGCCTCCGGGCAGTGGCACCGGCAGCAGGTGGCCGGCGCGGACAAAGCGATGACTATCGCGGCCCAGGGTGAGAACCTCGCCGCCCCAGATCGTCCCGTCGCAGCCGTAACCCGTCCCGTCGAAGGCGACGCCGACGATGGGTTCGCAGAGGCGCCCGTGCTCGGCCAGCAGCGATACCACATGCGCGTGGTGGTGCTGGACCAGATCCAGGGGGCGATCGCCGACATGGCGCTCCGCCCAGCCGCGGATGTGATACCCCGGGTGCAGGTCGGCGGCCAATCGAACTGGTGTGCCGCGTATTTCGGTGAGCTGGCGCACGGCCTGTTCGAAGGCGCGCAGCGTTTCCCAGCTGCCCATGTCGCCGATGTGCCCCGACGTGTAGGCGCGCGAGCCGTCGGTGAGGCAGAAGGTGTTCTTCAGCTCGCCGCCCACGGCAAGCACAGCGGGGCCCGGCCGCGTGAGCTCGATCGGCAGCGGCGCATATCCGCGCGACCGGCGGACCGGTAAGGTGGCGCGGACCGGCACGGTGGCGCGAGCAGACGCAAAAGCACCCGACACGCCGTGCGTGCGGGTGCTTTTGCGTCTGCTCGCGGAATCAAAGTCGACCACGCGTACCACCGAGTCGTCACAGGGCACGTGGATGGGACGGTCATGATCGAGGACCGCATCGCACAGCGCCGAAAGGCGTTCTGCCGCATCCTCGCTGGTAAAGCAAATGGGCTCGTCGGACCGGTTGGCGCTGGTCAGCACCAGCGCGTCGGGAACGTCGACGGCGCGAGCAGACGCGAAAGCACCCGACACGCCGTGCGTGCGGGTGCTTTCGCGTCTGCTCGCGGCCGTATCGGAGACGCGCGCCAGCAGCAGGTGATGGACGGGGGAGTAGGGCAGCATGAGCCCCAGCAGCGGGCTGCCCGGCGCGACGGCGTCGGCGACGGGCGCGTCCGGGCGTCGGCGCAGCAACACGATCGGCCGGGCCGGGTCGGACAGCACCGCGGCCTCGGTGTCGTCCAGATACGCGAAGCGGCGCGCCACATCGAGGTCGCGGACGAGCACCGCGAACGGCTTGGCACCGCGCGCCTTTCGGGCCCGCAGCGCGCGAACCGCCGCTTCGTCGGCGACGGCACACGCCAGGTGGTACCCGCCGATCCCCTTGATCGCGACGACGGACCCGGCCGTCAACGCTTGTTGGGCTGCGGCCAGCGCAGGATCGGATCCGGTGATCCGCCCGGCCGCCGACCGGAACCACAGCGACGGTCCGCAGTCCGGACAGGCGATCGGCTGGGCGTGGAACCGGCGGTCGGCCGGATCGTGGTATTCGGCGGCGCACCGCTCACACATGGCGAAGCCGGACATGGTGGTGGCGGGACGGTCGTAAGGCAACGCGCGGATGATGGTGAAGCGCGGCCCACAGTTGGTGCACGTCACGAACGGGTGGCGGTAACGGCGGTCGTGGGGGTCGAACAACTCGGCGACGCAGGCGTCGCACACCGCTATGTCCGGGGGAATGGGTGTTGCGACCCCGGCGACGGCCTCACTGGCGACGATCCGGAACTCACCCTCATGCACGGTCGGGACATCGACGATGCGCACGCGGCTTATCCGCGCCAGCGGTGGGGCCTCGCCCCGCAGGCGATGCCCGAATTCCTCGACGCGTGCACCGTCCCCCTGGACCTCGAGAAAGACTGCGCCGGAATCGTTCCCGACGAACCCGGTCAAGCCCAACTCGCTGGCCATACGGTGGATGAACGGGCGAAACCCAACTCCCTGCACGACACCGGTCACCGTGAAACGCTGCCGAACGTCGTCGGACCGCACGGGCGGGGGGCTGGACTGGGTTATCTCAACGGTCATCTCAACCGTCTCCCGGATCCATGCGGCCCCGGCCCATTAGCTCCAGGCCGGCCAGCGCCTGCTCGGCCCCGTCCCGGTCGGTCTTCTCGACAACGAAACCCATGTGGATGATCACCCAGTCGCCGGGTTCGAACGTCTCGTCCGGCAGCATGCCTACGTTGACCCTGCGCGGCTCGCCGGTGACCTCGACCAGAGCCAATTGCCCTTCGTAACCCTCCAGCATCCGGATCACTTGACCGGGTATGCCCAGGCACATGATTCAGCACTCCTCGCGCGCCGGAGCCTGCAACGCGGTGACGATCTCCTCGACCGCGCGCACGGCCCGGGGGATGGCGTTGGCGACGGGTTCGGTGAGACCGATGCCCTCCTCGACGCTTTTCGCCTCGCATCCGACGACGACCGTGTAGGGCGGGGTGCCGCCCAGCGCCCGCAGGCTGGCGAACACAGTTGCCGGGTCCATGCTGTGACCGTCCAGATCGGTTGTGCCAGAGTCTGATTCGTGATCGGCTTGAAAGACATGCAAGGCGCCCGGGCTGCCGCGACTGGGTATCGCGTCGACGAGCACCAGCGTGTCCCAGCCATCGAGCAGATCGTAGGCCAGGTGCATGCCTCGGATGCCATAGTCGGTGACGCGCACACTCGAATCGTCCTGCGGGATCTCGGCGTGCCGGACCACCTCGGAGCCAAATCCGTCGTCCCCGAGGAAGATATTGCCGATCCCGGCCACCAAGATGCGAGCTGTCATGGCCCTGCCCGGCGGACTACATCCGTCGGAGCTTGAGGTAGCGGCGCGCATCCGGCAGGGAAGCGACTCCCATCAGCACCGCTGCCCCGAGGACCAACGCGACGATGCCGATGAATATCCAACCTAAGATATCCATGTCGAACTCCTTCCAGGTGTTTGTTGAGTTTCCAGCGGTTCGATCTCGTCGGGGGAGAAGTAGAGATACCGGCCGTACCAGTCGTGCAACTCCGCGGCCGGGTCGTCGTCGACTACCACCGCGACGTGTTTGTTGCCCTCGACGTCTTCGTGAACCGAGGTGACCTTGGCGGTCTTGCCCGCGACGAAGATGTCCTGCGCATCGGCGTTGCGTCTCGGGCGCAGCCGGACCCGGCTGCCGCGGGCCACCGCGGTTCCGTTGACCAGCACCGCGTCGATCTCGGGGCGAACCGCGTTGTCGGCCAGCGGATCCCACCAGTCGAGCCCCTCGGGGATCTCCGGGACCAAGCCCGCAACGCCGTGCGGATCGCGCAGCACGCCGTGCAACCGCGCCATGTCGTCGGGCGACATCGCATCGCACCGGTCGATGATTCGGGCAGCCCGGGGGTCGGTGGCCCGCGCCTGCGCCTTCTCTTCGTCGGTCATCGTCATCACACGTAGCGTCAGGATCTCGTCGATCTCGGTGCAGTCGTACAGGGCGGTGTTGCTCTGTTCGGCCACCTCGGGATGGTCGTACAGGATGATCGGCGACACCAGCAGGATGTCCCGGGTCCCCGGCGGCCCGGCCAGCACCGGGAAGCAGCGGTGCTGGCTGCACCGGGATGCCGCACCGACGGCGCCGTCCCCCGGCTCGAGCAGCGAGACGAACTGTCCCCCAACCACTTCAGCGATGAGATGCGCCCCGATCATGGACCGGGCAATCGCGTCCTGCTTGTCGGATGCCTCGGCCCCCACGTTGGCAAGCCGCACCGAAACGCGCCATAGGTCGCCGTCCGGTTCGCTGGAGACCCTCAGCTCGCCACGGACCTCCTGGCGTTCGCGCACCAGACGACCACCGTCCAGGCGTTCGATGTCGGTCGATGTGGCCGCCGCAACCGGCATCGTGTGGGGCGTGTCGAATGCCAGGGGACCGAAAGACATTTCACATTCGACGGCCTCGTCCCAGGTCAGCCACGAGCCGGACGGGGTTTTCAGTTCGTCGACGACTTCGAAGCCGCCACCGGATGATTCGCGTTCGGCCCGGCGGTGCTGCAGCTGCAGAAACCGCACCACCACGGTGAGCGCCCGGGCACCGTCGACCAAGAACTCGGCCCCCAGGGAGTCGTCTTCGCCCAGGCCGGCCGCGGCTGCCCCGGGCGGCCCTAAAACGCCGAATTGCCAACGGGATTGGTTCTTGCTCGACGTCCCGCGGTAGGGGTACAGCAGGTACCCTTCGTACAACACCGCGTCGGCGACGGCACGGGCACGGTCCCAGGTCGACGTCATTGCGCCGGCTCCCGCTGGGACGCTTCGGACAGCAGCGCGCCGACGGCATGGTCGAGGTCGAGCAGCCCACGCGCCGACTTGTAATCGGCCAGCGCGGCGATGGTTTCGTGGCTCAGCCGCACCCAGCCGGAGTTCGGATAGTGCTGGGCGATCAGGTCGCGCCAGACCGCGACGGGCATGTTGTAGCGGTCCTCGCAGTCCCAGGACACCTGTTGGACGGAGAACCCGCGTTCGGACTTCACGAAGATCGTGCCACTGAACAGGAATTGCAGCGGCAGCACGCCGTCGCGCAGCGCATGCAGGTACTTAGCGGCCGCGACTTCGAAATCGTAGGTGCAGTCGAGGGGCAACGCGACCGTGGTGTTGCCGGCGAATCCCGGGACCATCGCGGTGCAGTGCTGCCACAGAAAGGTGCGTTGGGTGCTCGCCCACCGTTCCCGCGGGCCGAACAGGTCGGCCAGGCCGATGGCCTCGTCGTCGGTGTAGGAACGGCGCAGCGGTTCGATGCGGACCTGGCAGCGCAGCGCGATGGCGTGCACCGGGTCCTCCCCGTCGGTGGCGACGCGTACCCGAGCGGTCAGGACCGGGCTGACGGCGTAGGGTTCGGGCGCCACGTCCACTACGGCGAAGCGCACCTCCATCGGCTGCTCGCTCATCCGCGTGTCTCCGTGGCACGAGTCGCGAGTTGGGAAAAGAAGCCGTCAATGAACTGCCGCGCCTCCTGACCACCGTCGAAGCCGCGCCACAGCATGCGCAACCGCCCGACGAACTCGTAGCAGGCGTCGATCGGTACCAGATAGGTTTGCGGATCACCGGTTTCAGGCATTCGGACCAGCAGCGCCTCGACGTCATCGGCCAGCAGCCCAACGCGGGGGTCGGCGCCGCCGATCGCGTGCCATGCGTCGAGGTCCAGCTCGGACTCGGTCGCGCCCGCCGGACCGGGGTAGAAGGCGACCGTGCGCTTCAGCTCGGAGTTGGTGAAGAAGAACGCCACGCCGACGGGGATCTGGAGTGCCTCCCAGGCGCGGCGATCCAACGCGAAGTCAGGGAATGCCAGATACCGGTCGGGCACCGCCCGGTAGCGCAGCTGCGCGTTGGTGTCGGTGAACAGGAGATAGCATGCGCGGCACACGCACATCAGTTGCCGGCCAGCCACATTCACGACGTGCTGATGCTCGTCCGCGATCGCCTCCGCGCACATCTCACACCGCTCCCCGGCGGGCTCCGGGGAGCGCGGGTTGCTGGTGATCCGGGCCAGCACGTCGTAAGGACTCGTCACGCCGGGGCTCCCATCGCTTCGGGCAGCGCCACCGCCAGCTCTCCGTCGCGGACCAGCAGCGGCAGCGGCTCCAAGTGCGCGCCGTCGGGCCCGGCGCCGGCGTGTACCACGTCGAAATGCCCATGACAGCGCGGGCATTGGAGCAGTGCGTCGCGCAACGTCGCACCCGCCAGCGAGTCGTCGCACACCGGACAGTGATCGCGATAGGCGAACGTCCGATCGCTGACCCGGCACGCCAGCAGGGCGTTGCCGGCCACCGAGAACCCCGCGACCTCACCCGGCTGCAGCGCGGCCACCTCGGGCAGCGGATGCCAGTTGGCGGGGCGGTGTCCGTTCGAATGCAGCTGCGCCAGCAGCGATTCGGCGGGAATCACGGTGGCGCTGGGTGCGGTATCGACTGCAGCCGCCACCACGTCGATCGAGGTGATTTCCGGCGCCGCGGCGCGCACCGCGTCCTGCACGGCAAGTTCCAGCGTCACCGCCGAGGAGGGGCAGCTCTTGCAACTGCCTTTAAAAGCCAGCAGCACGCCGGTGCCTTCGGGTCCGTCGGTGATCTCGAGCAGGTCGACGTCGCCGCCGTGTGAGCCAAGGTACGGCCGCACCCGGTCCAGCGCGTCCGACACCCGCCGGTGCACGTCGTGCGGATGCAGTCCGTGCACCAGGAGCAGGCTGGCCACCAGGTCGTCGGTGGCCAGCCGCTCGGCCAGGCCGGGGTCGGCAGTCAACGCCAGGATCCTCTCCAGCCCTGCGCCGTAGAGCCCGACTACCTCGCGCACCAGTTGCTGGGCGCGCTCATGCGTCGCGGCCCCAGCCGCCGCGCAGGAGTCCAGAAGTGTCTGGATCCGATCGCCCGCCGTACGCCACTGCGTGTCACCCTCGGGGCTTTTCGAGGGGCCCGAGGAAATGGTCGGGCGATCCGCCATGAGTCACTCCCCGACGGGCGACTGCGTTGGTGTGTGCAGTCTCTCCAGCGTCTTGCCCTTCCCCAGGTACATGTGCACGCCGCACGGCAGGCACGGGTCGAAGCTGCGTACCGTGCGCATGACGTCGATGCCCTTGAAGTGCTCCCGGTCGTTCTCTTCGAAGATCGGTTGACCCTGCACCGCGTCCTCGTAGGGGCCCGGCGTGCCGTAGCTGTCACGGGGGTTGGCGTTCCACGGGGTGGGCGGATACGGGTGGTAGTTGGCGATCTTGCCGTCCCGGATCACCAGGTGGTGGCTGAGCACGCCGCGAACCGCTTCGGTGAAGCCGCACCCGATGCCCTCGTCGGGGACCTCGAACTTCTCCCATGTCTTGGTGCGCCCGGCCCGGATCTCCGCCAACGCCTTCTCGGCGAAGTGCAGCGCGCATGCCGCCGCATAGGCCTGGAAGTAGGTGCGCGCCCGATCACGCTCGATCGTGTTGCTGCCGTGCTGAGGGATTTTCCACTCCAACTCCACCGGAGGTTTCAGGACGGTCTTGGGCAGGTTGATCTTCACGCTGGTACCGGTCGCCTTGACGTAACCGATGTCGACCAGGCCGGCCAGTGCGGTCGACCACAGCCGGGCCAGCGGGCCGCCGCCGGTGTCCAGCGCCAGGTGATCCTTGCCGTCGAACCAGCGGGGCGACATCACCCAGCTGTACCTGCCGCCGTCCATGTCCCGCTTCTGCGGGTGCGGGTTGGTGTGCTGGTTCCACGGGTGGCGCCGGTCCACCGAGTTGCCCAGCGGGTCGGTCTTGACGAACATTTCCTGGTCGGTCCAGTCGTCGTAATACGAACTGCCCAAAAGGATCCGGATGCCGAGGTTGATATCGACCAGCGAATGGGTGTGCAGCTTGCCGTCGACCACCACGCCCGGGGTGACGAACATGGCGTTACCCCAGCGCTCCATGTCTTTGTATTCGAAGTTACACACCTCGGGGTCCTGGAAAGAGCCCCAGCAGCCGAGCAGGGTGCGGCGCAGGCCGACCTTCTCGTAGCCGGGCAGCGCGTCGTAGAAGAAGTCGAACAGATCGTCGTGCATGGGCACGACCTTTTTCATGAACTCCACATAGCGCATCAGCCGGGTCATGTAGTCGGTCATCAGTTGGATGGTCGCGACCGTGCCGACCCCGCCGGGGTACAGCGTGGAGGGGTGCACGTGGCGGCCCTCCATGAGGCAGAACATCTCTCGCGTCCACCGGCTGACCGCCAGCGCCTCCCGGTAGAACTCGCCGCTGAAGGGGTTGAGCGAGCGCATGATGTCCGCGATCGTCTTGTAGCCGTGCGCGTCGGCGTGCGGTGCCTCGGTTTTCTCTGCCTTGGCCAGCGCGCCCGGGTTGGTCTCGGCGACCATCTTCTCGCAGAAGTCAACGCCAACCAGGTTCTCCTGGAAGATGTTGTGGTCGAACATGTATTCCGCCGCTTCGCCCAGGTTGACGATCCACTCGCCGAGGTGTGGCGGCTTGACACCGTAGGCCATGTTCTGCGCGTAGCAGGAACAGGTCGCGTGGTTGTCGCCGCAGATGCCGCAGATGCGGCTGGTGATGAAGTGCGCGTCGCGCGGATCCTTGCCCTTCATGAAGATCGAGTAACCGCGGAAAATCGACGACGTGCTGTGGCACTCGACGACCTCGCGGTTCTCGAAGTCGATCTTGGTGTAGATGCCGAGGCTGCCGACGATCCTGGTGATGGGGTCCCACGCCATTTCGACGAGTTGGCCGGGCTCCCGCTTTGATGTTGTCGGCTCGGGAATGATGGTTGTCATCGCAATTCTGCTCTCTTCGCCGGATGGCTTCGTAGGTGGAAACGCGCGTTGGCCAGCAGGTGACCTACCAGGTGCGGCGGGCTCCGGTGGTGAGTTCGGTGCCTTTGTGGCGCCAACGCGGTTCCTTGTCGACCGTGCGCTCGGTGATGCCGCGCAGGCCGCGGATCATGGACCCGTAAAGACCCGACGCGGTGCTCGACAACTTGCCGCCGGGCGGCTCGTCCATGAACGGCATGAACTTGTCCGGGAAGCCCGGCATCGTGCACCCGATGCAGATGCCGCCGACGTTCGGGCAGCCCCCGATGCCGTTGATCCAGCCGCGTTTGGGTACGTTGCACTTCACCACCGGGCCCCAACAGCCAAGTTTGACAATGCATTTCGGTGACCCGTATTCGGTGGCGAAGTCGCCCTGCTCGTAGTAGCCGGCTCGGTCGCACCCCTCGTGCACGGTGTTGCCGAACAACCACTTGGGACGCAACGCGTCGTCGAGGGGGATCATCGGCGCCTGGCCGGTGGCCATGTACAGGAGGTAGGTCAGGGTCTCGGACAGGTTGTCCGGATGGATCGGGCAGCCGGGAACGCAGACGATGGGGATGCCGGCCTTGCTCTTCCAACCCCAGCCAAGGTAGTCGGGCACCCCCATCGCGCCGGTCGGATTGCCGGCCATCGCGTGGATGCCGCCGTAGGTGGCGCACGTCCCTACCGCAACGATCGCGGTGGCCTTGGGGGCCAGCCGGTCCAGCCATTCGCTGGTGGTCATCGGCTGGCCGGTCGCGGGGTCGTTGCCGAACCCGCACCAGTAGCCCTCGTCCTTGAGCTTCTCGTTGGGAATCGAACCCTCGACGACGAGCACGAACGGTTCCAATTCGCCGCGATCGGCTTTGAAGAACCAAGAGAGGAAGTCGTCCGCCCCACCGTTGGGGCCGCACTCGAAGTCGATCAGGGGCCAGTGGACGGCGACCTTCGGGAGTCCGGGCAGCGCGCCCAGCGCGATCTCCTCGACGGTGGGCTGGGTGGCGGCAGTCAACGCCACCGAATCGCCGTCACAACTAAGACCCGCGTTGATCCACAGCACATGGATCAATGTTTCTTCTGCTTTGACTGCTGCTTCTGTTGGCATGCTGCAGCTTTCCGGGGACGGGCTGATGACCCCTACACCGCCGGAGTCGATCGTCGGCCCGCTTGCGCGGCGCTGTTTTCAGGCCTACTCCCGCCATTTGGAGTTGTCAACGGTTCGCCGCCGGCGGTCTAGTAGACAGGTGTTGCACAGTGGGTTGCCCTCGGCCTAATGACGTTGTCCCGCAGAGCATTTAGATCATCAGCAGCTGTGTCTGCGCCGAGGTCGGATCGGGCTGTCCGCAATGATGATTTGTTGTACTGCAAGCGATTTGCAGGAGCAGGGTTCTGCAAACCACTTGCAACTGTGTGTCGGTCAGGCCGTGGCGTGGCCCGCGGGCAGGTCTGCCATGAACCGTCGCAGCCAACCGAACCACGCCGCCATGCCGGCTCCCGTGCGGGCGCTGATGGGCAGGATTGTTGCCGTCGCGTTGACCTCGCGCACCCCCGCGACATAGGCGTCGACGTCAGTGTCGAGGTAGGGGACCAGGTCAATCTTGTTGAGTAGCACCACTTCTACGGATCGAAACATCACCGGGTATTTCAGCGGCTTGTCCTCACCCTCGGTGATGGAGTAGACCATGGCCTTCGCATGCTCGCCAACGTCGAATTCCGCCAGGCAGACCAGGTTGCCGACGTTTTCGATAATCACCAGGTCCAGGTTCGGCAGGTCCAAAGCGGGCAGTGCGCGGCTGACCATGGGCGCGTCCAGGTGACACTCACCGCCGAACCCGTTGCTGGTGTTGAGGAGTGACACCTGGGCCCCGCGGCCGCTGAGCTTGGCGGCGTCCAGATCCGTAGCGATGTCGCCCTCGATCACCCCGATCGAGAACTCGGCGGCCAGCGCCTCGAGCGTCGCCTGCAGCACGGTCGTCTTGCCCGATCCGGGCGAGCTCATCAGGTTCAGGGTGCGGATGCCGTTGCTCTCGAACGCCGCCCGGTTCGCGTTCGCCAGAACGTCGTTCTCGGCGAAGATGGCCTCCAACACCTCGACGCGCTGTGTCCCGGTGCGGTAGGCCCCAAAGTCCCCGTGATCCCCATGAGGGCCGTGGTCATGGTGTTCGTGTTCGTGCGCGGTGCCGTCGTCGTGGCGATGAAATCGACCCATTCTGAACACCTTTCACGGGAGCTTGTCAGGACGCGGACACCCCGTGCACCTGGAGGGATCCTCTATCATGAGACGTCCAGTGACGTCACCAAGAACTCGTTGCCGTGCAGCACCTCGACGTCGGTGCTGTCGCACTGCGGGCACCAGATCGACCAGGCCGACGTGATCGCCGACTGCCGGCCGCAGGCGCGACAGCGCACCTCGGCGGTGATGCACTCGAGCTCCAACTCGGCATCGGGCATGTCCTCGGAATCCCGGACCAGGGTCCAGCAGAACGACAGCGATTCGGGAACCACCTGACGAAGAGCGCCGATCCGGACCCGGACCACGTCGACATGGCGGCCGTCGGCGTGCGTTTTGACGACGTCGGCGATGGCTTCGCACAGCGAGAGTTCATGCACTGCCGGTCACCGCCATGAAAACGTTTCTACACCCGTTTCTAGACCCGAATCGGCGCTACCCAGAAGCTCGCGACATCCACCTGTCCTCGATCCGGCCCCAGTGCCAGACGAGCAGCGCGAGGGCCCAGGTGAAGACGAACATGCCGACGACCACGAAACCGACGGTGTTGAGGTCGAGACCGGCAAGCCAGTCCCAGAACGGTCCCCGCCACCCCAGCTGGCCCGCGAACAGGCCCAACAGTTCGACGCTGCCGATGAGCAGGGCGACGGCCACCGACAGAGCGGTGATGGTGATGTTGTAGTAGATCTTGCGCACAGGGTTGGCGAAGGCCCACCCGTAGGCGAAGTTCATGAACGAGCCGTCGATGGTGTCCAGCAGGCACATGCCGGCGGTGAACAGCACCGGCAGGCACAGGATGGCGTACCAAGGCAGCCCCGCCGCCGCGCTCGTCCCCGCCAGCACCAGCAGCGCGATCTCGGTGGCCGTGTCGAAGCCCAGCCCGAACAGCAAGCCGACCGGGTACATGTGCCAGGACTTGGTAATCGACTTGGTGACCCGGCCCAGAAACCGGTTGATCAACCCGCGACTGTTGAGTTGCTGTTCGAGTTCGGCCTCGACGTACTCCCCCCGGCGCAGTCGCGCGAATACGCGCAGGATACCGACCAGGACGACGATGTTAAGGATGGCAATCAGATAGAGGAACACCCCGGACACCGAAGTGCCGATCAACCCGGTGTAGTGATGCAGCGTGGAGGAGTCATCCTCGACCGGGCCGACGATGGCCTTGACCCCGATCGCCAGCAACAGCGCGAGCCCGAAGACCACCGTGGAGTGGCCGAGTGAGAAGAAGAACCCGACGGCCAGCGGGCGTTGTCCGTCGCTCATCAGCTTGCGGGTGGTGTTGTCGATGGCCGCGATATGATCGGCGTCGAACGCGTGCCGCATGCCCAAGGTGTAGGCGGTGAGGCCCACGCCCACGCCAAACGCTTTGCCGCCCAGGCTGAGCCGTTCGGGTTCGACGACGCAGACCAGGATGATCCAGCCGATCAGGTGGAGCGCGACAATGACCGCCGCCATCGATGCGAGCCGCCACCACTCCGCCGGCGACAAGGCATCGCGCAATTGCGACCACCGCGACGACGGGCGGGCTAGCTCACTGCTGGTCATGTCGGTCCTTCCAACATCGGAGAGAACACAACAGTGCCGACTGTAGGTTCGTTGCGACGCTGGATGCAAGTAGCTCGCAAGACGGGCTGCGAGGCCGAAAGCCAGACTGGCAATCGCGGGTGTCCGGCGCGACACTGAACGGGTGACGTCGAAGCCGTCGGCTCTGGACCCGGCCGTCACCGAACGCATCGGTGATCTGCTGCGCGCCCGTGGGCTGCGGCGGATGGCCTCGCGGATCCAGGTGTTAGCTGTTCTCGAGCCGGTCAACGGCCATCTGCCCGTGGCGGAAATCCATCAGCGGCTGCGCGCGGAGCTGCCACCCGGCGCCCAGCTCCCGGACCTGGCGACCATTTACCGGACGGTGACCACTCTGGTCGAGCAGGGGGTGCTGCACGCGTTGACCCTGGACGGCGGTGTGACCACCTACGGGTTGGCGACCGCCCCGCACCACCATGCGGTGTGCACCCGCTGCGGCTCGATCATCGAGGTGCCGGCGGGCCGGCTCAGCTCGGCACTGGAGCACGCCATGGCGGGTAGTTCGTTCGCGCTGTCGGAACGGGCCGGCCTGACGCTGCACGGCCTGTGTCCGCAGTGCCAGGACCTGGGCAACGATCCGCGGCCGCGTAGCGGCTAGCGCAGCCCCAGCAAGGCGTTTTCCACCACCTCGGGCAGTGCCGGGTGGATCCAGTACTGGCCGCGGGCCATTTCCGGGGCAGTGAGCCCAAAGCTCATCGCTTGGATCAGCGGCTGGATGATCGAGGATGCCTGGTGGCCCATGATATGCGCACCCAGCAGGCATCCGCTGTTGCGTTCGGCGACGAGCTTCACGATCCCGATGGTGTCTTCCATCGCCCAGCCGTATGCCACGTCGGAATAGTCTTGTATCGTGACAGACACGTCGAAACCCCTTGCAATGGCCTGATTTTCGGTCAGTCCCACGCTGGCGATCTGGGGATCGGTGAACACGGCCGAGGGCACGAATCGGTGGTCGGTGGCCGCCATCGACTCGGTGTCGTCCCAGTCGCAGAACAGATTGTGCTGCACGACGCGGGCCTCGTGGTTGGCGACGTGCTTGAGCTGATACGGCGAAGAGACGTCGCCCAGCGCGAAAACCCCACGTGCCGAGGTCCTTTGGTATTCATCGACCACAATGCGGCCGTCCGCGAGCTGCACGCCGGCCTGCTCGGCATTCAGCAGATCGGCGTTGGACATCCGGCCGGTGGCCACCAGCAACAGGTCGGCATCCAGCGTGGAACCGTCGTCGAGCTCCAGCGCCAGGCCGGAACCGCGATCGGTGGCGCCGACGACAGTGCGGTGGGTGCGCAGCTCCCACTTGCTCGAGGCGATGCGGGTGAACCGCTCGCAGATGGTGTCATCAGAGTGCCGCAGCATCGTTCCGCCCCGGATCACCAAGGTCACCCGCGTTCCCAGCGCGGAGAAGATGTGCGCGAATTCGGCTGCTATGTAACCACTCCCGATGATCACCAGGTGTTCGGGCAACTCCGCGATCCGCATGACGGTGTCGCTGGTGTGGTAGGCGACGCCGGAGGCGCGGATGGCCGGTGGGATGACGGCGCGCGTGCCCGCCGCGATGACAACCTGGTCGGCGGTGAACTCTTCACCGGCATCGGTGCGCAACAGATAGCGACCGTCGGGCTGAACCGGCCCGAAGTCGGTGTGCTGCCCGTACACGTCGACATTCGGCGTGGAGCGGCGATAATCCTCCCCGGCCATGGCGATTGGGTCGATCCGCCCGAAGACCCGCGAGACGATGTCGCTCCAGCGCACCCGGTCGATGCGCGCGTCGACGCCGTAGCGCGACGCCTCGCGGATGGTTGTGGCGACCTCGGCGGCGTAGACAAACATCTTCGTCGGGATGCATCCGACGTTGAGGCAGGTGCCACCGAATGTGCCCTGCTCGCAGATGGCGACCCTCTTGCCGGCATAGCGCTCGTTGAGAATGCTGTTGCCCGAACCGGTTCCGATGATCGCGATGTCGTAGGTCTCCACGCTGTCACCCCTTCCCAGACGACGCGGGCGCGTCGGTGTTATCGGTGTTGAGGTAGCCGTCCAGCCAGAGGTCCAGTACCCGATAGGCCATCCGGCGTGGCTCGGGCAGTGACAGGAACACGTCGTGTTTTGCATCGGTTACCGGAATGATGGTGGAGCGGTTGCCAATACAGCCCGCCCATCTGGCGATCTGGGTGACGTCGAGAACCGCGTCACCGCTTTGCATGGCCGTCGGGTCGGTGGTTTCCCGCACGCTGTGGTCCGACCGCAGGATTAGATTGGGCACACCGACGTCAAGCCCGCGATGCAGCCGCATCTGGCCGCGCCGCACGGCATGCAGCCAGCCCAGGGTGATCGGGAAGCCGCCCAACGGTTTCCACTGCAGGTTGTAGTCGAATTCACCGCCGTAGTCGCGGTGCAGGGTGGTGCCGTAACCGCCTTCGGAGGGCGGCCGGACCACGCCCTTGGAGCGCACCCGCGACAGGCCGGCAATCATCGCCGAGGTCACCGGCAGGCGCAGGATCGCCGGGCCATGGAGATCCAGGAACGGGCTGTTGAGAACCAGGCCGCGCACGCCGGCGGGTGCGCTGGGGCGCCGCCGGCGCAACCGGTCCAGCCATAACGACACGATCAGTCCACCGGCGGAGTGGCCGTACACCAGGACCGTGACGGGACGGCCCGGACGAGTTTGCTCGCCGATCACCTCCAGCGCGCGTTCGAGTTCCGCGTCGTAGTGCGACAGGTCGGTGATGAAGTGCGGGGTTTGCCCCTCGCGCCGCGACCGGCCGCACTTCTGCAGGTCCAGTGCATAGAAGGTGAAGCCGCGGGCGGCGAAGTGATCGGCCAGCGCGGTGTTGAAGAAGTAGTCGGTGTAGCCGTGCACCGCGAGGACCGCGTGATCGCCCCCGGCGATGGGGTCGCGTCGGATCAGGGTTGCGGCGACGTCGCCCTCGCCGGCGGGATCGGGTCCCAGCGGGATGGTGCACTGCCAGTAGCCAGGCAGGACGTCGGGCACCCAGCCAGTCACCCCAGCGGTCACGGGGCCAGCTTAAAGGGTGGGCCGGCTCTGCCTAGTGTGTTCGGGCGCGCCCGGTCAGCCGGGCGCGCCGGCCAGGTCGGCGAAGCCCCGGGGCTGCGGTCGACACGAGGGCCCACCTCGGCCGGGATAACCTGACATCGGCACAGCAAAGGAAGGGTGCAAAATCCGGTGACACAGCGAGCCAGGACCGCTGACGTCGTGCTGGTCGGCGCGGGCATCATGAGCGCCACGCTGGGAGCGTTGCTGCGACGGCTGGAGCCGGACTGGTCGATCACCCTGATCGAGCGACTGGACGCGGTCGGTGCCGAAAGCAGCAATGCCTGGAACAACGCCGGAACCGGGCACGCCGGGCTGTGCGAGATGAACTACACCCCGCAGCTTCCGGACGGTTCGATCGACATCAGCAAAGCGGTGCAGATCAACGAGCAGTTCCAGGTGACGCGGCAGTTCTGGGCCTACGCCGTCGAGAACGGCATCCTGACCGACGTGCGCGGCTTCCTGCGCCCCGTCCCGCACGTCAGTTTCGTGCATGGGGCGCAGCGGGTCGACTATCTGCGGCGCCGACAACGTGCGCTGGCGCACAATCCGCTGTTTGCCGGCACCGAGTTCATCGACGATCCGGACGAGTTTGCCCGTCGGCTGCCGTTCATGGCCGCCAAGCGTGACTTCCGCGAGCCGGCCGCCCTCAACTGGGCCGCCGACGGCACCGACGTCGACTTCGGCGCGCTGGCCCGACAGCTCGTCGCGTTCTGTGTGCGCGACGGCGCGACCGCGCTCTTCGGGCACGAGGTGCGTAACTTGTCGCGCCGGCCCGACGGCCGCTGGACGTTGGCCGTCGCCAATCGTCGTACCGGCGAAAGGTGCGACCTGAACGCAAAATTCGTGTTCGTCGGTGCCGGGGGTGCCGCGCTGCCGTTGCTGCAGAAGTCCGACATCGGGGAAATCAGGGGTTTCGCGGGCTTCCCGATCGGCGGCCGGTTCCTCCGCACCCGCAACCCCACATTCACCGCCGCGCACCGGGCCAAGGTGTACGGCTCGCCGTCGCCGGGAGCCCCGCCGCTGGGGGCGCTGCACCTGGATCTGCGTTTCGTCGACGGTAAGGAGTGGCTGGTGTTCGGTCCGTTTGCGGGCTGGTCACCGAAGTTCTTGAAGCATGGCCACCGCACCGATCTGCCCAGGTCGGTCAGGTCCGCCAACCTGCGGTCGATGCTCGGCGTGGGCGTCACCGAGTTGGCGCTGCTCAACTATCTGATCGGCCAATTGCGGCTTTCCCAAGCCGATCGGGTCGACGTGTTGCGCGAATTCGCGCCCGGCGCAACCGATTCGGACTGGGAGCCGACGGTGGCCGGTCAGCGCGTGCAGGTGATCCGCCGCGACAAACGCCGCGGCGGTGTGCTCGACTTCAGCACTACCGTGGTGGGATCGGCCGACGGCAGCATCGCCGGGCTGCTCGGCGGCTCGCCGGGCGCCTCGACCGCGGTGCCGATCATGCTCGACGTGCTGCACGGCTGCTTTGCCGACCGGTATCAGGCCTGGCTGCCCACGCTCAGAGACATGGTTCCGTCATTGGGAGCCAAGCTGTCTCACGAGCCGGCCCTATATGAGGAGGTGCGCACTTGGAGCGCCAAGGTGTTGGAGCTAGGCACGTTATGACCGAATCGCTGCGCCGCGTCTGGGCCAAAGACCTCGACGTCCCAACCCTTTACGAGCTGCTCAAGCTCAGGGTGGAGGTCTTCGTGGTCGAACAGGCCATCCCCTACCCGGAGCTAGACGGACGCGACCTACTCGCCGAGACTCGGCACTTCTGGCTGGAAACGGCAGAGGGCGAGGTCATTTGCACCCTGCGGCTGATGGAGGAGCACGCGGGAGGCGAGAAGGTGTTCCGGATCGGCCGGCTGTGCACCAAACGCGAGGCGCGCGGCAAAGGGCACACCACGCGGCTGCTGCGCGCCGCCCTGGCCGAGGTGGGCGACTACCCATGCCGGATCAACGCGCAGACCTATCTGGCGGAGATGTACGCACAGCACGGTTTCGTCCGTGACGGGGAGGATTTTCTCGACGACGGAGTCCCGCACGTGCCGATGCTGCGGCCGGGCAGCCGTCGGTTGGCGAAGCCGTGAAGCCGTATCCGTTTAGCGCGATCGTCGGGCACGACCAGCTGCGGTTGGCGCTGCTGCTGTGTGCCGTGCGTCCTGAGATCGGCGGGGCCCTGGTCCGCGGCGAAAAGGGCACTGCGAAATCGACGGCCGTGCGCGGGCTCGCCGCGTTGCTGGCCGCGGCGACCGGTGGCCCGGACAGCGGCCTGGTCGAGATGCCCCTGGGTGCCACCGAGGACCGGGTGATCGGATCGTTGGATCTGCAGCGGGTGCTGCGCGACGGGGAGCACGCGTTTTCGCCCGGGCTGCTGGCCCGTGCTCACGGCCGCGTGCTCTATGTCGACGAGGTCAACCTGCTGCACGACCATCTCGTCGACGTGCTGCTCGACGCCGCCGCGATGGGTCGGGTGCACATCGAGCGTGACGGCATCTCCCATTCACACGAGTCCCGGTTCGTGCTGATCGGCACGATGAATCCGGAGGAGGGCGAACTGCGCCCACAGCTGCTGGACCGGTTTGGTCTTACTGTCGACGTGCACGCCTCCCGCGACGTCGACGTGCGGGTGCAGGTCATCCGGCAGCGGATGGCCTACGAGGCCGACCCGGACGGGTTCGCCGACCGCTACGCCGACGCCGACGCCGAGCTGGCCCGCCGGATCGCCGCCGCGCGGGCACTTGTCGACGATGTGGTGTTGCCGGACAACGAGTTACGCCGCATCGCGACGCTGTGCGCGGCGTTTGACGTCGACGGCATGCGGGCCGATCTGGTGGTGGCACGCACCGCGGCCGCGCACGCCGCATGGCGGGCTGCCGACACCGTCGAGGAGCAGGACATCCGGGTGGCCGCCGAGCTGGCCTTGCCGCACCGACGGCGCCGCGACCCGTTCGACGACCACGGCATCAACCGCGACGAGTTGGATGAGGCGCTGGCGCGGGCCGGCGAATCCCAGGGTGACCCCGAGCCCGAACCCGACCCGCCGGGCGGCGGTGGCCAGTCCGCCAATGAATCAGCGCCGCAATCGAATTCGCATCCCACCTCGCAGCCTCCTAGCGCCCCGCGTCCCAGCGCACCGCCGTCGAAGACCTTCCGCACCCGCGCACTGACCGTGCCGGGGGTGGGTGAGGGCGCGCCGGGGCGGCGGTCGCGGGCCCGCAACAACTCCGGGAGCGTGGTGGCGGCCGCCGACGCCAGCGACCCAAACGCACACGGGCTGCACCTATTCGCCACGCTGCTCGCCGCCGCCGAGCGCGCGGCGGGTGCCGGGCCGCTGCGTCCCCATCGGGGCGACGTGCGCCGAGCAGTCCGCGAGGGACGCGAGGGCAACCTGGTGATCTTCGTCGTCGACGCGTCCGGCTCGATGGCAGCGCGGGATCGGATGGCCGCCGTCGGCGGTGCCACGCTGTCGCTGTTGCGCGACGCCTACCAGCGGCGGGACAAGGTGGCGGTGATCACCTTCCGCCAGCGCGAGGCGCGGCTGTTGCTTCCGCCGACGTCGTCGGCGCACATCGCCGGCCGGCGACTGGCGCGGTTCGACACTGGCGGCAGAACGCCCCTCGCCGAGGGCCTGCTGGCCGCGCGCGCACTGATCGTCCGGGAAAGGGTGCGCGACAAGGCCCGGCGCCCGCTGGTGGTGGTGCTCACCGATGGCCGAGCCACCGCGGGGCCGGATCCGTTGGGCCGCAGCCGAATCGCGGCGGCCCGACTGGTCGCCTAGGGCGTGGCCGCGGTGGTGGTGGACTGTGAGACGTCGCATGTGCGGCTGGGGCTGGCCGGGCAGCTGGCCCGCCAGCTTGGCGCGCCGACCGTGCGGCTCGGGCAGTTGCACGCCGACCATCTCACGCGGGCCGTGCGCAGCGTGGCCTGAGCAAGCGAGAGATAACCGTCCATGCCCCAGGGAAATCCGCTCCAGGTGCCCGACGACGGCTTGACCACCCGGGCTCGGCGCAACGCGCCGATCCTGGCGGTGCACACCGGTGCGGGCAAGGGCAAGTCGACCGCGGCGTTCGGGATGGCGTTGCGGGCGTGGAACATCGGATTGGACATCGCGGTCTTTCAGTTCGTCAAGAGCGCCAAGTGGAAGGTGGGTGAGGAGGCGGCGTTTCGCCAACTCGGCCAGCTGCACGACCAGAACGGGGTCGGCGGCGCGGTGGAATGGCACAAGATGGGTGCGGGCTGGTCCTGGACGCGTAAGCCGCACACGGCCGGCGGCGACGCCGACCACGCCGCCGTGGCTGCCGACGGCTGGGCGGAGATCGCGCGCCGGCTGGCCGCGCAACGCCACGACTTCTATGTGCTCGACGAATTCACCTACCCGCTGAAGTGGGGCTGGATCGACGTCGACGACGTGGTGGACGTCCTGCTGGCAAGGCCCGGCCACCAGCATGTGGTGATCACCGGGCGCGACGCCCCACCGCGGCTTGTGGAGGCCGCCGACCTGGTCACCGACATGACCAAGGTCAAGCACCCGATGGACGCCGGCCGCAAGGGGCAGAAGGGCATCGAGTGGTGAGCGCGGTCTCGCCTCCTGGCGAGCTGGGGGCACCTCCCGCTTGCGAGGGAGCGTGTCGGTGCGACGACACGCCGTGTCGCGTGGCATTGGGCGCACGCTCGCGGGTCGTGACGTGACACCCGCGGTGGTGATTGCCGCACCCGCGTCGGGCAGCGGAAAGACCACGATCGCAACGGGTTTGATCGGCGCGCTGCGTCAGGCGGGCCACGCGGTCGCGCCGTTCAAGGTCGGCCCGGACTTCATCGACCCCGGCTACCACGCCCTGGCCGCCGGGCGGCCCGGCCGCAACCTCGACCCCGTATTGGTCGGGGACGGGCTCATCGGCCCGCTCTACGCGCACGGCACCCGCGACGCGGACGTCGCCGTGATCGAGGGCGCGATGGGCCTGTTCGACGGGCGCATCGATCCGTCCGCGACCATCCCGGCGACAGGCTCCACCGCGCACGTCGCGGGCCTGCTGGGCGCGCCGGTGCTGCTGGTGGTCGATGCGCGCGGCCAGAGCCACAGCATCGCCGCACTGCTGCAGGGCTTTGCCACGTTCGACAACACCATCCGGATAGCCGGGGTGATCCTCAACCGGGTCGGGTCGCAACGGCATGAGCAAGTGCTGCGACAGGCGTGCGAGCAGACCGGAGTGCCGGTGCTGGGTGCCATTCCCCGCACCGACGAATTGCAGCTTCCGACAAGGTATCTGGGTCTGGTGACCGCAGCGGAGTACGGCCGTCATGCGCAACTGGCGGTCGAGGCGATGACGGCGCTGGTGGCCCGCCACGTCGACCTCGGCGCGGTCATCAGGGCCGCCGGTGCCCGCTCGGTTGGCCCGTCGTGGGATCCCGCGGTAGCCGAGGTGCCGGGCCGGCGACCCACCGTCGCGCTGGCGGCGGGAAAGGCATTCAGCTTCGGCTACGCCGAGCACGCCGAGCTGTTGCGGGCCGCCGGTGCCGAAGTCGTCGAGTTCGACCCGCTGAGCGAAACACTGCCCGACGGGACGAGCGCGGTGCTGTTGCCGGGCGGTTTCCCCGAGCAGTTCGCCGCGGAGCTGTCCGGCAACGACGCGGTGCGCCGACAGATCAACGAGCTGGCGGCCAACGGCGCGCCGGTGCACGCCGAATGCGCCGGGCTCATTTATTTGGTCTCCGAACTCGACGGCTATCCGATGTGCGGTGTGCTGGGCGGGACGGCGCGGTTCACCCCGCACCTGAGGTTGGGGTACCGCGACGCCGTCGCGGTCGCGGACTCGGCGCTGTACTCGGTGGGGCAGCGGGTCGTGGGACACGAATTCCACCGCACCGCAGTCACATTCACCGAGAGCTACCAGCCAGCGTGGGTTTATCGGGGACACGACGTGGATTCCGTTCGCGACGGCTTGCTAGAAGGGGCGGTGCACGCCGGCGTGCACGCGGCGTACCTGCACACCCACCCCGCCGCGACCCCCGAGGCGGTGGCCCGCTTCGTCGCAAACGCCGCGGCTCACCCTCGCACTAAGCTTGCCCGGTGACCGAGAGCCCCTATCTGGTCGGATTGCGGCTGGCGGGCAAGAAGGTGGTCGTGGTCGGCGGGGGCACGGTCGCCCAGCGCCGGCTCCCGCTGCTCATCGCCAGCGGCGCGGACGTGCACGTCATCTCCCGCAGCGCCACCCGCGCGGTCGAGGCGATGGACGGCATCACGCTGTCGGTTCGCGAATACCGCGACGGCGACCTCGACGGAGCCTGGTATGCGATCGCGGCCACCGACGACCCGAAAGTGAACGCGGCCGTCGTCACCGAGGCCGATCGTCGCCGAATCTATTGCGTCCGCGCCGACATCGCGGTCGAGGGGAGTGCTGTTACTCCGGCGTCGTTCGCGTACGCAGGGTTGTCCGTGGGCGTGCTGGCCGGCGGCGAGCACCGACGGTCCGCGGCGATCCGATCGGCGATCCGCGAGGCATTGCAGCACGGCCTGATAACCGCCGAGAGCGCCGAAGACGCCGCGCGGGGCGGCGTAGCGCTGGTGGGCGGTGGCCCTGGCGATCCCGAGCTGATCACCGTCCGTGGCCGTCGCCTGTTGGCTCAGGCCGACGTCGTGGTCGCCGATCGACTGGCCCCACCCGAACTGCTCGCCGAACTGCCGCCGCACGTCGAAGTCATCGACGCCGCCAAGATCCCGTACGGCCGGGCCATGGCGCAGGACGCGATCAACGAGGCCATGATCGAGCGCGCCCGGTCCGGCAAGTTTGTGGTCCGCCTCAAGGGGGGTGATCCCTTCGTGTTCGCGCGGGGCTATGAGGAAGTGCTGGCGTGCGCTGAGGCCGGCGTCCCGGTCACCGTGGTGCCAGGTGTGACAAGCGCCATAGCCGTGCCGGCGATGGCCGGCGTTCCGGTCACACATAGGGCGACAAATCACGAGTTCGTGGTGGTCAGCGGACATCTGGCACCGGATCATCCCGAATCGTTAGTGAATTGGAATGCGCTGGCCGCCCTGAGCGGCACGATTGTTTTGCTGATGGCAGTGGAACGCATCGAACTTTTTGTCGAAGTTCTGCTAAAGGGGGGCCGACCTGCGGATACGCCGGTGCTCGTGGTCCAACACGGAACTACCGCAGCTCAGCAGACGTTGCGGGCGACTCTTGCCGACACGCCGGGGAAGGTCCGTGCGGAGGGGATCCGACCTCCGGCGATCGTCGTCATCGGGCCGGTAGCGGGCCTGTAAACGGGACGAGTGGCGTTCGCCGTTTAAACAATTCTTAAGATTACTGTAAGGTAACCCGCTATGACGGCTCTCAACGACACAGAGCGAGCAGCCCAGAATTGGACCTCTGCTGCCCGCCCCGATCGTCCAGCCCCGATGCGCCAGGAGCGCCCGGCGGAGGCCGCTTCAGATCGTATGAGCAGGTACTACCCCACGTGGCTGCCCTCTCGACGCTTCATCGCAGCAGTCATCGCGATCGGTGGCATGCAGCTGCTGGCCACCATGGACAGCACCGTCGCCATCGTCGCGCTTCCTAAGATCCAGAACGAGCTGAGCCTGTCCGACGCCGGTCGTAGCTGGGTGATCACCGCCTACGTGCTGACCTTCGGCGGACTGATGCTGCTCGGCGGGCGCCTCGGCGACACCATCGGGCGCAAGCGGACGTTCATCGTCGGCGTCGCGCTGTTCACCATCTCGTCGGTGTTGTGCGCGGTGGCCTGGGACGAGGTGACGCTGGTCATCGCCCGGCTCTCGCAGGGCATCGGTTCGGCCATCGCCTCGCCCACCGGTCTCGCACTGGTGGCCACCACGTTCTCGAAGGGACCGGCCCGCAATGCCGCCACCGCGGTGTTCGCCGCGATGACTGCCATCGGTTCGGTGATGGGCCTGGTGGTCGGCGGAGCGCTCACCGAGGTGTCCTGGCGGTTGGCGTTCCTGGTGAACGTCCCCATCGGGCTGGTGATGATCTACCTGGCCCGGACCGCACTGCGGGAAACCAACCGCGAGCGGATGAAGCTCGACGCCACCGGCGCCGTGCTGGCCACGCTCGCCTGCACCGCCGCCGTTTTCGCCTTCTCGATGGGGCCGGAAAAGGGCTGGATCTCGGTCACCACCATCGGCTCGGGCCTGATTGCCTTGGCCGCAGCCATCGCCTTCGCCGTCGTGGAACGCACCGCCGAAAACCCCGTCATCCCATTCGACCTGTTCCGCGACCGCAACAGGCTGGTCACGTTCTGCGCAATCTTCCTGGCCGGTGGCGTCATGTTCAGCCTGACCGTGTGCATCGGCCTGTACGTGCAGGACATCCTGGGATACAGCGCGCTGCGCGCCGGCGTCGGCTTCATCCCGTTCGTCATCGCCATGGGCATCGGGCTGGGTCTGTCGTCGCAGCTGGTGTCGCGATTTTCGCCGCGGGTGCTGACGATCGGCGGTGGCTGGCTGCTGCTGGGGGCGATGGTGTACGGATCGGTGTGCATGCACCGCGGTGCCCCCTACTTCCCGAACCTGGTCATGCCGATCGTCGTCGGCGGCATCGGCATCGGCATGGTGGTGGTCCCGCTGACGCTCTCGGCGATCGCGGGCGTCGGATTCGACCAGATCGGCCCGGTGTCCGCGCTCACCCTGATGCTGCAGAGCCTGGGCGGGCCCCTGGTGCTGGCCGTCATCCAGGCAGTGATCACCTCGCGGACCCTGTACCTGGGCGGCACCACCGGCCCGGTGAAGTTCATGACCGACGGTCAGCTACACGCGCTCGACCACGGCTACACCTACGGGTTGCTGTGGGTCGCCGGAGCGGCCGTCATCGTCGGCTGCGCGGCGCTGTTCATCGGCTACACGCCTGAGCAGGTCGCGCACGCGCAGGAAGTCAAGGAAGCGATCGACGTCGGCGAGCTGTAGGCCACGTTTCCTCCGCATCCCCAGCTAGGCTTGCCGCCTGTGATCACCCGGATGTCCGAGCTGTTCCTGCGCACTTTGCGCGACGATCCCGCCGAGGCCGAAGTGGCCAGCCACAAATTGCTCGTTCGCGCCGGATACGTCCGACCCGTCGCGCCGGGCCTGTACAGCTGGTTGCCGCTGGGGCTGCGGGTGCTGCGCAACATCGAACGCGTGGTCCGCGACGAGATGAACGCCATCGGCGGGCAGGAGATCCTGTTTCCGGCCCTGCTGCCGCGCGGGCCGTACGAGACGACCAACCGGTGGACGGAGTACGGCGACGGGGTGTTCCGGCTCAAGGATCGTCGCGCCAACGACTACCTGCTGGGTCCCACGCATGAAGAGCTGTTCACCCTGACCGTCAAGGGCGAGTACAGCTCCTACAAGGACTTCCCGCTGGTCCTCTACCAAATCCAGAGCAAGTACCGCGACGAGGCGCGGCCCCGCGCCGGCATCCTGCGGGCCAGAGAATTCGTCATGAAGGACTCCTACTCCTTCGACGTCGACTCCGCCGGACTCAAAGCCGCCTACCACGCGCACCGGGAGGCTTACCAACGCATCTTCGAACGCCTCCAAGTCCGCTACGTCATCGTCTCGGCGATGTCGGGCGCGATGGGCGGGAGCGCCTCGGAAGAGTTTCTGGCCGAGAGCCCGATCGGCGAGGACACCTTTGTGCGCTGCCTCGAGTCCGGGTATGCGGCCAACGTCGAGGCGGTCGTCACCGCGCGACCGGAGACACTGCCGTACGACGGGCTGCCCGAGGCGGTGGTGCACGACACCGGCGACACCCCGTCCATCGCCAGGCTGGTGGCCTGGGCCAACGAGGCCGGCCTGGGCCGCAGCGTCACCCCCGCGGACACCCTGAAGAACGTGCTGGTCAAGGTCCGCCAGCCCGGTGGTGACTGGGAACTGCTGGCCATCGGAGTGCCGGGCGACCGAGAGGTCGACGACAAGCGGCTGGCCGCGGCGCTGGAACCGGCCGAATATGCCCTACTCGATGACACCGACTTCGCCAAGTACCCGTTCCTGGTCAAAGGTTACATCGGGCCGAAAGCTTTGCGGGACAACGAGGTTCGCTATCTCGTCGACCCACGCGTGGTCGACGGCACCAGCTGGATCACCGGCGCGGACGAGCCCGGCCGCCATGTCGTGGGCCTGGTGGCCGGTCGCGATTTCACCGCCGACGGCACCATCGAGGCCGCCGAGGTGCGCGCGGGCGATCCCTCCCCGGACGGCGCCGGGCCGCTGGTCATGGCGCGCGGCATCGAGATCGGGCACATCTTCCAGCTCGGCCGCAAATACACCGACGCCTTCGCCGCCGACGTGCTCGGCGAGGACGGCAAGCCGGTGCGGTTGATCATGGGGTCCTACGGCATAGGGGTGTCGCGGCTGGTGGCTGTCGTCGCAGAACAACACCACGACGAGCTGGGCCTGCGCTGGCCCTCGGCGATCGCGCCGTTCACCCTGCACCTGGTGATCGCCAACAAGGACGCCGCGGCCCGCGCGGGCGCCACCGAGCTGGCGGGAGACCTGGACCGGTTGGGGTTCGAGGTGCTGCTCGACGACCGCCAGGCCTCGCCCGGCGTCAAGTTCAAGGACGCTGAGCTACTGGGCGTGCCCTGGATCGTCGTGGTGGGGCGGGGCTGGGCGGACGGCGTGGTCGAACTGCGCGACCGGTTTGGTGGCCAGACCCGCGAACTGGCTGTCGGCGCGTCGCTGGCCGCCGATATCGCGGCCCTGGTCACGGCCTAGCTACTCCGAGCTATTCGCGGGCTATTCGTTCCCGCCCGGGAAGGACGTGGTGATCGGCCACGCGCCCAGTACGTGGTTCCAGCGCGCCGCCAGCACCGCGCTCTGGGTCAGGGCCGTCGCGGCGAACGCCCGGTCATCCGCGGTGTCCGCGTGCTCGATCACGGCCCGCCACGCCGTCGCACCGTCGTTTTCCATCCGCACGGCCAGGCGTACCGCATCGGCCGGGCTGGCCACTTGCATCGGCAACTGGTAGCCGGCGGCGGCGACCGGGGCGGTAACGGAGCGTGCGGTCAGCATCGTGATGACGTCGTCGCGGCGTTGCCGGTGTTGCTCCAGCGCCTCGGCGACCATCCCGTTGACGCTGGGCGGCGACAGCGCGGACACGATGCCATAGCCGTAGATGGTCGCGTGTTCGACGGCCAACGCGTCGGACAGCGCGCTGTTGTCGGCGTCCTTGCCGCCGGCGGGAGCCAGCTTGGGGGTGGCGACCGGAGTCGGTTCGAACGACGTCATATCGACGGCCCGCCGGGCACCAGCGCCACCGTGTAGGACGCCATACAGGAGGCGGCGATCGAACCGAGCAGCCCCGCGCGGTAGCCCGACGTCGTGGCAACCAGGCGTGTGGCGCTGTCCGCGGAGGTGCGCAGGGCGTTGATCACATCGGACACGGCCGGCGGTGGTGGCGCCGGCTCGGTGGAAGTCGCGGCGGCACTCGCACTGCTCGACTCGCTGGTCGACGTGCCCCTGCCGGCCACCCGGAAGATCTCCGCGGCCAGCGTGGTGGCGTGCGCGGCGCGCTGGGTGGCGACCACGGTCAGCGCAGCGGCGATCTGCGGAGCGAGGCCGACGGCCCCCGCGGCCGCGGTGGCGAGGGCGCTGTCGCTCCTGGCCTGATCGAACGGCCCGCGCAGCTCTTCGACGGTGGACTGCTTGGACGCCGGGGTCCGTTCGCCGCAGGCCGACACCAAGCCCACAGCGCCCGCGAGCGCCCCCAGCACGCCAAGGGTCGCACCACCTGCGAGTACACCCCGCCTGCTGACGACGGGTTCTGGGCTGGGCACAGCAACATCCTGCCATTGCAACGACACCGGGGAGCGGTAGGCACGAGGGGGCGCGATCGCCCGACCTTGACTACGCGATCACGCCGTAAGGCGTGTTTCCTGGCGTATCGTTGGTAGCTAGATCTTTCGGATGCTCGCGGAGCACCATCCCGCAGACGACCGGACAACTCAAGATGAGGAGCTCGCCGTGACCACCGGGCTACCTTCCCAGACGCAGGTGATCGAGCTGCTCGGTGCAGAATTCGCGCGCGCCGGCTACGAGATCGAAGACGTGGTCATCGACAGCCGGGCCCGGCCCCCGCGGATTGCTGTCGTCGTCGACGGCGACACCGCGCTGGACCTGGACACCATCGCCCACCTCTCGCGTTCGGCCTCGGCTTTGCTGGATGGCTCGGACGTGCTTGACGGCATGCGGGACCAGTACGTCCTTGAGGTCAGTTCGCCCGGTGTGGAGCGGCCGCTGACCAGCGAGAAACACTTCCGTCGGGCCCGCGGCCGCAAGGTAGACCTGGTGCTGTCGGACGGATCCGCGCTCACCGGCCGCGTTGGCGAGACGCGCGGCGAGACGGTGGCGCTGGTGATCCGGGCTGGCCGGGGCTGGGCTGTCCGCGGGATCCCGATCAACGACATCGTCAAAGGTGTTGTCCAGGTTGAGTTTTCGCCACCAGCCCGAGCCGAGATGGAATTGTCGGGATTTTCCGAGGCGGGCCGAGTCACAGGGACGGAGGCCGGAACATGAACATCGACATGGCCGCGCTGCACGCGATCGTCGTGGATCGGGGCATCTCCGTGGACGATTTGCTCGAGGATGTTAAGGCGGCGCTGCTTACTGCGTACCGCCACACCCGCGGACACCAGAACGACGCGCGTATCGAGATTGACCGCAAAACGGGCGTGGCCCGTGTGGTGGCCACCGAAGTGGACGAAGACGGCCGAGTGATCAGTGAATGGGATGACACTCCCGACGACTTCGGCCGTATCGCCGCCACCACCGCCCGACAGGTGATGCTGCAGCGCTTTCGCGACGCCGAGAACGAGCGTACCTACGGCGAGTTCTCCACGCGGGAGGGCGAAATCGTCGCCGGGGTCATCCAGCGCGACAGCCGGGCCAACGCCCGCGGCCTGGTGGTTGTCCGGATGGGCAGTGAGACCAAGGCCTCCGAAGGGGTGATCCCGGCGGCCGAACAGGTTCCCGGCGAGAGCTACGAGCACGGCAACCGGCTGCGCTGCTACGTGGTCGGGGTGACGCGCGGGTCCCGCGAGCCGATGATCACGCTGTCGCGGACCCACCCCAACTTGGTGCGCAAGCTGTTCTCGCTGGAAGTGCCGGAGATCGCCGACGGGTCCGTGGAGATCGTCGCGGTTGCCCGCGAGGCAGGCCACCGCTCCAAGATCGCGGTGACGTCGCACGTGCCCGGCCTGAACGCCAAGGGCGCGTGCATCGGGCCCATGGGGCAACGGGTGCGCAACGTGATGAGTGAGCTTTCCCAGGAGAAGATCGACATCATCGATTACGACGAGGACCCGGCCCGGTTCGTCGCCAACGCGTTGTCGCCCGCGAAGGTGGTCTCGGTGTCCGTGATCGACCAGGCCGCCCGCGCCGCGCGTGTGGTCGTCCCCGACTTCCAGTTGTCACTGGCCATCGGCAAGGAGGGCCAAAACGCCCGATTGGCGGCACGGCTCACCGGGTGGCGCATCGACATCCGCGGTGATTCGCCGGAAACTTCGGCGGACCAGCCCGCGCACGGCGCCAGCCACGGGATCGCCCACAAGGGCTAGCCGGCAGGAGGGCGGGCCCGACGAGCTGCGCGCGGCGCCGCGTGCCGACATCACGGGCGGTTCGGACCATCGGGTCGGTGGCGCTAGACTGAGCCGTGATCCAGCGCGAGCCTTCGGCGTCGGCGCATCGTCACCCGGATTACCCCCGTGGACCGGTGCGGACATGTGTCGGGTGCCGGAAGCGAGAGTTGGCCGTCGAGCTGCTTCGAGTGGTGGCCGCGTCGACCGGGAACGGCACATACGCCGTAATCGTTGACACAGCCGGTAGCCTGCCGGGGCGGGGTGCGTGGCTGCATCCCGCGTCGCAGTGTGCGCAACAAGCGATTCGGCGGCGGGCTTTCACCAAAGCGCTGCGCATCGCCGGTTTACCGGACACCTCCGCGGTGGTCGAGCACATCGAGTTCCTCGGTGCGCCCGATCGCCCAGGCAACAGAACAGGTAGCGAAGAACATGAGCACACCGTGAAGTCCCGATGACCCCCATCGCCATGCGTTACAGCTAAACCCGAGGCGCGGCCCACGACTGTCGCCTCATAGACAGGAGATGTAGTGGCAGGTAAGGCCCGCGTACACGAGTTGGCTAAGGAACTCGGTGTCACCAGCAAGGAAGTCCTCGCCCGGCTGAATGAACAGGGCGAATTCGTAAAATCCGCATCGTCGACGGTGGAGGCGCCCGTCGCTCGCCGGCTGCGCGAGTCGTTCGGCGGCGGCAAGCCCGCCAAGGCCGCCGAGCGGGGCCCGGCGAAGGCCCCTGCCGCGGGCCCGGGCGGCTTGGACAAGTCCCTGGATAGAGCCCTCGACAAAGCGCTCGACAAGGCGACGGGCAACGGCGCGGGGGCGCCCGCCAAGCCCGCGGACACCGGCGTGACCGCTGCTTCCCGGGCCGCGGAGCTGGCCGCCGGTGACGCACCGGCGCGACCGGGCCCCGCGCCGGGCCGGGTGCCCGGCCCGGCCACCCCGCCGCCCGGACAGGCCCCCGCACCAGCGCCGACCCACGGACAGCCACCTGGCCATCCGGTGCCCCAGCCTGGCATGGCGCCCGGACCGCGCCCGGGCCCGGCGCCGAAGCCGGGTGTTCGCACACCCCGCGTCGGCAACAACCCGTTCTCCTCGGCTCAGCCGATCGACCGCCCCATCCCGCGCCCGCCGGCGCCGCGCCCTGGCGCGCCCCGGCCAGGGGCCCCGCGACCCGGCGGTGCTTCGCCGGGCAGCATGCCGCCCCGCCCGGGCGGGGCGGGTGGGCCCCGCCCGCCGCGCACCGGCGCGCCCCGACCCGGCGGCGCCCGTCCCGGTGGACCCGGTGGTGGTCGCCCCGACGGCGGCGGCGGTAATTACCGCGGCGGTGGCGGTGGCGGTGGCGGCGTCGGTGCCGCGCCCGGCACTTCCGGAGGTTTCCGCGGCCGTCCCGGCGGCGGTGGCCCCGGTGGCGGCGGTGGTGGCCGTCCCGGTCAACGTGGCGGCGCGGCCGGCGCGTTCGGACGTCCCGGTGGCGCCCCGCGGCGCGGCCGCAAGTCCAAGCGGCAGAAGCGCCAGGAATACGACTCGATGCAGGCTCCAGTCGTCGGTGGCGTGCGGTTGCCGCATGGCAACGGCGAAACCATCCGGCTGGCGCGCGGCGCGTCGTTGAGCGACTTCGCCGAGAAGATCGATGCCAACCCCGCGGCGCTGGTTCAGGCGTTGTTCAATCTCGGTGAGATGGTTACGGCCACCCAGTCGGTCGGCGACGAGACGCTCGAACTGCTGGGCAGCGAGATGAACTACAACGTCCAGGTCGTCAGCCCCGAGGACGAAGACCGCGAGCTGCTGGAGTCCTTTGACCTGACCTACGGCGAAGACGAAGGCGACGAGGCCGATCTGCAGACCCGTCCGCCGGTCGTGACCGTGATGGGCCACGTCGACCACGGTAAGACCCGCCTCCTCGACACCATCCGCCAGGCCAACGTCCGCGAGGCCGAGGCCGGCGGCATCACCCAGCACATCGGTGCCTACCAGGTCGGGGTCGCCCTCGACGGCAACGAGCGGTTGATCACCTTCATCGACACCCCCGGTCACGAGGCGTTCACCGCCATGCGTGCCCGCGGTGCCAAGGCCACCGACATCGCCATCCTGGTGGTGGCGGCCGACGACGGCGTGATGCCGCAGACCGTTGAGGCGATCAACCACGCGCAGGCCGCCGATGTGCCGATCGTGGTGGCGGTCAACAAGATCGACAAGGAAGGCGCCGACCCAGCCAAAATCCGCGGCCAGCTCACCGAATACGGTTTGGTGGCAGAGGATTTCGGTGGTGACACGATGTTCGTCGACATCTCGGCGAAGGTGGGCACCAATATCGAAGCGCTGGAAGAGGCGGTGCTGCTGACCGCCGACGCCGCCCTGGACCTGCGGGCCAACCCCGACATGGAGGCCCAGGGGGTGGCGATCGAGGCGCACCTGGACCGCGGTCGCGGTCCGGTGGCCACCGTGCTGGTGCAGCGCGGCACGCTACGGGTCGGCGACTCGGTGGTCGCCGGTGACGCGTACGGCCGCGTCCGGCGCATGGTCGACGAACACGGCGAGGACATCGAGGAGGCGCTGCCGTCGCGTCCGGTGCAGGTCATCGGGTTCACGTCGGTGCCCGGCGCCGGTGACAACTTCCTCGTCGTCGACGAGGACCGCATCGCCCGTCAGATCGCGGACCGGCGCAGCGCACGCAAGCGCAACGCCCTGGCCGCGCGCTCCCGCAAGCGGATCAGCCTCGAGGACCTGGACTCGGCGCTGAAGGAAACCAGCCAGCTCAACCTGATCCTCAAGGGCGACAACGCCGGTACCGTCGAGGCCCTGGAAGAGGCCCTGATGGGCATTCAGGTCGACGACGAGGTGGCGCTGCGCGTCATCGACCGCGGCGTCGGCGGCATCACCGAGACCAACGTCAACCTCGCGTCGGCCTCGGACGCGATCATCATCGGCTTCAACGTGCGCGCCGAGGGCAAGGCCACCGAGCTGGCCAACCGTGAAGGTGTCGAGATCCGCTACTACTCGGTCATCTACCAGGCGATCGACGAGATCGAGAAGGCCCTGCGCGGCATGCTCAAGCCGATTTACGAGGAGAACCAGCTGGGCCGCGCCGAGATCCGGGCGTTGTTCCGCTCCTCGAAGGTCGGCCTGATCGCCGGGTGCCTGGTCACTTCCGGCGTGATCCGCCGCAACGCCAAGGCCCGGCTGCTCCGCGACAACATCGTGGTCACCGAGAACCTCAGCATCGCGTCGCTGCGACGGGAGAAGGACGACGTGACCGAGGTGCGCGACGGCTACGAATGCGGTCTCACGCTGGGCTACTCGGACATCAAGGAGGGCGACGTCATCGAGTCCTACGAGCTGGTCGAGAAGCAGCGTGGTTGATCAGGCCAGGGCACGTCGGTTGGAGAAGCGGATCTCGGCGATCGTCGCCTCGGCGATCGAACGCGAGATCAAGGACCCGGGGCTGGCCGGGGTGACCATCGTTGATGCGAAGGTCACCGCCGACTTACACGACGCGACGGTGTATTACACGGTGATGGGACCGACGCTGGAAGACGAGCCCGATCTCGAGGGCGCCGCCGCCGCGCTGGATCGGGCAAAAGGCGTGTTGCGCACCAAGGTTGGCGCGGGCACGGGCGTGCGTTTCACTCCGACGTTGACTTTCGCCCGGGACACCACGTCGGACAGCGTGCACCGGATGGACGAGTTGCTGGCGCGCGCGCGTGCCGCCGATGCGGACGTGGCGCGGGTCCGCCAGGGAGCAACGCCGGCAGGCGAGGCCGACCCGTACCGGCTTGCGGTCGCGGGACAATCATCAGCTGAACCCGAGGGTTTCGGTGACGGCGATCGATCCGAAGACTGAGCTGGCCGGTGTGCGTCGGCGTGACCCCCTGGCGGCGGGGGAGCTAGTCGACGCCGCGGGAGCCGCTGAGTTGCTCTCGGCCGCAGCCACGGTCGCGGTGATCTGTCACGTGCACCCCGACGCCGACACCATCGGGGCGGGACTCGCGCTGGCCCTGGTGTTAGAAAAGTGCGACAAACAGGTCGAGGTCAGCTTCGCCACGCCGGCGACACTGCCCGAATCACTGCGCTCGCTGCCCGGCTGTCATCTGCTGGTCGATCCCGGCGCTATCAGCCGTGACGTGGATTTGGTTGTGACCGTTGACGTTCCAAGCATCAACCGACTGGGTGCGCTGAGCGCACTGGCCGACGGCAGCCAACGGTTGCTGGTCATCGACCACCACGCCTCCAACGATGCGTTCGGCACCGCCAACTTCATCGACTCATCGGCCGATTCCACCACGATGATGGTCGCCCAAATTCTGGACGCGTGGGGCAAACCCATCGACAGCGACGTCGCGCACTGCATTTATGCGGGGTTGACGACGGACACCGGCTCCTTCCGGTGGGCCAGCGCGGACGCCTTTCGGTTGGCCGCCCGGCTGGTTGAGGCGGGTGTGGACAACGCCGCGGTCAGCAGAGCGCTGATGGATACCCATCCGTTCGTGTGGTTGCCGATGCTCTCGCGCGTGCTGGGCTCTGCGCAATTGGTGCCCGACGCCGCCGGCGGGCGCGGTCTGGTCTATGCGGTCGTCGACCACCAGAACTACGTGCGTTCCCGGCCGGAAGAAGTCGAGAGCATCGTCGACATCGTGCGCACCACCCAGCAGGCTGAGGTGGCGGCGGTGTTCAAAGAGGTTGAGCCGCAACGGTGGTCGGTTTCGATGCGGGCCAAGTCCGAAGTGGATCTGGCGGTGGTCGCAGCAACCTTCGGCGGCGGCGGCCACCTGCTGGCCGCCGGCTATTCGACCACCGGCACGATCGAGGATGCCGTTTCCTCTTTGCGCGCCGCGCTTGGCTGACGCCGGGCAGATCGGGGACGCCGGTGCTGCCGAAGTTGTTCACCTCGGATCGGTCGGTGCTCGCCGCGTTGCTGGGCGGTCCCGCAGCGGTGTGACCCGGCGCACCGGGTGCCGCCGAGGTAGCGCCGTTACACTTCGCCGATGACGACGCAGCGCACGCGGCATCGCTCGTGGCGGGACCGCGCGCTGTTCGTCGTCCTAGTGGGACCCAACGCGGCGCTGCTGCTGGTGTTCATCTACCGCCCGCTGGCCGACAACATACGCCTGTCGTTCTTCGACTGGAATATCTCCGACCGCACGGCCCAATTCGTCGGATTGTCCAACTACGCAGAGTGGTTGACCCGTTCGGACACTCGCCAGATCGTGCTCAACACGGTGGTGTTCACCGCGGCGGCGGTAATCGGCTCGATGGTGTTGGGGTTGATTCTGGCTTTGCTGCTCGATCAGCCGCTGCGCGGCCGGAACCTGGTGCGCTCGACCGTGTTCGCGCCATTTGTCGTCTCCGGCGCCGCCGTGGGGCTGGCCGCCCAGTTCGTCTTCGACCCCCATTTCGGTCTGGTGCATGACGTGTTGGGGCGCATTGGAGTTGGCGTGCCTGACTTCTACCAGGACCCGCACTGGGCGATGTTCATGGTGACCGTCACCTACATCTGGAAAAACCTCGGCTACACCTTCGTTATCTACCTGGCCGCGCTGCAAGGTGTCCGGCGAGATCTGTTGGAGGCGGCCGAAATCGACGGTGCCGGCCGCTGGGTCACGTTCCGTCGTGTGCTGTTCCCCCAGCTGCGTCCGACCACCTTCTTCCTGTCCATCACGGTGCTGATCAACTCGTTGCAGGTGTTCGACGTCATCAACGTGATGACCCGGGGCGGCCCGCTGGGCACCGGCACCACCACCATGGTGTACCAGGTTTATCTGGAGACCTTCAGGAATTTTCGGGCCGGCTACGGCGCCACCGTTGCCACGGTCATGTTCCTGGTCCTGCTCGCCGTCACGTACTACCAGGTCCGGGTGATGGATCGAGGGCAGCACGAGTGACCGCGGATCTGCGGCGCAAGACCGCCCGGCTGCTCGGCTATGCGGCGATGGCGTTGGTCGTCGCGCTGATCGCCGGGCCGCTGATATTCGTCTTCTTCACGTCCTTCAAGGCTCAGCCCGACATCTATTCGCAGCCGACCACCTGGTGGCCGCCACGCTGGCACCCGCAGAACTACCGAACGGCCACCGAGCAGATTCCGTTCTGGACGTTCTTGCGCAACTCGGTGATCATCACGTCGCTGCTGGCATCCGTGAAGTTCATCCTCGGTGTGCTCAGTGCGTTCGGCTTGGTTTTCTTGGAGTTTCCGGGTAAGAACGCGGTGTTCCTACTGATCATCGCCGCGCTGATGGTGCCCAACCAGATCACCGTGATCTCCAACTACGCGCTGATTTCGCAAGTGGGCCTGCGCAATACATTTCCGGGCATCATCCTGCCCCTAGCTGGTGTCGCGTTCGGAACGTTCTTGATGCGCAACCACTTTCTGTCGCTGCCCGCCGAGGTCATCGAAGCCGCCGAGATGGACGGCGCGCGGTGGTGGCAGTTGTTGGTGCGGGTGGTGTTGCCGATGTCGGGTCCCACCATGGTGGCCTTCGGCATCATCACGGTGGTCAACGAATGGAACGAGTACCTCTGGCCGTTCCTGATGTCCGACGACGAATCGGTGGCGCCGTTACCGGTGGGACTGACCTTCCTGCAACAAGCCGAGGGCGTGACGAACTGGGGCCCGGTTATGGCCGTGACGCTGCTCGCGATGCTGCCGATTCTGCTCATCTTCATTGTCTTGCAACGACAGATGATCAAGGGTCTCACCTCCGGTGCGGTCAAGGGTTAGCCCGCCATGAACGCCGTGACCCGGAGAGAGTTCCTGGCCCTGGCCGCAACCGCCGGGGTGAGCGCCGGCTGCGCGGGGATGGGCGGCAGTGTCCCGGTGAAGTCGGGATCCGGGCCGATCGCGTTTTGGTCCAATCATCCCGGCCAATCCAGTTCGGTGGAAAAGGACCTCATCGCTCGATTCCAGAGCCAGTTTCCCGATTTGCCGGTCAAGCTGATCGACGCCGGCAAGGACTACGACGAGGTGGCGCAGAAGTTCAATGCGGCGCTGATCGGAGCCGATGTGCCCGACGTCGTTGTGCTGGACGACATTTGGTGGTTCCACTTCGCCCTGTCGGGTGTCATCGCGCCGCTGGATGACCTCTTCGCCGAAGTCGGGGTGGACACAACGGATTACGTTGA
Source organism: Mycobacterium sp. (assembly GCF_019247635.1). GTDB lineage: Bacteria > Actinomycetota > Actinomycetes > Mycobacteriales > Mycobacteriaceae > Mycobacterium. The sequence continues at coordinate 107,736 of NZ_JAFBAR010000104.1, forward strand.
CTCGCTGCTGGCCGACTATGAGTTCAACGGCCGGCATTTCGCGCTGCCCTACGCCCGCTCCACGCCGCTGTTCTACTACAACAAAGAGGCGTGGGCGCGGGCCGGCCTGCCGGACCGCGGACCGAAGTCGTGGCAGGAGTTCGACGAATGGGGACCTGCGCTGCAGCGCGTCGTCGGCAGTGGGAGATGGGCACACGGCTGGGGCAATGCCGAACTGATCTCCTGGACGTTCGAGGGACCGAACTGGGCATTCGGCGGCGCCTACTCCGACAAATGGACGTTGAAGTTCACCGACCCGGCCACCGTCACGGCCGGCAACTTTCTGCGGGATTCCATCCATCGCCAGCGGTATGCCGCGGTTGCGCACGATGTCGCCAACGAGTTCGCCACCGGCATCTTGGCGTCCACGGTCGCATCCACCGGCGCCCTGGTTGGCATCACCGCGACCGCCAGATTCGACTTCGGGGCCGCACCGCTGCCCATGGGCGCGGACGGAGTCCCCGGCTGCCCGACCGGTGGGGCTGGCCTGGCGATTCCCGCCAATCTCTCAGAAGAGCGAAAGCTCAACGCGCTCAAGTTCATCAGCTTCGTCACCAACCCGGCCAACACGGCGTATTTCAGCCAGCGCACCGGCTATCTGGCGGTGCGAAAGTCGGCCGTCGACGATCCGAGCGAACAGCTGTACCTCGCCGACAATCCGCGCGCCCGAGTGGCCCTCGACCAACTTCCGCACACCCGACCGCAGGATTACGCGCGCGCCTTCTTGCCCGGCGGTGACCGCATCATTTCCGCGGGCCTGGAATCCATCGGACTGAAGGGATCCGACGTGAGCGCAACGTTTACCGATATCAACGATCAGCTGCGGGTCATCCTCGACCGGCAAATCAAGCGGAAGCTGCCGAGTTAACGCCATGGCCACAGTGCGTTATTCCACGGTCACCCACCGCTATCCTGGCGCTGAGACGCCGTCCGTGCACAACTTGGACCTCGACATCGACGACGGCGAATTCCTGGTGCTCGTCGGGCCGTCCGGTTGTGGCAAGTCCACCACGCTACGCATGCTGGCCGGACTGGAATCCGTTGCCAGCGGCCATATCACGATAGATGACGTGGATGTGACCAGGCTGCCGCCACGGGCGCGCGACGTCGCGATGGTGTTCCAGAACTATGCGCTCTACCCGAATATGACTGTGGCGCAGAACATGGGGTTTGCGTTGCGCAACGCCGGCATGCCACGCGCGGACACCAGGCAACGCGTGCTCGAGGTCGCCGACATGCTGGAACTGACTGAGCTGCTTGATCGTAGGCCTTCGAAGCTGTCCGGTGGCCAGCGGCAGCGCGTGGCGATGGGACGTGCGATCGTGCGCCGGCCCCAGGTGTTCTGCATGGACGAGCCGCTGTCGAATCTGGACGCCAAGCTGCGGGTGAGCACCCGGTCGCAGATCTCTGGACTACAGCGTCAACTGGGCACCACCACCGTCTACGTGACCCACGACCAGGTCGAGGCGATGACAATGGGTGACCGAGTCGCTGTGCTCAAAGATGGTGTGCTGCAACAGGTTGACACGCCAAGAGTGCTTTATGACGACCCGGTGAACACGTTTGTGGCGACCTTCATCGGGGCGCCGGCGATGAACCTCATCGATGCCACTGTCGCCAACGGGGTGGTGAAATCGCCCGATCTCGCGATACCGGTTCCGCGTGCCGCCGTCGACCACAACCGGATAGTCGTCGGCGTCCGGCCGGAGTCGTGGGACGTCGCCTCGGCGGGCACCCCGGGAGCCTTGAGGGTGCGGGTCGAATTGGTGGAGGAGCTCGGCTTCGAATCCTTTGTCTACGCAAGCCCCGTCGAGCATCAGGGTTGGTCCTCGCGCGCACAACGCCTCGTATTCCGGACGGATCGCCGCACCGCGGTGCGTATGGGCGAATCGTTGGCGATCGTGCCGCACTGGCGCGAGGTGTGTTTCTTCGACAGCCGCAGCGAGGCGAGGATCGTTTAACACACCTGAGCGTTCACGCTGCGGTCTCGTCGATTACGCAGACCCCCTCCCTGCGCAGCGACTGATCACCGCCCGCTCGATAGGGTGTCCAACCACATGCTTGCTGATATGCCATAAGTCACGATGACAACTCCCAGGCCCAGCGCCGGCCATATCCACCGCGATGACCGCCGCTTAGCCGCCACGAGGGTCCCGATACCGGCCACTAGCAGAGCGACGACGATGCCGCCCCCCAGAATGGCGACCTCGGTATGGGTCTGGTGGTCGAACCGGTGAACCCTTTCAGTGTCGCAGTCTGCGGCCTCGGTGCAGTTCAGGCCCGCCCGCACCACCATCACCGCCGCGAACACGACCGCCGCCGCGCTCATCACCAACTGGGCGACGAACAGCGCCACAGTAGCCCTGACATCTTTTCTATTCCGCGCTGGTGGTGGTTGCGGCTGCCAGGGGCCGGGTTGCCAGGAAGCGGGGTGGTGCGGGTACACCTGGTCAGCGCACCTGGGACCGTCCGCGCTGCAGCACGGCCTCGCGGTTGGCGGCGATGTCGTCGCCGCTGGTGCCAAATTGCCTGGCCGCCATGGCTTCTAACCACAGTCCCGCGCTGGTCTGCGTGTCGTCGATCCGGTGGTAGGACGCCAGCAGTGCCCGCACCGCGCTCTGGTTGTTGCCGACGATGGACGCCGCCACGCCGCGCGCCGTAGTGAGCAGCTGATCGTGCGGCACCACCTCGGTGACGAGGCCCCCGCGTAGCGCGTCGGCAGCGGACAGGTAGTCCCCGGTCATGCTCATCCGCCGGGCCAGGCCCACGCCGACCTTCTGCGGCAGCCGCACGCTGAGCCCCCAGGTGGGCAGCAGGCCCACGCGGGCGTGGGTGTCGGCGAACCGCGCCTGCTCGGAGGCGATCACGATGTCGCAGTACAGGACCAGCTCCAGCCCACCGGTGACCGCCGCGCCGTTGACCGCGCCGATCACCGGTTTGGTCATCGCCGGCCAACGGGGCGAGATGTCCGGCAGCGCGGTCTGCCCGCCCAACTCCTTGAGGTCCAGTCCCGCACAGAACACGGGATCGGTGCCGGTGACGATGACGACGTCGACGCTGGAGTCGGTCTCGGCGTCGGCCAGCGCACCGAAGAACTGATCCCGCAGCGCCGCGGACAGCGCGTTGCGTGACTGCGGCCGGTTGAGAGTCAGGGTGCGGACCCGCTCGGTGGTGTCGATCAGCAGGACGTCGTCGGTCATGGGTTTCACCGTAGTTACGGCCGCGCGAGCAGACGCAAATGCCCCGCGACACGCCGGTCACGAGGGGTGTTTGCGTCTGCTCGCGCCGGGCGCGGGAGGCGACGCCGCGGTTATCGTTGACGGCATGTGTCGCAACATCACCGAACTGCGCGGGTTGGAGCCGCCGGCCACGGCTGAGGAGATCGCGGCGGCGTCGCGCCAGTATGTGCGCAAGGTCAGCGGCGTCGTCCACCCGTCAGCCGCCAATGCCGAGGCGTTCGAAGCCGCGGTCGCGGAGGTCACTGCCACGACCAGGCGGCTGTTGGAGGCTTTGCCACCACGCCGACAGCCGCCGAAGAGCATCCCGCCGCTGCGCCGGCCGGAAGTGCTCGCCCGGCTGGGCTCGGCAGGTTCGCAATGACGCAACCCGCGCTCAAGGAGTGGGGCGCGGCCGTGCACGGCCTGCTGGACGGTCGCCAAACCGTATTGCTGCGCAAGGGCGGCATCGGAGAAAAACGCTTCGAGGTGGCCGCTCACGAGTTCCTGTTGTTCCCGACGGTCGCGCACAGCCACGCCGAGCGGGTCCGACCCGAACACCGCGACCTGCTGACGGCGGCGGCCGGCGATAGCACCGACGAGCACGTGCTGGTGCGCGCCGCTGCGAAAGTTGTTGCGGCACTGCCCGTTAACCGGCCAGAAGCGCTCGAAGAGATCGAAGAACTGCACATTTGGACCGCCGACTCGGTGCGCTGCGACCGGCTCGACTTCCGGCCCAAACACAAACTGGCCGTGTTGGTGGTCCAGGCCATGCCGCTGGCGGAGCCGGTTCGGTTGACCCGAACCCCGGAGTACGCGGGCTGCACCAGTTGGGTGCAGCTGCCCGTGCGGCCGGCCCTGGGGACGCCGGTACACGATAACTCGGCGTTGACCGAGGTTGCCGCCCGGGTCCGCGAGGCCGTCGGCTAACCGACCGGCAGCACCAGCCGGGAGCGCCCGAAGTGCACCGAGTGCGTGGCCGCTTTCAGCTGACGACCCGTCAGCGCCGGTTCGTCGGTGCCGAGGTTGCGCGCATAGCGGGGGAACCAGCTGCCGGTGATCAGGACGCGGATGCGGGAGCCGGCCTTGAACCGGTGGGCGGTGGCGTCGAGTTCGATCTCGACGGTCTCGGCAGCCGGGCCCAACCGGCGGTAGCCGTCGCTGACATTGTGGGAGCGGCCCTTGACGTCGACCTCGCTCACCCGGACGAACAAGTCGACGTTGGGATTGTCCGAGGTGTGCTGCAGCTCGATGACCGGGTTTCCGTAAACGGACAGATCGTGGGCGAGGGTGGCGCCGGTGAAGGCGAGCACGTCGTCGCGCGATGCGAGCTTGCTGTCATCGCGGTATCCCCCGCTGGGGGCGAGCAGCGGGCCGCCGACCATCGGCGTCGGGTGTGCCGGGTCGTAGCGAAAGCTCGCGGGTGGCGCGGCGGCGGGAGCGGTCTCGCCCAGATGGCCGCGCGGATGCAGATACAACGGGTGGTCGGTCGTGGCGGGCGGCCAGTCGGGCAGGTTGCGCCAACCCTGGTTATTGACGAACACGCGGACCGTGCTCGGCCGGTTGAGCGCCGGCGCGCCGCCCAGGTGCGCATCCAGCCAGTCCAGTGATTCCTGGGCGACGGTGGACAGGCCCTTGGTGAGCATCTGGGTGTGGGTCCACGGACCGACCGTCAGCGCGACGTTCACGCCCCGGTCGTGCAGATGCTGGTATTGCCGCAGCGTCTGGCCCACGAAGATGTCCTGCCAGCCGCCCAGCAACAGCACCGGAACCTGCACGCGATCCAGCGCGGCGGGAAATCGCAGCCGGTCCCAGAACGCGGCGTCGTCGTCGACGTTTTCCACCCACGACTCGAACCATGGCGCGCCTGCGCCGAGCAGAGCCCGGGCCGACTCGCCCAGCGGTACCTTGGCGAGCGCGCGCGCCACCTTGCGCGGGCCCGTCAGTTGGCGAATGCCGGTCAGGAGGCGTCCGGGATCTTCCTGGTGGGCCACCATATGGCTCCAGCCCAGGAAGTCGTTGACTGCGAACGTTCCGGTGCCCCACACGGAGTCGCGGAAGTCGTGCGGCCCCACGGCGATGACGGCCGCGGCCAGCTCCGGCGGCGGGTCGGCCAGCAACGCCCACTGGGTGAACCCCAGGTAGGACAGCCCCACCGTGCCGAACCGGCCGGTGAACCAGGGCTGCTCGCGCAGCCACACCACCGTGTCGGCGCCGTCCGCGGCCTCGTTGACCATCGGCTCGAATTGGCCGCCGGACCCGAAAGTGCCGCGAACGCTCTGCAACACCACGTGGTAGCCGCGGGCAGCATAGATCCTGCCGAACACCAGCGAAAACGGAAACGCGCGTCCGTAGGGTCCACGGACCAGCAAAGTTCCGCGCGGCTCTGAGGTGATCGGCGCGTAGTGGTCGGCTACCAAGCCGACGCCGTCGCGCATCGGCACCCGCACGTGGCTCACGGTGTAGCGGGTGGTGGCCGGCGGCAAGCCCAACGCCGCGCCGACAACGTTGCCGCCCACCCTGGTCACGTTGCGCAGCCGGGGCCGGCCCGCACGCGTGGAAGTCGTGCCGACGGTGCCCACGAGCCCAGGTTGAGTAGCTAGAACTTGTAGTACGGGACCAGGTCGTTGGCCCGCTGCAGGTTGGTGGGCATGCAGTCGACTTCGGGGTTGGAGTAGATCGTCGAGAAGAACAGCGACTGCTGGATTACGCCGTAGCTGGTCTTGAACGTGACCATGCAGGAGTAATACCAGTAGCTGTTGTGGTAGGTGGGCTTCAGCACCCAGAACTGCGCGGCGCGGTGACCGGCGATCGTGGTTTCGACGGCGTCGGCGGGCAGGCTCTGGGCGTACGTGCGCCAGATGATGGGCTCGATGGCCATCTGATAGTTACCGGCGTCGAGGTGGCAGCGCAGCCCGTCCTCGTGGTCCGGCGGGGTGAACGCCAGTCCCAGCTGTTGCAGCGCGTCCAGCGGCATGTCCTGGCAGGGGTCGAAGGGGCTCGGGTCTGTGGTGGCCACGATCGGGCTCTTCATCGTCGTTTCCATCGGCTGCGCCGTCGATCGCAGCTCGACGGCCTTGCCCGGCACGGGCGCCGGCGGGGCACTCTGCCAGCCAACCACAATCGCCGTGATCAGCGCACCGAGCGCTCCGATCAGGCGCACCTTGGTGAACATGCCACCCCCTGGCCTCGGCGGTCCTTTGCCGGGAGTGTACAAGTCGCGTCGCTGCCGTCACAGGGGAAACAGAAACTTGCTCTAATCCCACGGCCGTTCCTGGCTTCGGCCCGGCCGCGAGCGCGTCGCCGAGTCGTTAGGGTGGGTAGTCGTGACCAGCCACGGATCGGACGGACAGCCGACGCTGTGGGCTGTCTCCGATTTGCACACCGGTCACCTCGGGAACAAGCCGGTCACCGAGTCGCTGCACCCATCGTCCCCGGAGGACTGGCTGATCGTCGCCGGCGACGTCGCCGAACGCACCGACGAGATTCGCTGGGCCCTGGACCTGTTGCGGCGGCGCTTCGCCAAGGTGATCTGGGTACCGGGCAACCACGAGCTGTGGACCACCAATCGCGATCCGATGCAGATCTTCGGCCGGGCCCGCTACGAATACCTGGTCAACGTGTGCGACGAGATGGGCGTGGTCACACCCGAGCATCCGTTCCCGGTGTGGACCGAGCGCGGCGGCCCGGCCACGATCGTCCCGATGTTCCTGCTGTACGACTACACCTTCCTGCCGGCCGGGGCGACGACCAAGGCCGAGGGTTTGGCCATAGCCCGGGAGCGCAACGTCGTGGCCACCGACGAGTTCCTGCTGTCGTCGGAGCCGTATCCCACCCGCGAGGCCTGGTGTCGCGAGCGGTTGGTGAGCACCCGCGCCCGCCTCGAACAGCTCGACTGGATCACACCGACGGTGCTGGTCAACCACTTTCCGCTGGTCCGCGAGCCCTGCGACGCGTTGTTCTATCCGGAATTCTCGCTGTGGTGTGGGACGACCAAGACCGCCGACTGGCACACCCGGTACAACGCCGTCTGCTCGGTGTACGGCCATCTCCACATCCCGCGCACCACTTGGTACGACGAGGTGCGCTTCGAGGAGGTGTCGGTCGGTTACCCGCGGGAGTGGCGGCGGCGCAAGCCCTACAGCTGGCTGCGCCAGGTATTGCCGGATCCCCAGTACGCACCCGGCTACCTCAACGATTTCGGGGGTCACTTCGTGATCACCCCCGAGATGAAGGCTCAGGCCGCGCAGTTCCGGGAACGGTTGCGCCAGCGGCAGTCCCGATGACGGCCGGCCTGCTGGTGTCATCGGTGCTGCCCGGCAAGCCGTCCGACGAATTGGCTTGCGCGGAGCTGTATTCCGACCCGCCCGGCCTGGCGCCGTTGCCCGAAGAGGCGCCGCTGATCGCCAAGTCGGTGGCCAAGCGGCGCGACGAATTCATTACCGTGCGACATTGCGCCCGGCTCGCGCTGGGTCAGCTTGGCGTGCCACCGGTCCCAATCCTGAAGGGCGACAGGGGGGAACCATGCTGGCCCGACGGCGTGGTTGGAAGTCTGACCCATTGTACCGGCTACCGCGGCGCGGCCGTGGGGCGCATTGCCGGGGTGCGTTCAGTGGGCATCGACGCCGAACCCCATGACGTGCTACCCGACGGCGTGCTGGACGCGATCAGCCTGCCGGCGGAGCGCGGCGAGATACCTCGCACGATGCCGCAGGGTCTGCACTGGGACCGAATCCTGTTCTGCGCCAAGGAAGCAACGTATAAGGCGTGGTTTCCGCTGACCAAACGGTGGTTGGGTTTCGAGGACGCGCACATCACCTTCGACGCCGACAGCACTGGTTTGACGGGCGGGTTCGTCTCCCGGATTCTGATCGACCCGGCGGCGCTGTCGGGTCCGCCGCTGACCGCGCTGAGCGGTCGTTGGTCGGTCGCGCGCGGGCTGGTGCTCACCGCGATCGTGCTATGAGCTTTGCGTCCGGGCTCGGCCCGGGGATCGTCGTGGTCGACAAGCCGGCCGGCATGACCAGTCACGATGTTGTGGGCCGTTGCCGCCGCATCTTTTCCACCCGGCGGGTGGGTCATGCCGGAACGCTGGATCCGATGGCCACCGGCGTGCTGGTGATCGGGATCGATCGTGCCACCAAGATCCTCGGCCTGCTGACGGGGGCGGCCAAGTCGTATGCCGCCACCATCCGCCTGGGTCAATCCACTTCCACCGAGGACGCTGAAGGTGAACTGCTGCAAACCGTTTCGGTCGAGCACGTGAGCGACGGGGCGATCGCGGCCGCGATCACCGGACTGCGCGGTGACATCAGCCAGGTGCCGTCGGCGGTGAGCGCGATCAAGATCAACGGTCGACGCGCCTACCGGTTGGCGCGGGCGGGTCAGGCGGTCGAACTGCAGGCCCGGCCGGTGCGTATCGACCGGTTCGAGCTGCTGGCCGTCCGATCCCACGACGAGCTCATCGACCTCGATGTCGAGGTCGACTGTTCCTCGGGCACCTACATCCGGGCCCTTGCCCGCGACCTCGGCGACGCGCTCGGGGTCGGCGGGCATCTCACTTTCTTGCGACGCACCCGGGTCGGTCGTTTCGGGCTGGACCAGGCGGTGTCGCTCGACGACTTGGCGGAACGGCCGCGGTTGAGCCTCAGCCTCGACGAGGCCTGTCTGCTGATGTTCCCGCGCCGCGAGCTGACCGCCGAGGAGTCCGAAGCGACGAGCCATGGCCGGTCGCTTGCGCCGGCCGGTATCGACGGCATTTATGCCGCGACCGCTGCCGACGGGCGAGTGATCGCGCTGCTGCGCGACGAGGGCGGGCGGACCAAGTCGGTGGTGGTGATCCGCCCGGCGACGATGCAGTCCGGTACGGACTGAGGAGGAGTCGGGCAATCGAGTCCCGCCCGGCGACGATGCAGTCCGGTACGGACTGAGGAGGAGTCGGGCAAATCGAGTCCCGCCCGGCGACGATGCAGTCCGGTACGGACTGAGGAGGAGTCGGGCAATCGAGTCCCGCCCGGCGACGATCTGGGGGTCCCGCCCGGCGACGCTCTGGGGGTCCCGCCCGACCGCCGCGCGCGGCAAAGTTGCAGACTGGGAGGCACTGCCGTTCGGAAGGGGCCAAAGATGTCCAGCAAGGGCGCGAACAAGGTGTACGTCGTCGGCGTCGGCATGACGAAGTTCGAGAAGCCAGGTCGGCGCGAAGGCTGGGACTATCCGCAGATGGCTAACGAGTCCGGCACCAAGGCGCTGCAGGACGCCGGGGTGGACTACACCGAGATCGAACAGGGCTACGTCGGTTACGTCGCGGGCGACTCCACCAGCGGGCAGCGCGCCCTCTACGAGCTGGGCATGACGGGCATCCCCATCGTCAACGTCAACAACAACTGCTCCACCGGATCGACCGCGCTCTACCTGGGCGCGCAGGCCATCCGCGGTGGTGTGGCCGATTGCGTGCTGGCGCTGGGCTTCGAGAAGATGCAGCCCGGCTCGCTTCAGGGTGGCGCCGACGACCGCGAGTCGCCGATGGGTAAGCACGTCAAGGCGCTGGCCGAGATCGACGAGTTCGGTTTTCCGGTGGCGCCGTGGATGTTCGGCGCGGCCGGGCGTGAGCACATGAAGAAGTACGGCAGCACCGCCGAGCATTTCGCGAAGATCGGTCTGAAGAACCACAAGCACTCGGTCAACAACCCGTACGCGCAGTTCCAGGACGAGTACACCCTGGAGGACATCCTGGCCGCGAAGATGATCTCCGACCCGCTCACCAAACTGCAGTGCTCGCCGACGTCCGACGGTTCGGCCGCGGTGGTGCTGGCCAGCGAGGAGTACGTGGCCGGCCACGACCTCGCCGGGCAGGCCGTGGAGATCGTCGGGCAGGCGATGACCACCGACTTCGCGTCGACCTTCGACGGCAGTGCCCGCAACATCATTGGATACGACATGAATGTCCAAGCCGCCCAACGGGTTTACCATCAGTCCGGCCTGGGCCCGGAGGACTTCCAGGTGATCGAGCTGCACGACTGCTTCTCGGCCAACGAGCTGCTGCTGTACGAGGCGCTGGGGTTGTGCGGGGAGGGCGAAGCGCCGAAGCTGATCGACGACAACCAGACCACCTACGGCGGGCGTTGGGTGGTCAACCCGTCCGGGGGCCTGATCTCCAAGGGGCACCCGCTGGGCGCGACCGGGTTGGCGCAGTGCTCGGAGCTGACCTGGCAGTTGCGCGGTGCCGCGGACAAGCGTCAGGTCGCCGATGTGAGCGCCGCGTTGCAGCACAACATCGGGTTGGGCGGGGCCGCAGTGGTCACCGCCTACCAACGCGCGGAACGCTGAATTCACCAGCGGCCCAAGGGGGAACACATTGATCGAGTGGTCCGACACCGATCTGATGGTGCGCGACGCGGTCCGCCAATTCATCGACAAGGAGATCCGGCCGAATCTGGACGCCCTGGAGACCGGCGAGCTGTCGCCGTATCCGATCGCTCGAAAGCTGTTCAGCCAGTTCGGTCTTGACGTGATGGCTGCCGAGTCGGTCAAAAAGATGCTGGATCGCGAACGTGCGAAGCAGGAATCAGGTTCGACGAGGCCCGAAAAGGACGTCGGCGCAGGCGATTCGGGTGACATTGGCTTCGGCGCCCAGGGTTCGATGGCCGCGGTGTTGATCTCCGAGCTCGCCGGGGTCAGCATCGGATTGTTGAGCACGGCGTCGGTCAGCCTCGGTTTGGGTGCGGCCACGATCATGAGCCGCGGCACGTTGGCCCAGAAGGAGCGTTGGTTGCCCCAGCTGATGACCCTGGAAAAGATCGCCGCCTGGGCCATCACCGAACCCGACTCCGGCTCGGATGCGTTCGGGGGCATGCAGACCACCGTCAGACGGGACGGCGACGACTACATCCTCAACGGCCAGAAGACGTTCATTACTAACGGTCCCTACGCCGACGTACTGGTTGTCTACGCCAAACTGGACGAACGTGATTCCTCCGTGGACCGGCGTAACCGGCCGGTGCTGGTTTTCGTGTTGGACTCCGGCATGCCGGGGCTGACACAGGGCAAGCCCTTCAAGAAGATGGGCATGATGTCCTCGCCGACGGGCGAGTTGTTCTTCGACGACGTGCGCTTGGGCCCGGACCGGTTGCTGGGTGGGAGCGAACAGCACACCGACGGCGACGGCCGTGACAGCGCGCGCGCCAATTTCGCCGCCGAGCGGATCGGGATCGCGACGATGGCGCTGGGGATCATCAACGAATGCCACCGGCTGTGCGTGGACTACGCGAAGACCCGGACGTTGTGGGGCAAGAACATCGGGCAATTCCAGCTGATCCAGCTCAAGCTGGCCAGGATGGAAATCGCGCGAATGAATGTGCAGAACATGGTGTTTCAGACCATCGAGCGGCAGCAGGCCGGAAAACCGTTGACCCTGGCGGAAGCTTCGGCGATCAAGCTGTACTCCTCGGAGGTCGCCACCGAGGTCGCGATGGAGGCTGTGCAGTTGTTCGGCGGTAACGGTTACATGGCCGAGTACCGAGTCGAGCAGTTGGCCCGCGATGCGAAGTCGCTGATGATTTACGCGGGCAGCAACGAGGTGCAGGTGACCCACATCGCCAAGGGGTTGTTGAGCGACCCAGGTTCGCGAGCGTAACCGGGCTGCGAAAAACCGCGCCGGAAATCGCGGCCAGGTTACGCTCGCGGACTACAGAGCAACCATCTGGTCAGGCGACCACCCAGATCGCCAGGGCGGCAGGGCTGCCCAGCTCGACGGTGGTCGGGGCGCCGTCGCCGGATTCGATCGCCACCGAGACCATGCCCGCGAATTCGCGCCGCGTCACAACCCGCAGCCGCGAGTCAAGGTTGATTCCGACGGTGTCGAAATACCTCAGCATCTCTGGGTCGGAATCGGAGATGCGGGCGACAGTTCCGGTGTCTCCGTCGGTGCAGGCCCACAGCTGACGCGCCGGCGGCGTTGGCACCTGACCGTCGGACGCGGGGATGGGGTCGCCGTGCGGGTCGCGCCGGGGGAATCCCAGCTTGGCGTCGATGCGCGCGACCAGGCGATCCGACACCGCATGTTCGAGCACCTCGGCCTCGTCGTGTACCTCGTCCCAGCTGTAGCCGAGTTCGTTGACCAGAAAGGTCTCCAGCAGCCGGTGCCGGCGCACCATCCCCAGCGCCGCCCGCCGCCCGGCGTCGGTCAGCGTCACCGCGCCGTACTTCGCATGGTCGACCAGGCCCTGCTCGGCGAGCTTGCGGATGGATTCCGAGGCGGTGCTGGCAGACACCCCGAGCTTCTCGGCCAGCATCTTGGTGCTGACCTTTTCCCGCGACCACTCCTGGGCGGTCCAGATCACCTTGAGATAGTCCTGGGCAACCGCGGTGAGACCGCCAGGCTCTTCGTCAGCCCTCACAACCGAAAAGTCTAGGCAAATTGCGGCTGTTCTGCGGACGTGGCGGTTAGGTGAAACCTGCGTATCCCGAATCCCGGAGGCCACGGCGCACCGTAGGCTTGCGGTCGTGCAGCGGTGGCGGGGACAGGACGGGATCCCCACGGACTGGGGCAGATGCGTGCTCACCATCGGCGTTTTCGACGGTGTGCACCGCGGGCATGCCGAACTGATTGCGCACGCTGTCAAGGCCGGACGCGCACGCGACGTGCCGACCGTGCTCATGACGTTCGACCCCCATCCGATGGAGGTGGTCTATCCCGGCAGTCACCCCGCGCAGTTGACCACACTGACCCGGCGGGCCGAGCTCGTCGAGGAGCTGGGTATTGACGTCTTTCTGGTCATGCCCTTCACCACCGAGTTCATGAAGCTCACCCCGGACCGCTACGTCCGCGAACTATTGGTCGAGAACCTGCACGTGGTCGAGGTGGTAGTGGGTGAGAACTTCACCTTCGGCAAGAAAGCCGGCGGCAATGTCGACACCCTGCGCCAGGCCGGCGAGCGGTTCGGGTTCGCGGTCGAATCGATGTCGCTGCTGTCCGAGCACCACAGCAACGAGACGGTGACCTTCTCGTCCACCTACATCCGATCCTGCGTGGACGCCGGTGACATGGTGGCGGCCACCGAGGCACTTGGCCGGCCGCACCGCGTCGAGGGCGTCGTGGTCCGAGGTCACGGACGCGGCGCCGAGCTCGGCTTCCCGACCGCCAACGTGGCGCCGCCGATGTATTCGGCGATCCCGGCCGACGGCGTGTACGCCGCCTGGTTCACCGTGCTCGGGCACGGCCCGACGACCGGCACCGTCACCCCGGGCGAGCGCTACCAGGCCGCCGTGTCCGTCGGCACCAACCCGACCTTCTCCGGGCGCACCCGCACCGTCGAGGCGTTCGTGCTCGACACCGCCGCCGACTTGTACGGCCAGCACGTCGCGCTGGACTTCGTCGCGCGCATCCGCGGCCAGAAGAAGTTCGACTCGGCGGGCGAGCTGGTCAAGGCAATCGGCAAGGACACCGACCGGACGCGGGCCGTCCTGAGTTAGCCGAGAGTGGCTTGGTCGCGGGCGGGTCCGCGAGCGTATCCGCACTGCGAAATCCGGCGCGAGTTTTCGCAGCCCGGTTACGCTCGCGAACCTGGGCGGCGGCGGGACAGGCGATCCGGTCCGTACACCCCTGCTAGACTTCCCGACGACATCGGCGCGTGCTGCGGTTCGCGGTGGCCGCGCCTTCAAAGAAGTGAAATTCATGATCGCGGACCAATTGATGGAGATATTTTCGTGGCGCTGACAGCCGAGCAGAAAAAAGAAATCCTGAACCAGTACGGCCTGCATGACACCGATACCGGGTCCCCTGAGGCGCAGATCGCGCTGCTGACCAAGCGGATCGCGGATCTGACCGAGCACCTCAAGGTGCACAAGCACGACCACCACTCGCGGCGGGGTTTGCTGCTGCTGGTCGGGCGGCGGCGCCGGCTCATCAAGTACATCTCCCACATCGACGTCGAGCGGTACCGGTCGCTGATCGAACGGCTGGGGCTGCGTCGCTGACCGACGGCGCTGGCGGGCCTCGCTGGCGGGCCTCTTAGTCGCGCGGGTTTGCCCGTGTAGAGTGGGGGCGTTCTGGGCCCGAATCGGCCCAAACAAGTGGTGCGGTTCGCGCAGATCCGCGTGTACCGTTCCAGCGCGTCACAATGCGTGTCCAAGGAGCACCCGGTCTGCATCGGGCGGTCCTCGGTAGTGGCCGCCGGGCTCCCCGGATCTGGGGCAGGTCGGCTGCTTCGATCGATGGCCGTAGCCGTATTCAGACTCTGCTTCTCGGTGCTCCCATTGGAGCACCGCCCTTGCGCATGAGCGCGCGAAACAGCTGAATACCCAGAGAGGCCGCACGGACTCCTATGTCTGTAGCTGAGATTGAAGAGGGCGTCTTCGAGGCGACCGCCACCATCGACAACGGGAGCTTTGGCACCCGCACCGTTCGTTTCGAAACCGGCAGGCTGGCCCAGCAGGCCGCCGGCGCCGTCGTCGCCTACCTCGACGACGAGAACATGCTGCTGTCGGCGACAACCGCCAGCAAGAGCCCCAAAGAGCACTTCGACTTCTTCCCGCTGACGGTCGACGTCGAGGAGCGGATGTACGCCGCCGGCCGCATCCCCGGCTCGTTCTTCCGCCGGGAGGGACGGCCGTCCACCGACGCGATCCTGACCTGCCGGCTCATCGACCGCCCGCTGCGCCCGTCGTTCGTCGACGGTCTGCGCAACGAGATCCAGGTCGTGGTGACGATCCTGAGCCTGGACCCCAACGACCTCTACGACGTGCTGGCCATCAACGCCGCGTCGGCCTCCACCCAGCTGGGCGGCCTGCCGTTCTCCGGCCCCATCGGGGGCGTGCGGGTCGCGCTCATCGACGGCACCTGGATCGCTTTCCCCACGGTGGAGCAGCTTGAGCGCGCCGTGTTCGACATGGTGGTGGCCGGCCGGATAGTCGACGATGATGTGGCCATCATGATGGTCGAGGCCGAGGCCACCGATCACGTGATCGCGCTCATCGACGGCGGCGCCCAGGCGCCCACGGAAAGCGTGGTGGCCGAGGGACTGGAGGCGGCCAAGCCCTTCATCTCCGCGCTGTGCACCGCCCAGCAGGAGCTCGTCGACGCTGCTGGAAAATCCGGTAAGCCGGCAGCTGACTTCCCGACGTTCCCCGACTACGGCGAGGACGTGTACTACTCGGTGTCCTCGGTGGCCACCGACGAGCTGGCTGCCGCGCTGACCATCGGCGGCAAGGCCGAGCGCGACCAGCGCACCGACGAAATCAAGAGCCAGGTCCTAGAGCGGCTCGCCGACACCTATGCGGGCCGGGAGAAGGAGGTCAGCGCCGCGTTCCGTTCGCTGACCAAGAAGCTGGTCCGGCAGCGCATCCTGACCGACCATTTCCGCATCGACGGCCGTGGCATCACCGACATCCGCGCGTTGTCCGCCGAGGTCGCGGTGGTTCCCCGGGCTCACGGCAGCGCGCTGTTCGAACGCGGCGAAACCCAGATCCTCGGGGTCACCACCCTCGACATGGTCAAGATGGCCCAGCAGATCGACTCGTTGGGGCCCGAGACGTCGAAGCGGTACATGCACCACTACAACTTCCCGCCGTTCTCCACCGGCGAGACCGGACGGGTCGGCTCACCCAAGCGGCGTGAGATCGGGCACGGCGCGCTGGCCGAGCGGGCCCTGGTGCCCGTGTTACCCGGCGTCGAGGAATTCCCGTACGCCATCCGCCAGGTGTCCGAGGCGCTGGGCTCCAACGGCTCGACGTCGATGGGCTCGGTGTGCGCGTCCACGCTGGCGCTGCTCAACGCCGGGGTGCCGCTCAAGGCGCCGGTGGCCGGCATCGCGATGGGCCTGGTCTCCGACGATGTAGAGGTTGACGGCGGGGGTACCGAGCGCCGTTTTGTCACCCTGACCGACATCTTGGGCGCCGAAGACGCGTTCGGCGACATGGACTTCAAGGTCGCCGGCACCAAGGACTTCGTCACCGCGCTGCAGCTGGACACCAAGCTCGACGGGATCCCGTCGAAGGTCCTGGCAGGTGCTCTCGCGCAGGCCAAGGACGCCCGCCTGACCATCCTCGAAGTCATGGCCGAGGCCATCGACGCCCCCGACGAGATGAGCCCCTACGCCCCGCGGGTGACCACCATCAAGGTGCCGGTGGACAAGATCGGCGAGGTCATCGGTCCCAAGGGGAAGGTCATCAACGCCATCACCGAGGAGACCGGCGCGCAGATCTCGATCGAGGACGACGGCACCGTGTTCGTCGGCGCCACCGACGGGCCGTCCGCGCAGGCCGCGATCGACAAGATCAACGCGATCGCCAACCCGCAGCTGCCGACGGCGGGCGAACGGTTCCTCGGAACTGTGGTCAAGACAACCGATTTCGGTGCGTTCGTGTCGCTGCTGCCCGGTCGCGACGGTCTGGTGCACATCTCCAAACTCGGCCGGGGCAAGCGCATCGCGAAGGTCGAAGACGTCGTCCACGTCGGCGACAAGCTGCGCGTGGAAATCGCCGATATCGACAAGCGGGGCAAGATCTCCCTGGTTTTGGTGGACGAAGAGGACGGCGCGAACTCAGCGGTCGCCGCTCCCGCCGCACCTGCCGATGCCACCAGCTGATCCAGGCCCAGCAGCTGATCCTGGTGCGGCTGCAGCACTGCGCCGCACCACTTTGCCGGGTGGCCTGCGTGTGGTCACCGAATACCTGCCGGCGGTGCGCTCCGCCTCGGTCGGGGTCTGGGTCGGCGTCGGATCGCGCGACGAAGGCGCCACGGTGGCCGGCGCCGCGCACTTCCTCGAGCATCTGCTGTTCAAGTCGACCCCGACCCGCACCGCGGTGGATATCGCGCAGGCGATGGACGCCGTCGGCGGGGAGCTGAACGCGTTCACCGCCAAGGAGCACACCTGCTACTACGCGCACGTACTCGACAGCGACCTGGCACTGGCCGTCGACCTGGTCGCCGACGTGGTGCTCAACGGTCGCTGCGCCGCCGACGACGTCGAACTGGAGCGCGACGTGGTCCTCGAGGAGATCGCGATGCGCGACGACGACCCCGAGGACGCGCTGGCCGACATGTTCCTGACGGCGCTGTTCGGTGACCATCCGGTGGGACGTCCGGTGATCGGCAGTACGCAGTCGGTGTCCGCGATGACGCGAGCCCAGCTGCATTCGTTTCACGTCCGGCGCTACACGCCGGAGCGGATGGTCGTCGCGGTGGCCGGCAATGTCGACCACGACGAGGTGATCGCGTTGGTGCGCGAACACTTCCGGTCGCGGTTGGTCCGCGGGCGGCGGCCGGTTGCGCCCCGCAAGGGCGCGGGCAGGGTGACCGGCCACCCCGGGCTGCTGCTCGGCAACCGCGACGCCGAGCAGATCCACGTGTCGTTGGGCGTGCGCACGCCCGGGCGCGGCTGGGAGCATCGCTGGGCGCTGTCGGTGTTGCACACCGCGCTGGGCGGCGGACTGAGTTCGCGGCTGTTCCAAGAGGTGCGCGAGGCCCGCGGGTTGGCCTATTCGGTCTACTCCGCACTGGATATCTTCGCCGACAGCGGTGCGCTCTCGGTGTATGCGGCGTGCCTGCCCGAACGCTTTGCCGAGGTCATGCGAGTGACCTGCGACGTGCTCGGTGCCGTGGCGCGCGACGGCATCACCGAGTCGGAATGCCGCATCGCGAAGGGCTCGATGCGGGGTGGGCTGGTGCTCGGCTTGGAGGACTCGAGCTCACGGATGAGCCGCCTGGGTCGAAGTGAACTAAATTACGGTGAACACCGCAGCATCGAGCACACCTTGGAGCAGATCGAGCGGGTCACGGTCGACCAGGTCAACGCGGTGGCCCGCCGGCTGCTGAGCAAACCGTTCGGTGCCGCGGTTCTGGGTCCCTTTACCTCGAAACGGTCGCTGCCACAACAACTTCGGGCGATGGTAGGGTAGCCTCAAATGTCCGCCTCCTCACTCGCGCCGTGCCGGCGCTCGCCGTCGGCGAACTAGCCCGATGGTATTGGGCTTCTGGGACCTCATGGTGCCGATCGTCGGCGCGCCCATGGCCGGTGGCCCGAGCACCCCGGCGCTGGCGGCGGGGGTGTCGAACGCGGGCGGGCTGGGTTTCGTTGCCGGCGGCTACATCGGCGCCGAGCAGTTCGCCACCGACATCGCCGCGGCGCGTGCCGCCACCACCGGCCCGATCGGTGTCAATCTGCTTGTGCCCCAACCCAGTGTCGCCGACTGGACGCAGTTGGACTACTACGCCGAAGAGCTCGAAGAGATCGCCGACCACTACCACGTCGAGATCGGCCGGCTCGACTACGACTACAACGACGAGTGGGAGCGCAAGCTCGAGGTGGTTTCCGATGTGCGGCCCGAGATGGTGTCATTCACCTTTGGGACGCCGGCACCGGACATCGTCCGCCGCTTCAGCGCGCTGGGCCTTTTGGTGTCGGTCACGGTGACGTCGGCCTACGAGGCCGGGGTGGCCATCGCCGCGGGCGCGGACAACCTGGTGGTCCAGGGGCCGGATGCCGGCGGTCACCGGGGCACCTTCGCCCCGGACATGGAACCCGGCAGCGAAACGCTGCACGACCTCCTGGGTCGGATCGCGCACGCGCACCGCGACATCCCGCTCATCGCAGCGGGTGGGCTGGGCACCGCCGAAGACGTCGCCGCCGCGCTGGACAGGGGAGCGGTGGCCGCGCAGGTCGGCACCGCGCTGCTGCTGGCCGACGAAGCCGGCACCAATCCCGTGCACCGTGCCGCGCTGAAGCTCCCGGAGTTCTCCGACTGCCTGGTCAGCCGGGCCTTCTCGGGTCGGTATGCGCGCGGTCTGGCCAACAACTTCACGCGACTCCTCGATCACGTCGCGCCGCTGGGCTATCCCGAGGTCAATCAGATGACCGAACCGATTCGAGCGGCGGCGGTCGACGCCGACGATCCACACGGCACCAATTTGTGGGCGGGAACGGCGTATCGCAAGGCCATGCCCGGGCCGGTGGCCGAGATCGTTGCCAGCCTCAACCCGGGTGTGCACCCCTGAACGTCAGGTCAGCACGCTCGCCGGCG
The DNA here is from genome assembly GCF_019247635.1 of Mycobacterium sp. Lineage (GTDB taxonomy): Bacteria > Actinomycetota > Actinomycetes > Mycobacteriales > Mycobacteriaceae > Mycobacterium. The sequence goes on from NZ_JAFBAR010000104.1 coordinate 127,007, forward strand.
CGGTAAACGGCAAACCCAGGTCGCTGGCCACCTGTTCGCATAGCAGCGTGCCGTCGTGTGTCGAAAGGCCCTTGGCCAGTGCAGGATCCGATCGGCAGGCCGCCCGCCAACCCTGGTCGGCGAGCTTGAGTACGTACGGCATCGTCGCGTTGGTCAGTGCATAGGTCGACGTCCTGGGAACCGCGCTGGGCATGTTGGCTACGCAGTAGAACAACGCGTCGTGCACGGGAAAGGTGGGGTCGTCGTGGGTGGTAGGCCGGGAGTCTTCGAAGCACCCACCCTGGTCGATGGCGATGTCGACCAGCACCGCGCCCGGCTTCATGTGTGCGACAAGTGAATTCGATATCAACCGAGGTGCCCTGGCACCCGGCACCAGGACGGCTCCGATCACCAGGTCGGCCCGCTTGACCGCACCCTCGAGCTCGTAGGCCGACGAATAGCGGGTGCCGACCGTGCCCCTGAATTCGGAGTCGAGTTCGCGAAGCTTGTTGACGTTGACGTCGAAAACCATGACGTCGGCACCCATGCCGGAGGCGACGCGGGCTGCGTTGTACCCGGCGGTGCCGCCGCCGATCACCACCACGTCGGCCGCCTTCACTCCGGGGACCCCACCCATCAGCACCCCGCGTCCGCCGTGCGTCCGCATCAGGTGATAGGCGCCCACCTGGGCGGAGAGCCGCCCGGCGACTTCGCTCATGGGGGCCAGCAAGGGTAGCGTGCCGTCGGCGTGTTGGACGGTCTCGTAGGCGATTGCCGTTGCACCGGAAGCCAATAGCGCGTCGGCGCAGGCACGCGAGGCGGCCAGATGGAGATAGGTGAACAGGATTTGGCCGTGGCGCAGCAGCGAATATTCGCCCACCAGCGGTTCTTTGACCTTCAGCAGCAGGTCCGCTGCGGTCCATACCTGGTCTGCGGTGTCGATCAGCTGGGCGCCCGCGGCCTTGAAGTCGCTGTCGGTGATCGCCGAGCCCACTCCGGCGCCGGCCTGGACGAGCACCTCGTGGCCCCGCCGGGTCAGTTCGGCAACGCCGGCCGGGGTGAGGGCGACCCGAAATTCGTTGTTTTTGGTCTCGGTGGGAATGCCGACTCGCATGCCCTCAAGTGTGAAGAAAGCTCGAACAGGGAGCAAAGAGGCTGACGATAATTCTGTACATTCGTAACATGACTGAAAAGTCAACGGGACACACGGCTGCGGTCCGGGATGTGCCGAAGGATGTTCGGGCTAGCGACCTGGATGTCGTCGACCGCAAAATCCTGAGCCTGCTGCACGCCGACGCGCGGATCACCAACAATGCGCTCGCCGACGCGGTGGGCATCGCTGCGTCGACCTGCCACGGGCGTGTCAGGCGGTTGGTGGACGTGGGAGTGATCCGCGGCTTTTACACCGACATCGACCCGGTGGCGGTGGGACTGCCGCTACAGGCGATGATCTCGGTCACCTTGCAATCCAACGCGCGCGGCAAGATTCGCAGCTTCATCCAGCAGATCCGCCGCAGGCGCCAGGTGATGGACGTCTATTTTCTTGCCGGCGCCGACGATTTCATCCTGCACGTCGCCGCGCGCGACACCGAGGATCTGCGGTCGTTCGTGGTCGAGAACCTCAATGCCGACGCCGATGTCGCGGGCACCCAGACCTCACTGATCTTCGAACATCTGCGCGGCAACGCACCTATCTAGTTCTATGATCGGCGCATGACAACGTTGTCCGCCGGCCCTTCGGCTTCGGCGAGCGTGCGCATCGGCGCCCCTCCCGAGGTGGTGTACCAGCTGATCACCGACCTGCCGACGCTGGCCTCGCTGGCCGAGGAGGCCTTCGCGATGGAGCTCCGCAAAGGTAAGTCCGTCTGCAAAGGGGCGGTGTTCGTCGGTCATAACAAAAACGGTGACCAGGGCTGGACCACCCAGTGCCGGGTGACCGACGCCGAACCCGGCCGGCGCTTCGCCTTCAATGTTCGGTATGCCTTGCTGCCGGTCTCGCGTTGGCAGTACGACATTGTCGCCGCCGACGGTGGTTGCCACGTCACCGAGAGCACCTGGGACCGCCGGCCAGGCTGGTTCCGTAAGCTCGCCGGCTGGAGCACCGGAGTCCCGGATCGGGCTGCGGCCAACGCCAAGCACATTCAGCTCACCCTGGAGCGCCTCAAGCACCGCGCGGAAGGCGGATAGACCGATGGCCGGGCGCGATCCCTCGGTCGCCGTCGTCGGAGCCGGCATGTCGGGGTTGTGCGTCGCAATTGCATTGCTGCGCAACGGCATCACCGACGTCACCATTTACGAGAAGGCCGACGAGGTCGGCGGAACGTGGCGTGAGAATACTTATCCCGGCCTGTTCTGCGACATACCCTCGCGCGTCTACCAGTACACGTTCGCGACCAACCCCGACTGGACGCGCATGTTTTCGCCGGGCAGTGAGATCCAGGCCTACTTCCGGGGCATCGCGGACCGATTCGGGCTGCGGGAACGGATCCGGTTCGGCACCGAAATCGCCAGTGCGCGTTACGAGAACGGGCGTTGGGTGGTGCGCACGGACGCCGGTACCGAATCCACGGTCGACTTCTTGATCTCGGCCACCGGCGTGCTGCACCATCCACGCATGCCGTCGATCGCCGGTCTGGACGACTTCGGCGGGACCGTATTTCATTCCGCTCGTTGGGATCACAGCGTCGCCCTCCCGGGGCGCCGCATCGCGATCATCGGCACCGGGTCGACGGGTGCGCAGCTGGTCTGCGGTCTGGTCGACGTGGCGAGCAAGGTGCTGCTGTTCCAACGCACCGCGCAATGGGTGCTGAAGCTGCCGAATCCCCGCTACAGCAGGTTCACCAGCGCGACCCGCCGACGCGCTCCGTGGCTTGATCTGCTGGCCTACCGGGCATACAGCGCCGCCTACGACCTTTTCGCGGTGGGGCTCACCAAGCCCGGCTTGCGGCGAAAGATCATGGCAGCGCTGTGCCGCGCGAGCCTCTGGGAGGTGCGTGACCCGGAGCTGCGAGAAGCGCTGACTCCCGATTACACGCCAATGTGCAAGCGACTGGTGATGTCGGGCGGCTTCTACCGGGCGATGCAGCGCGACGACGTCGAACTGGTCACCGCCGGAATCGACCACGTGGAAGCCCTGGGCATCGTCACCGTAGACGGCGTCCTACACGAGGCGGACGTCATCGTGCTGGCCACCGGCTTCGACACGCATGCCTTCTTTCGGCCGATGCAACTCACCGGGCGGGACGGGATCGCCGCCGACGAGGTATGGCGCGACGGTCCGCGGGCCTACCAGACCGTCGCGATGCCCGGCTTTCCCAACTTCTTCATGATGCTGGGACCGCACAGCCCGGTTGGCAACCTCGCGCTCACCGCTGTCGCCGAATCGCAGGCCGACCACATTGTCGGATGGATACGGCGCTGGCGCCGCCAGGAATTCGACACCGTCGAGCCGACATCCTCGGCGACGGAGTCATTCAACTCCGAGCTGCGCGCCGCGATGCCGAACACGGTGTGGACCACTGGCTGCAACAGCTGGTACCTGGGCAAGGACGGGCTGCCCGAGGTGTGGCCGTTCACCCCCGCGGCGCATCGCGCGATGCTGGAACACCCGGACCCCGCGCAGTACGACCTGGCTATACTCGCCAGCACATGATGTCTAGCGCTGTGACATATGAGGTGGTTTTGTAAAGGTGGCTGCGATGTTCACCGTCGAGGACCGTGCGGCAGGTCCACGCTCGAAAGAATCCGGCGCGGCCGACCACGAACGTCTGGTGCTCGAGGCGCGTGACGTCAAGTTCGACTGGACAAAGCTGCCGTTTCACTACGTGCCCGAAGAGCCGATGGCCACCCACACCCTCAACGTCTTGCACCTGTTGCTGCCGGCCGGCGAGGAGTTCTTTGTCGAGGTGTTCAAAAATGCCCTGCCGCTGATCAAGGACGACCAACTGCGGTTGGACGTGCAGGGGTTCATCGGCCAGGAGGCGATGCATTCCCAGGCGCATTCCGGAGTGCTCGAGCACTTCGCCGCCGAGGGCATCGACGTGACGCCATTCACGGGCCAGGTCGGGTGGTTGTTCCAGAAGCTGCTGGGCGACCGGCCTCGGATGAGTACACGCCGACGGCGCAGTTGGCTGCTGGAGCAGGTTTCGTTCATCGCCGCGATCGAGCACTACACGGCGGTTTTGGGGGAGTGGATCCTGGACTCCCCGCAGCTTGACGTCGTCGGCACCGATCCGGTGATGCTGGACATGCTGCGGTGGCACGGCGCCGAAGAAGTTGAGCACAAGTCCGTGGCCTTTGACACCATGAAACATCTGCGGGCCGGGTACTTCCGGCAGGTGCGCGCTCAGTTGGCTGTTACGCCGGTGCTGCTGTTGTTGTGGATTCGGGGGGTGCGATTCATGTATTCCGTGGACCCGTACCTGCGGCCGGGAACCAAGCCGCGGTGGCGGGACTACATCAAGGCGGCCCGTCAGGGTTTGGTGCCCGGGCCGCTGCGCATGGCACGGGTGGTCGCCGGCTACTACAAACCGGGCTTTCACCCGTCACAGCTGGGCGGGCTTGGGGAGGCGGTCGACTACCTGGCCCGCTCACCCGCGGCGCGTGCGGCGCACTGACCAATGCCGGTCACCGCGTCGGACGGCGTCACACTGGCCGTCCACCACTACACCGAGGTCGAGCCGCAGCGTCCCACCGTGCTGGCTATTCACGGCTGGCCCGACAACCACCATGTGTGGGACGGCGTAGCCCGAGAGCTGCTGGACCGGCGGTCCAACCGATACAACTTCGTGGCCTATGACGTCCGCGGTGCCGGCGAATCATCTTGTCCGGCAAGCCAATCCGGGTACCGATTCGACCAGCTGCTCTCCGACATCGGCGCGGTGATCGACAGCCTCGGGGTCGGTCCGGTCCACTTGCTGGCCCACGACTGGGGCTCGATTCAGGCCTGGCCCGCGGTCGCCGACGACTCGATGGCGGGCAAGATCGCGTCGTTCACGTCGATCTCCGGCCCGGACCTGCGGTACGCGGGCACGTTCCTGCGCTCGGCCCGCACTCCGCGCGCCGTGGCCGACGTTGTCAAACAGCTTGTGGGGTCGGGGTATATCGGTTTCTTTCTGTGCCCGGGGCTTCCGGAACTGGCATTTCGCTCCGGACTGGGCGTCAAAGTCCTCCGCGCCGCTGAGCGTATCGGCCGAACCAGCACCCGCAGTCAACGCGGCGCGGTGCCCCGCTCGATCGGGGACTACGTCAACGGCCTCAACCTGTACCGGGCGAACATGCCCGCGCCGATTCTGTCACCCGGCTCGCCGCTGCCCCAGATCAATGTGCCGACCCAGGTGCTGGTCCCACGCAAAGACAGGTTCGTCACGCCCGCGCTGCAGCGCTTTACCGGCGCAATTCCACAGGGCGGCAGGGTGATTACGGTCGAGGGTGGGCACTGGATGGTGACCTCGCGTCCCGATGTTGTCGCCCGGTTGACCGCCGAATGGGTCGACCAGGTCACCGCCGGCGACGTCGCTCCCGGACCGTCGGTTGTGCGCGGCGGACCACGCCAGGTGGCGGGAAAACTCGCGCTGGTGACGGGGGCGGGGGCCGGTATCGGCCGGGCCACCGCCCTGGAACTGGCGCGGCAGGGCGCCCGCAAGGTGGTGATCGTCGATCGTGACTTGGCCGCGGCGGAGGAAACTGTGGATGCGGTGCGCGCGACGGGTGTCGAGGCGGCGGCGTACAAGGCGGATGTCAGCGACGAGCAAACGATGAACGACCTTGCCGCACACGTATTCAACGACCATGGCGTGGTTGACATCCTGGTGAACAACGCCGGCATTGGGATGGCGGGTCGGTTCCTGGAGACCACGTCGGCGCACTGGGACGACATCATGGGCGTCAACGTCCGGGGTGTGATCAGCGGCAGCAGGGCATTCGGAGCGCAGATGGTCGAGCGCGGCGAGGGGGGAACCATCATCAACGTTTCGTCGGCGTCGGCGTTCCTGCCGTCGAAGTCGATGGTCGCCTATTCCACTACGAAGGCCGCTGTACTGGCATTCAGCGAATCGCTGCGCGCCGACCTAGCCGACGAAGGCATCACCGTGACGGCCGTTTGCCCCGGTTTCGTCAACACCAACATCGCCAAAAGTACTGTCTACGCAGGCCTGTCGGCCGAGCAGCAGGAGCGGGCCCGGCAGCAGGCCGACGCGTCGTACCGACGGCGCAACTACACACCGGAGGCCACCGCCAAGGCGATCGTCAAGGCCGTCAGGACCGGCCCACCGGTGTTGCCCATCGCCGCGGAGTCCAGACTCGGCTACGCGATGCGCCGGATCAGCCCCTCGGCGATCCGGCTGCTAGCGCGATTCGACATCCGGCCGAAGTAGGTATTGCGCTGTGTCACAAAGTATCTGGACCAGCAGGCCCCCTGACCTGTACGGGCGCCGTGACCGCGACCGGTTCCTGACCGCGTTATGGGGCGTTCGCGCGCTGTTCGAGGGATTCGGCTCGGTCTCGCGCTGGACGCCGGCGCGGGTGAGTGCGGTGCGACGAACGCACCGCGCGACCATCACCAAGCGCGAACTCGTCGCGCCCGACGTGGTCGCGCTGACACTGGCCGACCCCGACGGTGGCCTGCTCCCGTCCTGGACGCCCGGCGGGCACATCGACGTGCAACTGCCCTCCGGCCGGCGCCGGCAGTACTCGCTGTCCGGTCCGCCTGGACGGCGCACGGACTACCGCATCGCCATCCGCAGGATCGCCGACGGTGGCGGCGGTTCGATCGAGATGCATGAGGCTTTCGACGTCGGTGACACCTTGCTGTTCGAGGGTCCGCGCAACGCGTTCTATCTGGGCACCGCCGAGCGGGACGTGCTGTTCGTGATCGGCGGTATCGGTGTGACGCCCATTCTGCCGATGATGCGGGTGGCCCAGCAGCGCGGAATGGATTGGCGTGCAATCTATGCGGGCCGCAGCCGCGAATACATGCCATTCCTGGACGAGTTGGTGTCGCTGGCACCGGACCGGGTGACGGTATGGGCCGACGACGAGCACGGCCGGTGCGCCGCTGTGGACGAGCTGCTGGCCGGGACGGGTCCGACGACGGCGGTCTATGTGTGCGGACCGAGTGCGATGCTGGACGCCGTCCGCATGGCCCGGAACGAATACGCCGATGCGCCACTGCATTACGAGCGATTCAGCCCGCCGCCGGTGGTCGACGGAGCGCAGTTCGAACTGGAGCTCGCGCGATCGAAGCGGGTGCTCAATGTGCCGGCGAACCGGTCGGCGCTGGACGTCATGCTCGACGGGGATCCGACCACGGCCCACTCCTGCCAGCAGGGTTTCTGCGGCACTTGCAAGGTCAAAGTGCTTGCTGGACAGGTTGATCGGCGCGGCCGCGCGGCCGAGGGCGGTGACGAGATGCTGGTGTGCGTGTCGCGGGCGAAATCCGGCCGGTTGGTCATCGACGCCTGACTAGAACACCTTTTCCTCGAGCAGGACGTCGGCGAAGGCCGCCAAATCGGCGGCGAAAGCGGTGGGTTGTTCGAATGCGGCGAAGTGGCCGCCGCGTTGCTGAATCGCGTAGTGAACCAGGTTGTACTGGGCGGCCGCCCACGCGCGCGGTGTCTGCAGAAGCTCGTAGGGATAGACCGCGTAGCCGGTGGGGACATCGACACGACCGGTCCATCCGCTGAGTGGCCCCGTGCCCGCCCGCGCGGATTCGCAGTAGAGTCGCGCCGCCGAGGTCGCCGTGCCGGTCAGCCAGTAGAACATCAGGTTGTCGATGAGCCGGTCGGTGCTGATGGGCATGCCGTCTCTGATATCGCACCAGGCGTGAAACTTCTCGAGTATCCATCCGGCCAGGCCCAGCGGCGAGTCGTCCAGCCCGTAGCCCAGCGAATGTGGCCGCGTTGCTTGCACTTCCATGTACGCCGTGCCGTCTGCAATTCGCTCGGCGCTGGCGGCGATGCCGGCGAGTTCCGACTCGGTGATGTTGGCCAATAGTTCGGGGTCGTTCTGGTCGGGCGACGCGAACAGCATGTTGGTGTGGATAGCGGCCACGGTATCCGCGTGGTGCTGTCCCAGGTAACGGGTGACGAGGGCACCCCAGTCACCGCCTTGGGCGACGTAACGCTGGTAGCCGAGCTGTGCCATCACGTCGGCCACCGCCGCGGCGACACGGGCGACGTCGACACCGCGCTCACGCGTCGGGCCCGAGAAGCCATAGCCGGGCATGGACACCAGGACGACGTGGAATCGCTTGCGCAGCAACGGCAGCGCGTCCAAGAACTCGACGATGGAGCCCGGCCAGCCGTGCGTGACGACCAGGGGGATCGCCCGCGGGTCGTCGGACTTTGCGTGCAGGAAGTGCACGCGCTGCCCCGCAGCCTCGGTGAGGAAAGATCCGATCGCATTGACCTCGGCCTCGAGGGCACGCCAGTCGTAGCGATTCACCCAATGATCGACCACGCTGCGCAGGAACAACTGGTCCGTGCCGTAGTCCCACGCCGCATCAGCGATTTCGCTCGGCCACCGGGCGTTGCCGAGCCGTTGACGAAGGTTGCTGATTTGAACTTCGGCCACTTCGAGAACGAAAGGTTCGATTGTTCCGGTCACTTTCGCCGCCGTGAACTTTCGAGATATGCCACCAGGGCGTTGGTCAGGGCGCGGCGGGCCATGTCGAGGTCGCTGTAAGAGCCCAGTTGGCGCTCCGAGACCAGCCCGCGCATTGCGCCCGGAATCAGCGCGGCCACCTCACGTACCCGCTTCGGGTCGACGTCGAGGCCGGCGAAGGCGCTCTCGCAGGTCTGCAGCCAGCTCTTGCCCCACGAGAACAGTTCGGCGGCGGTGCGTGGATAGAGCCGTTCGAGTTCCTGGGGGTCGCGCGGCAGCGCGGCCCGCAGGTTTTCGACCGCGCGTGAATCGGCCGACGCCAAGCCACGATAGAGGGTTTCGATGATGACGCCGACACGCTCCTGCAGGGGCGCGTCCGGTCGAACAGGAGTCGACAGCGTCGAGAACGTCGCTTCGCGGCGTTGCGCCGTACGGTGCAGCACCGCGGCCCAGAATCCGTCGGTGTCGCCGAACTGGTATTGCACCGCGCCCCAGGTCGCGCCGCTGTCTTTGGCAATCCGGTTGGCCGACACCGAGCCCGGCGCGCCCGACGCCAGCGACTTGAGGGCCGCCTCGAGCATGCTCTCGCGAGTCGCGTTGCCGCGCCGGTTGGGACGCCGGTCGGTACGGGGTCCCACGATGCCGGCTGCACTGGCCCGCGCTGTCATCTTGTGGATCCTATGGTCTCGACTAGCTTTTTCATAGAGGGTACTGTGATTATCCGTACGAACCCGCCGAGGAGGACAGCGCAGATGGTCAAGCCGCCATTGTCGATGAAGCCCACCGGGTGGTTCCAGGTGGCCTGGTCCGACGAGATCGGCGTCGGTGACGTGCACTCGATGAAGTACTTCGATCAGGAGATGGTCGCCTGGCGCGCCGAGTCCGGGCAGCTCACCGTCATGAACGCCTACTGCGAACACCTCGGGGCGCACCTGGGTTACGGCGGCAAAGTCGTCGGCGAGGTGTTGCAGTGCCCGTTCCACGGGTGGCAGTGGAGCCAAGAGGGCCGCAACGTCTGCATCCCCTACCAAGCCCGCCCCAACCGTGGCCGGCGCATCCAGACACACCCCGTCGTCGAGCGCAACGAGTCGGTCTACATCTGGCATGACGCCGAGGGACGCGAGCCGTACTTCGACGCGCCGGACGTGTTCGCCAGCTTCGAAGACGGCCGCACCGCCGCAGACTACTACCCACAGCAGCGGCTGTACGAGCCGAGCCTGGAAATGCACCCACAGTACGTGCTCGAAAACGGCGTGGATTTCGCGCATTTCAAGTTCGTGCACAACACCCCGATCGTGCCGGTCTTCACCCGCCACGACTTCGCCAAGCCGGTGTCCTACGTCGACTTCACCATCACCTTCGAGGGTGACGACGGGCAGAGGATCGAGGACGTCAACAGCGGCGTGGAGGCGATCAATGGTGGTCTGGGAATCGCGGTGACCCGAAGCTGGGGCATGGTAGACAACCGCACCGTTTCCGCGGTCACCCCGGTCGACGACGCCACCTCCGACGTCCGGTTCATGGTCTACATCGGCCGCAAGCCGTCCAGGGATCCCGTCCGGGCGGAGACCAAGGCGCACGAATTCGGACAGGAAGTGATCCGGCAGTTCGAGCAGGACATCTACATCTGGCAACACCAGCGCTACTCGGATCCCCCCGCACTGGCCACCGACGAATACCAGGGGTTCACCGCAATTCGCAAGTGGGCCAAGCAGTTTTATCCCGACGGCATTGGCGGCAGCGCCGCCGAGGTCTACGCAGCAGCTCAGAAAGGCTGAACCCGAATGAATGCACCGATCCGAGTCTTCCAGGTCGCCACCGGCAACGTCGGTTCGGAGATGATCAAGCGGCTGCAGACGCAGCCGGACCTTGAACTCGTTGGGGTGCACTGCTATTCGCCGGAGAAGGTGGGCACCGACGTCGGCGAGCTGGCCGGGATCGAGCCGGTCGGTGTCAAAGCCACGGGCAGCGTTGCCGAAATCATCGCGGCCAAACCGGATGTGTTGACGTTCCACGGAGTGTTTCCGGACGAGGACCTCTACGTCAAAGTGCTCGAGGCCGGCATCAATATCGTGACGACCGCGGACTGGATCACGGGGTGGCACCGGGACAAGAACCACCCCCACCCGTCGGGCAAGCCGGTGACTCAGCTGTTGGGTGAGGCGTGCGAGAAGGGTGGCGCCACGTTTTATGGCACCGGGATGAACCCGGGGGTGAATCAGATTCTCGGCGTGGTGTGTTCGGCCGACGTCGCCGAGATCGAGAACGTCACCACCATCGAGTCGGTGGACGTGTCATGTCATCACTCCAAGGACACCTGGATCGAGGTCGGCTATGGCCTGCCCGTGGATGATCCGGAGATTCCGTCGAAGCTGGAAAAGTACACGCGGGTGTTCGCCGACAGCGTGCTGATGATGGCGGACTGCTTCGACTTGCCGCTCGACGAGGTGAAGTTCAGCTACGAGCTGGGCGCGTGCACCAAGGACGTCGACCTGGGTTGGTACACGCTGCCCAAGGGCTCGCTGGGCGGCAATTACATCAAGTACCAGGGCATGGTCGACGGGGTGCCGCGGGTCGAAACGCACCTGGAATGGCAGATGACCCCACACACCGACCCGAACTGGGATATCAAGGGCTGCTACATCACTCAGATCAAGGGCGATCCGTGCATCTACAACAAGCACATGATCTTCCCGAAACCCGGTGTGGATCTGTCCAACCCGGACAACTTCGCATCCATCGGCATGACCGTTACCGGCATGCCGGCCCTCAACGCGATCAAGTCCGTCGTCGCCGCACCCGCCGGCCTGATCACCAGCGCTGACCTCCCGCTGCGCGGCTTCGCCGGGCGGTTCAAGAAGTAGGCGCGGGTCGCCCCGGGCCGTCGTCGTTGTTGAGCAACCGTTCTGGGGTGGTGATAGTCGTTGGTACTCGGCCGCCGCCTGCGCCGAGCGTGACGTGAGGGCGAGGTTTTTCGTCGTTTTTCGCCCTCAGAACACGCTCGGCGAAGGACGGGGCTCCGAGCGTTCACTATGGCCGGCCGCCGCATACCAGCACAGAGCCACACCAGTCCGCAACGCCCAACTGCGCGAAACCGGCTAGTGGCCGCTGAGCTGGACAGCCTTGACGATGAGCAGGACCGCACCGACGACGAGATAGCCGCGCAGGGCGATCATGCCGAGCCGGGTGCCCGGTGACCAGGTGACCGGCTCCAGCAGCGTCAGCGGTGGCATCCGCCAGGTGTTGCGGTCGACGCCTCGCGCCGGCAATTGCGGCGTAGCCGGCGGTGGCTGGCGGCGCGCCATCCAGCGCAGCGTGGGCACGGCGGCCACGGCGAGCAGAACCAGGGCCAGCGCCAGCCAGCCGGCGACCGCGACGATGTTGAGGCCGGGAAACAGGGTGGTGGCCATCAGGATTCCCGACAGCAGCAGCAGGGTGCCAACGATCAGCCCGGCGACCCAGTTGAGCCAGCGCCGGTTGACCCACGGCCCCAACACTTCCCGGTCGTTGCACAGCAGCAGCAGAAACACGCTGGCGCTAGGCAGCAGCAGGCCGGCAAGGGCTTGCACCGCGGTGGTGATCAAACCGAGCGGGGCACCGGGGATCAGCACGATGACGGCGGCCAGCACCACCATCGCGGTGTAGGACAGGTAGAACTGCTTGGCGTCGGAGAACCCGCGGTGCAACGAGTGCTTCAGACCGAACACGTCGCCGAACGCGTAGCTGGTTGCCAGGGTGACCGGGGCCGCGCCGAGAATCGAGGCGTCCATCAACACGATCGCGAACACCCAACCGAGCGCCGAACCGTGTTGGCCGAGCAGGTGCGCGATGGCGCCCGCGTCGCTGAAATTGCCCACCGTGTTGGTGGAACGCGCCGCCCAATCGCCCGTCATCACCAGCGCCGCGGCGCCGATCACCACCACGAACGCGCCCAACACCGTGTCAGCCCGCTCGTAGGCCATGAACCGGGGCGTGATGCGTTTGTCGACGACGTTGGACTGCTGGAAGAACAGCTGCCACGGCGCCACCGTCGTCCCGACGATGGCGATGATCAACAACACGGCGTCCGAGCTCATGCCGCCTGAAATGCTAGGAACCACAAATGATTTCGCGGCATGTCCCCATTGTGGGTGTGACATCAGGAGCATCGGGATCTGCACGAGGCTGATAGCAATGAATACGAACATGGCGCGCTCCCAGCGCCGGAAGCTGCCGCTTGCCATGATCGCGACCAGCGCGACCGCCGAGACCGGCACCACGATGTACTTGGAGACGCCGAGGTATTCGGCGGCCAGGCTGATGCCGATAAATTCGGTGACGATCGTCAAAAAGTTCAGCAGGAACAGGTCGCCGACCGAAAACCAACCCCAGCCGCGGCCGAAACGCTCGTTGATCAGGCGGGCGTGGCCGACCCCGGTCACCGCGCCGAGTCGCACCACCATTTCCTGGTTGACGATGAGCACCGGGATCAGTAGCAGCAGCACCCATAGCAGCGAGTAGCCGTAATTCTGGCCGGCCTGGGCGTAGGTGGCGACACCGCCGGCGTCGTTGTCGCCGACCATGACGATGATGCCGGGACCGACGATGGCCAGCAGCGTCATCAGCCGCGTCTTGAAGGTGCGCGGGTGATCGGTCTCGCCGATGCTGATGCGCCCGAATGCGCCCTCGATGTCACCGACGTGTGCAGAGTCGAGCACCGCGGTGCGCGCGGGCTCGGCGCGGGGAGGGGGTGGCCCGGGATTGCCGGCGTCTTGCTCGCTTGAGGTCACGGCGTCTGGTCTTCCGGCGCGTGGGCGCGGTCCTCGTCGGCCGGGGTGACATCGCGGACCGGTCGCGGGGCGGGTTCGCGACGGCGCCAGTCCTCAGGAATGGTGGCCTCCAGCATGTCGTCGACGGTGACCACCCCGAGCACGCGATCCTGCTCGTCGACGACGGGAATCGCGTAAAGGTTGAAGTCCGCCATCAACAACGCGACGTCCACCACATCGGCTTCCGGCGTGACCCGCACCGGGTCGGAATCCATGAGCGTCGCCACGCTCGCAGCGGGGTCGGCCTGCAGAAGATCGATCACGGACACCACCCCGGCCAGGCGTTTGTCCTCGTCGAGAACATGCATCTTGACCAGCGCCTCCGGCTGGATGCTGTGGGCAGCCGCGATCAGTCTCAGCGCTGCGCCCGCCGTTACCTCCGTGGGGCAGGACACGAAGTCGACATTCATCAGGCCGCCGGCACTGTCGGGGTTGAACCCCATCAGCGTGATCACCTTGGTCCGTTGCGGGGCGGGCATCAAGTCCAGTACGCGGCGCCGCCGCGACTGCCGCAGATCCGCGATCGCGTCGGCGGCATCGTCGGCACGCATCCGGCCGAGCACCCCGGCGACCTTGTCGTCGGGCATGCGGTCGAGCAGCCGGCTGGCCTTTTCGGGATCAAGCTCTTCGAAGACGTCGGCTTCCAGTTCCGGATCGCTGTGGACCCGGTCGAGTATCTCGCCGCCCTCGGCCTTGTCGGCTTCTTCCAGCAGATCGGCGATCTCGGCGGGCTTGAAGCCGCCGAACCGGCCAGAGACGCGTCGCACTGCGTCCGAGCGCGCGTGCCCGATCAGCGGTTCAAAGGCCTTCCAATCGCGGGACGCATGGCCGCCCGAGCTCTTGATCAGCCCGAACAACCGCGCCGGGCGGCGGGTGTCCAGCCGTGCGAGCACCCATCCCGCGCCGGTGTCCTCCAGCTCGACGTCATAGGCGCGTACCAGCTCCACGGCGGCCACGTCGATCAACCGGTGCCCCAGCACGTCCGCGCGCAACAGCACTTCACCGTCGCGGCGCTCGAAGCCCCGAAGGTCAACCTTGTTCTTCGCCAAGACCACCCGGTCCGGGGCGTAATCGCTGATGATCTTGCTGCCGATGAACACCCGCCTGCCGCCGACCTCGGCCACGATCCCCGTCACCGACGGATACTCCTGAGCCCCGCGCAACCGCACGATCACGTCCTGCACCCGGCCCACCGCCTCGCCGGAGCGCGATAGCACCGGCGAGCGCAGCAACTTAGACAGATGGATAACTGGCCGTCCTGAGTTGGGCTCGGCCGTCTCTGATGGACTCACTTGTCCTCCTCACCGTGCGATAGATCCGCGAGCAGTCTGCACCAGACCAGGTTCGATGCGCGCGCGGGTATGGGCGCCGCCGGCTCGGCCGCCAGATCCTACGCCGCAGCCACCACGGCCCGACGACCACCAGGTAAACATTCAGCGGTCGGCGCCCCCGCGGTCGGCGCCCCCGCCGCCGCCCGTCGAGCGTGCGCAGAATGCCGGCCGCCGCGGCGTGTCTCCGTACAAACACGCACGGTCGCGGTAAAACGGCGCCGCAGTAGGGTGAAGGCCATGCGGGTAGGCGTGCTGGGAGCCAAAGGCAAAGTGGGTGCGACCATGGTGCGGGCCGTGGAGGCCGCCGCGGATCTGGCCCTGTCCGCACAGGTCGACGCCGGCGACCCGCTCAGCCTGCTGACCGAAGGCAACACCGAGGTGGTCATCGACTTCACCCACCCCGACGTGGTGCTGGAGAATCTGAAGTTCCTGATTGACAACGGCATTCACGCGGTGGTCGGTACCACGGGCTTCACCGCCGAGCGCCTGCAGCAGGTGCAGCACTGGCTGGCCGGCTCCGATACCTCAGTCTTGATCGCGCCGAATTTCGCGATCGGGGCGGTGCTTTCGATGCATTTCGCGAAGCAGGCCGCCCCGTTCTTCGACTCGGCCGAGGTCATCGAGCTGCATCACCCGCACAAGGCTGACGCCCCGTCGGGCACGGCCACGCGCACCGCGAAGCTGATTGCGGAAGCCCGAAAAGACTTGCCGCCCAACCCCGATGCCACCAGCACGAGTCTGCCCGGCGCCCGTGGTGCCGACGTCGACGGCATCCCGGTGCACGCGGTGCGACTGACGGGTCTGGTTGCTCACCAGGAGGTGCTGTTCGGCACCGAGGGGGAGACGCTGACCATCCGCCACGACAGCCTGGACCGCACGTCATTCGTGCCGGGTGTGCTGTTGGCGGTGCGCCGCATCCGTGAGCATCCGGGACTCACCGTCGGCATTGAGCCGCTGCTCAATCTGCAATGACCAAAACCGCCCGCATCCAGGCGCTCATCGCATTCATGTGCGCGGCGATGCTGGCGTACTTCGTCCTGCTGGGCCGCATCGCCATCGCGATGATCGGTTCGGGCCGGGTCGCGGCGGTGGGCCTGGGGCTGGCCGTGCTGATCATGCCCGTCATCGGCGTGTGGGTGATGATCGCCACGCTGCGTGCGGGATTCGCGCACCAGAGGCTGGCCCGTCTGATCGCCGAAGACGGAATGGAACTCGACGCCAGCGCACTGCCGCGGCGGCCGTCGGGCCGCATCCAACGAGGGGCCGCCGACGCGCTTTTCGCCACCGTACGCAGTGAGGTGGAAGGCGACCCCGGCGATTGGCGGCGCTGGTACCGGCTGGCGCGGGCCTACGACTACGCGGGGGATCGCCGCCGCGCCCGGGAAGCCATGAAGACCGCCCTGGAACTGCACGTGGGCCACCGGGGCGCCGATGAGTAAAACGCTGCTGATCGTCCATCACACGCCGTCGCCGCATACGCAGGAGATGTTCGAGGCGGTGCTGGCCGGGGCGACCGATCCGGAGATCGAGGGCGTCGACGTTACACGGAGACCCGCGCTCACCGTATCGCCGACAGACATGCTGGAGGCCGATGGTTATCTGCTCGGCTCCCCGGCCAACCTGGGCTACATGAGCGGCGCCCTCAAACACGCATTTGACGTGTGTTACTACCCGTGTCTGGACGCGACCCGGGGACGACCGTTCGGCCTGTATCTGCACGGCAACCAGGGCACCGAGGGCGCCGAGCGTGGCGTCACCGCCATCACGACGGGTCTGGGATGGGTGAAAGCCGCTGAGTACGTGCTGGTATCGGGCAAACCGAGCAAGGACGACCTGGAGGCGTGCTGGGAACTGGGAGCGACGGTCGCCGCTCAGTTGATGGGCTGAGCCGGCGATTGCAATGGCGGCTTGAACGCATCAGCGGGCTGGGCCAGCGCCAGTGCCGAGCTGGTGCCGATCGGTCCGTGCCGGTCGAACAGTGTCGCCGCGCCGGTGGCCACCCCGGCCGTGCCGTAGTGGGACTGGGCGGCCAGCCCGAGGTATTCCCCGTCCGGCAGCCGGCTCGCGGTTACGGTGTAGTCAGCGTTGATGTAGCGTAATCCGCCTGTGCCCCAATGGGTTAGCGAACTCGTGATATCGCCGACGAAGGCCAGGCGGCAAAACGGGGTGAGCGGGTGGCCATGCACGATCGGACGGAACAAGCGCGTCCACGCGAACTTCTGAGAGTGGGCCTGCTCCCACTCGGCCATGTCGCCGCCTCCCGGCGTGGGGTTGGTGCCGTAACCCCAGATGAAAAACTGCATGTCGGGCGGGAAACGGTCGGAGTCGGTCGGCAGTGGCGGCATCTCCACCGGGGCGGACCACACGCGGCCGTCGGGGTGCTCGCCTCGTCGCAGGAACAGCGCACTGGCCCGAGCGACCGTCGTGCCGTTCTGCACCAGCGCTGCGTCGACAAGCTTGATCCGACGACCTTCCCGCTGTATCGAGGTCTCAATCCGCACCGGCTCCAGCAGGACTGGGCGCATCAGGTCAACCGTGAAGCGCGCCGGCTGAAACGCGGGATCGATGCCGGATTGCTCGATCCCCCAACCCAGCAGGCCTCCGACGGTCTGCCCGCCCATCGCAGCACCCCAGGGACCCCGCGTCAGCGCGCCCGGCACATAAGAGTCGCCGTCGACAGTGAAGAATGCCTCGGGCATGATGGCGGAATCGTCGATCGTCACCGCTATCACGATAGGACACCGGATAATAAGGAACCGGCCATGACCGAGGTAATCGAGATTCCCCGCACGCGCAACCCTTTTCCGGCAACCGGGGTGTCGAGAGACAGCAACGGCGTCCCGCACTACGACGACGTGCCGGCCACGCTGTTGGACATGCTCGCCGAGCAGGTGGACCGTCGCCCAGGGGCCGAGGCACTGGTCGAACTGGGCGCGGATCGGTTGACCTACCGGCAGCTGTGGGACCGCGCCTCGCGAGTCGCCGGTGGGCTGCGCGCCGGCGGTCTGCAGCCCGGTGACCCCGTCGCGGTGCGCTATGCGGCGGGAATCAAATGGGCGCTGGCGTTCTGGGGCACCATAATGGCCGGCGGCATTGCGGTCGCCGTCAATACGCGATCCGCGCAACCGGAGGTCGAATTCGTTCTGTCCGACTCCGGTTGCAGGGTGGACCTGGCCGCAGACACACCGCTGCCGGACGGGCAGCCGTACGTGACCGAACAGCTTGACCGCACCGACATCGCCGCGCTGTTCTACACCTCGGGTACTACGGGTCATCCCAAGGGCGTGCCGACCAGCCACGAAGCATTCGTGACCAACACCGAGAACGCGGTCCGCTGTCTCGAACAGCCAAGGGACATCGGCGAAGACCTGCGCACCCTCATCTCGGTCCCGTTGTTTCATGTGACCGGTTGCAACTCACAGCTTTTGGCGGCTGCCCGGCTTGGCGGTGCATCGGTCATCATGCCGGTGCTCAACCTCGACGAGTTGATCGCCAAACTGCCCGACGAGCGCATCTCACTCATGGTGACGGTGCCTGCGGTGTACTCGCTGATGCTGCGGCACAAGGCCTTTGGCGGTACCGATGTTTCCGGCGTGCGCTGGGTGGGTTACGGGGGCGCACCGATCGCGCCGGCGTTGGTGCGCTCGGTCAAAGAGGCGTTCCCGCAAGCGACGGTGTTCAACGGGTACGGCATGACCGAGACCGCCTCGTTGATGACGGTTCTGCCGGACCGTGATGCCCTCGAGCACGCCGACTCGGTGGGCTATGCCGTCCCGTCTGTCGATCTCGGCATCGTTGGCTTTGCCGGTGACGAGCCCGGCGTTGGCGAACTGGTCACCCGCGGGGCCAATGTGACTACCAGCTACTGGAACCGGCCAGACGCGACCTCGGCCACGATCGTGGACGGCTGGTTGCATACGGGCGACGTGGTGCGGGTCGACGACGCGGGCCGGGTGCACATCGTCGACCGGCTCAAGGACATCATCATTCGCGGTGGCGAGAACGTCTCCAGCGTCGAGGTGGAGGCCGCGTTGCTATCGGCGCCCAATGTCGCGGACGCCTGCGTGCTGGCGGTTCCCGACGACGTGCTGGGGGAGAAGGTGGGCGCAGTGCTGTTCGGTGAGCGGATCGACGTCGACTTCGTGCTCGACCACTGCCGCACCCAGCTCGCGGATTTCAAAGTTCCGCAATACATCACCGTGACAACCAATGCGCTGCCGCGCAACGCGGGGGGCAAATTACTTAAAGGAAAGCTCCGCGCGGACGTCGAGTGGGGTCCCGCCCTGCGATGAGTGCGGCCCTGCTCATCGCCAACCGCGGCGAGATCGCGCTCCGAATCATCCGCACGGCAACCGAACTGGGCTTGAAGACAGTCGCGGTGTATGCCGCGGACGACGCCGACAGCCCACACGTACACGCGGCCGACGAGGCGATCGGTCTGCCGGGTACCGGCCCCGCCGCCTACCTGGATCAGGCCGCGATCCTGGCGGCAGCCGAGAAGTCCCGGGCAGACCAGATCCATCCGGGATATGGATTCCTCAGTGAGAACGCCGAATTCGCGCGTGCCTGTGCGGCAGCCGGCTACACCTTCGTGGGACCGACGGCCGACGTGCTGGTGCTGCTCGGTGACAAGTCCGTTGCCCGCGATGCCGCGACAGCGGCCGGGATCCCGGTGCTGCCGGCAACACAGGGTCCGAGCAGCATCGAGGACGTCCGCGCGTTGTTCGCCGCCCAGGACGACTCGATCATGATCAAGGCGCTCGCCGGTGGCGGCGGTCGCGGACTGCGCAGGGTCGACAGCGCCGACCAGATCGACGACGCCTACCGTCAGTGCGCCGCGGAGGCGCAGCTCGGCTTCGGCGATCCTGCGGTGTTCGCCGAGGCGCTGCTCCACGACGCCAGGCACATCGAAGTGCAGATCGTCGCGGCGCCGGCAGGCCACCAAACGCGCGCGCTGGCTCTCGGCGACCGTGACTGCAGCGTTCAGCGCCGCTATCAGAAGCTGGTTGAAATCGCGCCGGCCCAAGGGCTTTCGGACAACCTCCGCAGGCAGCTGCACCAGGCCGCGGCCCGGCTTTGTGCCCGCGTCGGCCTGCACGGGGTGGCCACCGTCGAATTCCTGGTTACCGCTGACACGTTCGCCTTCCTGGAGGTCAACCCACGAATTCAGGTGGAACACACCGTCACCGAGGAAGTCACGGGAGTGGATCTGGTGGCCGTACAGCTGGCTATCGCCGCCGGCAAGTCCTACTACGAGCTGCGACTACCGGCCGGAATTGCGTCTGACGGAAGCGAAGTCATCGGTGAACCGGTCGCACCCCGAGGAATCGCCATCCAGACCCGGGTCAACATGGAAACCTTCGGCCCCGACGGGTCCGTCCTACCCAGCGCGGGGAGCCTGACGGCGTTCTCGCCGCCGAGCGGTCCGGGAGTGCGGGTGGACACCTACGGTCGGCCCGGCGCGACGCCCAGCCCACGTTACGATTCGTTGTTAGCCAAGGTCATTACGCACACCCGAGGAACGCAGTTTGCGGCCGCGGTGCGCAAGTCGCGCACGGCGCTGGCCGAGTTCACCATCGAGGGCATCGGCACGAACATCGCATTTCTACGAGAGCTGCTGTCCAACGGGCAATTCCAATCAGGCTGGGTAACTACGGCCTTTCTGGACGACAAGCTTCCGGAGTTGGCGGCCGCAGCGTTGTCGGATCGACACCAGGTCCGGGTCGCCCCGGTCGAGCTCTATCCGGGCGAGGAAGCGTTGCGCGCACAGCTGGCCGGCACCGTGGTCGAGATGACACCCGAGGGAACTGATGTCGGTGCCGAGCACCAACTGGTGGTCCTCGAGGCGATGAAGATGCAGCACGTGCTGGTGGCCCCGGATGCGTTGCGCACGGTCCGGAATCTGGTGCAACCCGGCCAAGTTGTCGGAACCGGCGACCCGTTGCTGGTCTACACCCGCACAGGCGCCCGCACCGAGGGCGAATCATCCTCCGCCACAGCAGATCTTGACCACTCGCGCGCCGACCTGGACGAGGTGCGGCGCCGTCATCTGCTCACCCTCGACGTGGCTAGGGAATCCGCTGTTGCCAAGCGGCACAAGGCAGGTCGTCGCACCGCCCGGGAGAACATCGCCGACCTGGTCGATCCCGGCAGCTTCGTCGAGTACGGCGCACTGGCGATTGCCGCGCAGCGCAGCCGGCGCTCGGAAGAGGATCTGATCGCCAACACCCCGGCCGACGGCCTGGTGGCCGGCTTGGCCAGCGTCGGTGGGGTCGAGACGGTCGTGGTGTCCTACGACTACACCGTGCTGGCCGGAACGCAGGGCATGCGCAACCACGCCAAGACCGATCGTGTCTTCGAGTTGGCGACCCGGAAGCGCCTGCCGGTGGTGCTATTCGCCGAGGGTGGCGGCGGACGGCCCGGCGATACCGACGTCGGCGGCGCGGCAGGGCTGGACGTGCCGACGTTTCGGATGCTGGCCGGCCTGAGTGGGCGGGTGCCGTTGGTGTCGATCGTGTCGGGCTACTGCTTCGCCGGCAACGCCGCGCTGGCCGGGGTGTGCGACGTGATCATCGCGACCCCCGACGCCAACATCGGCATGGGCGGACCGGCCATGATCGAGGGCGGCGGCCTCGGGGTCTATTCGCCGAAAGCCATCGGGCCGATCGACGTGCAGCGCCACAACGGCGTGGTGAGTATGGTTGCCCGCGACGAGGCGCATGCGGTGGCGCTCGCCAAGCAATACCTGTCGTACTTCCAGGGCAACTCAGACGACTGGGCGCCCCCCGATCCGCGACTCGCCCGACATGTGGTGCCGCAGAACCGGTTGCGCGCCTACGATGTGCGTCGAGCGATCGCGTCGATCGTTGACGTCGGTTCGGTGCTGGAGCTGCGTCCCGACTATGGCGTCGGAATCATCACCGCGCTGGTCCGGGTCGAGGGCGCGGCCTACGGCCTGATCGCCAACAGCAGCCATCATCTGGGCGGCGCGATCGACGCGGAGGCGGCCGACAAGACGGGGGACTTTCTTGCGGTGTGCGAGTCTTTCCGGCTGCCGATCGTTTCGCTCTGTGACACACCAGGATTCATGGTCGGCCCAGACGCGGAGAAGGAGGCGGCGGTCCGTCGGTTCGGTCGGCTGTTCGTGCTGGGCGCCCAGCTGACGGTGCCGCTCGGAATGATCATCTTGCGCAAGGCATACGGACTTGGCGCCATGGCCATGGCCGGCGGTTCGTTTCGCGCCCCGCAGTTCACCGTCGCGTGGCCGACCGGCGAGATCGGCGGCATGGGGCTGGAAGGCGCTGTGCGCCTTGGGTTCAGCAAGGAACTAGCGGCCGCGTCCGACGAAATCGAACGTCAGCAGCTGTTTGACCGTCTAGTGGAGGCCGCCTACCAACACGGCAGGGCGCTGCGGTCGGCCACCTCCTTCGAGCTTGACGACGTCATCGACCCGGCCGAGACTCGGTCATGGTTGACCCGGCTGTCGGGTCAATGACGGAACCCAATCGAGCGCCAGCCGCTATCCGTGACAGGTGCCGCAGCCAACGCCCGCCAGGCATCCGCCGCCGGGGTGCCACCAGGGCCGCAGCGCTAACATTCCAGTCGCGTACCACGTGCACGCGTGGCCGAAATACCCAACGAAGGACCGAGCGCTAATGACATCACTCGACCTGACCGGCAACACCGCAATAGTCACCGGCGCCTCAAGGGGAATCGGGCTGGCGATCGGGCAGAAGCTCGCCGAGGCAGGCGCCAACGTCGTGCTCACCGCTCGCAAGCAGGACGCCGCGGACGCCGCCGCGGCACAGGTCGGCGATCGTGCCCTCGGCGTGGGCGCCCACGCCGTCGACGAGGATGCCGCACGGGTGTGCGTCGACCTCACACTCGACCGCTTCGGCAGCGTGGACATCCTGATCAACAACGCGGGAACCAACCCGGCCTACGGCCCGCTGATCGATCAGGACCACGCCCGCTTCACCAAGATCTTCGACGTCAACCTGTGGGCGCCGCTGATGTGGACTTCGCTCGTAGTCAAGGCATGGATGGGCGCGCACGGCGGCTCCGTGGTCAATACGGCTTCAATCGGCGGTATGCACCAATCGCCCGCGATGGGCATGTACAACGCCACCAAGGCCGGGTTGATCCACGTCACCAAGCAACTGGCGCTGGAGCTTTCCCCGGGCATCCGGGTCAACGCGATCTGTCCCGGGGTGGTGCGTACCAAGCTGGCCGAGGCGTTGTGGAAAGACCACGAGGATCCGTTGTCGAAGAACATCGCGCTGGGCAGAATTGGCGAGCCCGTCGATGTGGCCGGCGCGGTCGCCTTCCTGGTTTCGGACGCGGCCCGTTGGATCACCGGCGAGACGATGGTAATCGACGGTGGCCTGCTGCTCGGCGACGCCAAGGGGTTCCGGGATGAGCACTGACCTCGACGCGCGGATCCGCGCGCTTCTCGACGAACACGATCCCGGCGCTACCGAGCCGCGGGATTTTCTCGGCGCTCAGTTCGACGCCGGCCTGGCCTGGGTGCATCTGCCGGTCGGTTTCGGCGGGTTGGACCTGCCGCGGACCGCTCAGGAACGCGTCAATGTCCAGCTCGCCGCCGCGGGCGCGCCGGTGGGTGGCACGCCGAAGAACTATATCGGCATGGGGATGGCGGCACCGACCATCGTGGCCTTCGGCACCGATGAACAGAAACGAAAGTTACTGCGCCCGTTATTCATTGGTGATCAGATCTACTGCCAGTTGTTCAGCGAGCCCGGCGCCGGATCGGACCTGGCCGCGGTGGCCACCCGCGCGGTCCGCGATGGTGACGAATGGATTGTCAACGGCCAAAAGGTCTGGACGTCGCAGGCACAGCACGCGCAGATGGCCCTCCTGGTCGCGCGCACCGATCCCACCGTGCCCAAACACCTTGGCCTGACGTACTTCCTGTGCGACATGACGCAGCCCGGCGTCGAAATACGGCCGCTTCGGCAGATCACCGGCGAGGCCGAGTTCAACGAGGTGTTTCTCACCGATGTCCGGGTGCCCGACGCCAACCGGCTTGGCCCCGAGGGCGGCGGTTGGCGCGTTGCCACTACCACGCTCAACAACGAGCGGGTCGCCATCGGCTTGCGCTCCGGTGCTCCGCGGGAGGGCGGTCACATCGGCAAGGTCGCTCAGGCTTGGCGCGACGATCCCGGGCTGCGTGATCCGGCGATGCACGACGAACTGATGCGGTTGTGGGTCGACGCGGAGGTGTTGCGCCTGAGCGGAGAACGGCTGCGACAGCAAATCGTCGCGGGTCAGCCCGGGCCCGAAGGCGCCGGTATGAAGGTAACGTTCGCCACGTTGGCCCAAGCGATTTCGGGTTTCGAGATCGAGTTACACGGCGAGGCCGGGTTGCGCTACGACGATTGGACACTCCGCAGACCCGAAGTGGTCGACCTGACCGGACGCGGGCCCGGCTACCGCTATCTACGGGCACGCGGCAACTCGATCGAGGGCGGCACATCGGAGATCCTGCGCAACACCATCGCCGAGCGAGTGCTTGGCCTGCCGGGCGAACACCGCGTCGACAAGGACATCGCCTGGAAAGACCTGAGGGAGCTGGATCGATGAGCGCCGCCGACCTGTTGTACTCCGACACTGAGGAGGCGTTGCGGGACGGCGTGGCGCACCTATTCGCCGACCGGTGTCCACCGCAATTGGTTGCAAAGGCTTATGACCAGCCACCACAAGACTTTTCGGGAGTGTGGCGTACCCTTGCGGCTGAGCTCGGCGTGGCCGGGTTGCTGGTACCCGAGGCGCTCGGCGGGGCGGGCGCGGGCACGCGCGAGGCCGCGGTCGTAATGGAGGAGATCGGCCGCGCCGTGGCGCCGGTGCCATTTTTATCCAGCGCCGTGTTGGGCACGGTAGCGCTGTTGCGGGCCGGGGAGACCGACACACTTGCCGCGCTGGCGCAGGGAGAGCTCACCGCGGCGCTGACGGTGCCGCTGTCGACCGCTCCTGGTGATGCGATCGCGGGTGTGAGTATTGGGTCCGACGGCCTGAGCGGACAGATCCGAAGCGTCGCGGGCGCAAGCGAAGCCGACGTACTAGTGGTCCCGGTGGCCGCCCCGGGCGGGCTCGAGTTGCATACCGTCTCCCGGGACGCGGCGGGGGTGGATGTGTCGCCGGTGCTGGCGCTGGATATGACCAGACCCCTTGCGGACGTTCGGTTTTCGGGGGCGGCGTCGAACACCATCGGTCCGGCGCAAGACGCGGTGACGGCGGCGCTGGAGACGGGTGCGGCGTTGCTCGCCTCCGAACAACTCGGTGTCGCACAGTGGTGTTTCACCACCACGCTCGCCTATGTCAAGCAGCGCAAGCAATTTGGCCGCTTGATCGGTTCGTATCAAGCCATCAAGCACCGACTGGTGGACCTGTGGCTGGACGTGGGTTCGGCCACGAGTGCGGCCCGCTATGCCGCCGACGCCTGCTCGCGCGGGGACGAGGATGCCGTTATCGCGGCGGCCATTGCGCAGGCCTACTGCAGCGGTGTGGCGGTGCACGCCGCCGAGGAGTGCGTGCAGCTGCATGGCGGCATCGGGATGACTTGGGAGTATCCCGCCCACCTGTACTTGAAGCGGGCCAAGAGCGACCAGTTGGCTTTCGGCACCGCCTACCGGCACCGGGCCCGGTTGGCCGAGTTGGTAGACCTCCCGGCGTCGTGACCACTCGCGGGTTGATCAGCCTTGCTCGGCGGACCACCCGTCGCTGTTGAGCCACAGCTCCTCGGTGCGGTCGCGGAAGGTGGCCAACGCCACGGTGTCTTCGCGGCGTCGCATGGCCGACTTGCTCATGCTGGCCCACACGGAGTGGCCGTTTTTGTGCCTCAGCTCGACAAGCCGCTCGGTGCCGGTTCCGATGAGCGCGACCCAGCGATCATTCGCGGGCAGGCAGCGGAAAATGTCGTCGAATCTCATCGATATGAGCTCGTCGTCCGAGTAACCCACCATGTCGCAAAACGCGTCGTTGGCGAACAGGATGATCCCGACGCGGTCGACCGCCAACGCCGGCGCTGGGAGCCGCTCCAAAATGACCAGCGCGGGCATTTGCCGCAGCGCGTCTATCGGTGATTGGTCCGCCGGCGTCGGACGTCGACGCTCAAGGCTTAGTTCTCGCATGACAGCAGGACTGTAGGTAACCACGGATCGAACCCCCATTCCGCTCGCCCTATGCAACCGCTGCGGTAGAGCTCGCTCGTCCTCTCTATGATTACCAGCAAATGCTATTGTAAACTCTTAATCGTGTCCATAGTTTGTTAGCCATATTGCCCATGTGTCGAATTCTTGGGGTGGTTTCGCACGCTATGACCAAATATTATCGGCAGCGATATATTTGCTATCAATTCATGTGCGCGACTTCGCATGGGTGGCTGATCGAGCGTAGCAAACTCTCGCCACGATAATCTGACCCTGTCAGCAACTCAGCGTGCCGGCTCGGCAACCCGGGAAGCAGGCAACGAATCAGATGGGGGCAAACGGCATATGCGCGTGCGGGCGTCCGCACGTTAACGCGC
The DNA here is from genome assembly GCF_019247635.1 of Mycobacterium sp. GTDB lineage: Bacteria > Actinomycetota > Actinomycetes > Mycobacteriales > Mycobacteriaceae > Mycobacterium. The sequence goes on from NZ_JAFBAR010000104.1 coordinate 153,271, forward strand.
TAGCGCGCAGGCCACGGCTTCCGGCGTTCGTTCGTAGCTGCTTCTCGCAGTCCATGTCCAGAACCGGGACTGGCTGCGCTCTCGGCGAGTTTTAGGCCGCGGCCCGCCGAAAAGGTCCGAAGATGTCTATTCCGAGCCCGCTCGGTGGGGTATCAGAGCCCCTCCCGGCGGCCGGCACGGGTGGCGTGCGGTGTGCGACCGACCCGACTTAGGACGTTGCCGGTGTCGCGCGGATGATAAGTTCCGCCGAGACCAGGACCCCGCGTGAACTCGGAGCAGCGAAATGCGTGTGTTGTTATCGACATACGATTCGCGCGGCGGCGTCGAACCGCTGGCCGGACTGGCTGTGCAATTACGGGCACTCGGTGCCCAGGTGCGGGTGTGCGTGCCGCCGGACGAGGAGTTCGCGAAGCTGCTGGCCCGTGCCGGTGCGCAGGTGGTGCCGTTCGGCGGATCGGTGCGCGCGATGACCACCGCGGCGACACCGCCCTCGGAGGCGGACCTGCGCCGTCACGTCGACGAGATGATCGCCGCGCAGTTCGGTACGGTCGCGGCTGCGGCCGAGGGATGTGATGCGCTCGTGGCGACCGGCCTGGTGTGGACCGCGGCCGGCGCGCGGTCGGTGACCGAAAAGCTAGGTATCCGGTACGTGTATGCGAGCTACCACCCGCCGCACCTGCCGTCGCCGCATTACCCGCCGCCGTCGTATGTGGGCTCGCCAATGTCATTGATCGTGGACAACCGGGTGTTGTGGGAACGCGACGCCCAGGATGCGAACGTGTTGCTGGGCCCGACGCTCAATAGCCACCGGGCGTCGATCGGCCTGCCTCCGGTCGACGACGTCCGTGGTTACGCCTTTACCGAGCACCCGTGGCTCGCGGCGGACCCGACTCTGGGTCCGTGGCTGGGGCAGACCGACCTCGACGTCGTCCAAACCGGTGCATGGTTGCTACCGGACGAACGTCCACTCCCGTCCGAATTGGTGGCATTCCTGGATGCCGGTACGCCGCCGGTGTACGTCGGGTTCGGCAGCATGGCGCTGCGGGGCTCCCAGGATCTTGCCCGGGTGGCCATCGAGGCAACCCGCGCGCAGGGCCGCCGCGCGCTCATCTCCCACGGCTGGGCAGACCTGGTGCCGATCGACGACCTTGATGACTGCTTTGCTGTCGGCGAGGTCAACCACCAGGCGCTGTTCGGCCGGGTGGCGGCAGTGATGCACCACGGCGGCGCGGGCACGACGACCACGGCCGCGTTGGCCGGCGCGCCTCAGGTGGTGATACCCCAGGGTGCAGACCAGCTGTACTGGGCCGCCCGGGTGGTCAATCTGGGCATCGGTACCGCATACGACGGTCGGACCGCCACCGTCGAGTCCCTGTCGGTCGCGCTGCAGACGGCCCTGAGTCCCGAGACCCACGCACGAGCGGGCGCCGTGGCGGGCACCGTCAGCACCGACGGTGCGATGGTGGCCGCGACGCTGTTGGTAGACGCGATCAACCAAGGGAATCAGCGCGCAAACAGCGATTCCTCAACGCCGTAACGCCGAGCCGAAGACTTCCGTCATCGCCGCCCAGTGTCGCTCGGCAGCGGCGGCGTCATAGGACGCGTTGTCGGGGACCGCGAATCCGTGGGCGGCCTGGTACCACTCGATGCGGTGCTCTACACCGGCCGACGTCAAGGCCTTCTCGAGTTGCTCGGCGTGGTCGGCGGTAAACGACGCGTCGTTCTCGGCACCGCCGACGTACACCGTGGCGGTCATTTGGTCGGCCAGCAGGTGTGGGCTGTCGGCGGCATCGGTGACCAGCCCGCCGCCGTGGAATGACGCCACGGCGGCGACCTGGTCCGGGAGGCGGCCGGCGAGCGTCAACGAGATCCGCCCGCCCATGCAGTAGCCGCAGACGCCGAACCGGTCCCCGCTCACCTCAGACCGAGCGGCCAGGTAGTCGAACAACGCGCCGGCATCCGCGACGACCTTGTCCTGCGTCAGGCTGCCGATCATCTTCATCAGCCGGTTGCGTTCCCCTGCGTCGGCGAACACGGTGGACATGGAGAACGGGGCCCAGTCACCCTCTCGGTAGTACACGTCAGGCACCAGCACCGCGTAGCCGTGGCCGGCCAGCTTGGCGCCCATTTCGTCGAAGGTGTCCCGGGCGCCGCCAGCGTCGGGAAACATGATCACGCCGGGCCAGGGGCCCGAGCCTTCGGGGGTGAACAGGTGGACGGGGCACGCGCCGTCGGGAGTGGAGACGGTGTCGGTGAGGGTCGGCATGCCCTCTGTTCTACTCCGCGGCTTTCGGCGCAAATTCATCGGCGTCGACCCGCCGCGCCCGGCTTCGCCGCGCTTGCGATCGCCGCGGATTTTTCTGGCGTCGACCCGCCGCGCCCGGCTTCGCCGCGCTTGCGATCGGCGCGGATTTTTCTGGCGTCGACCCGCCGCGCCCGGCTTCGCCGCGCTTGCGATCGCCGCGGATTTTTCTGGCGTCGACCCGCCGCGCCCGGCTTCGCCGCGCTTGCGATCGCCGCTAAGCTGACCGCGTGTTGCCGATCCCGACTCCCTACGAGGACCTGCTGCGCCTGGTGCTCGACACGGGTACCGCCAAATCCGACCGCACCGGCACCGGCACCCGCAGCCTGTTCGGCCACCAGATCCGCTACGACCTGTCCGCCGGCTTCCCGCTGCTGACCACCAAAAAGGTGCACTTCAAGTCGGTGGTCTACGAATTGCTGTGGTTCCTGCGCGGGGACTCCAACGTCGGCTGGCTGCAGCAGCACGGTGTCACCATCTGGGACGAATGGGCAAGCGACACAGGTGATCTCGGGCCGGTCTACGGTGCGCAGTGGCGGTCCTGGCCGACCCCGTCGGGTGAGCACATCGACCAGATCAGTGCGGCACTGGATTTGCTACGCACCGACCCGGACTCTCGGCGCATCATCGTGTCGGCCTGGAACGTCGGCGAAATCCCGCAGATGGCGTTGCCGCCGTGTCACGCGTTCTTCCAGTTCTACGTCGCCGAGGGGCGGCTGAGCTGCCAGCTGTATCAGCGCAGCGCCGACCTGTTCCTGGGGGTGCCCTTCAACATCGCGAGCTACGCGCTGCTCACGCACATGATGGCCGCCCAGGCCGGCCTCGTGGTCGGCGAGTTCGTCTGGACCGGCGGCGACTGCCACATTTACGACAACCACGTCGAGCAGGTGCGGCTCCAGCTCACCCGTGAACCACGACCGTATCCGGAACTCGCTCTGGCGCATAGGGATTCAATCTTCGACTACACCTACGACGACGTCATCGTCAAGGACTACCATCCGCACCCGGCGATCAAAGCCCCCGTCGCTGTATGACGCGTGTGACGGACCTGGGCCTGGTCTGGGCTCAGTCCACGTCCGGTGTCATCGGCCGCGGGGGCGACATCCCATGGCGAGTGCCCGAGGATCTGGCCCACTTCAAGCGCGTCACCATGGGACACACGGTGGTGATGGGTCGGCGGACATGGGACTCGTTGCCCAACGGCGTACGGCCGCTGCCGGGTCGGCGAAATGTCGTACTCTCCCGCCAAACTGGCTTCGTGGCTGACGGTGCAGAGGTGGTCGGTTCGCTCGAGGACGCGCTGACCGATCCCCGGGTGTGGGTGATCGGCGGGGGGCAGATCTATGTGCTCGCGCTGCCACGCGCGGTCAGGTGCGAGGTCACCGAGGTGGACATCGAGCTACCCCGCGACGACGACGACGCACTGGCTCCTCCGCTCGACCAGACGTGGCGGGGAGTCGCGGGCGAGTGGCTGGTCAGCCGCTCGGGTCTGCGGTACCGCTTTCACAGCTACCACCGCTCATGAGCGCATGGGCATCCTGACCGCCGTGCAGGCCCGTCGGGTCGCGGTGGCGGCGCAAGGCTTCGCCGAGCCCAAACCGGTCGGGCCGATCACGCGTGCGCATCTGCGGCGGCTCATTTCGAGAATCCAGGTGCTGCAACTCGATTCGGTGTCGGTGGCGGTGCGGGCACACTACGCTCCGGTGTTCAGCCGACTCGGACCTTACGACCGCGACGTGCTGGACCGTGCCGCGTGGGGTCCCGTGAAATCGCGCCTCTTGGTAGAGTACTGGGCGCACGAAGCCGCGCTGATGGCTGTGGACGACTGGCCGCTGCTGCGCTGGCGCATGCGTCAGTACCGGCACGGCCGCTGGGGTTCCCACATCGTGCAGGCTAATTTGCGCCTTGTCGACGAAATCGTCGCCGCCGTAACGGAACTCGGGCCCAGCACCGCCGGGCAGATCGAGGCGTATCTCCAGGCCGAGCCGCGAGGACGAAAAGGTCCCTGGTGGGGGCGCAGTGATACCAAGTGGGTGGCAGAGGCGCTGTTTGCTTCCGGCGTTTTCACGACGGCCACCCGCATCGGTTTCGCTCGCCACTACGACCTTACGGAGCGGGTGCTGCCGCCGGCCGTGCTGGCCCGGCACGTCGACGACGACGAGGCGGTCCGCGAACTCACGCTACGGGCGGCCACTGCGCTGGGCGTCGCCACCGAGGCCGACATCCGCGACTATTTCCGGCTATCGGCCCAGCAGGTGAAGCCGGCGGTCGCCGAGTTGCTGGCCGCCGGCGAGATCGAGCGGGTGGGCGTGGACGGCTGGTCGGCACCGGCGTACCTGCGTGCCGGCCGTCCTGTGCCGCGCCTGGACCGCGGTACCGCGCTCCTGTGTCCGTTCGACCCGCTGATCTTCTTCCGGGCCCGCGTGGAGCGGCTGTTCGGATTCCATTACCGCATAGAGATTTACACCCCGGCCGCCAAACGCCAGTACGGCTATTATGTGTGGCCGCTGTTGCTGGACGGGCGGCTGGTCGCCCGGGTGGATCTCAAGGCTGACCGGGCGGCGGACGCGCTGCGGGTGGTGGGCGCCTTCGGTGAGCCTGACGTGCCCCGCCCGCGGGTGGCCGCGGCGTTGGTCGGTGAGCTGGAGTCGATGGTGGGGTGGCTGGGTTTGGGCGGGGTCGACGTGTCCGGCGGCGGCGATCTAGCCGGGGAGTTGCGCACGGCCGCAAAGCGGGCGTGCTGAGGATCGGCTCGTGTGGCGCAAGCGCTCAACGAGGCGCTGTTGCCCTTGCCACGTCCGGCGGCGCGGCCAAGGCGTCCGCATGGTGTCACGCGAACTCGACGATTTGTCCTAACCAATCCGAGCTGAACGACGACAACGGCCTGTCGCTGTAGCTACAGTTTTCGCTGATGTCCCTCAGCAAGACGGCGGCGACTCCAGCGCTCCAGACGCCCAAGGAGCTCAAAGACACGCTGTGGATGGCCGCGAATAAGCTGCGCGGGTCGTTGTCGGCCAGCCAGTACAAGGACGTCGTCCTCGGGCTGGTATTCCTCAGGTACTTCTCCGATGCTCACTGGAAGTTGTTGGCGAACAACGCTAGATCTTCGAAAATCGGCCAGTTGGTGGACGGGGCGGTGACCGCCGTCACGTCTGCAAGCCCTGGACTGGCGGGAACGCTGCCGCCACTTTACGACGGCGTGGATCCACGCCGGCTGGGCGAACTGGTGGCGTTGCTCGACGGTGTGCGATTCAGCCGGCAGGGCAGCCACCGTGCCCGCGACTTAATGGGGGAGGTATACGAGTACTTCCTCGGCAACTTCGCCCGCAGCGAGGGGCGGCGGGGTGGCGAATTCTTCACCCCGCCCAGCGTCGTCCGACTGCTCGTGGAGATCCTCGAACCGTCGAGTGGACGCGTCTACGACCCGTGCTGTGGTTCGGGCGGGATGTTCGTGCAGACCGAGAATTTCATCCTCAAGCGGAATGGTGACCCCCGGGCTATCTCGATCTATGGCCAGGAGAACGTCGAGCAAACCTGGCGGATGGCGAAGTTGAACCTGGCCGTGCACGGGATCGACGACACGGACGTGGTCCGGGGGGACACGCTCCTTGCCGACTTACACGCCGGCCTACAGATGGACTACGTGATGGCCAATCCGCCGTTCAACATCAAGGATTGGGCCCGCGACGACAAGGATCCCCGCTGGGGCTTCGGCGTTCCCCCCGTTACCAACGCGAACTTCGCGTGGATCCAACACATCCTGGCCAAACTGGCACCTGGGGGCAAGGCCGGGGTGGTGATGGCGAACGGTTCGATGTCGTCAAAATCCAATGGGGAAAGCGATATTCGAGCTCGCATCGTGGAGGCGGACCTGGTGTCCTGCATGGTCGCGCTACCCGCACAGCTATTTCGCAGCACCGGAATCCCGGTGTGCGTCTGGTTTTTTGCCGCTGACAAAGGTGATCGCTCGGGGCAGGTGCTGTTCATCGACGCCCGCGGACTTGGGTACCTGGTGGAGCGCGCGGAGCGCGCGCTGACGGATGCTGAGATCGCCTGCGTCGGCGACACCTATCGCTCCTGGTCGAGGAATTCTTGCTACCAGGATGTTCCGGGCTTCTGTAAGTCGGCGACCCTCGAAGAGATACGGGCAGCGGGCTGCGTGCTAACGCCCGGGCGTTATGTAGGAGCCCCGGAGGCCGAGCATGATGGGGAGCCGGCTGATGTGAAGGTCGCGCGGTTGACCACAAATCTTCTTGCAGCGCTTGATGAATCGGCGCGGTTGGACAAGGTGGTACGCGATCAGCTGGAGCGCGCCTGGTGAGGGTGAGGCTCGGTGATCATCTCGACTTCACCAACGGCCGCGGTTCACCGGCGCGGACCTCGGCGGGCCGTTTCCCTGTCTACGGCGCCAACGGCGCAATCGGGTACGCCGCGGAACCCAACGCCGCGGGCCCGCTGATCGTCATCGGCCGTGTCGGATCGTATTGCGGCAGTGTGCGTTATTCCGATTCCGAGGTTTGGGTCACGGAGAACGCCCTGGTCTGTCGGGCCAAGGTTCCCGAAGAAACCCGCTATTGGTATTACGCGTTGCAAATTTGTCGGCTCAACGGACACCGAGCGGGATCGGGCCAGCCGTTGCTCAACCAGAGCATTCTTGGCGACGTCGCGGTTTGGGCGGTGGACGCGGGTGAGCGCCGAAGGATCGCCGCGTTGCTGGGCGGCCTCGACGACAAAATTGCCGCGAACGGCCGCGTGATCGAGGCGGCCGAGGCATTGATGACTGCCATCGCCGGTTCGGTGCATGCCCGGGTGCTTCTGTCCAGCTTGGCAAGCCAGGCGGGCGCTTTGCTGAACCCGACCCAATTCGATGGCGTGGTTGCTCATTTCAGCTTTTCAGCATTTGACCGCGGGGCGCGCCCGGAGCTAGTCGAATCCGGATCTCTTAAGAGCGGCAAGTTCGGCTTGTCGGCGGCGTGTGTATTGTTCGCCAAGCTGAACCCGCGAATCCCGCGGATATGGAATGTGCTCCGGCTGCCATCCGAGACGGCTTTGGCGAGTACGGAATTCGTCGTGCTGCGGCCTATTGGTATTGACACCTCCGCGTTGTGGGCGGCGTTGCGAGAACCCGAGCTCTCGGAAAAGCTGCGGCGGCAAGCGGCCGGGACGTCGGGGAGTCGGCAGCGAATCCGTCCGAGTGACCTGTTGCAAGCTCGGGTGCGTGACGTGCGCCGCCTGTCCGGTGAGGAGTTGAGGAAGCTCACCAGCCTGGGCGAACTATGTCATGCTCGGCGCACCGAATCCCTGCGGTTGTCGGAGTACCGCGACGCCCTGCTCCCGCCGTTGATGTCGGGGGAGCTGAAGGTGAAGGATGTCGCGCCGAGACCGCAATCAGGGCGCGCGATCGAGGCTTGGGCAGTGTCTCAGCGCAGCCTCGGCGCCACCAGCGCAGAGTCGCATCGCTAGTCTGAGCGCCGTGGCCCAGACCGCGTCGCTGCGTGTGCAGCTGATCGCCAAGACCGAGTTCCTGGCGCCCCCGGAGGTGCCCTGGACCACCGATGCCGACGGCGGTCCGGCGCTGGTCGAATTCGCCGGCCGGGCCTGTTATCAGAGCTGGTCCAAGCCGAATCCTAGGACCGCGACCAACGCCGGTTACATCAAGCACATCATCGATGTGGGACATTTCTCGGTGCTCGAGCACGCCGGCGTGTCGTTCTATATCACCGGTATCTCGCGGTCCTGCACCCATGAGCTAATCCGGCACCGGCACTTCTCCTATTCGCAGCTCTCGCAGCGCTATGTGCCGGAAAGCGACTCGCAGGTCGTCGTCCCGCCGGCCCTGGAAGACGACGCCGAACTGCGGCGGATCCTGACCGATGCTGCTGACGCGAGCCGCGCGACCTACACCGAACTGCTGGCCAGGCTGGAGGCGAAGTTCGCTGACCAGCCCAATGCCATCCTGCGGCGCAAGCAGGCCCGCCAGGCCGCCCGCGCGGTGTTGCCCAACGCCACCGAGACGCGCGTCGTCGTGACCGGGAACTACCGCGCCTGGCGGCACTTCATCGCGATGCGGGCCAGCGAGCACGCCGACGTGGAAATCCGGCGCCTGGCCATCGAATGCCTGCGCCAACTCGTCGGCGTCGCACCGGCGGTGTTTGCCGACTTCGAGGTCGCCACCCTGGCCGACGGCACCGAGGTCGCGACCAGTCCTTTAGCCACCGAGGCGTGAGCCGCTGAGGGTGCGCAAATGTACCGCTTCACCGGCGTGTTGCTGGACAAACATGCACGCTCGCGTGGCTATAAGAGCCGTTGGCATCGCCAGGTAACCTGAACACCGTGACCACCGTCGGATTCGACGCTCCCGCACGCCTGGGAACCCTGCTGACCGCGATGGTGACGCCGTTCGGCCCAGATGGCTGCCTCGATACCGCCGGCGCGGCGCGACTGGCGAACCACCTGGTCGACGCGGGGTGCGACGGTCTGGTGCTCTCGGGCACCACGGGCGAGTCGCCGACCACCGCCGACGACGAGAAGCGCGAGCTACTGCGCGTCGTGCTGGAGGCCGTGGGGGATAGGGCTCGAATCATCGCCGGGGCGGGCACCTACGACACCGCGCACAGCATCAAGCTGGCCAAAGCCGCCGCGGCCGAAGGCGCGCACGGGCTCCTGGTCGTGACGCCGTATTACTCAAAGCCGCCGCAAAGCGGTCTCTACGCACATTTCACCGCGGTCGCCGATGCCACCGAGCTGCCCATCCTGCTCTACGACATCCCCCCGCGCTCCGTCGTGCCGATCGAACCCGGCACGATCCGCGCGCTGGCGTCGCATCCGAACATCGTGGGCGTCAAGGACGCCAAGGCTGACCTGCACAGCGGCGGGCAGATCATCGCCGAGACCGGCCTGGCCTACTACTCGGGCGACGACGCGCTGAACCTGCCGTGGCTGGCGGTGGGCGCCATCGGCTTCATCAGCGTGATCTCGCATGTGGCGGCTGGCCAGCTGCGAGAGTTGTTGTCCGCCTTCGGGTCCGGTGACATTGCCACTGCCCGAAAGATCAACGTCGCCGTCGCGCCGTTGTGCAACGCGATGGGTCGTCTGGGCGGTGTGACGCTGTCCAAGGCGGGTCTGCGGCTGCAGGGCATCGACGTCGGCAACCCCCGGCTGCCGCAAGTGGCGGCGACGCCCGAGCAGCTCGACGCGTTGGCCGCCGACATGCGCGCGGCCTCAGTTCTAAGATGAGGCTCCCGTGAACGAAGACCTCGCCCCACCTGGCCCTTTGGCCGCCGGCGGGTTGCGGGTCACCGCCCTGGGCGGGATCAGCGAAATCGGTCGCAACATGACGGTTTTCGAGCACTTGGGCCGGCTGTTGATCATTGACTGCGGGGTAATGTTCCCCACCCACGACGAGCCTGGAGTCGACCTGATCCTGCCGGATCTGCGCCATATCGAAGACCGGCTCGACGACATCGAGGCGCTGGTGCTGACCCATGCGCACGAGGACCACATCGGCGCGATTCCGTTCCTGCTCAAGCTGCGTCCCGACATCCCGGTCGTTGGGTCCAGGTTCACCTTGGCTCTGGTCGCGGCGAAGTGCCGCGAGCACCGCCTCAAACCAGTGTTCGTCGAGGTCAAGGAGGGTCAGAGCAGTCGGCACGGGGTGTTCGAGTGCGAGTACTTCGCCGTCAACCACTCGATTCCGGACGCGCTCGCCATCGCCGTCTACACAGGCGCGGGCACCGTCCTGCACACCGGCGACATCAAGCTCGACCAACTGCCGCTCGACGGCCGTCCCACCGACCTGCCCGGCATGTCTCGGCTCGGCGACGCCGGTGTCGACCTGTTCTTGTGCGATTCGACGAATGCCGAACATCCCGGGGTGGGGCCCTCGGAAAGCGAAGTGGGCCCGACGCTGCATCGGCTGATCCGTGGCGCCGAGGGGCGCGTCATCGTCGCATGCTTCGCTTCCAACGTCGACCGGGTGCAGCAGATCATCGACGCCGCAGTGGCGTTGGGCCGACGGGTGTCGTTCGTCGGGCGATCGATGGTGCGCAACATGGGAATTGCGCGCGACCTAGGCTTCCTGCGGGTCGAGGACTCTGACCTGATCGACATCTCCGCCGCCGAAATGATGGTGCCGGAGCAGGTCGTGCTGATCACCACCGGCACCCAGGGCGAGCCGATGTCGGCGCTGTCGCGGATGTCGCGCGGCGAGCACCGCAGCATCACGCTGACCTCTGGTGATCTCATCGTCCTGTCGTCCTCGTTGATACCCGGTAACGAGGAGGCGGTCTACGGCGTCATCGACGCGCTGGCCAAGATCGGAGCTCGTGTCGTCACCAATGCCCAAGCGCGGGTACATGTTTCGGGTCATGCATACGCCGGGGAGCTGCTGTTCCTGTACAACGGGGTCCGGCCACGCCACGTTATGCCGGTGCACGGAACCTGGCGGCATCTGCGGGCCAACGCCAAGCTGGCTGCCAGCACCGGGGTGCCGCAGGAGTCAATTCTGTTGGCCGAGAACGGCATCAGCGTCGACCTGGTGGCGGGAAGGGCGTCCATCGCCGGCGCGGTGCCGGTGGGCAAGATGTTCGTCGACGGGCCGATCACCGGCGACGTCGGCGACATCACGTTGGGTGAACGGCTCATCCTGTCGTCGGGCTTTGTCGCCGTGACCCTGGTGATCAAGCGCGGCACCGGCAAGCCGGCGGCCGCGCCGCAGCTGCATTCGCGCGGCTTCTCAGAGGATCCCAAAGCGCTGGAACCCGCGGTGCGCAAGGTCGAGGCGGAACTCGAATCGCTGGTCGCCGCCGACGTCACCGATCCGATCCGGATCGCCCAGGGCGTGCGTCGAACTGTCGGGAAGTGGGTGGGCGAAACCTACCGCCGTCAGCCGATGATTGTGCCCACCGTGATCGAGGTCTAGCGGCGATCGCAGCCATCGGTCTAGCGGCATCGCGTTTAGGTTTTCTCCGCGCAGGCGGACCACTCCAGTTGCGACGCTTTGAGTTTTCGACCGGTCGGTTCGACGTACCGTGCGACAAGCTCGTCGGGGCCAAACTGCTCCACCAGCCGCCAGCCGTATTCGGCGACAAACCCCGCGACCTCGTCGGGCTCAAGGCCAAAGTGCCACAGTTGATTTCGCTGGCGCACGGTCCGGTAGAGCGTGCGGGTGCCGTATCGATTGCTTCCGTCGATGAAGTCGCGGCGGACGTAGGTGAATACCATTCGGCTGCCGGGCGCGGCGGCTCGCAGTCCCTCGAAGGTTCGCCGGACAGCGTCCTCGGTCAGGTACTGGGTGACGCCCTCGCAGATGAAAAAGACCCGGTAGTCGATGCGATAACCGTGCTCAGCCAGGGCGGTGAGCAGGTCGTCATGCTCGAAGTTCAACGGCACCAACCGAACCGACAAAGGCAGACCACCCAGCACCCGTCGGACCGTGGCTGCTTTGCGCGCGATATTGACCGGGAGGTCCACCTCGAAGATCGGGATGCGAATGCGCCGGGTCAGTTGGTAGGGGCGGGTGTCCAGACCGGAGCCGAGGATGACGATGGCATCGATGTCGTTACGGGCCTCGTCGAGCTTGTCACCGATAAAACGTTTGCGGCAGGCGAGATTGGTCCACAGGCCGGGGCCGGACCACTCCGAGGCTTGGATGAAGAGGCGACGGACCGGCGCGGGCCTGGTCGCAGTGACGAGCCATCGAATTGACCTCGGTAAGAACAGTTCCGCCAGGTCGTCGTCGACGAGCCGGCGCTCGGGTGCCTCGTTTCGCTCGACGGCCGCCAGCACCATCGGGCCTAATGCAGTCTGCGCAACTGGGTTTCGTGCCATCTGGTCTACTTATTCAAAAAGCCCGCATCGACCGGCAACGTCACGCCGGTGATGTAGCGGGCCTGGTCAGACACCAACCATGCTACAGCGTTGGCGATGTCTTCGGCTTGCAGGACCTCCACGGGCAGAGCGTTGCCTATGGCTAAGGGCGAATCGGCCACCGCGGCCAGCTTGGCCAGCCACTCCTGGGTGAACTCGTTGTTGATCATGGGCGTTTCGACACCCGAAGGGTGGATCGAGTTGACCCGAATATTCTGTCTGGCAAGCAGATTCGCGTATATCCGCATCAACCCAACCACCCCGTGTTTGGCAGCGGCATAGCCGATGGAGCCAGCATCCGCGCTGCCGACACCGGCCAACCCCGCGCTCGAACTGATCAACACGATCGACCCACCGGTGCCCTGCTTGACCATGGCCGGTATCGCGACCTTGATGGTGTGGTAAACGCCGGTGAGGTTGACGTCGATGACATCGCGCCAGCCGTCGTCACCCGATTGCATAGGGGCGATTCCGGCGTTGGCCACCACGATGTCGACGCGGCCTAACTCATCGAGACCCGCCTGCAGGGCCGAAGACAGCGACGCGCGATCGCGCACGTCGGCCTGTTTGGCTACGATGCGGGCGCCGGTGTCTTCAACAAGCTTGACCGTGGCCGCCAGATCTTCCGGCGAGGCCAATGGATATGGCACGCTGTCGATTTGTCCGCACAGGTCGACAGCGATCACGTTCGCGCCGTCAACCGCCAACCGCACCGCGTGCGCGCGCCCCTGCCCCCGCGCGGCCCCGGTGATAAAGGCGACCTTCCCCTCCAGCGGCCGGTCCATCAGGAGCGAAGCTGTCCTTTGTCCGGGTCGCCGGCCACGACAGGCTGCAGCATTTTGATGTCGGGAGCACCGGCCAGGTGCTCGCCGGCGGCGGAGAACATCTTGCCGATCGCGGGCGCGGTACTGTGGGTCTTCAGCGCCTCCTCATCGGCCCACTGCTCGACGAAGACAAAAGTCTCGCCGGATTGGTGCAGCGAATAGAGCTGGCAGCCAGGTTCGTCGTGCACTTCCCCGACCGCAGAGGTGAGGATGTCGCGGACGGCATCGACCGATTCGGGTTTCACGGTCAAGGTGGCGACGACGACAACGGGCATGCTGGGCTCCTCGGAGACGTAAGGCGGGATGGCAGTCACCCTACTCACGCGGCCGCGGTGTCGGTCATGGCGCGTGTGTCAAAACTGAGCGCAGCGCCCGCGTACCGAGCCGACACATATTTGTGACCTGTGTGGCAGATGGTGAATATGGGGCGATTGCGACTAGGCTTGGGCTCATGGCTAGTAAGACCGTCGCCCGCTCCGGTGCCCGAACGAGCAGGTCAAAGGCCGCTTCGCGGGGTGGGTCCCGAAGTGCGCGATCGGCAGTGCCCCGCAAAAGAGTGAGCAAGCCCGTCAGGGGACGCAACAGGCCCGCGCGACGGCGCAATTCGTCGTTGCTGGTGTCCGGTGGCGTGACCTGCGGCCGCGCCATGCGCGCGGCCTGGATGATGGCTGCCAAAGGAACCGGCAGCGCGGCCCGGTCGATCGGGCGAGCCCGGGACATCGAGCCTGGACACCGCCGCGACGGGATCGCGCTGGTCCTGCTCGGCCTCGCCGTCGTCGTCGCCGCGAGCTCGTGGTTTGACGCCGCCCGCCCGGTCGGCGCGTGGGTGGACACCATACTGCGGACCTTCATTGGCTCGGCGGTGGTATTGCTTCCGGCGGTCACCGCGGTCGTGGCGGTGGTCTTGATGCGCACCCAGCCCAATGCCGATGCCCGGCCGCGGCTGATTCTCGGCTCAACCCTGGTCGCGCTATCCCTGCTGGGACTGTGCCACCTGTGGGCGGGTTCGCCGGAGGCTCCGGTCGCGCGCCAGCACGTGGCCGGGTTCGTCGGTTTCGCCATCGGCGGGCCGCTCTCCGACGGTTTGACCGCCTGGATCGCCGCGCCGCTGCTGTTCATCGGCGCGTTGTTCGGCCTCCTGCTGTTGACCGGGACGACGATCCGCGAGGTGCCCGATGCCATGCGTGCGATGTTCGGCACCCGGTTGTTCCAGCGCGAGTACCTCGATGACGAAGCTGACTATGACGAATACGACGACGAGGCCGACACGCAAGACCTCATGCGTGAGGACTTCTCCGACGGCTACTACGACGCGCCGGTCGCCGACGATGAACCGCAGGCGTGGCCGTCCGCGAGCCTCGAGGGAGACGACACTCCCACCATTCCGGAACCTGCCGTTGAAGCGACGCGCCGTCGCAGCTCCCGCAAGCGCCCCGAGGTCATGGACCGGGTTGTCGAAGGTCCCTACACGTTGCCGTCGCTCGACCTGCTGGTGGCCGGCGATCCGCCCAAGAAACGCAGTGTCGCCAACAGCCATATGGCCACTGCGATCGGCGAGGTGCTCACGCAGTTCAAGGTCGACGCGGCGGTCACCGGATGCACCCGGGGACCGACCGTAACCAGGTATGAGGTCGAGCTCGGGCCCGGCGTCAAGGTGGAGAAAATCACCGCTCTGCAGCGCAACATCGCCTACGCGGTGGCCACCGAGAGCGTGCGCATGCTGGCCCCGATCCCCGGCAAGTCCGCCGTCGGCATCGAGGTACCCAACACCGACCGCGAAATGGTGCGGTTGGCCGACGTGCTGACCGCGCCGTCGACGCGCCGTGACCACCATCCGCTGGTGATCGGGCTGGGCAAGGACATCGAGGGCGACTTCATCTCGGCCAATCTGGCCAAGATGCCGCACCTGTTGGTGGCCGGCTCGACCGGATCCGGCAAGTCCAGCTTCGTCAACTCCATGCTGATCTCGCTGCTGACACGGGCCACCCCCGAAGAGGTCAGGATGATCCTGATCGATCCCAAGATGGTGGAACTAACGCCGTATGAAGGCATTCCGCATCTGATCACGCCGATCATCACCCAGCCGAAGAAGGCGGCGGCCGCGCTGGCGTGGCTGGTCGACGAGATGGAACAGCGCTACCAGGACATGCAGGCCTCGCGCGTGCGCCACATCGACGACTTCAATGACAAGGTGCGATCCGGTGCGATCACGGCGCCGCTGGGCAGCCAGCGTGAGTACCGGCCGTACCCGTACGTCGTGGCGATCGTCGACGAGCTGGCCGACCTGATGATGACCGCGCCACGCGACGTCGAGGACGCCATTGTGCGGATCACACAGAAGGCGCGCGCCGCGGGCATCCACCTCGTGCTGGCCACCCAGCGCCCGTCGGTGGACGTCGTCACCGGGCTGATCAAGACCAACGTGCCGTCTCGGCTGGCGTTCGCGACCTCATCGCTGATCGACAGCCGGGTGATCCTGGACCAGCCGGGGGCGGAGAAGCTGGTCGGCATGGGCGACGGCCTGTTCCTGCCGATGGGCGCGAGCAAGCCGGTCCGGCTGCAGGGCGCCTACATCACCGACGAGGAAATCCAGGCTGTCGTCACTGCCTGCAAGGACCAGGCTGAACCCGAGTACACCGAGGGCGTCACGACCGCCAAACCCACCGGTGAGCGCGCGGACGTCGACCCGGACATCGGCGACGATATGGACGTGTTCCTACAGGCCGTGGAGTTGGTGGTGTCCAGCCAGTTCGGCTCGACCTCGATGCTGCAGCGCAAGCTGCGCGTCGGCTTCGCCAAAGCCGGCCGGCTGATGGACCTGATGGAGACCCGCGGCATCGTGGGGCCCAGCGAGGGCTCGAAGGCGCGCGAGGTGCTGGTCAAACCCGACGAGCTGGCCGCGACGTTGGCGGCGATCCGCGGCCTCGGCGGCGTGTCCGATGACGAGGCCGACTAGCGCGAGCAGACGCAGCACCGCACTGCGCGCGCATGTGGCGTGCCACCCTCGGATCGGGGGCCACGTAGCGCTAAGAGCCGCGGTGGGCGTGTGCGGCGGCTTGGGTGCGGTTGGCCACGCCGAGTTTGAGCAGGATCGAACTGACGTGCCAGCTGGCGGTTTTCCGGCTGATGTGCAGCGCGGTGGCGATCTGGGTGTCGCTGTGCCCGGCGGCGAGCAGCTCGAGGACTTCGCGTTCGCGGCGGGTCAATCCGTGGGAGTCGGCACGGGTTTCGGCGCTGCGGCCGCGGCGGGTGGGGCCGCGCAACGCCATCAGGCGCTGCTGGGCGCGGCGGGCTGCGGCCCGCGCGCCCAGGCGGCGAAACGTGGACAGCGCAGATTCCACCGCGGTGATGTCGCCGCCGAGTTGGGCGACCGCGGCGTCGTAGGGGCAACCGCGGCGCATCCATTCCTCGGCGGCGGCCTGCCAGTCGCCGCGGACCTCCAGCTCGAACGGTGTGCGCGGGTCATCGATGCCAACCGTGGGTTCACCGCCGGCCAAACACAGCCAGCGTTGCAGCGCCCCAATCAGCCAGGGGTCGGCGTGCGCAGGCGTCGCTGCCAGCCCAGCCTGGGCCTCGCTGCGGCAGCTGTCGTCGTCTCCGGCCAACCAGGCTGCCTCGGCACGCGCGGCCCACACCGAAAAAAACCGGAGGTGGTCGGGTTCGGCGCTGGCCACGGCGTCGTCAAGCAGCGCGGCAACGGGCTGCTGGCCGCGCCGGGCATGAACCAGGGCAAGGATGAGTCGCGGCAAAATCCGATTCACCGCGGCCAGCCCGGGCCGGGTCAGAAGATCCTCGGCCGCAGCGCCGGCCCAGTCCCAGTCGCCGCGACGAAGCCGCAACAACGCATCCACTCCGACGATCAACGCCTCGAAGGTGAACACATTATGTTCGCGGCAGTACGCGAGCGAGTCGGTGATGTAGCGATCCGCGCGTTCGACGTCGTAGTGCGACGCCGCCAGCCAACAGACGATCGTTGCCAGCAGTCCGGCATGTTCGCTGCGGGTCTGGGTAGCCATCGCGTCACGCCATGCCGCTTCCAGCTGCTGCCACCCGGCGTTGGTGGTCAGGACCTGGGTTGCCGCCGCGGCGGCGCGGGCACGAATGACCAAGGCGTCGTCACCGAGGTGCGTTCCCAAAGTGATGGCCTGGGCGGCGTAGTCAACCGCTGCTGGGTCAAAACCCCAGCTGCCGAACTCGGCCAAGTTGACCAGCGACCACCCTAGCTGCGGGGATGCTTCGAAGCCTTGTGCCAGCTCCAGCGCGGCTCGCGCGGCATCGAAGGCCTCGCGGACTCGGCCCATGCCCCACAGCTCGTGCGAAAGCCAGCGCAGGTTCTCGCTTTCCCCGAGCGAATCACCCAGCGCGCGACGACACTTGCTCGCCTCACGCCAAGACGCCACCGCCTCTTCAGCCTGCCCGTACAGGTAGCTGGTGAGCGCGTGCTGCTCAATCCAGCGGACCTTTTGTTCGGTGGGGATAGTGTCGGCGTGGCGCAGCACCAGCGCGTACAGCTGGGTAGCTTCCCGGTTGGCGCCCAGGGCGACGGCCCGCTCGGCCGCGGCCACGCCGTGGCGGATCACCGCGTCCGCGTCGCGGGCTTGATCGGCGTGAAACGTCAACGCCGCCAATGCGTTGGGGTCTATGGGTGGTTCGGCCAGCGCGGTCAGCGCCTTTTTGTGCAGCATGCGCCGGCGCAAATCGGGGATTTGCTCCAAGGCGGCTTGCCGGGCCAACTCATGGCGGAAACCGACCACCTCCTCATCGACCACCAGCACCCCGGCGGATGCGCATTCGGCCAGCGCCCCACCAGCCTCCGGGCACACCTTGTTCAGCAGGCTCAGGGCCGCGCGCGGGCCACAGGTGGCCACGGCCTCGGTGATTGCGCGCCCGTCGGCCGACAACCGAGCCAACCGGCCCCACACCGCCTCCGCCGCGCTGCGCGGCAACGCCTTTTCGCGCAGCGCATCCGCGCCGGCGGCCAGCACCTCAGTCACATAAAACGGGTTGCCGCCAGTCAGTTGATGCACCTGCTCGGCGTTGACCCCGCTGCCGGAAGCCAGCACCGCCACCGCCTCGCGGCTCAGCGGCTCCAACTTGATCCGGCCAACCCCGGCGCAGCCCGCCACATCGCCCAGCGCCACTGCAAGCGGGTGCTGCTGATCGAGCTCGTCATCGCGGTAAGACACCACCAACAGCAGGGGCAGTGCATTGATGCGGCGGGCCAGAAAGCGGATTAAATCCAGGGTGGCCCCATCGGCCCAATGCGCATCCTCGATCACCCACACCCAGCACCGCCCGTTGCGCAACATCTCCAGGAGCTGCCGATACAATGCACCGGCGTCACCGGATTCGATCGCCGCAGCGAGACCCGCGGCGACCGCGGAGCTCAACCCGCCGAGCGCATCGATCACCGGGCCTAACGGCCGCGGTGCGGCCAGTGGATCACACCAGCCCACCAACACCCGGATCGAGCCGTCCAATGTGGCCGTGAAGCGGTTGATCAGTGCGGTCTTGCCGACACCGGCCTCCCCGCGCAGCAACATCACCTGGCCCGACCCCCGGCGCAACGCCTGCGCCAGTCGGGTCAGCTCGGACAGCGGCGCTTGGCGCTCCAACAAACCCTGCATCAGCTGCCCGTTCCCTGCTCCTGACCGTGCCCGATGCGCGGTGTAGCAAAGACCGGTACTTTTACCGATCTACCGCACCCCGCGCCCGGAGCACACTACGCATCAAGCGCTCCGGGCGGTCGACGCGGCACCGTCCGCACCACTCGAGACATGATGCGAACACTGTAGCCGCGTGACGGCCCCGTGCGCCCAAATTCCGGCCAGCCCTTTGGGATTAAGCGAACTGGATGAGGCAAAGATGGCGTATGTAATCGCGGCACCGGAGTTTCTCACGACCGCGGCGGCGGATCTGCAAAGTATCGACTCGGCGCTCAACTCGGCTCGCGCGGCTGCGGTCGGCCCGACGACCGGGCTGCTGGCCGCCGGCGCCGACGAGGTCTCGCAGGCCGTGGTGGCGCTGTTCGGCGGCCACGCCCAGGCCTTTCAGGCGGCCGGCGCCCAGGCGGCGGCGTTTCATGCGGAGTTTGTACAGGCCATGCAGGCGGCCGCGGGGTCGTATGCGGCCGCCGAGGCGGCGAACGCCTCGCCGTTACAGACTCTCGAGCAAGACCTGCTGGATCCAATCAATGCGCCTTTCGTCGCGCTGACTGGGCGGCCGCTGATCGGCAATGGCGCCAACGGCGCCCCGGGGACCGGGGAGGCCGGCGGGGGCGGCGGGTGGCTTGGCGGCAACGGCGGCGACGGAGGGTCGGGTGCGCCCGGCGGCAATGGTGGGGCCGGCGGCTCCGCGTTTTTGTTCGGTAACGGCGGCGCCGGCGGACCTGGGGGAACTGGCCTTACCGGCACAACGGGCTCGTCGGCCAGCCACACCAACGGGGGCACGGGCGGCATCGGCGGCGTCGGCGGGGCCGGTGGCAACGGCGGTCTGATCTTCGGCAACGGCGGTCCCGGCGGTCTCGGCGGTGTGGGCGGCATCGGCGGTCTGGGCGGAGGCGGCAGCTCTGGCTTGCTCGCCGGCAGCGGCACGGACGGCGGTCAGGGCGGGAACGGCGGTACGGGTGGAGTCGGCGGCCAAGCCCAGGGGTTCGCGGGCTTGTTCGGCGGCCAAGCCGGTGCCAACGGGAATGGCGGCGGTGGCGGCGACGGCGGCCATGGCGGGCAGGGCGGTAGCCCTCTTGCTGGCGGGTCCGGCGGCCACGGCGGCGACGGCGGCAACGCCGGCCTCGGTGGCAGTGCGGGCGGCTCCGGCGCGGTCGCGGGTGGTGCGGGCAACGGTGGCCGCGGCGGCGACGGCGGCAACGGCGGCATCTTCAACGCGAGCGGCGACGTCGGCGGTAACGGCGGCACCGGCGGCAACGGCGGCAACGGCTACAACGGCGGCGACGGCGGCACCGGCGGCACCGGCGCTAGCGGTGTCCTCACCAACATCACCAAGGGCGACATCGCCGGCGGTGGTGGTGGCGGCGGGGGGGCCGGCGGGAACAGCACCGGCGGCGGCACCGGCGGCACCGGCGGTAACGGCGGCCCTGGTGGTTCAGCGGGTATCAACGGGAACAACGTCATCTCCGCCAGCACCCAGGTCGCCGGCGGCGGCGATGGCGGGGGCCCCGCCGGCGCAACCGGCGGCCCCGGTGGAGGCGGTGGCGGCGGCGGTGCGGCCAGCGTCGGTGCCACGGGGACCGGGATCACCGCCGGAAACGGCGGAAACGGTGGTGGGACTGGGGGCGGCGTCGGCGCTAGCGGTGGGTCCGCGGGCGGCGGCTCCGACACCACCGCCGGCGTATCGGGCGGTGGTGGCGGTGGTGGCGGCGGCGGGGTCAACGGTGGTTTTGGCGGCACCGGCGGCGACGGGGCTGGTGCCAGCGCTAGCACCTCCGGCGGCGGCGGGTATTTCTCCGGCGGTGACGGCGGAGCCGGCGGCTACCCCGGGAGCCCAGGCATCGCCTATCCCGGCAACGGCGGCGGCGCCAGCACCGGCGGGGGCGGTGGCGGCGGAGCCGGAAACATCGCGGAGAACGGCACCGGTGCCAGCGCCACCGGCGGCAACGGCGGCAACGG
This sequence comes from Mycobacterium sp., assembly GCF_019247635.1. Taxonomy (GTDB): domain Bacteria; phylum Actinomycetota; class Actinomycetes; order Mycobacteriales; family Mycobacteriaceae; genus Mycobacterium. Next base: position 173,889 of record NZ_JAFBAR010000104.1, read on the forward strand.
CGGATAGGCCGACTAGCGGGAGCAGACGCAAAAGCACCCCAATCCTCGGCGTGTCGCGTGCTTTTGTGCCTGCTCGGCAAACTAGAGGACCAGCAGCATCCGAGAGTTGCCCAGGATGTTGGGCTTGACATAGCTCAGGTCCAAGAATTCGGCCACGCCGATGTCATACGAGCGGCACATCTCGTCGAACACCTCTGCGGTAACCGGGGTGCCCTCGATCTCGGTGAATCCATGCCTGCCGAAGAACTCGGTCTCGAAGGTCAACACGAACAGCCGCTTCAGCTGGAGCTCACGGGCTACTTCGAGCAGCCGGTTGACGATCGCGTGGCCGATTCCGTGCCCGGTCGTGGCGGGGTCGACTGCGACGGTGCGGATTTCACCGAGGTCCGACCACAACACGTGCAACGCCCCGCAACCGACCACTTTGCCCGGGAGGTCGGGGCGTTCGGCAACCCAAAATTCCTGCACGGCTTCGTAAAGCGTCACGAGGTTCTTCTCCAGCAGGATCCTGCCCGCATAGGTGTCGACAAGTTGTTTGATCGCTGGGACGTCAGATGTTCGCGCGCGTCGCACCACCGGCAGGTGATCCCGTGGACTTTCGGTCACGGGAGAACAGTATCGACATCTAGGGCGGTTGAGCTGGGCACCCGTTATTCTGTTGCCGTGTCGGGGCAGCCGCAAACGGGTCCGATGGTGCGCCGCGCCCGTATCGCCAACCTCGCCAATATCCTGACCGGGCTGCGGCTTGTGATGGTCCCCATCTTCCTGTTTGCCCTGTTTTACGGCGGCGGCCATGAAACCTCTGCCCGCATAGCGGCCTGGGCGATCTTCGCGGTTGCCTGCCTTACCGATCGACTGGACGGTCAGCTGGCTCGTAACTACGGCATGGCAACGGAATTCGGCGCCTTTGTCGATCCCATCGCCGACAAGGCGCTGATCGGCTCCGCCCTGGTCGGCCTGTCCATGCTCGGCGACTTGCCCTGGTGGGTCACGATTTTGATCCTGGTTCGCGAGCTCGGGGTGACGGTGTTGCGGTTGGCGGTGATTCGCCGCGGCGTCATCCCCGCCAGCTGGGGCGGCAAGCTCAAGACACTGACCCAGGCCGTGGCGATCGGGTTGTTCGTTTTGCCGCTGTCGGGCGGGCTGCATGTCGTGGCGGCGGTTGTGATGGCCATCGCGATCGTGCTTACCGTGGTCACCGGAGTCGACTATGTGGCCACCACGGCCCGGGAAGTTCGCCAAAGCTCAGACTGACGCACCCGGGAACCAACCCCGCCGCTGTCGGCGTTGGCGTTATGGCGGATTGTTTTTCGGGCCGAGGGGAGACACCGATGGCGTCATTGGTTCGCGAGGTCATTGGCGAGGTGCTGCGCGGGGCCCGGATTTCACAAGGCCGCACGTTGCGGGAGGTGTCCGATTCGGCACGGGTGAGCCTCGGGTACCTATCGGAGGTCGAGCGCGGCCGCAAGGAACCGTCCAGCGAACTGCTCGGCGCGATTTGTGACGCGTTGCGGGTTCCGCTGTCCGAGGTGCTCATCGGCGCCGGCGAGCAGATGGCGCGCGAGGAAAGCGCGGCTCAGACCAGTTCCAGCATTGACGCCAGCACCAAAATGGTCATTCCGCAGGCGACGGCTTTGGCAATGGCGTGAGTGCCGGGGTGGGGCTATCGCCGCGAAACCACTAAATTGAGCGGCAGGGTAAGCGCTGGGGCCTAACCGGGGACCATCCAGCCCACACAAGAAGCGAAGGCGGAGCTAAGTCATGGCCAATCCATTCGTCAAAGCGTGGAAGTACCTCATGGCGCTGTTCAATTCCAAGATCGACGAGCATGCCGACCCCAAGGTGCAGATCCAGCAGGCCATCGAGGAGGCACAGCGCACCCACCAGGCGTTGACCCAGCAGGCGGCGCAGGTGATCGGTAACCAGCGCCAGCTGGAGATGCGGCTCAACCGGCAGCTCGCCGACATCGAAAAGCTCCAGGTCAACGTGCGTCAGGCCTTGACGCTGGCCGACCAGGCCACGGGCGCCGGCGACGCCGCCAAGGCCACCGAGTACAACAACGCCGCCGAAGCGTTCGCGGCGCAGCTGGTCACCGCCGAGCAGAGCGTCGAAGACCTCAAGACGCTGCACGACCAGGCGCTGCAGGCGGCGGCTCAGGCCAAAAAGGCCGTCGAACGCAATGCAATGGTGCTGCAGCAGAAGATCGCGGAGCGCACCAAGCTGCTCAGCCAGCTCGAGCAGGCCAAGATGCAGGAGCAGGTCAGCGCGTCGCTGCGGTCGATGAGTGAACTCGCCGCACCTGGCAATACCCCAAGCCTCGACGAGGTGCGCGACAAGATCGAACGGCGCTACGCCAACGCCGTCGGTTCAGCCGAGCTTGCGCAGAGTTCGGTGCAGGGTCGCATGCTCGAGGTCGAACAGGCCGGCGTTGAAATGGCCGGTCACTCCCGGCTGGAGCAGATTCGCGCCTCGATGCGCGGTGAGGCCCTGCCGACCGGCGGCGCGGCGACTCCCGCGGTGGCCCCACCGACTCCGGCCGCCAACCCGGCGACTCCCGCAGGCGGTGCACCGGTTTCAGAAAACCCCTACGGCCAGCAATAAGCGGACTCTCGGTGGCGGTGAAAGTGAGTCAGCGTGGGCTGCTGCAGCGTGGATTCGACGCTGTGGGCGACCTAACCGACTTCTTAGCGCAGAAGATCAGTGCCGCTACCGATCCGCGGGCACGGTTGCTGCGCCGCCGCCGACGCGCGCTGCGATGGGGCTTGATCTTTGCGTCCGGGTGCGTGTTCTGGGGCGTGCTTACGGCGATCCTTGCGGCCTGGGGCTGGTTCGCGTTGCTGCTCGAGATCACCGGCGCGGTCGCGGTCGTCATGGCCGTGCCCGCGACGCTGTTGCTGTTTCGCTACCGCTGGCTGCGGTCGGAGCCATTGCCCGCCGCACGGCCGACCAACGTGCATCGACTGCCTCCACATGGCTCGGCGGCCAGACCCGCGATGTATGCACTCGGCGCCTCCGAACGAGGGTTCTTCTCGTTGTTGGGCGTGCTGGAGCGGGGTGCAATGTTGCCGGCCGACGAGATACGTGACCTCACGGCAGCAGCCAACCGTAGTTCGGCGGCTATGGCGGCTACCGCCGCCGAGGTGGTGTCGATGGAGCGGGTGGCTTATCACACGGATACATCGCGCCCATATCTGGTGCCGACCATCAACGCGTTCACTGCCCAGTTGAGCGCCGGTGTTCGTCAGTACAACGAAATGGTCACCGCCGCAGCACAATTAGTGTCATCCGTCAACGGTGATGCGGTGGTTGCCGGTTCGCGACAGCGCTACCGGGCCGAGCTCGTCGACGCCACCGATCGCCTGGTCGGTTGGGCGCAGGCCTTCGACGAGCTCGGGGGATTACCGAAGACCGGTTAGCGGGCGTGGCCGGTCGCCGCCATGTGGAGCGGCGATCGCGAGCGCGGCGGAGCCGGGCGTGGCGGGTCGCCGCCATGTGGTTAGTCAGTCCTGGGTCCGGGGCCCATAGCGTTCGATGTACGCCCGATGGATGTGGGCGTTGCGCTTGTTGGCCAGCTCGTCGACGAGTTCCGGGTCCAGGCCGTGTACGCGCAGCATGTGGCGCCGCCAGATTTTGTTGAGCGCATGCGAGAAGTACACGAACGGAATGAGAATTGGCAGCGTCATGCTCAGGTGGACATCCAACGTCGTCGGTATCAACCAGAACGGGGCGAGCACGAGCACCGCCGGCACCGCGACCCGAATCATCATCCGGCGGGCAGCACCCTTGCCGGCCAGGTCGTTGCGTACCCAGTCGCGCATCGAGTCGGGCAGCCGCGCCCCGAGGCAATAACGGACTAGTTGTACGAAGTTAGGCTTCGTCCTGACGGCACTCACCCGTCAAAACGTCGCTCGCAGCGACGGCACCGCCAACCCGGCCAATCCGCGCACGGTCGCCTTGAGCACGTCGTACAGGTCGAAGTAGTCCCGCCACAACGTGATTCGCCCGTCGTGCACCTCGAACACGCCACAAACCCAGAACTGCAGCCGCAGCGGCCCGAAGATCAGCGCGTCGGTGCGCTCGGTGAGCACGGCGGCCCCGTCGGCGGCGACGCGGTGAATCTTCACCTCGAAGGCGCTGCGGCCATCCATGCGGCGGAACAGATCTATCACCCTCTTGCGGCCGCGGATCGTCGGAAAGCCCACATTCTGGTAGACGAGGTCGTCGTCCAGCGCCGCGTCGGCGACGTCGATATTCCCATCCTGCAGCGCGTTCAGGAATCCCTCGACCGTGCGGATGTTGTCGACGGAGGTTTCAGCTATCTCGGTCATGATTGCCAGCGTAGGCCCGGTGACGATGCAGCCCGTGTAGCGGGGTGAGGAGGAGGCGGGCCATTAGATCGGGCCCGGTGACGATGCAGCCCGTGTAGCGGGGTGAGGAGGAGGCGGGCCATTAGATCGGGCCCGGTGACGATGCAGCCCGTGTAGCGGGGTGAGGAGGAGGCGGGCCATTAGATCGGGCC
>NZ_JAFBAR010000018.1 GCF_019247635.1 Mycobacterium sp.
TTTATTGCGGCTTGGACGAAGAAGGGCGGGTCGGGCTTGGGACCTCATCGCTTAACTTCGACGGGCTCGACTTCGGCCGTCTGGTCCTAGGTTCGAGCACCGCGGCCGGTCCGTCGGTCTTCGCGCGCTTGCGCAATTCGTAGAACGACTTGCGGGAGATGCCGTGCTCGGCGCAAAACGTTGAGACCGCCCCGCGGGGCGCGTCATCGGGCCACTGCGAGATCGCGAGGCGGACACGAGGATCGATGGGTTCATTAACAGCCACCGCCCGAGCCTCGGGGCAGGAGTGTCACCACCAAAGACCGCCCGAACGATCACCGATGTCCTGATACAGAACTGTCACCGATGTCTTGGGAGATGACAGTCGGCCTGTCGGCCGGCTGTGGCATAATCGAAAACATGTTCGAAGGATGTAGCGGTCGGCAGCCCTCGCCGCAGTCGCTGGCGCACATGGATGCGTTGGCCGAGGAGATCGAGCGTCGGTATCGGCAGCGGACCCCGACGAACGAGTCGGTGGGGTTTGTGCAGCGGATATGTGCGGCGGCGCGTATCGAGAATCAGGCGGCGGCGGCGCAGTTAGTGGCGTTGGGGGAGTTGTTCGCGTATCGGTTCACACAGGCGCCGGCGTCTGATGATTGGGCGATCGACACCATGGCGGCCGTCGCCGCGGAGGTGGCGGCGGGATTGCGGATAGGGCAGCGCCGGGCGGTGACTCTGGTGGAGTATGCCCGGGCGATGCGCGAGCGCCTCCCCAAGACCGCCGAGGTGTTCATTGCCGGTGACATCGATTTTCTGGCGTTTTCCACGATCGTGTACCGCACCGATCTGATCGAGAACCCTGACGTCTTGGCCAAGGTCGACAAGGTGGTGGCCGCGAATGTGGCCCGGTGGCCCTCGATGAGCCGGGGCCGATTGTCGGGCAAGCTGGATGCGATCGTGGCCCGCATCGATCTGGATGCGGTGCGCCGACGCAAAGAACGCCAAACCAACCGCGAGATCTACCTCGGATCCGAGCAGGACGGCATCTCGCGCATCGAGGGCAGCCTGTACTCCGTGGATGCGCACGCGCTGGACATACGCCTGAACGAGTTGGCGGCCACCGTGTGCGGACACGACCCGCGCACCGCTGAGCAGCGCCGCGCGGATGCTTTGGGGGCGCTGGCCGCCGGTGCGGATCGGCTGGGGTGTCGCTGCGGCCTTAGGGATTGCGCGGCCGGCAAACGCCCGGCGGCTTGCCCGGTGACGATTCACGTGATCGCCGACCAAGCCACGCTGACCGGTGCCAGCGACACCGGGGCGTGGGAGCTCGGCGCCGACGGGCTGATCCCCCCTGAGCTGATCGCCGAACTCGCCACCACCGCGAAGCTGGTCCCGCTGGTCCACCCCGGATGCACCGCCCCCGAGCCGCAGTACATCCCGTCGAAAGCGCTGGCCGATTTCGTGCGCTGCCGCGACCTGACGTGCCGCTGGCCGGGCTGCGACGTGCCCGCCGTCCGCTGCGACCTCGACCACACGATTCCCTACGACGGGGGTGGTCCCACGCATGCGGGGAATCTCAAATGCTATTGCCGCACACACCATTTGACCAAAACTTTCTGGGGCTGGAAAGAGCAACAACTCGCTGACGGGACGCTGATCCTGACCTCACCGGCTGGCACGACCCATGTCACCACCCCGGGCAGTGCGCTGCTATTCCCCAGCCTGTGCTACGCCGTGGGCGGCATGCCCACCCCCGAAACCGACCCCCGACCGCCTTCACGCGACTGCGGTAATCGGGCGGCGATGATGCCCAAACGCCGCCGCACCCGCACCCAAAACCGTGCCGCGCGCGTCGCCACCGAACGCCGCGCCAACCGCAACGCCCGCACCGCAGAGCGAGCCCAACGCCCCAGCTACGACTACTTCGCGCCGCACCCGCCTCCCGGTCCGGACGACGAACCGCCGCCCTTCTAGGGGCAATCAGCGGTCCCGAACTTCACGGCAAAACCCGCGTTGCGGATCCCGGTCGCGAGTAACCTCGCAGCCACCGGTTGCGCCGCGGGGGGTCGTCACAGCGCTGCTCACCCCTCGCCAGGTCCCCCAAGGAGACACCTGTGTCCTACGTCGTGGCAACGCCTGACTTCTTGGCGGGTGCCGCTACGGATTTGGCCGCGATCGGGTCGGCGGTCGGCGCGGCGAACTCGGCGGCTGCCAACTCCACTACGTCGTTGCTGACCGCGGGCGCCGACGAGGTGTCGACGCGCATTTCGGAGTTGTTCGGCGCGTACGGCTTGGATTATCAGGCGCTCAGCGGGCAAGCGACGCAGCTTCATGAGCAGTTCGTGCTCAATCTAGCGGCGGCCGGGAACGCCTACCTGGGCACCGAGACCGCCAGCGCCGTCTCGATGTCGGGCGCGGCGGCGGCCACCAGGATTACCGTCCCCGGCGCGGGGCCGCTCTACTTTCCGGGCATCATTACCCAGCTGCCCTACCTCGGACAGGTATACCTCGAGGGCGGCATACCCGGGCCGAGTTCCGTGTCGATCCTGCAGGGCTACGACCTGCTCAACCAGGCCATCGGGGAGAACTGGTTCCCCGGCACCGTCGCTCAGGTCGTCAACTACCCGGCCAGCATGGGCATCATCAGCGGCAGTCCGACCGCCCCCGATGTCAACACCGCCGTCACCATCGGACAGCAGATGCTCAACGGCCAGATCATGAGCGCGGTGGCCAACGGCGGCGGTGCACCGGTGAGCATAGCCGCGCTGTCCGAGGGAACCCTCGTTGCCAATCGCGAGTTGGCCTACCTGGCAACCGATCCCAGTGCTCCGCCGGCCCATGACCTGAAGTTCGCCCTGTTCTCCGACCCGGAGCTCGGCCTATTTCACATCTACCTGCCTAACGGGTTTACCTTGCCCATCGTCAACTACACGGCTGCGGGCCTCCCGAACACGCAGTACGACGTCAGCGTGGTGTACGGCCAGTACGACTTCTGGGGCAATCCGCCAGACCGGCCCTGGAATCTGCTTGCGGATGTGAACTCGCTGTTCGGGGCGGCCTACTACCACGACACGGCGTCTCTTGCCACGAGGTCGGACGCGGTGGTGGTGTCCAGCGTGACCGACTCCGCGGGCGGCACGATCACCACGTACATGATCCCCTCACCGACTCTGCCGATGTTGTTGCCACTCGAGCAGATCGGTGTCCCGCAACCGATCATCGGCGGCCTCAATTCGGTGCTGCAGCCGATCGTCGACGACGGCTATTCGTCTCTGACACCGGACGCCGGACCGTACTTCTCCGAAGGGTCGCTGGTCGGCTTACCCGGACTCTTTGGCTCAGCCCCGCAATGACTTTGGTGGAACCGTGCATGCGATCAACGTCTCGGCGTCGATCGTTTGCGGGCGGTAACCCAGTCTCGCCAAACGAGCCGACATGGCGGCAACCGGGTCCTCGGTGACCGTCGACATGCCGGACAGGAAGGCCCACTCGTGCTCGTCGCTGCCGAAATAGACTACGGTGCCGAAGATTTCGTGGAAGCGTCGCCACGATCGACGCAGCGACTCGTTGCGCCACAGTGTCGGGCAGCCGGCCTGTCCGACGACGACATGACCAATGCTGCGGCATTTCTCGAGAAAGTCTGCATCGTAGAGCCGGTTGTGCTGTGCGGGCACGGTTTGCTCGTCGGGAAGGTCTATCACCACGACGTCATAGGCGGCATGGGCCGCCAGGGACTGCTCCACAAAGCTCCAGCCGTCGCGGTAATGCATGGTGACCCGGCCCAGTCCGCTTTCCGCCCTGGCTAATTCGTCGACCGAGTAACCGTACGGCAGGTGCTGCGCGCAGAGCCGAACCGCCGCGCGGTCGATGTCGACATGGTCGACGTGCAGCGCGCCCGCGGACACCGCCAATTGGCTCACCACCCCTTCGCCGGACCCGATGACGAGAACCCGCTCGGCCTTGCCGGCCAACAGCAGCGCCGGCATCAGCAGGGCCTCGTGATAGACGAGTTGGCTGAACTCGGTGCTCTGCCGTTCACCATCGCTGAACAGCGCGACGCCCTGCGTGGTCCGGCCGATCACCACATGCTGAAAATCGGTCCGCACGTCACAGATGACCTCCGACAGTGACCAAGTGCGGCTGAGCCCGGGTCCCAACCGCTCGACGACCTTGCCAGCCGAGGCGGGCGGGGCACCCGCGAAATATGTTGGCAGCGGGTCGAATCCGTTGAAAGATACCGACGCGTAACTGGCGGTGTACGCACCGGCGTGGTCGATCTCCACGCGATCGCCGGAAACCAGCGTCACCGGGAGCGGATATTTCTGGTAGAGCACGTCGTCGCCGTCGCACGTCGGACCCGCGAGGACGGCGTCGTCGGTCGGGTCGTCGTCGCGACCGGTCCGCAACCGGTACCGGATGTACTCGTTTTCGGCCTCCGCGAGACCTCCGTAGCGACCGATATCGAGGTAGACCCATCGCCGGCCGTCGGTGCCGATACGCACCGACACGACCTGGCAGTGGATGGTGCCGGCCGTGCCCACGATCGCGCGGCCGGGTTCCACCGCGAGCTGTGGTCGATCGCCGCCGAAATAGCGCCTCAGCGCGGCCGCGACGGTGTCGCCGATGGCGTCAAGCGACGGCACGTCGGCGGCATACACGATCGGAAAGCCGCCCCCGACGTTGATCGTCGTCAGGCCGTCCACAGCGGCGAAAATCTCAGCGGCATAACGTATCCCGAGCTCCCACGCCGCGACGTCCACCTGCTGTGAGCCGACATGAAAGCACACGCCCTCCGGCCGCAGACCGAGCCGCCGGGCGCGAATCAGCATGTCGGCCGCCTCGGCCGGGGCGCAGCCGAACTTGTGCCCAAACGGCGTCACCGATGACGGAAATGCCGGTGCGATACGGCATTCCACGACCGAACCTGGCGCGTTCTCGGCGATCCCGGTCAATCCGTCCTCGGTGTCGAACGCGAACCGCCGCACCCCGCGGGCATAGGCCACACCTACCGTCGACGGCGTTTTGATGGTGTTACCGAACGCCAGAAGGGAGCCGTCGATGCCGACGGTGGCGCACGCTTCGATCTCACCGATCGAGGCGACGTCGAACGAGGCCCCCTCGGCCGCGAGCAGCCGCAGGATCGGGCCGGCGGGATTCGCCTTGACCGCATAGCGGATCGACGCGTCCGGCAACACGGTACGCAACGCGCGGAAGTTCTTGCGTACCCGCCCGAGATCGATCGTCAGGTAAGGCGTTTCGCGCACATGAGCGAGCCTAGCCCGCCGGGTGCGCCGGCAGCGAGAAGTGCTCGGGCGGCACCGACGGCCCGCTCGCGGTCGGCGGCGACGACGACGTCATAGGCGACGCGATCCCGTCGATGACCGACGTGACGTCGCCGTTGAGCCGCTCGAAGTTCAGCACCCCATGCGCAAAATTCTGCGTGATCCGCAGTGGCTCCTGTATCTCCGCGCTGGTGGGCAACCCAAGCGGACCCCGCTCGTAACTCAGCGAGGCCCAGGCGTCATAGATCGCTCCGGTGACAGGCTCGGCGCCGGTGACCGATGACCAGTACATGGCACCCTTGGCGAACGTCACGTATTTCGCGTCCCCCACGGCGTCTTGTTCCGGCGAGGTCGGCGCCCCCAGGAAGCTGTTCATCCCGCCCAGCGCCTGCCAGCGGTCGTAGATCGCGCCGCCCTGCAGTGCCTTGAGTAGTTCTTCGGGCGGATCGTTGAAATGCGATGCGATGTCACGGATTTCGTCCATCAGCGCATACGCGGCATTGCCGGGGCAGTCGGTGTTTCCGACGTCGCGGTGGGTAAAAATGGTGGGCAACGTGGCGGTGGCCCCGGCCGGGAAGGTGGTGTACCGACTACCGGCCGACACCAGGGACACCGTGCCCTTGGGGTCAACATTGTCCATACCCAGCCGCCAGCCCAACAGGCGGCCGATGGCCCTGATTTGCAGCGGGGTCGGCGGCACGTCGTCGAAGTTCCCGATCATCGCCACCCCCCAGGTGTTGCGGTTGAATCCACCGGTGTGGAACGCCTCGACCGGTTTGGTCAATCCGCCGGCACTGCCCTCGAACACCTGGCCGTACTTGTCGACCAGGGCGTTGTAGGCGATATCGCACCAGCCCAGCGTCCTGCTGTGGTAGGTGTAGATCGCCTTGACGATACCGGCCGACTCCTGCGGCGTGTAGTCGTTGCTGCCGGCGGTGTGGTGTACCACCGCGGCGCGAAGTCCGTTGCCGTACTGGGGAGTTCCGCAGCGCAGTGACTCGTCGGCGCCCCATTCGGCGCGGCTGATGATGGTGGGCGGCTGGCCCGGGGTGACCACTCCGGTCGGGGGCGTCCAATGCGATCCAGCCGGGGCCTGCGGCGGGGATATCAGGATCGCGGAGATGTTCTGCCCGAAGGGCTGGTCTTTGCTCGCGGGGCGGTAGCCCAGATCGCTGGGCGGCGGGCCGGCCGGCGCCTGTGTCACCGGAGCGTCGGCGGGGCGGGTGACCGCGATCTGCACGGTCGTCGTGGCGCCCACGAACACCGGGTCGGTGCTGCGTGGCCCGGCGGGAGCCTCGGGTGATGTGTCAGGTGCCGAAGTCTGGTACTCGGTCTGATACCAGGGTCCCCAGGAGCCGTCGGGGCGCCTGGCACGCACTCGGGTGGAGGTGTCGGCGAGGTCGCCGGTCAATGCGACCAACGAAAATGGGGTGTCCTGCGTGACCTCGCGTACCGTGACACCGCCGCCGAGTCCGATCAGCGGTTGCTCGGAGAGTCGGGTATCGCGGGCGGGGGCCAACTCACCGGGATCAGCTGCCGGACGGTTCAGCACCCACGCGACGATGACGACAGTCGCCGCGAAGGCGGTCAGCAACATCGTCGGCGCGCGGCTGCGAGACGTCACCAGGCGATGTTACGTGTGTTCCTATTGTTATTAGTGAGGCGACACGGTATATGCAGGCACAAACTCGCGAACACCGTCGACGGCACCGCAGAGAGTGAACTCGACTCTGCGGTGCCGTCCGGTGACGGGTTCTCTAGCTGGCCATGCCTCAGCGGGTCGGCAGCACCGGGGTCAACGCCCCCGGGACGGCTGCGGCTGCCCCGGCAGCGGCCGGTGCGACGGCGCCCGGAACTGCTGCGGCGGCGCCGGGTACCGCTGCGGCGGCCCCCGGAATGGCACCGGCGGCGCCCGGGATTGCTGCGGCGGCACCTGGAATGGCACCGGCGGCGCCCGGCAATGCTGCGGCAGCGCCCGGCGCGGCCGCTCCGCCGTTCTGCACGCCCTGCATGATCGCCGGCATGATCAGGCCCTTGAGCAGATCGATGGCCTGGCTGGCGCCCAGCTGGTTGGCGGCTTGCATGACGTCATTGACGAGCCCGCCACCACCGCTGGGTGCGGCGGCCGCTGCGGGCGATGTGCCACCCACGCCGCCAAGGCCGCTCGTGTCACCGAGGATCGGATAGGTTCCGTCGCTACCCGGGTCCAACCCGGTAGGCGTGCTGATCGGAACCTCGCCGGTACCGGTCGGACTGGTCAGTCCGGGTAAGGCTCCGGTCGGGCTGGTCAGCGCGGGGTTGGGGCTGGTGACCCCGGGCAGGGTCGGGGTGGTCACACCCGTCGACGGCAGGGCGGCACTCGGCGTGGTGAGCCCGGGTGTCGTGGCGCCCGGCGTCGTGGCCCCCGGCAGACTCGTACCCGGCAGAGTCGGACTGGTCAGGCCGGGCGTGGTCGTCAGGCCGGGCGTGGTGCCCAGCCCGGGGCTGGTCAGCCCGGTGGTGCCGAGGCCCGGGCTGGTCAGGCCGGTGCCGCCGGTGGTGCCGCCGGTCAGGCCTGGCAAGGGTGGCAGGTTGACCCCGAACTGCGACAGGCCCTGCGACAGAGCACCCATCAGTTCACCCGGGAGGTCGGTCATCACCGCAGCCTGCTTGAACTCGTGGTGTTCGGTCGGCTTGGTGGCTGCTGTCGATTCGTAAACAAGGAAAAATGCGCAAGGACTCGCGACTGCCAGGGCGGCGACCGCGCTCATGGCTGTCGAAAGCTTGCGTCGGCGTCGGTTCGGCACGGAAGTCTCCTCAATAGCTGAATATGCCTGGACTATGTCCCGTGTGGATTTCTCCTGCCTCGGAAGTCCCGAGCGCATTCCGTGAACCACACACCGTTGATGGTACGAGTGTGAATGCTGTGACTAGAGTGGCTATATCGAATCGTGAGGCAATCGCGTCCCGGAGTGTGACCTTGATGGCGAGGTCCCGAATCGGTCCCGAGCCGTCAAGTCGGGTTTTGTTAGCAAGGTCGGATACCCTAGGCAACCGATGACCGCGCGTTTCGACCCTCCCGCTCGTTTCGACCTCCTAGTCGTCGGCTCCGGATTCTTCGGCCTGACGATTGCCGAGCGCGTGGCCACTCAACTCGACAAGCGCGTGCTCGTCGTGGAGCGGCGCCCGCACATCGGCGGCAACGCCTATTCCGAACCGGAGCCGCAGACCGGCATCGAAGTCCACAAGTACGGCGCGCACCTCTTCCATACCTCTAATAAGAGGGTCTGGGACTACGTGCGGCAGTTCACCGAGTTCACCGATTACCGGCATCGGGTGTTCGCGATGCACAACGGGCAGGCCTACCAGTTCCCGATGGGCCTGGGGTTGGTCTCGCAGTTCTTCGGCAAGTACTTCACCCCCGCGCAGGCGCGGCAGCTGATCGCCGAACAGGCCGCCGAGATACCCACCGCCGACGCGCAAAACCTCGAGGAGAAGGCGATCTCGCTGATCGGCCGGCCGCTGTACGAGGCGTTCGTCAAGGGTTACACCGCCAAGCAGTGGCAGACCGACCCCATTGAGCTTCCGGCTGCCGTCATCAACAGGCTCCCGGTGCGCTACACGTTCGACAACCGGTACTTCAGCGACACCTACGAAGGCCTGCCCGTCGACGGCTACACGGCGTGGCTTACCAAGATGGCCGCCGACGACCGGATCGAGGTCAGGTTGGACACCGACTGGTTTGACGTGCGTGACCAGCTGCGCGCCGACAACCGGGAGGCACCTGTCGTGTACACCGGCCCGCTGGACCGTTACTTCGACTACGCCGAGGGGCGGCTGGGTTGGCGCACACTGGACTTCGAGGTGGAGGTGCTACCGGTTGGTGACTTCCAGGGCACGCCGGTGATGAACTACAACGACCTCGACGTGCCCTACACGCGCATCCACGAATTCCGTCACTTCCACGCCGAGCGCGATTACCCATCCGACAAGACGGTCATCATGCGGGAATACTCCCGGTTCGCCGAAGACGACGACGAGCCCTACTATCCGATCAACACCGAGGCCGACCGCGCCCTGTTGGCCGCCTATCGAGCCAGGGCGAAGTCCGAGACCGCGTCGGGGAAAGTTCTGTTCGGCGGCCGCTTGGGCACCTATCAATATCTGGATATGCATATGGCCATTGCCAGCGCTTTGAACATGTATGACAACGTCCTCGCGCCACACCTGCGCGACGGGGCGCCGCTGCTCGGCGAGGAGGCGAGCGCGTGACCGCTGTGAGCCTGCTGTCCCGGATCATCCTGCCGCGTCCGGGCGAGCCCCTCGACGTGCGCAAGCTGTACCTGGAGGAGTCGACCACCAACTCCCGGCGCGCGCATGCGACCAGCCGTACGTCGCTGCAGATCGGCAAGGAGTCCGAGGTGTCGTTCGCCACCTACTTCAATGCCTTCCCGGCCAGCTACTGGCGCCGCTGGACCATCTGCAAGTCCGTGGTGCTGCGGGTCGAGGTCACCGGCGCCGGCCGCGTCGACGTCTACCGGACCAAGGCCACGGGCGCCCGCATTCTTGTCGAGGGCCGCCAATTCGTCGGCAGCGGAGACGATTCCGGTGAGCCGCAGGTTGTCGAGATAGAGGTGGGTCTGGGACCGTTCGAGGACGGCGGCTGGATCTGGTTCGACATCACCACCGACACCGCGGTCACACTATGCGGCGGCGGCTGGTATGCGGCCGAGCCCGCTCCCGGGATCGCCAAAATCGCGGTCGGGATCCCGACCTTCAACCGCCCCGCCGACTGCGCCAACGCGCTGCGCGAGCTGACCGTGGACCCGTTGGTGGACGAGGTGATTGGTGCGGTGATCGTGCCCGATCAAGGGGTCCGCAAGGTACGGGACCATCCGGACTTTCCCGCCGCGGCGGCCCGGCTGGGCAACCGTCTCTCCATCCACGACCAACCCAACCTGGGCGGCTCGGGCGGCTACAGCCGGGTGATGTATGAGGCGCTGAAAAACACTGACTGCCAACAGATCCTGTTCATGGACGACGACATCCGCATCGAGCCGGACTCGATCCTGCGGGTGCTGGCGATGCACCGCTTCGCCAAGGGTCCGATGCTGGTCGGCGGCCAGATGCTCAACCTGCAGGAGCCGTCGCACCTGCACATCATGGGCGAGGTGGTGGACCGGTCGAACTTCATGTGGACCGCCGCGCCGCACGCCGAATACGACCACAATTTCGCCGAATATCCGCTGAGCGACAAAGACGAAAAGAGCAGGCTGCTGCACCGGCGCATCGACGTCGACTACAACGGCTGGTGGACATGCATGATCCCGCGGCAGGTCGCCGAGGAGTTGGGGCAGCCGCTGCCGCTGTTCATCAAATGGGACGACGCCGACTACGGCCTGCGGGCCGCTGAACACGGCTACCCCACCGTGACGCTGCCCGGCGCGGCGATCTGGCACATGGCGTGGAGCGACAAGGACGACGCCATCGACTGGCAGGCCTATTTCCACCTACGCAACCGGCTGGTGGTCGCCGCGATGCACTGGAACGGCGATATCGGCGGCCTGGTCCGCAGCCACCTCAAGGCAACACTGAAACACCTTGCCTGCCTTGAATATTCGACGGTGGCGATCCAGAACAGAGCCATCGACGACTTCCTGGCCGGCCCGGAGCACATCTTCTCGATCCTGGAATCGGCGCTGCCCGAAGTGCACCGCATGCGCAAGGACTACCCGGACGCGGTCATCCTTCCGGCGGCCAGCGAGCTGCCGCGGCCGTTGAACAAGACCAAGGCGATGAAGCCGCCGGTCAATCCCGCGTCCATCGGCTACCGGCTGACCCGCGGGATCTTGCACAACATGACCGCTGCCGATCCGGCCCACCATCAGCGCCCCGAATACAACGTGTCGACGCAGGACGCACGCTGGTTCCGGCTGTGCACCGTTGACGGTGCCACCGTCACGACGGCCGACGGGTGTGGGGTGGTTTACCGCCAGCGTGACCGGGCCAAGATGTTCTCGCTACTGTTCCAGTCCCTGCGCCGGCAGCGTCGGCTCGCGAGCAGGTTCGACGAGATGCGCAGGTTGTACCGCGACGCCTTGCCGGTGCTGTCCAGCATGCAGAAATGGGAGACGGCGCTGCTGCCGGCTACAGAGCATGCCTGACAGCACAGCCCCGCGCGGCGAGGTGGCCGCGATGGTGGCCGTCCAGTCGGCGCTGGGCGATCGCCCGGGTGTGCTGACCGCGGCGCGCGTGCTGTCTTACTTCGGCGAGCACAGCATCGGTTGGCTCGTGGTGTCGGCGCTCGGGGTGCTCCTGGTGCCGCGGAGGCGCCGGGAGTGGGCGATCGCCGGGGCCGGTGCGTTGCTGGCGCACGCGACCGCGGTGCTGGTCAAGCGCGTGGTGCGGCGACGACGACCGCAGCATCCGGCCGTCGCGGTGAATGTCGGCACGCCCAGCCAGCTGAGTTTCCCCTCGGCACACGCCACTTCCACCACAGCAGCGGCCATCCTGGTGGGTCGTGCCAGCGGGCTGTCTCCCAAGGCCGGCGCGGCGGTGCTGATCGCTCCCATGGCGCTGTCCCGGATCGTGTTGGGTGTGCACTATCCCAGCGACGTCGCGGCCGGCATTGCGCTGGGTGCCTCGGTCGCGGCGGTGGCGGTACGAATCGATAGAGGTGCGCCGTATGAGTGAAGACGTGGTGACCCGGCCGCCGGGCAACCTGATCATCGGAGTGGTCAAGGCGATGCGGCCCCGGCAGTGGGTGAAGAACGTGCTCGTGCTGGCCGCGCCGGTGGCCGCCGCGGGTCGCGGCGTCCGCTACGACTACGCCGACACGCTCGGCAAAGTGGGCATCGCCTTTGTGGTGTTCTGCTTGGCCGCGTCCGCGGTGTACCTGGTCAATGACGTCCGCGACGTTGACGCCGACCGTGAGCATCCGACCAAGAGATTCCGGCCGATCGCGGCCGGGGTGGTCCCCGAATGGCTGGCCTACAGCCTGGCCTTGGTGCTTGCCACGGCTTCGCTGGCGCTGTCCTGGTGGCTGACTCCCAACCTGGCGGTAGTCATGGCCGTCTACATCGGGATCCAACTGGGGTACTGCTTTGGCCTCAAACACCAGGCCGTCATCGATATCTGCATCGTGTCGTCGGCGTATTTGATCCGGGCTATCGCCGGCGGTGCGGCCACGAATATCCCTCTGTCGCAGTGGTTTTTGCTGACGGCGGCGTTTGGATCGCTGTTCATGGTGGCGGGCAAGCGCTACGCCGAGCTGCAACTCGCCGAGCGTACGGGGGCGGCGATCCGCAAGTCGCTGGAAAGTTACACCGGCACCTACCTACGGTTCGTTTGGACGTTGTCGGCCACCGCGGTGGTGATGTGCTACGGGCTCTGGGCGTTCGAGCGGGACCGGTACTCGGGGTCCTGGTACGCGGTGTCGATGGTCCCGTTCACCATCGCGATCCTGCGCTACGCCGTCGACGTCGACGGCGGGTTGGCCGGTGAGCCCGAAGACATCGTGTTGCGGGACCGGGTGTTCCAGCTGCTGGCGCTCGCCTGTATCGGGACAGTTGGTGCCGCTGTTGCCTTCGGCTAGCCCGGGTCTGGTGGCGGGGCTGGTCCCCCGCCGGCTGATGGTCAGGCGGGTCGGCCGGCCGCTGTTCCCCTACGCCGCAGTCGTTCGAATCAGCTTGTGGCTCAGCGTCTTTATCGTCGCGGTCTTGTTCGGTTGGGGCGCCTGGCAGCGGCGCTGGATCGCCGACGACGGCCTGATCGTGCTGCGCACCGTGCGTAATCTGTTGGCCGGCAACGGGCCGGTGTTCAACGCGGGCGAGCGGGTGGAGGCCAACACATCGACGGTGTGGACCTACATGATGTACGTGGGCAGCTGGGTCGGCGGCACGACGCGCATGGAGTACGTGGCGCTGGCACTCGCGCTGACGCTGTCGATCGCCGGTGTCGCATTTGTGATGCTGGGGACCGGCCGGCTGTACGCGCCCAGCCTGCGGGGCCGTCGCGCCGTCATGCTGCCCGCCGGCGCGCTGGTATACATCGCGTTACCGCCCGCGCGTGACTTCGCGACGTCCGGCCTGGAGAGCGGGCTGGTGTTGGCGTATCTGGGTTTGCTGTGGTGGATGATGGTCAGCTGGTCGCAGCCGTTGCGGAACCGACCCGAGAGCCGGGTGTTCATCTCGGCGCTCGCCTTCGTCGCGGGGTGCAGCGTGCTGGTCCGGCCCGATCTGGCGCTGCTCGGCATCGCGGCGCTGATCATGATGTTGGTCGCGGCCCGGAGTTGGCGCCGGCGCGCTGTAATAGTGGTCGCCGGCGGCTTCCTGCCGGTGGCCTACCAGGTCTTCCGGATGGGTTACTACGGGCTGCTGGTGCCGGGGACCGCGCTGGCCAAGGATGCGGCCGGCGACAAATGGTCGCAGGGCATGATCTACCTGGCGAATTTCGACGAGCCCTATGCCCTCTGGGTGCCGGTGTTGATCCTGATACCACTGGGAGCGCTGCTGGTGCTGATCCGCCGCCGGCCGTCGTTCCTGCGTCCCGCTCTGGCGCCTGACTACGGGCGGGTGGCGCGCGCGGTCCAAAGCCCGCCGGCGGTAGTGGTGTTCATGGTGCTCGGTGGGCTACTGCAGGCCCTGTACTGGATCCGGCAAGGTGGCGATTTCATGCACGGCCGCGTGTTGCTGGCCCCGCTGTTTTGTTTGCTGGCGCCGGTGGCCGTCATCCCCGTGGCGATCGCCGACGGCAAGGACTTCTCGCGGGAAACGGGCTACTGGCTGGCCGGTGCCGTCGGCGTGTTGTGGCTGGGGCTGGCGGGCTGGTCGCTGTGGGCGGCCAACTCACCGGGCATGGGTGACGACGCCACCCGCGTGACGTATTCGGGCATCGTCGACGAGCGCCGCTTCTACGCTCAGGCCACCGGGCATGCACACCCGGTGACCGCCGCCGATTACCTGGACTACCCGCGGATGGCCGCCGTCCTGACCGCGATCGACAACACCCCCGAGGGGGCGTTACTGCTGCCGTCGGGCAACTACACCCAATGGGATCTGGTGCCGATGATTCCGCCGGGAACCGCCCCCGGCGTTCCGGCCACCCAAAAGCCGCAACACGCAGTGTTTTTCACCAACCTCGGGATGGTGGGCATGAACGTCGGGCTCGATGTCAGGGTGATCGACCAGATCGGTCTGGCCAACCCGATTGCGCAGCACACCGAGCGGCTTAGGCACGGTCGGATCGGGCACGACAAAAACCTCTTCCCGGACTGGGTGGTCGCCGACGGTCCCTGGGTGAAGTGGCCCCCCGGCATTCCGGGTTACCTCGACCCGGCCTGGGTCGCGCAAGCGGCGGCGGCGCTGCAGTGTCCGGACACCAAGGCCGTCCTGAATTCGGTGCGCGCGCCGATGACGCTGCACCGGTTCGTGTCCAACGTCGTGCATTCCTTCGAGTTCACCCAGTATCGGATCGACCGCGTGCCGCTCTATGAACTCGCCCGGTGCGGGCTGCCCGTGCCCGACGTGCCCGCTGCCGCACCCCGCGAATAGACCGCGCGGGACGGATCATTTCGGACGGATCCGGAGCGCTCCGTGAAACCGGCCGAGTGGCGGCCTGCCAGAGACTGACAGCAAGATCACAAGTAGGCGTTCACCTGCGCACCACGACCGCCGTGCACATGCGAAAACACCCGGTTTTACGACTTCGTCAGGCCCGAAAATCTCTGTGATCGACCGCCGGATAACGCTTTCCGGAACATGCTCGATGTGAGCGAACCCGCGAACCTGTGGTTGACTACACGGGCGCTGCAGCGTCTCACGTCTGCAAGTCCGACCAATTCGGGGATGCGCCTAAACACCAGGATGCGCCTACAACGATGAGGCCTGAGAAGGATGAGGAAAACAGGGATGAAGCTTGTTGACAGGTTTCGCGGTGCCGTGACCGGCATGCCGCGCCGCCTCGTGGTGGGAGCCGTGGGTGCGGCCCTGCTGTCGGGTCTGATCGGCGTGGTCGGTGGCACGGCGACGGCGGGGGCGTTCTCTCGGCCAGGCCTGCCGGTGGAGTACCTGCAGGTGCCCTCCGCAGGGATGGGCCGCGACATCAAGATCCAGTTCCAGAGCGGCGGTGCCAACTCGCCCGCGCTCTACCTGCTCGACGGTATGCGCGCCCAGGACGACTTCAACGGCTGGGACATCAACACCCCGGCGTTCGAGTGGTACAACCAGTCGGGCCTGTCGGTCGTCATGCCGGTCGGTGGGCAGTCCAGTTTCTACAGCGACTGGTACAAGCCCGCCTGCGGTAAGGCCGGTTGCACCACCTACAAGTGGGAGACCTTCCTGACCAGCGAGCTGCCGGCTTACCTGCAGAGCACCAAGCAGGTCAAGCCGACCGGAAGCGCCGCGGTCGGTCTATCGATGGCCGGTTCGTCGGCGCTGATCCTCGCGGCCTACCACCCCGCTCAGTTCATCTATGCGGGCTCCCTGTCGGCGCTGCTCGACCCGTCCCAGGGCATGGGCCCGACGCTGATCGGCCTCGCCATGGGTGACGCCGGTGGTTACAAGAAGGACGACATGTGGGGCCCGAAGGAGGACCCCGCCTGGGCGCGCAACGACCCGTCGCTTCAGGTCGGCAAGCTGGTCGCCAACAACACCCGGATCTGGGTGTACTGCGGTAACGGCAAGCCGTCGGACCTCGGTGGTGACAACCTGCCCGCGAAGTTCCTCGAGGGCTTCGTGCGGACCAGCAACCTGAAGTTCCAGGACGCCTACAACGCGGCCGGTGGCCACAACGCGGTGTGGAACTTCGACGCCAACGGCACCCACGACTGGCCCTACTGGGGTGCGCAGCTGCAGGCGATGAAACCTGATCTGCAGTCGGCACTGGGCGCGACCCCGGGCACCGGTCCCGCTACTGCGACCGCAGCCGGTAACGGTCAGGGCAACTAAGCGAACGCGCTTGACGGCGGCGATCCTGCGGGGTCGCCGCCGTTAATCGTCTGCGGCCCCGCGCGTGGCGGAAATGTGGCGCACTTCACTACCCTGCTTCCGGTCGACGTGCGCCGCTGGATAGGGTGCTCAGAACGATAACCACGCGGAGGTGAGACATGAGGGG
This sequence comes from Mycobacterium sp., assembly GCF_019247635.1. Lineage (GTDB taxonomy): Bacteria > Actinomycetota > Actinomycetes > Mycobacteriales > Mycobacteriaceae > Mycobacterium. The sequence continues at coordinate 16,353 of NZ_JAFBAR010000018.1, forward strand.
CGTGTCGGCGATGTTGCGGGTGTTCTGCGTGGCCGTACTGGCGATCGGGGCGACGGTGGTGGCCGGCGCCTCCGGCAAGGCCCGCGCGGCGGGCTACGAATCGCTCATGGTGCACTCCGCGGCGATGAACCGGGACATCCCGGTGGCCTTCCTGGCCGGCGGATCGCACGCGGTGTACCTGCTGGACCCCTTCGACGCGGGTCCCGACGTCAGCAACTGGGTCACCGCGGGCAACGCGATGAGCACCCTGGCCGGCCAGGGAATTTCGGTGGTGGCGCCGGCCGGTGGGGCGTACAGCATGTACACCAACTGGGAGCAGGACGGCAGCAAGCAGTGGGAGACCTTCCTGACCAGCGAGCTGCCCGACTGGCTGTCCGCCAACAAGGGAATAGCCCCCGGCGGCAACGCCCTCGTCGGCGCCGCCCAGGGCGGCTACGCGGCGATGGCGCTGGTGGCCTTCCACCCGGACCGCTTCGGCTACGCCGGGTCGCTGTCGGGCTTCCTGTACCCGTCGGAAACCACCTTCAACGGTGCGATCCTGGCCGGCCTGCAGCAATACGGCGGCGTGGACGGCAACGGCATGTGGGGTGCGCCGCAGCTGGGCCGGTGGAAGTGGCACGACCCGTTTGTGCACGCTTCGCTGCTGGCGCAGAACAACAGCCGGGTCTGGGTGTGGAGCGCCAAGGGCGGCGCCAGCGATCCGGCGGCCGTGCTCGGCGTCCCGGACCAGGCGACCGGCACCGGCCTGTCGTTCTACCAGCAGTATCGCAGCGTCGGTGGGCACAACGGGCACTTCGACTTCCCCGGTGGGGACAACGGCTGGGGCTCCTGGGCGGGCCAGCTCGGTGCCATGTCGGGCGATATCGTCGGCGCCATCCGCTGACGCCGGGGCCCGTCGCGGCTGGACGGGACGCTCATCGTCAGCCGGTACCGTGTAGGGCGGTGCAGCAGAGGGCGGGATGGCCGCTTCCTTGCGATCGAGCTGCGACCTAACGACTCTGCCAGCAGGAGACCGCCCCGATGGTCAAGAAGGCCACCAAGGCCAGTAAGGCCAAGCGCACCGAGCGCCAACGCCGCCGCGTCCTCGCGTGGGTCGCGGCTGGGTCGATGGCCGCCGTCGTCGGGCTAGTGATCCTCGCCGTGGTGATCATGTTGCGCAGCGGCAACGGAGCACCACCGTCGGCGGTGCCGCCGGGTGTCTTACCGCCGGGCTCGACCACCACCCATCCGCACAAGCCCCGACCCGCTTCGCAGGACGCGTCGTGCCCCGATGTGCAGCTGCTCGCCGTTCCCGGCACCTGGGAGTCCTGGCCGACGCAGGACCCGCTGAACCCGACACAGTTCCCAAAGGCGTTGCTGCTCAACGTGACCGGGCCGATTTCCCAGCAGTTCCCGGCCAGCCGCGTGCAGACGTACACCGTTCCCTACACCGCCCAGTTCCACAATCCGATGAGCACCGACGGTCAGATGTCCTACAACGAGAGCCGGGCCGAAGGCACCAAAGCGGCGGTCCAAGCGCTGACCGATATGAACGCCAAGTGCCCGTTGACCAGCTATGTGCTGGTCGGCTTCTCGCAGGGCGCGGTGATCGCGGGCGATATCGCCAGCGATATCGGCAACGGCCGCGGACCGGTCGACGACGACCTGGTGCTCGGTGTGACGTTGATCGCCGACGGCCGCCGGCAGCAGGGTGTGGGCAACGACATTCCGCCCAACCCTCCGGGCGAGGGCGCCGAGGTCACCCTGCACGAAGTGCCGATCCTGGCCGGGATGGGATTGACCATGACGGGCCCCCGGCCCGACGGTTTCGGCGTGCTCAACACCAAAATCAATGAGATCTGCGCCCCGGGCGACTTGATCTGCGCCGCCCCGCAGGAGGCGTTCAGTCTCGCCAACCTGCCGACCACACTGAACACGCTGGCCGGTGGGGCAGGCCAGCCTGTGCACGCGATGTATGCCACACCCGACTTCTGGAACTCCGATGGCCAACCGGCCACGGTATGGACCCTGAACTGGACGCATGGGCTGATCGAAACCGCACCGCAGCCGAAACACGGGTGATGGGGCGGCGATAGCGGGCGGTTTCGGCGGTACCTTGTGATTTGGTCTGCCGCGCGCCTCCACCTAACATTAAGAAAAAAGTAAGAGGATTGTGCGCGGTGAGGGGCTGCCCGCGCGGATGTAGCGTCGGCGAGGCCGGCCGAGAAGCAGCGAATAGATGGAGAGTGGGATGGCTTACCACAACCCGTTCATCGTGAACGGAAAGATCAGGTTCCCGGACAACACGAACCTGGTGCGTCACGTTGAGAAGTGGGCGAAGGTGCGTGGCGACAAGCTGGCCTACCGGTTCCTTGACTACTCCACCGAACGCGACGGAGTCGAGCGCGACATTCTGTGGTCCGAATTCAGCGCCCGCAACCGCGCTGTGGGGGCCCGCCTGCAGCAGGTCACCCAACCCGGGGACCGCATCGCCATCCTGTGCCCGCAGAACCTGGATTACCTCGTCGCCTTTTTCGGCGCGCTGTACTCCGGCCGCATCGCGGTGCCGTTGTTCGATCCGGCCGAGCCCGGTCACGTCGGCCGGCTGCACGCCGTTCTTGACGACTGCTCCCCGTCGACGATCCTGACCACCACCGACTCCGCCGAAGGCGTCCGCAAGTTCATCCGCGCCCGTTCGGCCAAGGAACGCCCCCGCGTCATCGCCGTCGACGCGGTGCCCACCGAGGTCGCCTCCACCTGGCTGGAGCCCGAGGCCGACGAGACCACCATCGCCTACCTGCAGTACACGTCGGGCTCCACCCGCACACCGACGGGCGTGCAGATCACCCATCTGAACCTGCCCACCAACGTGCTGCAAACCCTGGTCGCCCTGGAGGGTGCCGAAGGTGACCGCGGCCTGAGCTGGCTCCCGTTCTTCCACGACATGGGCCTGATTACGGCGCTGTGCGCCCCGGTGCTCGGCCAAAGCTTCACCTTTATGACGCCCGCCGCGTTCGTGCGCCGGCCCGGTCGCTGGATCCGCGAACTCGCGCGCAAGCCCGGCGAGACCGGCGGCGTCTTCTCGGCCGCACCGAACTTCGCGTTCGAGCACGCCGCCGTACGCGGCCTGCCCCGCGACGACGAGCCGCCGCTGGACCTGAGCAACGTCAAGGGCATCCTCAACGGCAGCGAGCCGGTGTCGCCCGCCTCGATGCGCAAGTTCTTCGACGCCTTCAAGCCCTACGGTCTGAAGGACACCGCGGTCAAGCCGTCCTACGGCCTGGCCGAGGCGACCCTGTTCGTCTCCACCACCCCCAGCGACGAGCCGCCGAAGGTCATCTACGTCGATCGGGACGAGCTGAACAACCAACGCTTCGTCGAGGTGGCCCCCGACTCGCCGAACGCCGTCGCGCAGGTGTCCGCGGGCAAGGTCGGTGTGGACGAGTGGGCGGTCATCGTCGATGCCGATTCGGCCAGTGAGGTGCCGGACGGCCAAATCGGCGAGATCTGGTTGCATGGTCAGAACCTCGGTACCGGCTACTGGAACAAAGAAGAAGAGACCGCCCAGACTTTCAAAAACATCCTGAAGTCGCGCATCCAGGAGTCGCACGCCGAGGGTGCCGCGGACGACGGGCTGTGGGTCCGCACCGGCGACTACGGCACCTACTTCAACGGTGACCTCTATATAGCGGGCCGGATCAAGGACCTCGTCATCATCGACGGCCGTAACCACTACCCACAGGACCTGGAGTACTCGGCGCAGGAATCCACCAAGGCGCTGCGGGTGGGCTATGTGGCCGCCTTCTCGGTGCCGGCCAACCAGTTGCCGCAGGCAGTATTCGACAACCCGCACGCCGGCCTGAAGTTCGACGCCGAGGACACCTCGGAGCAGCTTGTGATCGTCGGCGAGCGCGCCGCCGGTACGCACAAGCTCGACTACCAGCCCATCGCCGACGACATCCGCGCCGCCATCGCCGTGCGGCACGGGGTGACAGTCCGCGACGTGCTGCTGGTGCAGGCCGGGTCCATCCCGCGCACGTCCAGCGGCAAAATCGGCCGCCGCGCCTGCCTGGCCGCCTACCTCGACGGCAGCCTGCGCAGCGGTGTCGGTTCGCCGACGGCGTTCGCCACCGAATCCTGAGCAGGGAGCCATGTCTGAGATAGCCGAACCGCAGGAGAACCCGCCCGCCAACAAGACCGAGATGACGGTCCCCGAGATGCGGCAATGGCTGCGCAACTGGGTGGGCAAGGCCGTCGGGCAGTCACCCGACGACATCGACGAGTCGATGCCCATGGTGGAGCTCGGCTTGTCGTCGCGCGATGCCGTAGCGATGGCCGCCGACATCGAGGACATGACCGGCGTCACGCTGTCGGTCGCGGTGGCCTTCCAGCATCCGACCATCGAGTCGCTGGCGACCCGCATCATCGAGGGCGAACCCGAAAGGCCCGATGACGGCCTCGGCGATGCCGACTGGACGCGCACCGGCCCCGCCGAACGTGTCGACATCGCGATCGTGGGCCTGTCCACGCGCTTCCCCGGCGACATGAACTCGCCCGAGGAAACCTGGCAGGCGCTGCTGGAAGGCCGCGACGCGATCACCGACCTGCCCGAGGGCCGCTGGTCGGAATTCCTCGAAGAGCCGCGGCTGGCCGCGCGCGTCGAGAGCGCCCGCACCCGCGGCGGATACCTGAAGGACATCAAGGGCTTCGACTCGGAGTTCTTCGCGGTCGCCAAGACCGAGGCCGACAACATCGATCCCCAGCAGCGGATGGCTTTGGAGCTGACCTGGGAGGCGCTCGAGCATGCCCGCATCCCGGCCTCGAGCCTGCGCGGTGAGGCCGTCGGCGTCTACGTCGGCAGCTCTACCAATGACTACAGCTTCCTGGCGGTTTCGGATCCGACGGTCGCGCACCCGTATGCGATCACCGGCACCAGCAGCTCGATCATTGCCAACCGGGTGTCGTACTTCTACGACTTCCGCGGGCCATCGGTCACCGTCGACACCGCGTGCTCGAGTTCGCTGGTGGCTGTGCATCAGGGCGTGCAAGCACTGCGCAACGGCGAGGCCGACGTGGTGGTCGCCGGTGGCGTCAACGCGCTGATCACCCCGATGGTGACGCTCGGGTTCGACGAGATCGGCGCGGTCCTGGCGCCCGACGGCCGGATCAAGTCGTTCTCCGCCGACGCCGACGGCTACACCCGCTCCGAGGGTGCCGGCATGCTGGTGCTCAAGCGGGTCGACGACGCCCGCCGCGACGGCGACCAGATCCTTGCCGTCATCGCCGGCAGCGCGGTCAACCACGACGGCCGCTCCAACGGCCTGATCGCACCCAACCAGGACGCGCAGGCCGAGGTGCTGCGCCGGGCCTATAAGGACGCCGGCATCGACCCGCGCACCGTCGACTACATCGAGGCGCACGGCACCGGCACCATCCTGGGCGACCCGATCGAGGCCGAGGCGCTGGGCCGCGTCGTCGGCCGGGGCCGTCCTGCCGACCGTCCGGCGCTGCTGGGGGCGGTGAAGACCAACGTGGGACACCTGGAGTCGGCGGCCGGTGTGGCGAGCATGGCCAAGGTTGTGCTGGCGCTGCAGCACGACAAGCTGCCACCGTCGATCAACTTCGCCGGACCCAGCCCCTACATCGACTTCGACGCGATGCGTCTGAAGGTGATCGACACCGCCACCGACTGGCCGCGGTACGGCGGTTACGCGCTGGCCGGGGTGTCCAGCTTCGGCTTCGGGGGCGCCAACGCGCACCTGGTGGTGCGCGAGGTCCTGCCGCGCGACGTGGTGGAGAAAGAAGCGCGCGAGCCGGAACCGGAGCCGGCCGCACCGGCAGCCGCTGAAGAGACCGAGACGCCGACGTTCGAGGGTCACTCGCTGCGGTTCGACGAGTACGGCGAGATCATCACCGACGCGGCCGCGGCCGCGGCCGGCGAGGCAGAGCCCGAGCTGCCCGGCGTGACCGAGGAGGCGCTACGGCTCAAAGAGATTGCGTTGGAAGAGCTTGCCGCACAAGAGGTTTCGCCGGATTACCCGAAGCCGTTGGTTCCATTGGTGGTGTCGGCGTTCCTGACTTCGCGCAAGAAGGCCGCCGCGGCCGAACTGGCGGATTGGATGGAAAGCCCCGAGGGTCAGGCGGCGCCGCTCGAGGCGATCGGCCGGTCGCTGTCGCGGCGCAACCACGGACGCTCCCGCGCGGTGGTGCTGGCCCACGACCACGAGGAGGCCGTCAAGGGCCTGCGGGCGATCGCCGAGGGCAAGCAGCGGCCCAATGTGTTCAGCGTCGACGGCCCGGTGACCAACGGCCCGGTGTGGGTGTTGGCTGGGTTCGGCGCGCAGCACCGCAAGATGGGCAAGAGCCTGTATTTGCGCAACCAGGTGTTCGCCGAGTGGATCGAGAAGGTCGACGCGCTGGTCCAGGACGAGCTGGGCTACTCGGTGCTCGAGCTGATCCTGGACGATTCGCAGGACTACGGCATCGAGACCACGCAGGTCACCATCTTCGCGATTCAGATCGCGCTCGGCGAGCTGCTCAAGCACCACGGTGCCAAGCCCGCCGCGGTCGTCGGGCAGTCGCTGGGTGAGGCCGCGTCGGCGTACTTCGCCGGCGGCCTGTCACTGGGCGACGCCACCCGCGCGATCTGCTCGCGCTCGCACCTGATGGGTGAGGGCGAGGCGATGCTGTTCGGCGAGTACATCCGGTTGATGGCGCTGGTGGAGTACTCCGCCGACGAGATCAAGACGGTGTTCTCCGACTTTCCCGACCTGGAGGTGTGCGTCTACGCCGCACCCACCCAGACCGTCATCGGCGGTCCGCCCGACCAGGTGGACGCGATCATCGCCCGTGCCGAGGCCGAGGGCAAGTTCGCCCGCAAGTTCCAGACCAAGGGCGCCAGCCACACTTCGCAGATGGATCCGCTGCTGGGCGAGCTCACCGCCGAGCTGCAGGGCATCAAGCCGACGAGCCCGACGGCCGGCATCTTCTCCACCGTGCACGAGGGCAGCTACGTCAAACCGGGCAGCGACCCGATCCATGACGTCGAGTACTGGAAGAAGGGCCTGCGGCACAGCGTCTACTTCACCCACGGCATCCGCAATGCCGTCGACAGCGGGTACACCACGTTCCTGGAACTGGCGCCCAACCCGGTGGCGCTGATGCAGGTGGGTCTGACCACGGCATCGGCCGGTCTTCATGATGCCCAGCTGATCCCGACGCTGGCCCGCAAGCAGGACGAGGTCGAGTCGATGACCTCGACCATGGCCCAGCTCTACGTGCACGGCCACGACCTGGACGTGCGGACCCTGTTCACCCGCGCGGCCGGACCACAGGACTATGCGAACATCCCGCCGACCCGGTTCAAGCGCAAAGAACACTGGCTGGACGCGCACTTCTCCTCCGCCAGCAGCTCGGTGCTGATGCCGGGTACCCACGTCGCCCTGCCCGACGGTCGGCACGTCTGGGAGTACGCTGCGCGCGGCCTGACGGATTTGGCTGAGTTGGTGAAAAGCGCTGCCGTCGCAGTCCTTCCGGACGCACAGCTGACCGCCAGCGAACAGCGTGCCGTGCCCGGTGAGGGTGCCCGGTTGGTAACGACGTTGACGCGGCACCCGGGCGGCGCTTCGGTTCAGATCCATGCCCGCATCGACGAGTCCTTCACCCTGGTGTACGACGCGCTGGTTACCCGGGCCGGTGCCGGATCGGTGCTTCCGACCGCGGTCGGCGCGGGGACGGCGGTCGTCGCCGCGACCGTCACGCCGGTGTCGGAGGCGCCGGTGTCGGAAGCGTCCGCCGAAGACGACGCCGAGACGCTGTCGGACAGCCTGACCAACCGCTACATGCCGAGCGACTTCGTAAAGTGGTCACCCGAGTCGGGAGAGACCATCGCCGAGCGTCTCGGCGCGATCGTCGCGGCGGCCATGGGTTACGAGCCCGAGGACCTGCCCTGGGAGGTACCGCTGATCGAGCTGGGCCTGGACTCGCTGATGGCGGTGCGGATCAAGAACCGGGTCGAGTACGACTTCGACCTGCCGCCCATCCAGCTGACCGCGGTGCGCGACGCCAACCTCTACAACGTCGAGAAGCTGATCGAGTACGCGATCGAGCATCGCGACGAGGTGGAAGAGCTGCACGAGCACCAGAAGACCCAGACCGCCGAGGAAATCGCGCGGGCGCAGGCCGAACTGCTGCACGGTAAGCGCGCCGCGGAGGCGCCCGTCGAAGAAACCGGGCCACCCGAACCCGCGCCGCCGCCTTCGGACGTGCCCATCCCACCGCCGCCGACCGATCCGTCGGGTCCGTCGGCGAACGGTGGCCGCCCCACTGCGGCCCCGGACCTCAAGGGCGCGGCCGAGGCGCTCAACCAGGAGGCCGTCGCCAAAGCGCTCAACTCCGACGTGCCGCCGCGCGACGCGGCCGAGCGGGTCACCTTCGCCACCTGGGCGATCGTCACCGGCAAGTCCGCCGGCGGGATTTTCAACCCGCTGCCCAAGCTGGACGAAGCCACTGCCGCCAAGCTGGCCCAGCGGCTCTCCGAGCGCGCCGAAGGCCCGATCACCGCCGACGACGTGCTCGGCTCGGAGAGCATCGAGGCGCTGGCCGAGAAGGTGCGCCAGTATCTGGAGGCCGGCCGGATCGACGGGTTCGTCCGGACGCTTCGGGCGCCGCAGGACGACTCGCAGGTACCCGTGTACGTGTTTCACCCGGCCGGCGGTTCGACGGTGGTCTACGAGCCGCTGCTCAATCGGCTGCCGGCGGACACCCCGATGTATGGCTTGGAGCGGGTCGAGGGCACCGTGCAGGAACGGGCCGCCCAGTACGTTCCCAAACTGCTGGAGATGAACGGGGACAAACCTTTCGTCCTGGCCGGCTGGTCGCTGGGTGGCGCATTGGCCTACGCCTGTGCGATCGGGCTCAAGCAGCTGGGCGCGAACGTGGCGTTCGTCGGCATGATCGACACCGTCCGCGCCGGCGAGGAGATCCCGCAAACCAAGGAAGAGACCCGCAAGCGCTGGGACCGGTACGCGAGGTTCGCCGAGCGCACCTTCAATGTCGAGATTCCCGCGATCCCCTACGAGCACCTCGAGGGGCTCGACGACGAGGGCCAGGTCAAGTTCGTCCTGGAGGTCATCAGCCAGAGCGGTGTGCAGGTACCGGGCGGCATCATCGAGCACCAGCGCACGTCGTACCTGGACAACCGGGCATTGGAGACCGTCCAGATCGAGCCGTATGACGGGCACGTCACGCTCTACATGGCCGATCGCTACCATGACGAGGTCGTCGAGATGGAGCCGCGGTACGGTTTTCGGCAGCCGGACGGCGGCTGGGGCGAGTACGTCTCCGACCTCGAGGTCGTGCCGATCGGTGGTGAGCACATCCAGGCCATCGACGAGCCGATCATCGCCAAGGTGGGCGAACACATGACTCGCGCGCTGGGAGATATCGAGGCTGCATGGCAGCCGGGCGAGTCAAGACAGGTTAGGTAGGCACGCAGGTGACAGACACAGCGCCGGCTCCCGTTGTCCACAGCACCACCGAGAAGCTGGCCGAGCTGCGTGATCGCCTGGAGTTGGCCAAGGAGCCCGGTGGCGAGCAGGCCGTCGCCAAGCGCGACAAGAAGGGGATCCCGAGCGCCCGCGCCCGCGTGCATGCGCTGGTGGACCCGGGCACCTTTCTGGAGGTCGGCGCGCTGGCCAAGACCCCCAACGACCCCAACGCGTTGTACGGCGACGGCGTGGTCACCGGGCATGCGCTGATCGACGGCCGGCCGGTCGGGGTGTTCTCCCACGACCAGACGGTGTTTCAGGGCACGGTCGGCGAGATGTTCGGCCGCAAGGTGGCCCGCCTGATGGAATGGTGCGCGATGGTCGGGTGCCCGATCATCGGCATCCAAGATTCCGGTGGCGCCCGCATCCAGGACGCCGTCACCTCGCTGGCTTGGTATGCCGAGCTGGGCCGCCGTCACGAGGCCCTGTCCGGGATTGTGCCGCAGATCTCCCTCATCTTCGGTAAATGCGCTGGGGGAGCGGTGTATTCGCCGATCCAGGACGACCTGCTGGTCGCGGTGCGCGATCAGGGTTACTTCTTCGTCACCGGGCCCGACGTGATCCAGGAGGTCACCGGCGAGGAGGTCAGCCTCGACGAGCTCGGTGGCGCCGACGCCCAGGCCCGCTACGGCAACCTCCATCAGGTAGTGGACTCCGAGGCCGAGGCGTTCCAGTACGTGCGGGACTTCCTGTCGTTCCTGCCGTCCAACTGCTTCGACAAGCCGCCGATCGTCAACCCCGGACTCGAGCCGGAGATCACCCCGACCGACCTCGAGCTCGACTCGATCGTGCCGGATTCCGACAACATGGCCTACGACATGCACGAGATCCTGCTGCGGATCTTCGACGACGGCGACTTCCTCGATGTCGCGGCGCAGGCCGGACCGGCGATCATCACCGGGTTCGCCCGGGTCGACGGACGGCCGGTCGGCGTGCTCGCCAACCAGCCCATGCATCTGTCCGGGTCGATCGACAACGAAGCCTCCGACAAGGCCGCACGGTTCATCCGGTTCTGCGACGCGTTCGAACTCCCGCTGGTCTTTGTGGTGGATACGCCCGGCTTCCTGCCCGGGGCCGAGCAGGAGAAGAACGGCATTATCAAACGCGGCGGACGGTTCCTCTCCGCGGTCGTCGAGGCTGATGTGCCGAAGGTGACGATCACGATCCGCAAGTCTTATGGCGGTGCCTACGCGGTGATGGGGTCTCGGCAGCTGACCGCGGACTTCAACTTCGCCTGGCCGACCGCGCGCATCGCGGTGATCGGCGCCGAGGGAGCCGCGCAGTTGCTGATGAAGCGGTTCCCCGACCCGACGGCGCCCGAGGCGCAGAAGATCAAAAAAGACTTCATCGAGGGTTACAACCTGAACATGGCGATCCCGTGGACCGCCGCCGAACGCGGGTTCATCGACGCGGTCATCGACCCGCACGTCACCCGGCTGCTGCTTCGCAGGTCGCTGCATCTGCTGCGGGACAAGCAACTGTGGTTCCGTGTCGGCCGCAAGCACAGCCTGCTGCCGATCTAGTTTCTGGCGCGAGCAGACACAAAAGCACTCATTTCGTCGGCGTGTCGGGTGCTTTTGCGTCTGTTCACCAGGGCAGCCGGCAGCCCTACTTCGTCGCCTCCACGAAATAGCCGCGCGGTACGTCCGCGACGTCCATCGGCACGACGGGCGCATCCCAGCGGTTGTACCGATTCCCGGGTTCCGCGATATCGGTCACGGTCGCCGACCAGCCGAGGCGTTGCGACAACCGTCCCGGCTCGTCGGTGCCGAACAGCCAGGGGGCGCCGTTGTCGGCCATGGACTGCAGCACCGGCGCCATGAACGCCGCCTCGAGTAGCGTCTTGCCGACGACGTCGTAGAGCAGGACCGAGCCGGGCGCCGACAGCGCGTCGACACGGTCGAACAGCGTGCCGACCGCGGTCTCGTCCAGATACTGCAGATCTGCGTTCGAACCCCAAAGGTCCGGGAGACCCACGAGCGCGTTCTCCAGATCTCCCAATGGACATCCGAGGAACGCCAGCGCTCCGGCGGGCCGGAAGTGGATGGTGATGACGGTATAGATGGGTTCGACGCGGACGACGTAGGAGGCCGCGCCCGCGCCGGCGACAAAGGCCGACGGTACCGCCAGCGGCGCACGGCCGTCGGACGTGTAAAACCCGAGTCCGGTGCGGCCGTCGACATCGATGATCGCCGTGACCGCTCCGCGCGGCAGCGCCCGGCTGGTGTGTGCGCCGGCGGCGCTGTCGCCGTCCCAGTAGCCGAAATACTCGATGTGGTCGGCAAGCGGTGGGTTCGGTTTGAATATCCGCGGACCGGTCATCGCATCCCGCGCCTAAACCGCCAGCGCGCCGCCGGCCAACTCGTCGAAACGCTCCAGCGCCTCGTCGGAGTCAGCGTCGATCCCGCGCAACGGCCCGCGATCGGCGAGATACCGCTGCGCGTACAGCCGCGCGACGAGCGCCTTGCGGTCGCCCCCGCGGGCCTCGCGCTCCCAGGCGGCCTGCTCGATGAGCAGCGCGCCGGCATAGACGTCGCCCATGAACATCGCGAGCGGGAAGAGCCGCGCCTCGGCCAGCCCCGTCAACCGGCAGCCGTCGAGTTTCGTCCAGGCGGTGATCGCCGCGTCGAGATCCTCGATGCGCTCGGCGACCAGGCGGGTGGTCTCGCAGTCATCGGAGACCGACACGGCGTCCCGCATCCGCGCCAAGAGCGTCTCGTGCGCGCTGGTCTTCTCGATGCCGCGGCGCACGTCCAGGCAGAGGATGTTGTCGGGCCCCTCCCAGATGGTATTGACCTGTGCGTCGCGCAAAAGCCTTGCCACCGGCCAGGTTTCGATGTAGCCGTTGCCGCCGTGGATTTCGATCGCGTCCGACGCCGCGGTGATGCCGAGCCGGCAGACCTTGAGCTTGGTGACCGGCACCGCGATGCGCTGCCGCATGCCCCTCGGCTGGCGGTGGTTGGCGGCGCCGGTGCCGTCGAACACCAACGCGAGCGCCGCTTCGACGTCGACGATCATTTCGGCGAGCTTGCGGCGCATCAGCGGCTTGTCGATCAGCGCCGCGCCGAACGCCTGCCGCTGACGGGCGTAGCACAGCGACTCGACCAGGGCGCGGCGTGCGTTGCCCAGCGCGAACAGGGCGATGCCGAGGCGGGCGGCGTTGGTCAGCTCCATCATGCGGCCGAGGCCCTTGCCGTCGGCCGGGCCCGCTTGAGCTTCCGGACCGCTGGGTTCGCCGGAAAGCAGGAAGGCCTCGGCGTCGACGAACTCGATCTCGCCGGATGCGACCGAGCGGGTGCCGAGTTTGTCCTTGAGCCGACGGATCCGTACCCCGTTGCGCGAACCGTCGCGGCGGGTGCGCAGCACCAGGAAGGTGGCGACGCCACGGGTGGAGTCGGGTGCGCCCTCGGGCTTGGCCAGGACGACGAACGCCTCGCCGGCGCAGTTCGACGCGAACCACTTGAAGCCGTTGAGCACCCAGGCGTCGCCGTCGCGGGTCGCGGTGGTCTCGAGCGCCCCCAGGTCGGAGCCGCCGGTCCGTTCGGTCAAGAGCTGGGCCGTTTCGCCCGCCCACTCGCCCGAGTCGAACTTGGCCAGCACGTGGTCCCGCACGTCGGGCGGGGCGTAGGCCGCCACCAGCGACTGGACCATGCCCCCGCCGGTGCCGAGTGCGCAGCCCATACCGATGTCGGCCTGGTTGAGCAGATAATTCGACGCGAACATCGCCAGCGACGAGCTGAAGCCACCGGCTCGAGCCTCGGAACGCAGCGCCGACTGCGCGTCCAGCACTGCGCGTTTGGATTCGGTGAACGACGCCGGCATGACGACGCGGCTGACGTCGTGTCCCCACCGGTCGTACCGCTCGAGTCGGGGCGGGTTGCGGTCGGTCTCCTCGGCCCACCGCGCCACCGGCCCGCCCATCAGTTCGCCGATGCGCCCCAGGTGCGGCTCGACGACGGCCAGTTCGTCCGGTTGCAGGTAGTACGCCATGGTGAACCGCAGCGTGGGATCGGTGAGGTACCAGTTGAGGCCGACAGCGCCGTGGTAGTGCTCGGTCGCATAGCGTTGCGACTTCTCGGGAGTCGAGAAGGGCAGCCTGTCGACGGCTTCCAAGTCGTACTCACTCATGCCGCGACGGTATTACAGCCGCGGCATCAGGTGAAGCTCACTACACGGGTGCCACGAATTCCGAGGTGTAGGCCTCCGCGGGATTCTGGGAATGCTCGTTCGGGCGCGAGATGCTCACCCAGACGCCTGTGGTGCCCGACCGGATGGTGTCTTGGATGGTCACCGTCCCAACGCCCGATGCGTCGGTGTCCATGCCGGCGGCGGCGACGCCCGGTTGTCCGGGAGCGCATCCGGCCGACGCCGGTCGCGGCGCCTGGATCAGCTCGACGTCGAAGTGGGTGCCTGGATCCGGCGCGTCGACCAGTTGCACCTCGGCGATCACCTGTGAGCCCGCCGTGCGTATGCGGGCGGTGCCGCCGCCCAGGGTGGCCCGAGGCGTCATGGGAGCAATTCCGTCCCGACTGAAATCGCATGCGCGTTGGTATGCGTCCAGGACCACGAGCGTGACGCCGGGCGCGGCGGCGGCGGTGCCCGCCGCGAACATCCCCGTCGAGGAGGCCGCCAGCACGAATACGGCAGCGGATGTTTTGACGCGGGTAGTCGTGTCCATCTGTCCCTACTATCTTGTGCCCGATGAACTGCCGACCCGCGGTTGATATTGACCGTATTTGTCAAATTAAACAAGAAGACATCAAGTGTATTAGTGTCAAATAAAGGCGTTCAGCCTCGCGGGTCGGAATCGCTTTATTTGTCGTCGACATTTGCCGGCAAAATTCTCGGATTCGACGCCTGTACGTGGACCAGGGCGGTCGCAGCGTCGTGCCGCGCTAACTGGGCGGAAATCGTCGTCGGAATAAATCGACGCTGCCGTCAACGCCTGGCCGCAGTCGGCGCGAGGGGCCCCCAGCTGTGCATGGCGCTGACCGGGCTGTACCCGGTTGCGACGAGGGGTCACCGGCAGGTCCGATGATCGGGCGCCAGGCCAGTGTCGGTTTGCGAATTCGTCCGGCACAATCCTGTCCGGGTTTGTTTATTGTGAGTCCGGGAGAGCAGGAGACATTGCGACATGGACGCCAAGATCACCGGTACCGTCATGCCCGTCCTGGAAGTATCACTGAGCCCGGGCGAGATCCTCACCGCCGAAGCTGGAGAGCTGTCCTGGATCAGCGAGTCGATCCAGCTGCGAACGTCGACCCGGATGGCAGGTTCGACAGGGTTTCTCGGCGGGATCAAACGTGCGGTGGGCGGCGGCGGCCTATTCATGACTGAATACAGCGCCGTCGATCGGCCGGGCAACGTCGCGTTTGCCGCCAAGCTGCCCGGCCATATCGTGCCGGTGCACCTGCGCCCGGACACGCCGTATCTGGTGCACCGGCACGGGTTCCTCTGCGGCGTCGGCGATGTGCAGCTGTCGATCGCGTTTCAGCGCAAGCTTGGCGCCGGCATATTCGGCGGCGCCGGGTTCGTTTTGCAACACCTGAGCGGCAACGGCCAGGCGTGGATCGAACTATCCGGCGAGACCGTCGCCTACACGCTGGGTCCGGGACAAACCTTGCGGGTGCATCCCGGTCACGTCGGTATGTTCGACGCCTCGGTGACGTTCGACATCACCCGCGTCCCAGGAATCAAGAACATGTTGTTCGGCGGCGACGGCCTGTTTCTCGCCACCCTGACCGGACCAGGACGCATCTGGCTGCAAACCCTGACCGTCAGCAATCTTGCCCACGCCATTACGCCTTACCTCCCACAACCTTCGGGGGAGTCACGCGGCGGCGGCTGGGTCCGGACGGTCGGCAACCTCATCTCCGATTGATCGCCCACGCCTGACCGGCTAGGGCTTGATCCGAATCTGGCCCGGCGACCACAACCCGCTGCGGGTCGCGGTGCCCAGATCCAGCTGCGCGGCAGGGGCGTCCACCAGCGTGTCGAACTTGCGCAGCGAGCCCCAGTCCCGGGCCCAGTCGCGCGACAGGTAGGTGGCCATCACGTGGGCGCGCAGCAGCAGGTCGGAGATGCCGAGCAGGCCGCCGTTGACACCGTCCTCCCAGGTGTCGGTGTCCAGCTTCTTGGCGTTGTAGTCCGGCGTGATGCGGAACTTCGGGATTTCGGTAACGCCGTTGACGTGCAGCATCGGCTGCTGGCAGGGGAAGGCCAGCCCGACGGCCCAGTCCAATAGCACCGGTTGCGCCGAGCCGACGTACTCCTGCAGCGAGCGCAACTCGGGCACCCGCGGCGGAGTCACCGCGATCCAGTCCTCCGGGGTCAGGGACAGGTCCTCGGCGATCAAACGCACGGCGGTCGCATCGGCGGGGATCTTGTCGCGAGCGAAGCGCAGGTTGCGCCACGCCTTGGGCTGCTCGCCGTACAGGTCGTCGGGGATGAGCCGCCCGGCCGGCACCAGGTCGCCACCGGGCCCAGGCTTGCCGTATTCGAGCACCACGGTCTGCCCGGTGGTGAACCCGTGCAACACGCTGATGCCCGCGATCTTGCCGGCGGCGGTCACCACCACCAGCGGATGCCCGGCGTCGGCCTTGGGCAGCTGATACCACGCCGACGCGAGCTTGCTCTGCTGCTGCGCGTCGGCGGTGTAGGTGCCGGCCAGCGGAACCCGCGCTGGGTCAAGCTGGTAGGGGAGCGGCACCGTGGACCCGTTGACGCCCTGCGTCGTCAGCTTCGTCGCCGCGTCCCAGTCGTAGTCGGTGCCGGGCTGGTTGGGCTTCATCACAATCGCCTCGGCGACCGTGTGTTCGGGCACCCCGTTGGGGCTGAAGCCGACCGGATTGACCCCACCCAGCGGTCCGAGCGGACCGTAATTGCCGGGCAGTGCCGGCATGAAGCCGGCGTTGGTGTCCGGTTCGACCAGGACGTCGTCGGCCAGGCCGCATCCTCCGGCGAACGCGCGCAGGTTGGACCAGCCATTGGAGTAGGTGGGGTACTGCCGCACGATCCCGATCCCCATCGACGCGATGAACACCAGGGCCATGAAGCCGGACGCCACAGCCACTGGCGCCCTCGTCAGCGCGCGCGCCAACCGGCCCTCGCCGTGGTTGCGCGACGCGAAGTGCAGCCACATCGCGTAGAGCGCGACGATGGCGAACAAGATGAAAAATATTGTGCTGACGGTGATTCCGGCGAGTTTCGGCATGGTGCTGTTGAACGGCACCCCGTAGCTGGAGACATACCACCAGCCGTTGGTGGTGGCGAAGCACAACGCCAGCAGGAACAGCAGCGCCGCCAGGAACGTCATCCGGTTGCGCGACCACCGCAGTACCGACGGCGACACCAAGACCGTCGTCAGCGCCGCCATCGCCGCCCCGACCGCGGCGAACAAGCCGAAGTGGTGCACCCACTTGGTGGGGGTGAACATCAGGAAGAACATCGTGCCGAAGATGACACCCATCAGTCGCCATGCCGGCCCGCGCGCCACACCGGGAATTCGCTTGCGCCGCAACATGATAAACACCGCCGTGAATAGGCACAACGCGGTGATCAGGAAGCCGAACCGGCGCGACAGCGAACCGTCGACGGTCGGCAGGATCAGGTAGTAGTAGCGCAGGTTCTCGGTGTACCACGACTGGCTGGGCCCGATCGCGGCGCGAATCCGGATGGCTTCCAACACCGTTGACAGCGTCTGGTTGGCGAACACCACGGTGAGGATGACAAAACCGGCGGCCAGCATCGGGGCCACCAGCGGCCAGGTCCCGACCAGGCGATGCCGTTTGACCAGAATTCGCAGGATCGGGCGGCCGCCGGCCACCAGCGCGGCGACCGCGATCAGACCGGTGGGCTGCACGCCCAGGGTGAACGCTGCGGTGACGGCCGCCAGCGCCGCCGGCGTCAGTCGGCTGTAGCGCATCGAGCGCTCGATCAGTACGTAGGTGACCAGCGAACCGAGCGCGATGATCGGTTCGGGACGTAGCCCGTTGTTGAACGGCATCCACGCGGTGAGCAGGACCAGGCCGGCCGCCCAGTTGGCGGCTTTGCTGCCGGTCACCGCCGGGCCGAGTCGGGGCAGCACTTCTCGCGACAGCAGCAACCAACACAGCAACCCGGCGATCAGGTCGGGCACCCGCATCCACAGGCTGGAGTCGCTAATGTGGGTCATCAGCGCGAGCAGGTTGTAGTACCAGCCGAACGGATCCTCGGGGCTACCGAACCAGCGGAAATAGTTGGACATGTAGCCCGCACGGTCGGCGACGCGGGCCATGCCCAGGATGTAGCCGTCGTCGGACGAGTTCGCCCCGATCACCCACCAGAGCACAAACGCGACGATCACCGCGGTGTCGGCCAGCGTAAATGTACGCCAGTTTGCCGGAAGCAGGCGGCGCAGCCGTTTGCCATCCAACTGGTCCAGGCGCCAGAGCGCGATCAGCGAGACGATAGTGGCGACGATCGCCACCACCATGGCAAACAGCTTGAGCGTCGTCGGGGTGGTGGAAAAGCGGGTGTCGATGGTTGCCGAGAGCTGCAGTCCCGGGGGCGCGGGACCGGTCAGGTCGGTGAACACCCCGACGATCTGCGGGCGCAGGTTCGGGTCGGGGAAGCCGCTGCGCAGCGGCGCACCCGCCGGATCTTTCAGCCCGACAAACGTGGCGAAGGTGCCGGCCAGGGTGGACGTGACCTCGATGCGTTCACACTGCGGGGAGGTGACCTGGTCTCGTGGCACGGACAGGATCACCACGTTGCGGTCGGTGACATCCACCCGTTGGGCGCTGACGACGACGAACAGCGCGTTGAGGTTGGCGTCCTTGCCCTGCTTGGGTGCCGTGCCGAGCACCACGCCGCCCGCGGGCGACATGTCCCGCACCACACTGCACGGCACGGCGGCGGTGAAGTCGACGGGCGTCAGCGAAATCAACGGTGCCGTAACGCTATTCAACTGCCCATTCTGCGGCCAGTTCAGCATGGCGGTGCTCTGCACGACCGGCAGCAGGGGTGTGGCGACCGACAGGACGAAGCCGATCAGCCCGGCGACCGTGGCCACCCAGCGCGTCAGCCGCACGTCACGGCCCGCATCGTGTTCGACGCTCATGGAAGCGCCCTGATCGGTCCCTGCCGGCCCCAGCCGGGCACGGTGATCACGCCCTGCTGGACCACGGCCTCCGGCGCCTGATCGGCGGGCACCAGGCGGTAGTACTGCTCGACCGAGCCCCAGTCGCGGTACCAGTCGCCGCGCAGATACGTGGGGATCGTCGACGTCCGCAGGAGCGCCTGGGTGAACAGGAAGGGCCCGCCGGTAGGGCCTGCCTGCCACAGGTTCGACGACACCGCGGTCTGTTTGTGGTCGGGCAGGAGGCGGTACTGCGGAAGCTCGGCCACGCCAAGGTGTTCCGAGAACGGCCGCTGGCACGGGAAGTTGGCGGCGGTCGCCACGTCCATCAGCACCGGAGTCCGGGATCCGATCAGCTGCTGCAGCGTTTGCAACACCGGCACCCGCGGCGGGGTGAACGCAAACCACTGCTCGGAACTCAGGTTCGGGTCATAGGCGACGATGCGCGCCACGTTGGCTTCCGGCGGCGCCCACGTCAGCGGGAACCGCAGGTTGCGCCACGCCGGGTCCGGCCCGATGTCGATCGGGAACATCAGCCCGAGCGGCTGGGTGGTGCCATCGGGCCGGGCCACGCCCCATTGCAGCCGAAGCGATTGGCCGTAGGTGAAGTTGCCGTCCTCCTTGTAGGACCAGATTGCGCCAGCCGCGGACACCACCACCAGCGGCCGGTCCGGGCTGCGTGGCGGCAGCTGGTACCACGCCGAAGTGGCCGTGGCGGCCAGCGAGTTCTCGCCGTAGCTGCCCATCACCGGGGTGCGCGCCGGGTCAAGCCCAAACGGCAGCGGCACGTGCGACCCGTTCACCCCCGGGGGGCCCTTGGGGCCACCGGCGGTGCCCGCGGAGTCAGTGATGGCAGCGTTGGGCTTGTTGGGCGACGCGTCGGAGTTGACCACGCCGGGCTTGCTCACGACGGGGTCGGATTTGAGGTCCTCGCCCACGCCGTCGGGTTTGAAGCCGACCGGCCCGACGCCGCCGAGCGGTCCGTCGGGTCCGAAGGTCTGCCCCGGAACCGGTTGCAGGAAGCCGACATTGGGGTCGGGTTCGGCCAGCACGTCGTCGGCCATCGCACAACTGTTAGGCGACAGTCCGGATTCGATCGCCGCCAGGTTGGCCTTGGTGATGGTGTAGAGCGGGTAGCGGAATACGGCGCCCTTGGCCAGTGAGCCGACTTCGCCCAGCACCATGATCACCGCGACCACCAGCAGCGGTGTGGAGGCCAGGAAGCGGTTGCGCCGGTTGTCCTTGACCTCGGTGTGCCCCGCGTAGTCCATCCGGAAGTGGTACCAGGCGGTCAGCAGGCCGGTGAGGATCGACAGCGTCAGGAACATGGTGGTCACCGGGTGGCTGGCGATGACGGGCTGGATGTCGTACCAGGGGACCCCGTAGTTGGCTACGTAGAACCAGCCGTTGATCCCGGAGGTCGCCACCGCCAGCACGAACAGCAAGGCGGTGATGTACAGCGTCAGGTTGCGGCGGCTGTGCAGGCCGATGCGGGCGAGGGTGAAGGCGGTCACGGCGCCCAGGGCGCCCGCCAGCCCGGCGAAGACGCCGAACTGCACGGCCCACTTCGTCGGGGTGAACGTCAGCAGCAGCAGACCGACGGCCGTGGTGCCGATCAACCGCCACGCCGGCCCGCTGGCCAGCCCCGGGACGCGGCCACGCCGCAGCAGCACCACCAGCATTCCGAACAGGCACAGCAGCATCACCAGGGCTCCGAAGCGCCGCGCCATCGAGCCCTCGGCATTGCTTTCGACCGTGAGGAAGTAGTAGCGCAGCCAGTCCTGGTACCACGCGATCGTCGGACCCACCGTGTACTTGATGCGGGCCGACTCGGCGACCGTGGCCAGCGTCTGGCTGCGGAACACCACCACGGTGATCAGCGACAACGACGCCCCCAGGACCGCCAGCGGGGCCAGCAGCCCGTCCGTCGCGCGACGGCGGCGG
Organism: Mycobacterium sp.; assembly: GCF_019247635.1. Taxonomy (GTDB): domain Bacteria; phylum Actinomycetota; class Actinomycetes; order Mycobacteriales; family Mycobacteriaceae; genus Mycobacterium. The sequence goes on from NZ_JAFBAR010000018.1 coordinate 36,942, forward strand.
ATCGTAAGGGCGATCGCGCGGGCCCCGGTCAGCAGGGCGGCGACCGCGATCAGGCCCTGCGGTGCCAGCGTGGCCGTGAGCGACGCGGCGATGATCGCGACCGCCGCCGGTGCGAGCCGGCGCAGGGCGATCGAGCGTTCCACCAGGATCCAGGTGGCCAGCACGCCGAAAGCGATCAGCGGCTCGGGCCGCAGACCGTTGTTGAACGGCAACCAGGCGGCCAGGAACACCGCGCCCGCGGTGTAGACGGCCACCCGATTGGACGCCAGGCCGCCCCTGCCCGGCCCGAGCCGGCGCAAAATGAAACGGCTGATCAGCAGCCAGCAGCCGATCCCGGCCAGCGTCGCCGGCAGCCGCATCCACACGCCTGCCGTGCTCACCGACGCCAGCTGGGCCAGCACCCCGGCGTACCAGTCGAATGGCGCGTCCGTCGTGCCGAAGTAGCGGTAGTAGTTGGCCACATAGCCCGCGTGCGGCGCCACGCGGGCTATGACCAGGTTGTAGCCGTCGTCGGACGAGGTTGCGCCGATGACATGCCAGAGCAATAACGTCGCGATCACCCCGGCGTCGGCGATCCAGGTGGTGAGGCCGGCGCGCCACCACGTGGTCCCCCAAAGCCGGTGCTCACGCGGGCGGTACCGGGACAGCCACGCGATCGGGGAGCGCCAGTCACGCAGCGTGTCTCCGCCGCGGCTCTGCCGGTCCAGCGCGCCCAACGCGATGATTGAGATCAACACCGCCAGCGCGCCGAGCACCAGCACGATCTTCTTGGCGGTGGTGGGCGCCGTGACGAACCGGGTGTCGATGTCGACGCGCGCCGACAACCCCGGCTGCGCGGCGACCTTCAGGTCCGTGAAAATGCCGCCCACCTGGGGTTTCTTCTCGCCGGGCAGGACTTTCGTGGCACCGGGAATGCCGACGAAATCCGCGCCCGCGACCGCGGCGTCGGCCCAGATGTGCAGCACCTTGCAGGCGTCGGTGGCCACCGCCGTCCGGGGCGCCGCCGCGGCCACGGTGTCGCGGAAGGCGACCACGATCGTGTCCTTGTCGGCGCGCACGAACAGCCCGTACTTGCCGGTGTTGAAGCCGTTGGTCGGCAGGGTGGATAGCACCAGGCCGCCGCTGGCCGGCAGGGTCGCCATCGCCGAACAGGGGATAGAGATGTCCAGGGCTCGCGGCGCCCCGGAAACCAGCGGGGCGGTGACCTGGGTTACCTTGCCGTCCGCGGTGGTGCCCTGCGGCCACAGGATGGTCGCGGTGGTCTGCCGCACCGGCAGCAGCGGAACCATGAGGCATAACAGCAGGCCGGTGATTCCCGCGCCGACGGCCACCAGCCGTGCGATCCGATGGGATCGCGCTTCACCGTCGTGGGACACGAGGGTCGATCGTAAGCGACGCGGCTTAGCGCGGTGAGGATGCAGGGCCGCTGAGCGGGCCTGAGGCGCAGGAAGACGAACCGAGCCTGCGGTCAGGGCGTGGTTCCGCGCCCGCGACACGATCTGGGCGCAGACTCGGTGCCGCCAGCGCAGACTCGGCGGCCGTGGTCACAATATTGTTCTGGGGATGAGCTGAGGAATAGTCGATATCCCGGAAGGCTGGCAGCGCGATGCGGAACGCACCCCTCGAGTTTGGTGTTCTCGGGCCGCTGCAGCTGCTCGTCAACGGCGCCTCGGTGCCGTTGGGGGCAGCCAAGCAGCGGGCGGTGTTGGCCGTGCTGGTGATCAACCGCAACCGGCCGGTATCCGTCGACTCGTTGACGGACGCGGTGTGGGATGGGTTCCCCGTTCCGGCGGCGCGCACAAGCATCCAATCCCACGTGTCCAACCTGCGCCGACTGTTGCGTACCGCCGGTGTCGACCCGTATCAGGTACTGGCCAGCGCGCCGCCGGGATACCGGCTCAGCGTCCCCGACACCGACTGCGATCTGGGTCGCTTCCTCACCGAGAAAGCCGTTGGCGTCCAGGCCGCCGCGGCCGGGCGATTCGAAGAGGCCAGCAGTCATCTGTCTGGGGCGCTGGCCCAATGGCGGGGACCCGTGCTGGACGATCTGCGTGACTTCACGTTCGTCGAGACATTCGCCGCCAAGCTGTTGGAAGACAAAGTGGCCGCCCACACCGCTCGCGCCGAGGCCGAGATCGCATGCGGCCGGGCCGAAGCCGTGATAGGCGAGCTCGAGGCGCTTACCGCGGAACACCCCTACCGCGAGCCGCTGTGGGCGCAGCTGATCACGGCCTACTACGTCACCGAGCGTCAATCCGACGCGCTAGGCGCCTATCGGCGGCTGAAGATGGCCCTGGCCGAGGGGCTCGGCATCGACCCCGGTCCGACGGTGAGCACCTTGCACGAGCGGATCCTGCGCCAGGAACCGTTGGGCACCAGAGGATCCGCGCTGGCCACCCACAAGCAAAGCGTCTTCAGGACCGAGCCGGAGATCCCAGAGATACCCGCGGCCAGCGAGTCCGTGGTGGCCCGCCTGCGCGACAAGACGGGACGCCAATATCGGCTCAACGGCGCGTCCACCCGGATCGGGCGCCTCGACGACAACGACATCGTTCTCGTCGACAACGATGTCAGCCGGTATCACGCCGTAATCATCGACACCGGAAGCGGTTTCGTGATCACCGATCTTCGGTCGACCAACGGCGTCGAGGTGCGAGGCCAGCAGATTCGCCACACGTCCCCGCTGGCCGACGGCGACCACATCCGCATGGGCAACCACGAGTTCACCTTCGAAATCCGTTCAGGGTGAGGCTATTTCGCTAACCGGGTGGCCAGGATCGGGTGGCCGGGACCGGCGAGGTCTGCGAGCGCCGCGGGCCGGCCGGCCATCGCCATCAGCAGGGCTTCGCCGGGGCCGGTTACCTCGGGGCCGCTGCCGTGTGCCCAGTCGAGGTCGGTGGCGCGCAGCCGTAGGCCCTTGATCCATTTGCGCGCTCCCAGCCGCGGGTTGTTCGGCACCAGATCGAGCACGCGCCGAAGTCGGTCGGCGGGCACGGTGCGGGGTTGCTGCAGCGTGCGCCGAATGTCCTGGTGGTGGATCGTCCCGTCGACGAGTGCGATCATGCCCCCGAAGCCCGCGGTCAGACCCGTGGGGCTGAGGTGGTCATCGAGGAACTCGAGCAGCTGCTGCGGGCTCAGCGCCGCGAACTCGTCGACACCCACCTGGTTGGCCCGCACCACCAGGCCCTTGGCGAATCGCTTGATCAGCCCGACGACCCCGAGTTCCTCGTAGCTGACTATATGCGCGACAACATCTTTGACGGTCCAGCCGATGCAGAGGCTCGGGGTTTCCCACTGCTCCGGGGTTAGGGTGGCCAGGAACGCCGCGAGGTCGGTCCGCTCGGCGCGGGCCATCTCCATCAAAGTCGCGGACATCGGGCATCCCCTTCGCTTACGCCGACCAGCTGCGTGTACTACCCAACATTGTCTGAACAGGCGCGCAAGAATTGCGCAAGAATTTCGCGAAAAAGCGGCAAGTGGTCCGCGCCACCCTCATGTTGTCGGGGACTGAACCGACACCGCAAAGGGAGGAATCGCGACATGAATGCCACGTCAAAGAAGGTGTCGAAGCTACGCATCGGGGCTGGTGTCTTGCTGGGCACCGTCGCATTGTCACTGCTCGCGTCGCTCGTGCCGGCCACCGCATCAGCGGACCCGTGGGACCCGGCCAGTGGGCCGCTGCACCCGGTTCGCCACTACGCCGGTGACGTTCTGCACCCGATCTGGTCGATCACCCATCCCCTGCGGGCTTTGGTCCCGTAACCCCAAATACCTGCTGCCCCGTTTCCGGATTGCTGGGGAGGTCGACCGGAAGCGGGGCGGTACGGAGCACAAGGACGCAGCCATGAAGACCCCTCACCCTCTTAAGCGGATCGCCTTCGGGGCGGTCCTGGCCGGCGGTGTCGCGGTGGCCGGACTTGGTTTGGCCGCGGGTACCGCCGACGCCAACACCAGGGGCCCTTACCAGTGGTGCCCAGGCCAGCACCTGCCGGAGTCCGACGTCGGATGGGACATGAACGTATGTCACACCTGGTACTGGGTCGACTACGGGTTCCAGGCCAATCGCGGTCATTTCGTCTATGAGGGTGACAGCCCGCCGCCGAATCTGGGCTGCATTCCCGGCCTCTGCCTGCCCGGCCTGTAGGAGCCCTAGTGCCTGAGCGGCGCAGGGTTCCAAAGGCCGCTGCGCGTCACGCTGCCGAGCTGGAGCAGTGCGGGCTGGGCGTCGGGGTAGTAAGGCGTGAACCGCTGCAACCCTCCCCAGTCACGGAACCAGTCGTCCTTCAGGTAGCTGGCGACGGTGGTGGCGCGCACCAGCAATTCGGTGACGCCCAGCGGGCCCCCGCCGTTGTTGTCCATTACCGGGGAGTTGGCCTCGGCGCCGAACCGGTCCGGCAGGATGCGCCACTTCGGTGTTTCGTCCACGCCGTTTTGATGGCCGAACGGTCGCTGGCACGGGAACGCCAGACCCACCGACCAGTCCAGGAAGACCGGGTCCTGGGAGCCCACGACGTCCTGCAGGGTGCGCAGCTGTGGAATCCGCGGCGGCGTAACCGCGATCCAGTGCTGTGGCGCCAGGTCCTGGTCGTCGGCGACCAGGCGGACCTGGGTGGCACTGTCTGGGATCTGCGACAGCGGCGCCCGCAGGTTGCGCCACGCCGGCACCGCTCCGACATCAGCGAATTGCATTGAGCCGCTCGGCTTTCCGGAGGCCGCTTCCTGATCGGTGGCCCACTGCAGCTGCACCTCACGGGGGTCGAACCGGCCGGCCGCGCTGACCACCAGCAACGGTCCCGCCTTCGCTCGTTGATCCGCCGGAGGCAGCCGGTACCAGCCCGAACGCAGCGTGGCGGGCACCTGTATACCGGATCGCCAGCTGCCCAGCACGGGCGTGCGCGCCGGATCCAGGGAATAGGGCAACATGGCACGCGATCCGTTGATGCCCGGCGCGACGGTGGTGCCGCCCTCGGTGCCGGCCTCGCCACCCTTGATCTGCCCGTCGTCGTTGATGAAGTTGCGGTCACCCGGGCGTTCCATCACCGGGTCAGCAGAGACGTCGGCGGGAATACCGTTGGCCGTGAAGGCTTCCGACAGGCCCGCTCCCAGCGCGTCGGCCACCGACGCGCTCACCGGCGGCAGCATGCCGGCGTTGGGATCCTGCTCGACCAGGATGTCCTGGGCCAGTCCGCAGTTCTTGCCCGTGAGTGCCTGCAGGTTCGACCGGCCCACCGACCACGCGGGGTACTGGGTGACCATCCCCTGAGTCAGTGACACCACCTCGAAGACCACCAACAGCCAAGCAGCAATGGCCAACGGGGACTGAGTGATTCGTGACAGACGCGCCCCACGCCGGGTTTTTGGCGGACCGTTGTCGGTGGCCACGAAGTGGAACCACGCCGCCAGTAGCAGCACCAGGACCGTGAGTTCGAGCAGTGCGGTGGTCAGCGACCAGCGCCATTTCGGGAATGAATTCGACCACGGCACACCGAAGTTGGACACATACCACCAGCCGTTGACGCTGGCGAATGAGAGAGCCATCACGAAGAGCACCAGTGCGGCGAACACGGTTCGGTTGCGTCGGGAGCGCATCGCGGTACCGCTGACCGCGACGGCGGCCAACGCGCCCAGCGATCCGGCCAGCCCGGCGAACACCCCGAAATGGTGTGTCCACTTGGTGGGGGTGAACATCATCGCGAGGAACGAGATGATGGTGATGCCGACGATGCGTCGGCTCGGACCGGCGGCGGTGCCTGGAATACGCCCCTTTCGCAACGACATTGCCACGGTTACCCCGAGCGCGACGAACAGCGCCAGCATGGCGAAGCGACGGGCCACCGACCCGTCGGGACTGGCCATGAACAACCGCTCGTAGCGGATGTGTTCGTCGAACCACTTGAGGCTGGGCCCGACGGCGCGCTTGAGGACGCTGGCCTGGTATTCGCCCGCCAGTGTCTGGTCGCGGAAGATCAGGATCCCGGTGACGGTGGCCGCGGCGAGCAGCGGCGCCAGCAGCGGCAGTATGCCGAACCGTTTGGAGCGTCGATGCAGGATGGTCCGCAGCGGGCCGATCGCGACCAGCAGCGCGCCGATGGAGGCGATTCCCGTCGGCCCGGAAAACAGGGTCAGCGCTCCGATGATGCAGGCCGCCGCCACCGGCAGCAGTCTGCTGGTGGCCACGGCGCGCTCCACCGAGCACCAGGTCAGCAGGATGCCCAGGGCGATGATCGGCTCGGGCCTTAGCCCGTTGTCCAGCGGCAGCCAGACCGCCAAAAACATGCCGGCCGCGGTCCAGGCGGCGGCCCGGCTCTTCTTCACGGCATGACCCAGCCGCGGGATGACTTCGCGGCTGATGACCCACCAGCACGTCAGCGCCATCGCCAAAGTGGGCAGCCGCATCCAGGCGCTGGTCGTGGTGACGTGCGCCCACACCGCCAAAAGGTCGTAGTACCAACCGAAGGGCGCCTCGGGCGTGCCGAACCAGCGGTAGTAGTTCGCCATGTAGCCGGCGTGCTCGGACACCCGGGCCATGGTCAGGATGTAGCCATCGTCGGAGGTGTTGGCGCCGACGAAATGCCACCAGACCAGCACGGCGATCACCAGGGCGTCCAGGCCGCCGATCGACCACCACCGTGCCGGCAGGAAGCGCCGGTGCCGGGTGCCGTCGGCGGTGTCCAGGACGTGCAGGGCGATCAGGGCGATCGCGGTCAGCAGCACCCCGAGGATCATCGCGGCCATTTTCAGCGGCGTGGGACTGCTGCTGTAACGGGTATCGACGGTCGCCGAGAAGCTCAGGCCCGGTGGCGCCGGTCCCGACAGATCGGTGAACACGCCGACGATCTGCGGCCGGAAGTCGTAACCGCTCTTCTCACCGCGCAGCGGCGAGCCGGGATGTTCGGCGTTCGGCCCCTGGGTCAGGCCGACGAATTCGGCGGTGACTCTGTCGGCGTGCGCGGTGAAGGTCAACCGCTGGCAGGCGGGGCTGAGGACCTGGCTCAAGGGAGCGGCGACCACCGGAACGTTGCGCACGATCAGCACCAGGTCGTCGTTGACGCGCTGCAGCAACAGCCCGCGATCGATGGCCTTGGGCGCCTGTTTGGGCACCGTGGACAACAGCACCGTCTTGTCGCTGCTCTGCGGTCCGGCCAGGCCGGCGGCGGCCGCACACGGGACGTTGATGGTCAAGTCGGTGGCCACATAGCCGATCAGCGGCGCCTCGACGCTGCCGAAGGCGCCGTTCTGCGGCCAGTTCAGCTGGGCGGTGGTCTGGTTGACCGGCAGCAGCGGGGTGACCAGCGCCAGCGCAGCCCCGAGCAGTCCGGCGATCACAGCGACTATCCGGGCGATCCGGTGGTTAGGGGCCGCGTCGCTCACGGAGGTAGATGGTAGTTCTCCCACGTCAGGTGGGGTGGGAGAGGTATGCGTGGCCATCAACTACCCGCCACGGGTGTGCGGATGGCCAGCACAAACGGGCCGATGGTCTGGACGATGAAATGCGGTTGGGCGAACAACTCGGACTTCAGGTCCACCGTGTAGCGGCGGACATTTGGCTGGTTGGGATAGACGTCCTCGGCCAGCCGCAGGGTGTAAGTGCCGCTCGACCCGCGGCGCATCAGAAACACCGTGGGCGGGGCCCACGGCAGGGTGTCCAGCGCGTGGACGAACTCGTCGGCCGTCTTGAGCTTGGACCATGTCTCAATTTGGGCCGCGCGCTTGTCGAATTGGGCCAGCGGGTTGGCGTAGTGCGACGTCAACCCCTGAAAGCCCCAGTAGGGGTAATACGACAGGAAGCTGTAGTCGGCGGTCAGCACCACGGTTTGATCGGGCGGCTTGCCGGTGACGTGCCGGATGGTGGCGTCGATCGCGGAGTAATACTTCTCCGAGCTGGGCGGGCGTCGGTCCCCGCGTTGGCCATAGCCGTCGGTGTCCGTGTAGGCGATGGTGAGGTCCGGGCGCAGCACGTCGGGGATGTCTTGGCTGAACGCGATCGCGCCGGCCAGGCCGATCGCGCCGGCCACCGGAAGGACGGCCCGGCTCTGGGCGGCCAACGCCCGCGTGCTCTCGATGCAGCCGAACGCCCCCGCGGCGACCAGCAGCACGCTCAGCGTCGGTTGCAGTCGAAACGAGAGCAGCGTGATGCGCGCGAGCGTGGCCAGCATCGACAACAGTGACCACAGGTAGATGGCCAGCACGCCGGTGGCCAGGGCCCCCGCGCGCACCGAGGTGCGGGCGCGCACTATCAACCACAGCGTGCCCGCCATGCAGATCGCGCCCAGCAGCGAGAACTTCAGCATCGGGAAGGTCAGCTCGGCGCCGTCGGCCGGCAGGTAGTGATAGGCGCTGCCGGTGTTGCTGACGGGGTCATGAGCCGCCCGCAACAGGAACGGCAGCAGGGTGGGCGCGGCGATGGACGCCGCGATGACGCCCACGACGGCCAGCCGGCGCAGCGGGTCCATCGCGGCCTTGATGCCCGAGCTCCGCCAGCGCGATACGGCCACCGCCAGGGCCATCAGCGTGACGGTCAGAGCGCTGTAGGCCAGCAGCAGGTTGTACCAGGTGGCCGTGCAGCCCAGGAATATGCCGGCCCCGGCCACCGCGCCCCAGCCCCGGGCTGGTGGCTCGCCACCGGGTGGTGCCCCCAATTCGCGGGCACCCGCGCGCAGGCCCGACCACGTCAACACCAGCACGGGCGGCAGTAGCACCGTGATGATCGCGGCGTAGGGCTCCGGGGAACTGTAGGCCAACGTCACCGCCGCGGTCGTGGTGGTGACGATCAGCGCGTACTCGTAGCGGATCATCCGCCACCACAACACCAGCGCGACCGCGACCGCGATCGTGATCGAGGTGATGGCCCAGGGCTTATAGGCCTCCCAGGCGGGGGCCCCGGTCAGCGCCGCGATCCGTCCGCCGATCCAGAACCAGCCCGGCGGGTAGAACGACGGCAGCCCGAGGTAGGTCATGTCGTGCAAGGCCGGACTATCGGTGAGCCGGGTCAGGTATTCGGTGCGGAACTGCTGGTCCACGGAGATGCCGAACAAGTAGAGCTTGGTGGCTCCCAGCGGCATGCCCAGCGTCACCACGCAGAACGCTGACACGAACACCAACCCGCCGAGCTGGGCCAGGCGCGCGAACCGGCGCCGCGCCCAGCCGGCGCCGATCAGCCCGGCCAGGCAGCCGACTTGGCCGACGGTGGTCAGCGCGTGCAGCTGATTGGACGACGGGAAGGCCGGCCACTGCACCCTGGAGATGGCGATCAGTGAGGCTACCGATACCGCGACCGCGATCAGGGCGGCCAGTGCCATCTGGCCGAGGGTGGCCAGCACATTGCGCATGCTCAGATCGGCAGCTTGCGGAATATGGGGCGCGGGACGTGCCGCAACACCATCATCACGTAGCGGAATGCTGCTGGCGCCCAAACCAATTCCTTACCTTTTGCGGCTGCGGTCACCGCAAGGTCGGCGACGTATTCCTTGTCGACGGTCAGCGGGGCTTCCTTGATGTGCGCGCTCATCCGCGTCCGCACCTGGCCGGGCCGGATCACCAGGACGCGAACGCCGTACTCGCGCAGCGCCTCTGACAGTCCGAGGTAAAAGCCGTCCAGACCGGCCTTGGTGGAGCCGTAGACGAAGTTGGACCGCCGAATCCGTTCTCCGGCGACCGTACTCATCGCGATGATCTGGCCGAAGCCTTGGGCGCGCATCTTCTCGCCCAGCAGAACGCCTACGGAAACCGCGGCGGTGTAGTTGATTTCGGCGATCTGTACGGCCTTGCGCTGGTCCTGCCACAGCTCCTCAGCGTCGCCGAGCAACCCGAACGCGACGATGGCCACGTCGACGTCTCCATTGGCAAACGCTTGATCCAGCACCTTCGGGTGGGTGTCGGTTTCCAGCGCGTCGAAGTCGATCATCTCCACCGACCGCGCGCCGGCGGCCTTCATCTGCGCCACCGCGTCGTCTCGTCCCGGGTCCTCGGGCATGCAGGCCAACACGATTCGCGCACGGGCGTTCTGCAGGTAACGCTCGCAGATGGCCAGCCCGATCTCGGAGGTGCCGCCGAGTAGGAGGATGGTCTGGGGGTTACCCATCGCGTCGAGCACCATTTACAGCAGCTCCAAACGTCGGGCCATGTCCGAGGCGAACACCTGGTTCGGGTCCACCTTGCGGCGCACCGCGATCCATTCGTCGATGCGCGGATACATGGCGTGAAAACTGTCGGCGGTGACCCGGGAGTCCTTGGCGGTGTACACCCGGCCGCCGAATTCCATTACCCGGCGGTCGAGTTCGTTGAGGAATTCGTTGACGCCAGGTTTGTTGGGGAAGTCCATCGCGACGTTCCACCCGGCCATCGGGAAACTCAGCGGTGCTCTGTTGCCAGGCCCGAAGAGCTTGAACACGTTGAGCGCCGAATAGTGGCCGCGGGTCTGGATCCAGCGGATGATGGCCTTGAACTCGTCCATCGCGTCCGGTGGTACCAAAAACTGGTGTTGGGCAAAACCCGTTGGCCCGTAAGCATTGTTCCAGCCGCTGACCAAGTCGAGCATGTGGTAGAACTGCGACAGATTCATGATCTTGCCGGTGTAGGTGCCCCCCAGCCGGTAATACACCTCGCCGATCGCCATGAACGACAGCTTGTTCATCGCACTGACCGGAAATATGTCTGGAACCGTCAACAGTTGCGGCGCATCGAATTTCAGGGGGTTCTTGGCAAGCTTCTTGGGTAGTTCATCCAGCTTCGCCAGGCTGCCACGGCTGACCGCGGCCCGGCCGAGCTTCGGTGGCGGACTGATCAGGTCGAACCAGGCGCTGGAATAGGTGTACCGGTCTTCGCTGCCGTCGATGTGAACGGCCACCGTTTCGTCGAGGTCCTTGGTGGCAATGCCGTCGGCGATGAAGTACGCCGTCTCGGTCGGCGTCATCGCGATGGTGGCGCGCAGGATGATCCCGGTCAGGCCGTTGCCGCCGACGGTCGCCCAGAACAGTTCGGCGTCTTCACCGTCGGGCGTCAGGCGCCGCAACTCGCCGTTGGCCAGCAGCAGGTCCATCGAGGCGACGTGGTTGCCGAAGCTGCCCGCGCTGTGGTGGTTCTTGCCGTGGATGTCGCAGGCGATCGCGCCACCGACGGTGACCTGCCGGGTGCCCGGCAGGACCGGGACCCATAGCCCGAACGGCAGGGCCGCCTTCATCAGCTGGTCGAGGCTCACCCCGCTGTCGACCTCGGCAAGGCAGGTGTCGGCGCTGATCGAGTGGATGTTGTTCAGCGGCGTCATGTCGATCACCAGACCGCCACCGTTCTGGGCGTTGTCCCCGTAGGAACGGCCCAGTCCGCGGGCGATCACGCCTCGGGCGCCTTTCTGGCCTACCGAGTCGGCCATTTCGGCGATCGCCTTGGCGATCACCTCGGGGTCCGGCGTGGACAGCACGTGCGCCACCGACGGTGCGGTACGGCCAAAGCCCGTGAGCCGGGTCGCGGTGGTCGGGATATCGCTGCTGAACATCGTCACAGAGGGTACCGCTTACGCGGTTCGGCTCAGCGGATGCGGAAGATAACGGCCCGCTGCACGACGAAGTTGATCACTGTCGCGGTGCCCTGGGCGGCGACGAATGCGACGGGTATCGCCCAGTGGAAAAGGAACAGGCACAGGTGATTGATGCCGACCTGGACGGCAAAGGTGAACCCATAGAGAACCATGACCGCGGCGAAGCGGGCGCTGCTCGGTGGCGCCTGAAACGTCCAGCGGCGGTTGATGAGATACGCGGTGATGGTGCCGATGATGACGCTGATGAGTTTTGACAGGTCTACTTGCAAGTGCACCAGCTTCAACAGCGTCACGTAGACGCTGAAGTCGACGATGGCCGCCAGCCCGCCGGTGACGATGAAACGCCAAACCTGCGTGGTGAGGTGCACATGGTGCCGTGGCTGCGCCGCACCGGGTTCTGGGGGGATCATCGCGTGGCAGTCTATCGAGGGCGGTGCGGCCGGGGTCTGGTTGCGGCTCACGTGGGCAACTTCACAGCGAGCAGCTCGACCTGGTTCTCGCCCTGAGGGGTCGAGTAGGTCACGGTGTCCCCGGCTTGGTGTCCGGCCAGCGCCTGCCCGAGCGGGCTGCGCGCGGTCAGCGTCTCGGCTTCGCGACCGACCGGCGTCTCCTCGACGATGGAGATCACGTGCATGGTGACCACCTCGCCGTCGGGGAACCGCAGCGTGACCTCGGTTCCGCCGGGGAGTTGCTCGGACCCGTTCGGCGTCGCCGGCGGCCCGGCCCGCAGCCGCCGGTCGAGTTCGTTGATCCGGTCGGCCAGCACGACCAGCTCGTCGGCTCGCTGAATCGCTTCGGCCGCGTCTCCGTGATCGCCGACCATGCCGCGATCGTTTTTGACCTCGACCTCGAGGCGATCGTGCCGCTGCCGCAGCCGATCCAGCTCTGCCGCGAGGTTGCTTCGCGCCGCGTCCGCCAGACCCGTCGACTCGCGGCTCTTGCTGTCCTGACTCACGTGCCGCCGACCTTTCACGCTCCTAGGCCCCTTTGCTGGTCACCCGTCCGGTGCACACCAGCAACGGACAATTAGTCACGTGTATACCCACAAGCCGGCGATTTTATTAGTCGCGATGTCAGGCACCATCTTTCGCGAATCCGGTGAGCGGCGGCACGGCGTTGTCCTGGACGTCGTCGTAATCGAAGGTCTCGCCGCGCAGCGCGTCGAAGATGGCCTTGCCCTGCGCGACGAGCCCGCTGGCGACCTGGCTGAGCCCGTCGGCGCCGTTGAGCACGGTGAGGTTTGCCCCGGCAAGGCCCGCGGCCGCCCGTTCCACGATGTCGGGCAGCTGGTCGATGAGCGCCTTGTCCAGTGCCACCCGGTTGTGCGATGCCGCCGCCTCGGCCAGGATCTTCATCTTCTCCGCGTCGGCGACGGCCAGAATCCGGACGCGTTCGGCTTCGGCTTCGGCCGGCTTGACCACCTCGGCGACGAGCTCCTGCTGGCGGAGTTCGGCGGCCCGCTCGGCCAGTTCGGTGCGCATCTGGAGCACCTCGCGCTGAGCCTGTGCCTCGGCCAGCGGGCCGGACTGTGCGGCTTGGGCCTGGGCCTTGTCGACCTCCGCCTTGTATTGCGCCTTGACGATCGCGGTCTGCCGGCCGAATTCCGCCTGCTTACGCTGCGATTCCTGGTCGGCCTCGGCGGCCGCCTGGTTCGCCTGCGCCTGCGCGATCTGAGCCTGCTGCTGGATCGCCGCGTTGTGCGGCGCCGACATCGCGGTGATGTAACCGAGCCCGTCGTCATCGATGGACTGGATCTGCAAGGCGTCGACGTTCAGGCCGATCCGGGCCATCTCTTCCTTGGACCCGTCGAGCACCTCGGTTGCCAGCTTCTGGCGTTCCCGAATGATCTGCTCGACGGTCATCGAGCCGATGATCGAGCGCAGGTGACCGGCGAAGATCCGACCGGTGAGCACCGACATCTGGTCCTGTTCGGACAGGAACCGCTGTGCCGCGCTGATGATGCTCTCGGTGTCGTTGCCGACCTTGAACGCGATCACCGCCCGCACGTTAAGGGTGATGCCCTGCTGGGTGACGCACTTTTCGGCGACCTCGGCCTCGCACATGGCCAGCGTCAGGAATCGGACCTTGCGCAGCAACGGGATGACGAAGGCGCCGTGGCCGGTCACCACGCGGAACGGTGCGTTGCCCTTTGCGCGGCCGCCCGAGATCAGCATCGCCTCGTCCGGATCGGGCACCTTGTAACCGAGCATTGTTGTACTCCTTAGTGTTTCGCTGTTATCAAGAAATCTGGGTGGGATGGCTCCACGGCTCGACGACCACCGTCCGCGCGCCCCGAACCTCGACCACCAGCACCTCGGTGCCTTTAGGCAGCGGTTCGTCCGACCACGCCAGGAAAGCCTCTTTGGATCCCCGGACGGTCAGCAGTACTTCACCGGCACCGCGGTCACCACGGGTCGCCACGATCAACGTCCCAACGCAACCGATCGGCGAGGCGTCGCTCACGATGGCATACTCCTCCTTTTGCGCGGTCCGGGTGACATGTTTTGTCGCAAACATTCAGGCCGCCGCGCGCCCGGTTCCGGTGCTGCCCATGATCCGCGGATCGATGATGCCCCATTCGGCACACAACTCGAACACTGTGAGCTGAGGACGTCTCCCGCCATCAGTGTGGTTTTCCTTGTTCTCCTTCACTTGTCCTGGCAGCGCTGACAATTCGCGCTTGCACGGACAGATCCTCTGAACGCAGCCTTGAAGATTTCTCAAAGGATCCTTGGCGGCGCGCGCTCCAGGGATCCCGCGACAAGCACGCCCGCCCCTCCAAGGATCCGTGGAGCTTTTGGGAAGGGCGGTAGCAGAACCTTTTCTCACGCACCCAGCCCCCAAGTGGCAGACGAGAAAAGGAAATGTAGTGGGCACCAGCAAGATTGGCTTCGGAGTTGGCAGGGCCGCACGGGCCGCCGGCCTGGCCGCCGTGGGAGCGGCGGTAGCGTTCGGCCTGGGCACTGGGATGGCGCACGCCTCTCCGGCAACGCAGGTGCACGCCAGCGCCCTCAAGCCGGTCACGATGTACGGTGACCCCACCGCGGCCGCCACGTACTGGCGCAAACAGTCACTCGACGACTGCGCGCTAATGGCCGCCGCCGACGTGATTGGCCAGCTGACCGGGCACGAGCCCACCGAAAGCGAGATCATCGCGGTGGCCCAACGGCTGCCCAGCCAGGCCCACCGCGGCCCGATCTACACCCTGCCGAGCGACCTGAACGACCCGAACCGGACCGGACACGGCACCGACCCGAGTGACCTACCGGTGCTATTCGCGCAGTACGGCATCACCGCCGCGTATTCCACCCCGGGAGACTCCGACTCCCCGAGCGCCAACGGCGCCGGCAGCGGCATCGACGCGCTCGAGCACTACCTTGCCGCCGGTCGCATGGTCATCGTCGGGGTCAACGCGGAGCTCATCTGGGGCGAGCCGGTGGAAGTCAAGGACCGCGCGGGCGACCCGATGGCCGATCACGCCGTGGTCGTCACGGGCATTGACGTCGCCAATCGCACAGTGCACCTCAACGACAGCGGCACCCGGGAGGGCCGCGACGAGGTGGTGCCCATCGAGCTGTTCGCCAAGTCCTGGGCCACCGGCGGCAACGAGATGACGGTCACCGAATAGTTCGCGCCGGCTAGACCCAGTAGGGGACCCGCGCGCGGTATTGCCGCATGGCAAACGCCGCCAGCACCCAGCCGACGACGGTCAGCACCACCACCACCGCCCAGTGCCGCAGTTCCTGGTGCGCCCCCAGGAGCGGCGCCCGCACGATGTCGAGGTAATGCAGCAGCGGGTTGAGTTCGACGATCTGCGCCCAGTGTCCGGCGCCCTGCTGCCGCAGGGTGTCGTCGTTCCAGATGATCGGTGTCATGAAGAACAGCAGCTGCACAAGGGAATTCAATAACGGGCCGATGTCGCGGTAGCGGGTCGCCAGGATGCCGAAACACAGCGCCACCCATATGCAATTGAGCATGATCAGCGCCAGCGCCGGAAGCACTGACAGATCGGCCCACGACCACGGCTTGGGGAAGATGATCGCGACGACGAGGTAGATGACGATGTTGTGCGCGAACAGGATGATCTGCCGCCACACCAACCGGTAGACGTGCACGGAAAGCGGGGTCGGCAATTGCTTGATCAGCCCCTCGTTGGCGACGAACACGTCGGCGCCCTCCAGGATGGCGGCGTTGATCAGGTTCCAAATGATCAACCCGAGCGTGACGTACGGCAGATGGACCGCCAGATCGAGGTGGAACAGCTTCGAATACAGCCCACCCATCGCGACGGCGGTGGTACCGGTGGCGATGGTGATCCAGAACGGCCCCAGCACCGAGCGACGGTAGCGCTGCTTGATGTCCTGCCAGCCCAGGTGCAGCCACAACTCGTGGCGGTGGAAACCGTCGGCCAGATCGCCCCGGGCCCGGGCCAGCGTCCGGGACTGGGCCGCCGCGTCGATGAACGTCATCAGGACCCTCCCGGCTTGCTGAACCTTTCGCGACGCCCCAAGCGCCGCAACCGAATCCACTCGACCAAGCCTTTAGGGTCGCGGCGGGTCACCAGGAAGAACCAGCCGAAGCGGAGCCACTCCTGTGGCAGAAGCTTGCGCAGGCCCCGTTGCGACAACACGTAGCCGCGGTTGCGGTAGGTGAAGTACCGCTTCGCGGGATCGTCGGGATATTGAGTGTGCATGCGACCGCCCAGGATCGGCTTGAATTCGTCGGATCCACACGGATGCAGATAGACCGCGTCCAGGCAGGTGCCGAATGGCAGGCCGGACCGCACCAGTCGCCGATGCAGCTCCACCTCGTCGCCACGGATGAACAGTCGCATATCCGGTACCCCGATGGCTTCCAGGGTGGACGCCCGGAACAACGCGCCGTTGAACAGCGACGCTATCCCGGACAGCAGATCCTGATCGGCCTCGGTGCGCAATTCGCTTGCACGCCTTCGCCATACCAGACCCCGGCGCAGGGGGAAAGCCAGCCGCTGCGGGTCGTCCATGTTGCACACCATCGGTGACACCTCGGCCAGGCCGTATTTTTCGGCGCAAGCCAGTAGGGTCGCCAGCACCCGGGTGTCCTGCGGGCGTCCGTCGTCGTCGGCCAGCCACACCCACTCGGCGCCCTGCGCCAACGCATGCAACATGCCCAGCGCGAAACCGCCGGCGCCGCCGAGGTTTCGGAGCGATCCCAGATAGGACGTGGGAACCGGTTGGGCGGCAACAAGTTCCTTCACCCGGCCATCACCGGGTCCGTCGTTGTCGACGACGATGAGGTGATCCGGCAACCGCGTCTGGGTACTCAACACGTCCAGCGACTTGGCCAGTTCGTCGGGGCGGCGGTGGGTGACTACGACGGCGAAGACCGACTCAGTCATCCTGTGCGGTCCCGGTAGCTTGTTGTGCCACCGGCCTTCCCGGTTGCGTCTCGGCCAGCACGTCGTGCACATGCCGGGCGGCGTCTTCACCCTCGTAGGCGCGCACCACGTCTTCGATGCCGCCGGTCAGCTTGATAACTCCGTGGTCGATCCACATCGCGGTCCTGCACAGCCGGGCCAGAAACTCGTTGGAATGGCTTGCGAAAACCAGGATTCCGGAGCGCTCGACCAGGCTCTGCAGTCGGGATTGGGCCTTCTTCAGGAAATCGGCGTCCACGGCCCCGATGCCCTCATCGAGCAGCAGGATCTCCGGGTCGATGCTGGTGACCACGCCCATCGCCAGCCTTACCCGCATACCGGTGGAGTAGGTGCGCAGCGGCATCGACAGGTAGTCGCCCAGTTCTGTGAACTCGGCGATCTCATCCACCTTGCCCAGCATCTGCTTTCGCGTCTGCCCTAAGAACAGGCCGCGGATGATGATGTTCTCGTAACCGGAGATCTCCGGGTCCATGCCGACCCCGAGGTCGAAGACGGGCGCCACCCGGCCGGTCACCGTCGCCGACCCGCGGGTCGGTTCGTAGATGCCCGAAAGTAGCCGCAGCAGAGTCGATTTCCCCGCCCCGTTGTGGCCGACCAGACCCACCCGGTCGCCCAGGCTCAGCGACATGGTGATGTCCCGCAGCGCCTCGATGACGACGACGTTGGAGGTGTTGCGCCCGATCGTGCCGCCCGCCTTGCCCAAGAAGGCCTTTTTCAGCGATCGGGACTTGGCGTCGAAGATGGGGAATTCCACCCACGCGTCGCGGGTCTCGATACGAGGTGAGTGCGGCCCAGACACTACAGATACTGCCCGTGCCCGGACTGGCCCGGCTTACCTATTCCCGGTGGCAACACGCCCTGGCGCATCTGCTCCAGCTGTGCGCGGGCGGCCATCTGCTGGGCGAACAGCGCGGTCTGGATGCCGTGGAACAGTCCTTCCAGCCAGCCGACCAGCTGTGCCTGAGCGATTCGCAGTTCGGCGTCCGACGGCACGCTGCCCTCGGTGAACGGCAGGGTGAGGCGATCGAGTTCCTCGCGTAGTTCCGGCGCCAGCCCGTCCTCGAGTTCGCGGATGCTGGTGGCGTGGATCTCGCGGAGCCGGTTGCGGCTCGCGTCGTCTAGCGGCGCGGCACGCACTTCCTCCAGCAGTTGCTTGATCATGGTGCCGATCCGCATCACCTTGGCGGGTTGCTCGACGAGGTCGGTCAGGGAACGTTCGTCGGGGTCGCCGTCGCCCGCGGAATCGTGGAGCGCCATGATCCGGGGGTCGACGTTGCCGATCACCTCTATGCCGTCGTCGTCGGGTCCGTCTGAGGCATCTCTGCCGTTAGTCAATCGAAGTCACCATCCTCCTGCGTGCCTGCTAGGAGTGGGCTTGCTCGGGGTTTCCGCGCCATTTCCAGATCTGGGCACCGCCGTTGTTGTAGATCTCTACCCACGCCTTGGATTTCTCCAGTGACCTTAGCCCTTCGGGCACCTTGAACCCGCGCACCGTGGGCTCGCTGGTGTAGATGTAGCGGATGTTGAGCACCCGAACCGCCTCGACAACCCAGGGATTGCCGGTGTTGGCGTAGGCCCAGAAGGCATAGCGGAAGTAGCCCGGACCGGTTTGCTGGGGGAAGTCGTAATGCGTCCACAGAGGGTGCAGGTCGGCCACCGCGTACATCCACGCCGTGCCGTCCACGTTGGAGTTGCCGATGAGGGTGTTCTTCGCGTCGGGCAACGTTGCCAGGTAGGCCATCGCGTCCAGGTCCTTCTGGTCGATCATCACCGAGTCGTATTTGTCGCCGAGCAACACGCGGTGCCGCGGCAGGTAATGCCGGGCCGTGGCCACGGCGGTCACCACCAGCAGCACCACGGTGACCGCGACCCAGGCGGGCGCGGGCAGCGGCCTGCCGAGTCGCTCGGCGGCGGCGGCCAAGCCCTTCACCGCCACACCGACCAAAGTGAACAATGCGACGCCGGCCATCGGCTCCAACAGCATCGCCACTACTCCCGTCAGCCGCCTCGGGTCGTTGTAGAAGAACTGGCTGAACTCCTCGATGGCCCGACCGATCGGGCCGCGAAACGGGGCGCCCGAGTACACGATCGCCACGACCAGCCACAGCCATAGCGCCGGCGGCCACCAGACCTTCTTGTAGAGCAGGATCGCCATCCCGATGCCCGCTAATGCGACCAGCCAGTACTGAGTGGGGAAGTCGTTGAGGTGGCGCGTGTGCTGGAGCACGGCGTCGATCACGTACTGCCTTCTGGACTTGAAGGCCGGAAACGTGTGACCCGCGATGATGTCGGCCTGCCTGAGCACCCCGATGAATTGCGGCGCCAAAATCAGCGCGGTCGGGACCGCCACCGCCAGCAGGATCAGCACGTCGCCGAGGCGGCCGCGCACGGGATGCCGCAGCCCGTCGAAAAGCCACCAGAACACCAGGAACAGCACGACGACGAAGCCGCCGGTGAGGTGCAGCGAGAAGGTGCCCACCAGCGCCAGGATGGCCACCGGAATGCGGTCGCGATGCCGCAACGTGGAGGTGATCAAGACCATCGTGGGGACCGCGACCCCGTAGGCAACCAAGTTGGGCATCGCGGCGACGCCGAACTCGACATAGGGCAGCGAGGTGAACGACGCCGACAGTGCCGCGGCGACGGCCGACGCCCCAGCGGCCCGCCGTTGCGTTGTCACCGGCCGCGCCAGCCGCCAGGTCAGAATGGCGGCACTCGACGGGAACAGCCAAACCGAGGCCGCCACCGAGGTCAGCGTGTAGCCCGTGGTAGGCGCCGCCCCGGTCAGCTGGCAGAACACCGCCGCCAGCCCATGGAATACCGACGGGTAGTACAGGACCGAGTGGGTCTCGACGTTGCGAAGCTCACCCATGTGGGTGGACGACGCCTGGCCGGTGTCGAGGATGAAGCGGATGGTGTTGGCATGCCAGACCGCGTCCCACGTACTGGGGATGGACTCCCAGTGCAGGATCCCGCGGTAGACCGCCCACATGACCAGCAGGGCGCCCAGTAGCACCCCCGCGGCCACCGTGGCCGCCGGCCAACCGCGCGGTGCCAGGGCTTCAGCCTCGGTGTCGCGATACCGGGCGAGCAGTAGCTGCAGACCCGTCGTCAGCAGGCACACGACCGCAAGCGCGGCCATTGCCGTCCAACCGTTCCAGGGGATTCCGACCGCGCCGTAAGGGATGATCGCCAACGCGACAATGCCGAAGGTCAGCGCCGGGCCAACTGCGATGGCTGTCGGCCAAGTTAGCTGAGCGACACGCGCGACGATTGTCCCCGGGGCGATCAGCAAAAGCAATGCGATCAGCGTTCCGAAGCACAAGCCCACTCGACTAGTATGGCTGCCCGGGTGACATGGGCCCGAAAGCCTGCGAGGGCCGGATCCTTTGGACGCCCGCTACCGTCACAATTTCGCGGAATGGCGAAAGCTCTAAGGTGGCTGTCATGGCATACGACGTCGCCCGGGTGCGCGGCCTGCATCCGTCGCTGGGTGACGGGTGGGCGCACTTCGACGCGCCTGCCGGAATGCTGATTCCCGATTCGGTTGCGACGACGGTGTCGACGGCCTTCCGCCGGTCCAGCGCCAGTACCGCGGGTAGTCATCCGTCGGCGCGGCGCAGCGCGGCCGTCCTGGAGGCGGCACGGGCGGCGGTGGCCGATCTGCTCAACGCCGATCCGGCCGGCGTCGTACTGGGTGCCGACCGCGCGATCCTGCTGTCCTCATTGGCCGAGGCGTCCTCCTCGCGTGCCGGCCTCGGGTACGAGGTGATCGTCAGTCGCCTCGACGACGAGGCGAACATCGCACCGTGGTTGCGTGCCGCGCACCGCTACGGCGCCAAGGTGAAGTGGGCCGAGGTCGACATCGAGACCGCCGATTTGCCGACGTGGCAGTGGGAGGGTCTGGTCGGCAAGTCGACCCGGCTGGTGGCGGTCACCTCGGCGTCGGGCACGCTGGGCACGGTCACCGATCTGCGGGCGGTGACCAAGTTGGTGCATGATGTCGGCGGGCTGGTGGTGGTCGACCATTCCGCCGCGGCGCCATACCGGTTGTTAGATATCAAAGAGCTTGATGTCGACGTGGTGGCGGTCAACGCGAACGCCTGGGGCGGTCCGCCGATCGGGGCGATCGTCTTTCGCGATCCGGCGCAGATCAACACGTTCGGTTCCGTTTCGACCAATGCCTACGCCACGGGCCCCGCTCGTCTCGAGCTCGGCCTGCACCAGTTCGGTCTGCTGGGCGGCGTGGTCGCGAGCATCGAATACCTTGCGGCACTTGACGAGTCTGCCCGCGGCAGCAGGCGTGAGCGGCTGTCCGTGTCGATGCAGTCCGTCGGCTCTTACCTGAACCGGGTCTTCGACTACCTGATGACGTCGTTGCGATCGCTGCCGTTGGTCATGTTGATCGGCCGGCCCGAGGCGCGTATCCCCGTGATCAGCTTCGCTCTGCAGGATGTGCCCGCCGAACGGGTGGTCCAACGGCTCGCGGACAACGGAATCCTGGCGATTTCGAATGCCAACTCGCGCGTGCTGGATGTGTTGGGCGCCAACGACATTGGCGGTGCCGTCACCGTCGGGCTGGCGCACTACTCCACGATGGCCGAGGTCGATCAGCTGGTGCGAGCGCTGGCATCGCTGGGCTGAGGTCGGCGAGCAGACGCAAAAGCACCGCGACACGCCGGCGAAAAGGTGTTTTTGCGTCTGCTCGCGCGGGAACTTCAGACGGTCAGCACGATCTTGCCGACCAATTCACCGGACACCATCAGCTTGTGTGCCTCGGCGGCCCGCTCGATGGGCATGCGTTCGCCGATGATCGGCCGCACGCGACCGCCGGCAATCATCGGCCAGACCGAGGCCGTAACTGCCTGTGCGATGGAGGTTTTGCTGTTCGGTCCGCTCGCCGGCCGGGCCCGTAGTGTGGTGCCGATGACCCGGCCCCGCTTGCCCATCAGCTTGCCCAGGTTCAGCTCGCCGGTCACTCCACCCTGCATGCCGATGACGACCAGCTGACCGTCGGTTGCCAGGGCGTCGATATTGCGGTCCAGGTAGGCCGCGCCCATGATGTCGAGGATGACGTCGGCGCCGTCGCATTCGTCATTGATGCGCGCGACGAAGTCCTCCTCGCGGTAGTTGATGGTGATTTGCGCACCCAGCCTGCGACAGAGGTCCAGCTTTTCCTGTGACCCCGCGGTGACGGCCACCGTCGCGCCCAAGTCGCGGGCCACCTGGATCGCGTGGCTGCCGATGCCGCTGGCTCCGCCGTGCAGCAGTAGCAGCTGGCCCTCGCTGAGGTGGGCGGTCAGCACCAGGTTCGACCACACGGTGCACGCCACCTCCGGCAATCCGGCGGCATCGACAAGGTTGACGGTCGCCGGAATCGGCATCACCTGTCCTGCCGGAGCGACGACGAACTCTGCGTATCCGCCACCTGCCAGCAAGGCGCAAACCTCTTGTCCCGCAGTCCATTCCGTCACATTCGGACCGACGTCCACGACGAAGCCGGACACCTCCATGCCGATGGTCTCACTGGCTCCCGGCGGTGGCGGGTATTTCCCGGCGGCCTGCAGGACGTCGGCACGGTTGACCCCGGCCGCCGCGACCTTGATCAGGACCTCATCAGGCCCGGGAGAGACGTCGGGCACTTCCTGCCATAACAGTTGGTCGGGGGATTTCGCCACGATGGCATGCATGCCGCTCACGGTACCGACCCCGTTACCCTTGTCAGCGGTGGCGTGGCAGAGCGGCCTAATGCACTCGCCTTGAAAGCGAGAGACGGCTAACACCGTCCGGGGGTTCAAATCCCTCCGCCACCGCCACCGCCACCGCCACCGCCGCCGCCAAAATGTTGCTTACTCGGAACCAGCGTCAGCTGGGTTCGACTGCGGTTGTCGAACCTGATGAGCACGGCGTCCTGGGCGCGCGTGCTTGTTCGTTGATCGCCTGCTGAGGACGTGAGAGCAGCGCTGGGACGGTGAGGTTCCGTCAGTGCCCGTGGCCGCCAGATCATTACCGAGGCGTCTTAGGAGAAGCTGACATGCGCTCAGCGCACAATCGTCGATAATTAGATCAATTTTCAATCGCTCGACATCTCCTGCGCGACCCCCCTGGCGCCGGTCTGACTGATGCGCGTCAAGAAATTCGGCAAGTCGTTCCAACGATCGAGCCAGATGGTGTTGATGTCCAAGGAGCGTAGATACCGCTCTTTCACGGGATTTCGTCGGGCTTGCACGGTATATGACACAGGAACATTTATGCCGTATTCCAGGCGGATGTCGTCGTGGAGCAGGTTGAAGTTGGGGTCACTGAGGCTGAAGCCGATGAATAGGAAGGTCGTCTCTGCCATCTCGCTGCGAAGGAATCCCAGCATCTCCTTTCGCTGGGCCCTAGCTGCGGCGTAGTCGCTGCGTGTAAGGACAATCGTTTCTGGTTGATCGATCGAGCCATGGAGCTTGACGAGGTGACGCGCAGGGCTCTGTGTGCGGTGTGCGGTGAACTGGTCCTCTGAAATACTGACGCGCAGTTGCACATTCGCCTCTCGGTATGCCGTCTCGATGAGTTCGTCGAAGTTGGTGGTGAACAACAGTGGCAGGTCGAGGCGGACTAGCGCGGCGTGGCTGGGCGTGGTGTGGACGAACGGATATCTAGACGCATCGAACTGCTGGCGGAGGAATTCTGCGTAGTTCGCCTCACCGACCGTCTGGCGGAAGAGCTGCGCGGTATCCAGCGGCCCCTCTTCGATGAAGAAGGTGCGGAGGGCGTCGCGCTCCGCGGTCGGCGAGTTCATCATGGTCTCACGGCACATGCGGTTGACGAGCATCGGCCAGTCGGGCAACGGTAGGCCATCGTCATCCGGCGTGAGTGGAGTGAACGGGAAATCGTGCGACCACCAATGGTCGTACCTGTGGTAGTCGAACTGCGTTCGGCCGTGCAGTCGTGCCGCTCCAAACGAAAGACCAGCGCCGAGGAACACCAACAGCCTCCCCGGCCCGTTGATCACTTTCCGCAACCGGCGCACGAAGTCTGCGTTGGCGGGTTCCTCATGCCATTCATCCACCATGCCTCGATTGTGGTTGCGGCGGTGCGGTCGTGTCTCGGAGAACGCCGCACTGCGAACGTCCCGTCCCGAAATGATCCATGTACAGGTTGCCGAACACCTCGTGCGCGGCAGTTCGTGAGCAGCAACCGATCAGCGGGCGTTGACGACGACGTTGCTGTCCGCATACCGATCACGCGGCTGCAAGAGCTCGATGTCTGCCACGAGAGCTGCCAGTAGCTTGTCGTATGCTGCGCGGACTGCGGTCATGCTGCTCTCTTTGATCGAGTCCCCTTCTTGGTGAGTGAATAACTCTTCCCACTCAGAACGCCACGGCTGTCGCGAGGCTTCGCGGCGGCGCAGGAATCCGCTGCAGATGCGTGCGTCGACACCCCAACGGTTATGGGTGTTGAAACACACCCCCACGAAGTCCTGATATGCCGTGACAGTGGTCTGGCTGAACAGCGGAGCCACTGAGTAGAACAAGCGGTCGGTGTCCCGCTTGATGACAATCACCTCCGGCGGTGTCAGTTCTTTCCATCGGCCTATGAAAGTCAGGTAGCACATCAGATCATTCAACATTGGGGCGAGCTGTCCGAAGTACTGTAACCGTGCCTTAATCAGCTCTTGGTTACGCCACTGACTGGCTTCGTAGAGTTTGAGTCGGTGGTTGAGCTTATAGCCAACGATCGCGACCACGATGGGCACTGACACGGCGGCCATCGTCTGGATAACAGCGAGGATCATCAGGCGATGGTGGCACGAGCGGATTGACAGGGGAATCAACACCATCAGAACGCAATTGCGGTCGCAAGGTTCAGCAGCCGTTTCGTCTCTGGTCAGGGATTCGAAAGCCATCTACTTCCCTCCGCCACCGCCGTGTGATGCATCAGGATTCACTCCGCGCTAAGAGACGGGTATCTCCGCGGTGATCGCGTTCATCAGTGCGGGGTAGCGCTTGGCTTCGGGGTCGCGGCCGGGCTTGCCGCTGCTGATCAAACCGGCGGCGAGCCCGCGCGCCGGGTCGGCCCAGATCGCAATGTTGGCCAGGCCGAGGTTGCCGAACGCCGCCGGCGCGTTGCGCCCGAACGGGCCAAACCGGTTCGTGCCCAGCATGAATCCCGTGCCCCAGCGGGCGGGCATCAGACCCACCGCGAAGTCCGGACGCAAGCGCCGGCATTCCTGCACCGCGCCGTACATCCGTTCCGGGCTCATGACGCGCACACCGTCCAGTTCGCCGCCGCGCCGCCAGATCTCGGCAAAGCGCGACATCTCGTTGGCGGTCGACACCGTGTTGGACGACGGCACCACGGTGGTCAGGAACGCGGGGGTGTTCGTGTAGGGAATCATCTCGTGCACGGTCCCGCCGATCGCCTTGCGAAAGATCTGCGCGACCACCGGTGGCAGCGGCCGTCCGGTGGCGTGACTGGGCGCGACCAGCGGGACGTCCTGCTTGCTGACGCCGAAGTTGGTCCACCGAAACCCCAGCGGGTCGAGGATCTCGGTGGCCAGGATCTCGCGAATGTCCTTGCCGGTGGCCGCGTAGACGATCTCGCGCATCAGCGGCCCCCACGTCAGCGCGTGATAGATGTGCACCCGTCCCGGCCGATACAGCGGCCTCAGCTTGCTGAGCTGTTCCTGCGCGTACTCGTGGTCGTCCGCGCGGCGCAGGTCCGGCTTCGGGCCGGTGGGGAAGGGGACGCCCGCGCTGTGGGTCAACACGTGCCGGATTGTGGTGCGGTCCTTGCCGTGACTGGTGTAGCTGGGCATGTACTCGCAGACGCGGTCGTCGAGAGAGAAGTGTCCCTGCTCGGCGAGCATGTGCACCACGGTCGCGGTGATCCCCTTGGCCGCCGAATACACACAGAACGGCGTGTTGGTCGCGACGGGGATCTTCTCGGCCTCGGGTGGGTCGGTCGGACCGTTGCCCCAGCCGTGGCCGATCGCGCGGTTGAGCACCACCCGGCCGTGCCGACGGATGCATAGCTGGATCGCGGGTTGCATGCCCGCCTGGTACCAGTGCCGCGCCGCCTGCCAGATGCGTTCGATAGCGGCGGTGTCGATCTCCGAGTGGTCTTCGTCGCCGATCGCCGTCACGGCGTCCAAGTCGGCCGGGACGCGGATCTTGCCGTCTTCGGTCATGTGCGCCACTCCCGCGAGAGTACGTGGCGGCGAACTACTCCCCGGTGAACTGGGGTGGACGCTTGGCGAACGTCGCCGAGATGCCCTCGGTCAGGTCCTTCGACGGTAGGAACGCCGCGTTCCATGCCGCGACGTAGCGCAAGCTCTCCGAGACCGCGGCAACCCGCTGCTGGTCCAGGACATCCTTGATGCCGTGGACGGTCAGCGGTGGATTGGCGGCGATCTCGGCGGCGGTGGCGTGGGCGGCGGCCAGCGTGGCCTCGGCGTCGTCGTACACGTCGTTGACCAGGCCGATCTTTGCCGCGCGGGTCGCGTCGACGTCCCTCCCGGTCAGCGCCAGTTCTCGCAGGTGCCCGTCGTTCAGGATGAGCGGCAGGCGGGCGAGGCTGCCGACGTCGGCGACAATGGCAAGTTTGACCTCACGGATGGAGAACTTGGCATCGGCGCTCGCGTAGCGGATGTCTACAGCTGAGATCAGGTCCACGCCGCCCCCGATGCACCAGCCGTGCACGGCGGCGATGGTGGGAGTCCGACAGTCGGCGACGGCGGTGATGGCGTTCTGCATGCGCCTGACCTCGGCGTGGAAATCCGCCCGTGGACGGGCCAACGCGCCGTCCGCCAGCAGTGCGGTGAACGACCCTCCCATCGCGGGCACGTCCAGGCCGTAGCTGAAGTTCTTGCCCGATCCGGTGATGACGATGGCCCGCACGTCGCGGTCGGCGTCCAGCGCCGCGAACAACTCCGGCATCTCCGACCAGAAGGCGGGTCCCATCGCGTTGCCCTTGCCCGGCCCGATCAGCGTCACCTGCGCAATCTGGCCTTGGATTTCGACGGTGACGGATTCGTATGTTTCGCCCATGTGCAGACCGTAGCGTGGCGATATGCCCTCAGATTTGCGACCCGGACCCGATTCCCCGCCGACCGACGAACTGGACAGCGCCGAAGCCACGCTGCGGGTGCTGCAGCAGGTCCTGCACACCGTCGCCGGCGATGACATGTCCCGCCAGACGCCGTGCACGGAGTACGACGTGACCCAGCTGACCGGGCATCTGCTCAAGTCGATCACCGCGCTCGGTGGCATGGCGGGTGCCGAATTAAGCGAACCCGATCCAAGCGATTCAGCAGAACGCCAGATCATCGCCGCGGCGCGGCCGGCCCTGGACGCATGGCAGCGCCGCGGCCTGGACGGCAACGTGCCATTCCGCGGCGGCGAGATGCCTGCGCGAGATGCCTGCGGCATCCTGTCCCTCGAATTCCTGGTGCACGCCTGGGATTACGCGACAGCCGTGGGACACGACGTGAGCGTGCCCGATTCGCTGGCTGAATTCGTGCTGGGCTTGGCGCACAAGGTGATCAGGCCGGAACTGCGCGGCGACGCCTTCGACGACCCGCGCGACGTGCCCGATGACGCCAGGGGCCTGGACCGGCTGGTGGGGTTCACCGGCCGCAACCCCGCCGGGTAGCGAGCGCCGCTACACCCGCTCGAGATAGAAGTAGTAGTACCGGCCGTCGTCGAGAACGCCTTTGCCGTTCATGATGCCCATCACGGCATCGTCGTCGATCTTCTTGAAATGGTCGTGTACGGGTTGGCCGTCATAGACCATCGTCGCGGTGATTTCGCCGCGGAAGCCCTCCAGCCACAGGCTGGCCTCGCCCTTGCCCCATTCGATGTTGGAGAACTTGTTCCCATCGGCGTCCAGACACACCAGCGGCTGCACGTCGGCGGCCGACTTGAAGGTCTTGCCGAACCAGCCGTTCTTGGCCAGCTTGCCGTTCATCTTGTGGCCGGTGGCGAATTCGCCGCCCTTCCACTCCCCGATCATGCCGTCGATGGTGGCGGGTTCCAGACTCGCCCAAAAATCGTCCAGCTCGGCGTCGCCAATCTCGGCGGTGCGCTCCTTGAACTCGGTGAACTGCTTGCGGGCCAGGCTCATTGCGTACTCCTTTGATCCGCGTTCCAGCCGCGCGCGAAACCCCGCGCAAACTCCAGCAGGGCGTCGTTTTCTTCCGGCGCGGCGACGGTCACCCGGACGCCGTCGGTGCCGTAGGGGCGGACCACGATTCGTGCATTGGCGGCCTGCTCCACGAAATCTTGCGTGCGCGATCCCAGCGGCAGCCAGACGAAGTTTGACTGCGACGGCGGCAGCGTGAAGCCGGCCTCACGCAACGCACCGCTCACCCGTGCCCGCTCGGCGACCACGACATCGGTGCGGGCCAGAAGTTCGTCGGCGGCGTCCAGCGAGGCGATGGCGGCGGCCTGCGCGACGCTCGAGACGGTGAACGGGACGTACACCTGGTCCAGCGCGGTGATCACGTCGGACTGACCGACCCCGTACCCGATCCGCAAGCCCGCCAGTCCATACGCCTTCGAAAACGTCCGCAGCGCAACGACATTGCGGTGGGTGCGGACCAGCTCCAGGCTGTCGGGCAGCATGGGTTCGCGGACGTACTCCACGTACGCCTCGTCGATGGCGACCAGGATGTGCGGCGGAACCGCCTCGACGAAGCGGGTGAGTGCGTCCGGGTCGACGACGGTGGACGTCGGGTTGTTGGGGTTGCACACGAAGATCAGCCGGGTGCGATCGGTGATTGCGGCGAACATGGCGTCGAGGTCAAAAGTGTGGTCGGTCAACGGCACCTGGATGGGCGTCGCGCCGGCGACCAGGACTTGGGGCGGGTAGAGCTCAAAGCTGCGCCACCCGAAGACCACTTCGTCACCCGGGGCCGCGGTGATCTGGACGAGCTGCTGACAGAGGCTCACCGAACCGCAACCGACCGCGACGTTTTCGGGCGCGAAGCCCAGGTGTTTGGCCAGCGCGGCCTTGAGTTCCACGCATCCGTTGTCCGGGTAGCGGTTGATGACGTCGGTGGCCCGCTCGATGGCCGCGCGAACGCTCGGCAGCGGGCCGAACACCGTCTCGTTGCTGGCGAGTTTGATGGCGCCCGGCACGGTTTTGCCAGGAACGTACACTGGGAGCCCGGCCAGCGCGGGCCGCAGGCGGGCGGTCACTTCGACAGCATATGTCGCGGCTGTGTACGCTATGCCTCCGGCGGCTCGGGGAACCCGGGGTCGGGTAACCTCAGGAAGGCCAAGGAGGCGTGCCAGAGCGGCCGAATGGGGCTCACTGCTAATGAGTTGTCCCCCTCAAAGGGGACCGGAGGTTCAAATCCTCTCGCCTCCGCCACGGTTTACAACTGAAGACAAGCGCCCGTAGCTCAACGGATAGAGCATCTGACTACGGATCAGAAGGTTGGGAGTTCGAATCTCTTCGGGCGCGCTTTACGCTTTACGCACGGGCCCTCACTCCATTCGTTCGACCCACTGGGCGCGCGACGGCCCGGGTTCGAACGCTTCGCCGAAGTACTGGGTCTCGCGGACGACCTCGACGCCCTCGAATTCCATGATGCTGACCACGTAAAACGGTTGCTCGTCGTAGCTGAGGACGAGTTCGCTGATCCAAAGACTGCCGCCGCCCAGGATGCGTCGCACGGTGAAGCGTTTCGCGTTCGGCTGGGCGACGCGCGACGCCTGAATATTGGCGCGGCCGCGGATGCGCTCGCCTGACTGCGGATACTCGAGAACCGCGTCGGCGCGGTAGATCTCGTGTTCGGCGTCAAAGTCGTTGGCATCGGATGCCGCCCAATGGTTTTGCAGAGCGACCCGGATGTCGTCGTCATGCACGGCGATGATTCCCGACGGGGTGCTATCGAGGCGGCTCGAACGGCCCGCGACGCGGCGGGACAGTCACCGTCTGCGTAACCGTGCTGGTATCGGTGCTGGGCGCGACCGTCGTGGTGGGGGCGACCGTGGTGGTGGGCGTGTCGGTGGTCGTCGGGACTGTCGTCGTACCGGTGTCGGTGGACTGCGGAGCCGTCTCGGTAACCGTCGCAGGCGGCTCGCTGCCAGGTCCACGATGTCGCGGGGATTCGCCGGCCGTGGTGGTCGGTGTCGCGCTGGTGATTGCGGGCGGGGGTGTCGTGGTCGTCGTGGGGCTGGGGGTGGTGCTGCTGGTCAGCTTGACCCCTGCATACACCGCGCCGGCCAGCAGGGCCGCTCCGACGGCGCCGATCGCCACCAGCGCCGGCGGACGGCGGTACCAAGCCGGCGGCGGGGGCTCGGACTGACCGGAGCCGGAGTCATAGCCGCTATAGCGTGCGGCCTGCGTGGGCTCTGAGTAGTCAGAGTAGTTGTCGGGGTCCTCGGGGTATCGCGGCACGAACGGGAATGCTAGCGGTCGTTCCTGACAGCTGCCTGAACGGGCGACCCCGCAGCGGCCCGTGGCCGGCAGAGAATGCCGGCGTCGACATAAAGTCGCCGAACTAGCTCTCGATCAGGCTCAATGCCCGCTCGAAGAGGTGCACCGTGGCGGCATGGAGTTGGTCGCCCACCTCCTTCTCGGCCTGGCCCGCGCAAGCGCGCGCCAGGGTGCCCTCGATCACGATGCCCAGCTTGAAGCAGGCCAGCACCGTGTACCAGCTGATGCGCGACAGGTCGCGCGTGGTGTTTGCGGCGTATTGGCGCAACAGGTCGGCGGTGCTGGCCAATCCGTCCGTGCCGCCGAGGGCGTGGCTGAACACACTGGCCCCGTCGGGCTGGCGCCAGGTGGCCAGCAGCCAGCCCAGATCGAGCAAGGGGTCACCGATGGTGCTCATCTCCCAGTCGCAGATGGCCACCACGTCGGGTCCGATGCGGGAGAACATCACGTTGGCGGCGTGGTAGTCGCCGTGCATGATGCCCGGCGTCCAGGTGGTGGGCCGATTGGCCTCCAGCCAGCCGGCCACCTCTTCGATGCCCGGGATATCCGGCCCCGGGTATCCCTCGTACTGCCGATAGGACTCCAGCTCTGAAAGCCAGCGCGGCACTTGGCGTTCCAGAAAACCGTCCGGTCTGCCGAAGTCCGCAAGGCCGACGGCGATGTGGTCGACGGCACCCAGCTTGGCCAGTGCGTCGGCCATCGACAATCCCATTCCGAACCTGATGTCGGGATCGCCGGCGTGTAATGGTGGCAGCCCTTCGCCCGCGTTGAACCCGTCGATCGGCTCCATCAAATAAAAGACCGCGCCACCGAGCACGTCCGGGTCGGCGCAGCTGGCGATCAGCTGCGGGTGCGGTACATCGGAACCGGCCAGGGCCGCCAGCACCTTGGTTTCCCGCAAGATCACGCTGTTGCTGCGCGGCCGTAGGTGCCGCGGTCCTCGGCGCAGGACGTAGGGCCGGCCGGACCTGGTGAACCGCAGCATCACGTTCTGCGTGCCGCCGGTAACCGCGGTCACGTCCTCCAGCGGACCGTCCCCGAGTCCCTGCCCGGACATCCAGTCCGCCACCGCATTGAGATCCAGGGCGTCGGTAACCATCAGCGCTTCGCGAGCGCCTTGCCGTGGTCGGTCAATACATCGTGTGTGCGTGCCATCCACACTCCTTAAACCTGTTGACCTTCTGGGAAAAAGCGTAGGCCACGGGTCATCGGCGGCCACACGGCGCGGGCGGCTGGAACAATGGTGTGCGGAGCTGACTTTCCGGCAGGCACAGAATGGCAGGGAACAACTATGCCGCGCACCGATAACGATTCCTGGGACATCACCGAGAGCGTGGGAGCCACCGCGCTGGGTGTTGCGGCGGCTCGCGCCGCGGAGACCGAGAGCGACGCCCCGCTGATCAACGACCCCTTCGCACGGGTCTTCGTCGATGCTGCGGGCAACGGCCTGTGGAGCATGTATGCGGATCCCGCGCTGCTGGCCAAGGCGTCCGAGATTGACCCGGAGGTGCGGACGCGGATCCGGTTGATGATCGACTTCATGGCCACCCGCACGGCGTTCTTCGATGAGTTCTTTCTGGGCGCGGCCGACGCTGGTGTCCGTCAGGTGGTCATCCTGGCCGCCGGCCTGGACGCCCGCGCGTGGCGGCTGCCCTGGCCCGATGGCACCGTGGTTTACGAACTGGACCAGCCCAGGGTGCTGGATTTCAAGTCCGCGACGCTGCGCAACCACGGTGCGCAGCCGACCTCGCGGTTGGTGAACGTGCCAATCGACCTTCGCCAGGACTGGCCGAAAGCGTTGCAAGAAGCGGGATTCGACGCCTCCCGTCCATCGGCGTGGTCCGCGGAGGGCCTGGTGCGCTACCTTCCGTCGCAAGCTCAGGATCTGTTGTTCGAGCGCATTCACGCGCTCAGCGCGCAAGGCAGTTGGCTGGCCTCCAACGTGCCGGCCGAGGACTTTACGGACCCCGAGCGGGTGCGGCGACAGCGCGAGGACATGCAGCGCATGCGAGCCACGGCCGCCAAGGTTGTCAACGCCGAGGTACCCGATTTCGACGAGCTCTGGTACGCCGAGGAACGCACCCCCGTGGCCGACTGGTTACGCGAACGTGGTTGGGATGTGACGGCTCTGTCCTTCGCCGACTTGTTGGCCCGTTATGATCGCAGTGCACCCGCGGGGGCCGAGAACTCAATGCCACCAACCCTTTTCGTCTCTGCGCAGAAGGGCTGAAACCGCCTCACGGCGTGAAGACGATCCGCTGCGTGGTTTCGGTGTCACCCCACGCGGTTTCGACCTCGCCGAGTGGCACGGCGCGCGCATCGATATCGAAAGCGCCGCTGGTGATTTCGGCGGCTATCTCGGGAAGTTCGGCGAGGACATCTCGTGTCGGCACGGAGCCCTGCCCGCTGCCGACGATCTGCAGGCGTGCCGCGCGCAAGGCCGCCGACGGGATCTCGGCAGAGCCTCCCGCGACCGAGCCGATCTCGATCCAGGTGAGAGGTTTCCCGCGATCGGACCGGCCGGTGACGATGCCGGCCATCACTCCGGCCGTGACGGGCCCCCACACGTAGTCGACGACGACATCGACATCGCCGGCCGCCTCGGCGAGCTCATCCGCCCTGTCG
>NZ_JAFBAR010000099.1 GCF_019247635.1 Mycobacterium sp.
GGGCGCTCCGAGATTCCCCGTCGATTCGTGGTGTTGGTCGCCATCGTGACAGTGGTGGTCACCAAGACCGCGTTCGGGAGATACGACTCGAATCATTTCTCCGTTCTGCTCGGCCTGATCGTGGTCACCGTGGCCATCACCCCGCTCCTCGGAATCCTGCGCCGCGGGATTGAGATCGCGTTGGCCGTGCTCTTTGTCGTCTACCTGGCCGGCATCCTGGTGGTCGAGCAGCGGCCGGTTGCGGTGCTGCAGGCGCCCGTGCGGGCGGTAGACCGGGTGCTCACGCTGGGATGGCCGGACCTGGCTACGCGGCACATCGAGCAATCCAAGGCCCGTCAGCGTGCGCATTACGGCGTCCCCGATCGGTTCATCAAGGCGATCGGGTCGGGAACGGTTCATGTGGACCCCGACGAGACCTCGGTCGTGTGGGCTTATGGGCTCGCGTGGCGGCCTGCACCGGTCTTTCAGACCTACTCGGTCTACACGCCCACACTGGACAAGCTGAATGGCGACACGCTTGCCAGCGGCCCGCAATTCGTGTTGTCACGGCGATCACCCACCTCGCCCGCCACCGGCATCAACGACCGGCTTGGCGTGCAGGAAAACCCGCTGTATTCGCTCGCGCTGCTCTGCAATTACACCCGGACCGACGCGGAGAACGGCTGGATATTGTTCAGCCGCAACGGCTCTCACTGCGGACCGCTCGCCCCGTTGGCGGAAGTCACCGTCCACGACGGTGACGTGGTCAACGTGCCGGCCCCCAGCGCGCCGGGCATGGCGGTACTGGTCGGAATCGGGCTGAAACCAACGGTCCTCGATCGGGCGTTCATGGGAGCCGTCGTCCCGCTGACCGCCTTCACGGTGGTGCTCGATGGCATGAGCTACCGGCTGATCAGCGGCAACGCGGCCGAACCGTTTCTGGTCGCCTCACCCGCGTCGGCCGACGGCACGAACCTGGAGATCAACGCCCGCACAATCGGTATCGGCCGTACGCGGTCTTTGGGCCAAGGCGGCGTCGCTGCGCGGTTGCGCTTCTACGAGATGCGCGTGCAGTCCTAAGAGCGGCGCGGCACGTCGAGCCATTCTCGGGAGGCGCGCCGGCGCGCAGGTGGCCTGGGTGAGCGCACTAACAGAGAGTGAAATCCTCAGCGGCGCCGGCGGGCCTGCGAGCATACGAGCCGATAATCACGGCGCACGCCAACAGCCAAAAGACCGGCACCAAGCCCACCGTGGTGAGCACCAACGGCGCGCTCAAACCGCTGCCTGACAACCCCATGATGGGTTCGCGGGACGCGTGTCCCGGCACCGGGATCTGGGCGATCGTCAACGCCGTGGCCAGACTGATGCTGATTCCGACTATGCGACGGCGATCGCCGAGATCCGCAAACCGTTGGAAGATGCCGTATCCCGGTCTACCGTCCGGATCTCGGACGATGAGCGCGGCGATCGGCAACACGAAGGCCAGGTAATAGCGGAAGGTCACGGGCGGGAAGAGCGAGGCCGTGGCGAGCAGCACGATGCCGGCCTGTACCGGCGGGATTCGGTGTCCGAGGACCAGCACGCAACCTAGGACGAGGAGCAGGACCACATACCCGAGCAGGACGCGAGGGCCCTCGAGGAACCCGTCGGGCACCTTGCCCCCGTTTCCCGCTGCCGCCACGGCATCGGGGATCGTGAGCAACCCCTTTTGAATCGAGACGTTGAATCCCCCCGCGAGCTGCTCGTAGGTACCCCCGGCGCTGAGGCTGCTGCGCACTGACTGGCCGATCGTCGACGGAAAGTTCCGCGGCCACAGCAGATACGCGCCGAGATTGCTTAGCACACCGGCCAACACAGCGATACCGGACCAACGCCATTGCCGGGCCGCGGGCAGTACGAAACCGAGCACCAGGAACTGGGGTTTGACCAGTGACGCCAGCACGACCATCAGCGTGACGAGGCCCCACCGCCGGCGGCACAGGGCCACGAGGAACACCAATGCGATTGGGACCACGAAGCCCACCGAGTTGCCGCGGTCGAGCACCGCCCACACCGGTGCCGCCGCCGCACTGAGGACGACGAAGACCACCACCCGCTCCAGACCCCGCACGCCTCGGGTGGCCCACACAGCGGGCGTGAGAAGCGAAATCGCTAACGCGAGTTCGTAGCCGAACAATCCCGCGAGGGGAGCATGCAACAACTTGCCGAGCAACCCAAAGATCGCGTGCGGCAACATCGCTGCGGGCGGATACGGATTCTGGGCGGCTTCGATGCCCTTCATGAGGTGCAACGGGTAGGGCTCCCATGGATTGGGTCGCAGCGCCTGGCCCACCGTCAGCGAGTAGTCGCTGAAGCAATGCCGACCGACCCTGATGCCCGAGTCGACCCAGCAGTCGTACGGCAAGGTGAGCACCGAGGAGAGCACGTCGATTTCGAAGTACTGGGCGAGGGTGACACCGATCGTCCCCGAGATTGCCGAAACCAACAGGACGGTGCCCAGCAGCAGTTCGCGCTCGGGTGTCGCGCCAGCCGAGAACCGCGCCGATACTCCCGAGACCGCACCTCGCAGCACCTGGGCGGGTCGCTTCACAGGTACTCTCCTCGGTTTCTGATCACGGCTGAGGAGTGCGACAATCCCTCGGGTACCGCCGCCGGGGAGTTTAACTCAATGTTGTTTGCCGCAACCCGAAACGATACTGTTTGCTCCCGCCCGGCGACGCGCGCGACGCCACGGGGGCCGCACTTGCATCCGGCTGTTCGCCGCTGAAATCAGCCCAAGCGTTCGAATGCCGTGATCTGCTCGCTGGTCACCGCGAGCGCGTCAGCGCCCCCGTGCACACGTTGCTCCCAGTCGATCGTCCATGCCACGGCGTCGCGGAAATCGAGCCGGTTGCGCCAGCCCAATTCGCGTTTGGCCTTGCTGGCGTCCAGCGCCAAGAGGTTGGCCTCGTGCGGGTGATCGCCGGGTTGAAGATCCCAACGCGCCCCGCCACCCCACAGCTCGGCGGTCAGCGTCGCGACCTCGCCGACCTCGACGAAGCTGTCTCGGCCCGGCCCGAAGTTCCACTCACCCAGGCCGCTACCGGCCAGCAAGGCGTCGGCCAAAGTGAGATAGCCGTTGAGGCAGTCCAGCACGTGCTGCCACGGTCGCACCGCGCGCGGAAACCGCAATAACGGAGCCCGACCACCCGCATAGGCCGACACCAAGTCCGGCAGCAGTCGGTCACGGCTGACGTCACCGCCCCCGATCACGTTGCCGCCCCTGGCAATAGCCGTCGGACAACCCGGAAAGCTGCGCACCCACGATTGGGTGAGCAGATCTGCCATCGCCTTCGACGCGCTGTAGGGATCGTCCCCGCCGATGGGGTCGGTCTCGACGTAACCGGCCTCCCGGTCGACGTTGCGATAAACCTTGTCCGTCGTGATCACGACGTGTGCGCGCACCGACGGCGTCGCGGCGACGGCCTCCAGCACGTTGAGTGTTCCCATAGCATTGGTCTCATAGGTGAGCCGCGGACGGCGATAGGACTCTCGGACCAACGACTGAGCGGCCATGTGCACCACCACATCGGGGGCAACAGCCTTTATCGCCGCCCGGGTGCCCTGGGCATCGCGGACGTCCACACGCAAGTCGGAGCCGAGCAGGTCGGTGAGCCCTGCGCGGGTGAACAGACTTCCCGCCTCCGGTTCCAGGGCCAGGCCGGACACCTGATGCCCCCGGCCGAGTAGGAGCAGCGCGAGCCACGGGCCCTTGAAGCCGGTGTGCCCGGTGATCAGATAGTGCACGGCTACCGCGAAGCCTCGGTCATGTGTTCGTGGATCGATTGCGCCACGAGGTCGAGCATAAGCAGGGGTCGGGCGCCGCGTTTCAACGAGGAGCGATCTGCCACAAACCTGGCTCCGAGGTGGGTTTCACCGTGTGGTCACGCGGCAGGTAGTCGGTGACTTTGAGATTTTGGTCGCAACTGTAGATGTAGTGGTAATCATTGATGTTCTCGCGCGTCCAGACGTCCACGTTGGCGTAGTTGGTCAACATCAGTCCGCGGCGATCAGCGTCGAACAGTGTCAACGGATTCCAGTCGCAGCCCACGACCACGATGAGGTCGTCCGGGCGGGTGGCCGCCTGTATGCGTCGTCCGCCGGCATCAGGTTGCGGCGGGACGAGCCACTGCAGCACGTTATACGGGACTGCCGTGCCCACCGCGACGATCGCGGTCAAAATCACCGCGCGGCGGGCGGTGTCCGCGCGCGATCGTTGAGCGACCGCGACGATCCCCAGACCAACCGCGGCGACGAGGGCGGGAAAAATGGCGATCAGATAGTAGCTGTGGACGTAGTAAAGGTTGAAGAAGATCAGCGGTGCAACAACTGCGGTGACAAGCCAGCCGGCGCGTCGGACACGCTCGATTCCCTTCGGCGCCAGCATGATCCCGCACACAGCAAGGACGATCCCAAACCCGACGGGCCCGGCGATTTCGACCGCGATCCGTGCCGAAGCATTTCCGTAGGCCAACGGATCGAGACGCTGCTTGATTGTCCCGAAATTCCAGGCGTTCATATATCGGCTGACCAGGAAGACGGTGAGCGGGTTGCGCTCCTTGATCGCGTCACCGTAGCGAGCCCATCCGAACGCCGCAGCCAGACCGCCTATCCCGGCCGGCAGCAACCCTACGACGCTGCGCATCCACGACCGCGTCGTCACGAACGCCGTTGCGGCCGAGATGACTACGAGCACACACCACGCCGGCGGGGTGGTGGCCTTGACCAGGAACGCAAGCCACCCGGCCGGCAGGCCGCACAAGAGGCCGAGCAGTGAGCCGTTGCGAAACCACGAGTCAAGGCCCACCACCATGCCCAATGTGAGCGCCAACGCGGGAAATTCGATGAGCGCGCTCGCACCCCAGGCCAGGGCGAAGGGCGAGAACTCGAAAAGTGCCAGCACCACGAGCATGGCGCACCGACCGTGCCAGCGTGAAACCAGAACAGCCAACAAGATCGCGGTCACTTGGAAACCGAGCAGCCCGATCGCGCGCTCCGCCGAGGCCGCTCCCGCGCCCAGCCGGATCATCACCGCGGCCATCGCTTGCACCAGCGGGAAGTCCATCGGCACATCGGAATGCGGTCCGAAAACCGGCAGCGGCGTGTGCATCAGGTCGATGCCGTGCCGGGCGTACTCCAATGCCACGAAGGCCGTTTGCGTTTGCCGGAACGAGTGCATCTCGTTCAGCCCGTGCCACAACTGCGGGATGCGAATCAGTGTGCCCAGTACGATCAGCCCTGCCGGTGACGCCGCGAAACGCTTGATCGAGGTGGCGAAGCTGGCGCTCAACTCACGCAGTCCCCCATCGCTGTCTTTGGCTCACACGAAAACCCGGCCAACCGCGGGGAATGGTACCGAAGATCCGGGCCGTCTGCTTTTGGCGCTTTCGCTCGCGTCAGCCGGCGACGGCTCCCGGCTCGGAATACGGCGACCCGAACTCGGTCACCGGACGGAAGCCGCGCTTCTGGACCCGTTCCGCGGCCCGCCTCATCAGACCGCCGAGCGCCGCCATGCCGGCGTGGTCGGTCAGCACGAACGGTGTCAGGAGCCGGTTGTGCACGAACGCGAAAGCCACCCCGGTCTCGGGATCGGCCCAGCCAAGCGAACCGCCCAGACCCACGTGACCGAAGCCCGGCATCACGAACGGCAACGAGTGATAGCCCAGGTGGAAACTCATTGGGATGCCGAGGTTTCCATCCGGCCGCAGGCTCCGCCGGCCGCTGAGACCGGCGACGAGTTCCTGTGAGAGGAACTGGGTGCCGTCGATCTCGCCGTGGTTGGCGATTGCGCCGAACATGCGCGCCAGCGCCCGGGCCGTCACCACCCCGTTGGCCGCGGGCATCTCCGCATCCAGCAGCGCCACGTCACCCTGGACCGCGCCGATGACGCCCGCGAAGTACATGGACCGGTAGGCGCCGGAGACCTTGTTGGCCACCTTGTTGATCAGGTGGCTGACCGCCGGGTTGGAGACGATGTTCTGCGGCATGATGATCTCGGCGACCCGCGTCGGCCCGTCGGCCGGTGGCCGGCCCAGGTGGAAGCCGTCGGTGCCCAACGGCTGGGCTAGCTCCTCCCGGAACAGCACGCGCATGCTCTTGCCCGTGACCGCCCGCGCGAGCCCCGACATCAGCCAGCCGTAGGTCAGAGCGTGGTAAGCCGGTTTGCCCAATAGTCGCCCCGGAGCCGCTGCCGCTAGCCGCCCCTCCATCACGAGGTGGTCCAGCAAGTTTTCCTGCGTGGCTCCGCGCAGGCCCGACAAACCGGCTGCGTGTCGCATCACCTCGCGCACCGTCATCTCGGACTTGCCGTTGGCGCCGAACTCGGGCCAGTACTCAGCAACCGGGACGTCGTACTCGATCAACCCGCGGTCGGCGAGTCGATGGATGACCGTGGACGCCATGCCCTTCGTCGCCGAGAACACCATCGGGGCGGTGTCTGCCGTCCACGGCAGGTGGCCGCCCCGATCAGCCCACCCGGTCCACACGTCCACCGCGGGCCGACCGTCGACATATACGGCCAGCGCCCCGCCGCCGAACCGGCGCCCGGGGAACATACTGGCGAAGGCACGAACGACGCAAGCAAAGTGTGAGTCCGCCGCGCCGGACACACGATGGCCTGCGCCAGGGTCATCGTGAGACGGGACCGCGCGGAGATCGACTCTGGTATCCGCTGTCACGCTTTTGAATTTACTTCCATTTCACAAAGGGCAGAGGCAAACAACGATTAATTTATCTATCCGTTAGCCCGCCGCAGCGTCAAGTATTTGCTGGGCGGCCAGGGCGGGGGTCAGCTCCCCCGCTTTCACCTGGCGCTCCACCTGCGCGCGGACCCTGCGGACCTCGGGGTTGGACAGCAGCCGATCCAGGACCGTGTCGCGGACCATCTGCCAGGTCCAGTCGACCTGCTGTGCCCGCCGGCGGGCCTCGAACTCGCCCGCCTCGGTAAGCACCCGGCGATGCCGCTCGACCGTCTCCCACATCTCCTCGAGGCCACTCCCCTCAACCGCGCTCATGGTGAGAACCGGTGGCCGCCAGAGCGTTTCGCGTGGATAGATCAGCCTGATCGCCCCCGACAGCTCCCGGGCCGCCGACCGGGCCTCCCGCAGGTGCTCGCCGTCGGCCTTGTTGACCACCACCAGGTCGGCCAACTCCAGCACGCCTTTCTTGATGCCCTGCAGCTGATCCCCGGCGCGCGCCAAGGTCAGCAGAACGAAGGTGTCGACCATATTGGCCACCGCCACCTCCGACTGACCGACGCCCACGGTTTCGATCAGGATCACGTCAAATCCCGCCGCCTCCAACAGCACAACGGTCTCCCGGGTGGCCTTTGCTACGCCCCCCAGCGTGCCCGACGTCGGCGACGGCCGGATGTAGGCGTCGGGGTGGACCGCCAGCCGTGCCATCCGGGTCTTGTCGCCGAGGATCGACCCACCGGTGCGCGTCGACGACGGGTCGACGGCCAACACCGCGACCTTGTGTCCCCGCTCGATCAGTTGCATGCCGAGCGCCTCGATGGTGGTCGACTTGCCCACCCCGGGAACCCCGGTGAGGCCGACGCGATGCGCGTCACCGGAGTCCGGCAGCAATTCGAGCAGCAGCTGTTGCGCCCGTTCGCGATGGTCTTTGCGGGTGGACTCGAGCAGCGTGATCGCGCGCGGCAGGGCGGCGCGGTCACCGCTACGGATGGCGTCGGCCAGGGTCTGTGACGTCATGCGCCGGCCCCGCGGGCTGAGCCAAGGATTTGATTCTGCGCTCTGGGCGGGATTCTTCGAGAAGACCCCGCCCTCACCGCAGAGTGAACGCGGGGCGACGACGGGTGTGCCCCGACGCAGAGACTCATGTGGTGAGGGTGAGCACGGCTAGTCCAGCGTGTACCCGAGCCGCTCGGCCAGCTTCTTGAGCAGGTCGATGGCGGCGTCGGCGATCACGGTCCCGGGCGGGAAGATCGCGGCCGCCCCGGCCTCGTACAACTCGTCGAAGTCGCCGGGCGGGATGACGCCGCCGACCACGACCATGATGTCGGGCCGATCCACCCCGGCCAACGCGTCGCGCAGCGCGGGCACCAGCGTCAGGTGACCCGCGGCCAGCGAGGAAACCCCGACCACGTGGACGTCGTTGTCGGCGGCCTGCCTGGCGACTTCCTCGGGCGTGGAGAACAGGGACCCGACGTCGACGTCGAACCCGATGTCCGCGAACGCCGTAGCGATCACCTTCTGCCCACGGTCGTG
Source organism: Mycobacterium sp. (assembly GCF_019247635.1). GTDB lineage: Bacteria > Actinomycetota > Actinomycetes > Mycobacteriales > Mycobacteriaceae > Mycobacterium. The sequence goes on from NZ_JAFBAR010000099.1 coordinate 8,247, forward strand.
CCCGTCCTGGCCCATCTTGGCGACCAGAATCCTTGGCCGGCGCCCGTCGGCCTCGGCGAATTTCTCGACTAATTCGGTGGCGCTTGCGATGTTGGGAGCCTTTCCGACTTCGTCACGGTAGACCCCGGCGATGGTACGGATCTCCGCCTGGTGGCGCCCATAGACCTTCTCCAGCGCGTCGGAGATCTCCCCGACCGTGGCCTTGTGCCGCGCCGCCTCGATGGCCAGGGCCATCAGATTGTTGCCCAACCCGTCCTCCCCGGCGCGGCCGTGCGCGGCGGCGGCGCGCGTCAGCTCCGCCAGCGCGGCCTCGACAGCAGCGGCATCCCTATTCGCCCGCAGCTCTTGCAGTTTGGCCAGTTGCTCGGCCCGCACCCGGCTGTTTTCGACCTTGAGCACCTCCACCTCTTGATCCTCGTCAACCTGGTACTTGTTGACGCCGATCACGGGCTGCTGCCCGGAGTCGATGCGGGCCTGCGTGCGCGCGGCGGCCTCCTCGATGCGCAACTTGGGGATGCCGTCGCTGATGGCTTGGGCCATGCCGCCGTGCTCGGCGACCTCTTCGATGTGCGCCCGGGCCCGTTGCGCGAGTTGATGAGTCAGCCATTCCACGTAATACGAACCCGCCCAGGGATCGATCGGCCTGGTGGTGCCCGACTCCTGCTGCAGCAGCAATTGGGTGTTGCGCGCGATGCGTGCTGAGAAGTCGGTGGGCAGCGCCAGCGCCTCGTCCAGCGCGTTGGTGTGCAGCGACTGGGTGTGGCCCTGAGTCGCGGCCATCGCCTCGATGCAGGTGCGTGCGACGTTGTTGAACGCGTCCTGCGCGGTCAACGACCAGCCCGAAGTTTGCGAATGCGTGCGCAGCGAGAGCGATTTGGCGCTCTTCGGGTTGAACTGTGCGACTAGTTCACTCCACAGCAGCCGACCCGCCCGAAGTTTGGCGACCTCCATGAAGAAGTTCATGCCGATGCCCCAGAAGAAGGACAGCCGGGGCGCGAATTTGTCGATGTCCAGCTCGGCATCCAGGCCGGCCTTGATGTAGTCGACCCCATCGGCCAGCGTATAGGCCAATTCCAAATCCGCTGTGGCACCGGCCTCCTGGATGTGGTAGCCGGAGATCGAGATGGAGTTGAATTTCGGCATCCTGGCGCTGGTGTAGGCGAAGATGTCGGAGATGATCCGCATCGACGGCTTCGGCGGATAGATGTAGGTGTTGCGGACCATGAACTCTTTGAGGATGTCGTTCTGGATGGTGCCGGCCAGTTTCTCCGGCGGCACCCCCTGCTCCTCTGCGGCCACCACGTACAGCGCCAGGATCGGCAGCACCGCCCCGTTCATCGTCATCGAGACCGACACCGTCGACAGGTCGATACCGTCGAACAACTGCCGCATGTCGAGGATGGAATCGATTGCCACGCCGGCCATTCCGACGTCGCCCTGGACGCGCGGATGGTCGGAGTCGTAGCCGCGGTGGGTGGCCAGGTCGAAGGCCACCGACAGGCCCTTCTGGCCGGCGGCAAGGTTGCGGCGGTAGAAGGCGTTCGACTCGGCGGCGGTGGAGAACCCGGCGTATTGGCGGATGGTCCACGGCTGGTTGACATACATCGTCGGGTAGGGCCCGCGCACGAAGGGGGGCTCGCCGGGGAAGCTGTACAACGGATAGCCGTCCGCCACGATGGCGGCGCGATCGGCCGCGATGTATACGGGTTTGACCTCAATGTCTTCCGGTGTGTGCCACTGCAATTGCTCAGGCGTGTACCAGTGCGCCGATGCCGCCGCGGCGATGTGCTTTTCCACCGCTGCTGCGGTGGGCGGTTGCGCGGTGCGCTGGCCGTGCAACGGGACACTGGCGAAGCTGCCGACGACCGGAATACTGGTTGTCATGGCTAGGCCCCCAACCGGGCGAGCAAACTCGAAAGTGATTCCACTGCATTGATTTTCATGGTCAGGTACTCGTCGGGCCGGTGCGTGGGATCTTCCACGTCGCCGAGCGCCCGCTCTGGCCCAGCGAGATACAGCCGCTCGACGCCGGCGTCTCGGGCGGCCCGCACAACTGCGGCGGCCTCGTCGCCATAGCGCTTGTCAGTGCCGCAGATCACCGCCACCGCCGGTGAATTCGCCTCCGCGACCGCCTTGCCCACGCCGGCCGCATCGACCGTTCCCGGGTTGATCGCCTCGATTCCCCCCGATGCCAACAGGTTCGACGTGAATGTCGTGCGGATGTTGTGCTCGGCCAGGGGACCCAGTGGCAGCATCAATACCCGCGGCCGCGCACCGGTGCGCGCCAGGTACACGTCCGAGCGATCACGCAGCGCTTCGAACGCCGCGGCGTAGCGCAACAAGTTTCCGGCTCGACTGAGCGAATCGGGCGAATCATCCTGCGGCAGAGGGGCTTCGGCGAGATTGGGGTATTCGTTGACGCCGGTGATCGCCGTGCGTCGATGCGCGATGTCGTCGGCGCGACGGGCGGCAAGCTCGGCGATCCGCTCGGCGAGATAGTCGCGGGCGTCGGCGAATCCGCCATGGGCCTCGATGTCCTGGAAGTCCCGCCAGGCTTGTTGTGCCAGTTGTTCGGTGAGCTCCTCGATATACCACGACCCGCCGCCCGGATCCAGCACCCGTCCCACGTGCGACTCTTCCAGCAGCAGCAGCTGGGTATTACGGGCCATCCGGCGCGCGAAGCTGGTCGCCACCCCGGGAAAGCCGCCCGGTATCGCCACGTCGAACGCGAAAACCAGGACGGTGTCGGCGCCGCCAACACCGGCGCCGAACGCGGCCAGCGTGCTGCGCAGCATGTTCACCCACGGGTCGCGCTGGGTCATCATCGGCAACGACGTCTCGGCATGCACCACGGCCGCGCCGGCGTCCGGATCCCCCGTGACCTCCGCGACGCGCGCCCACAGCTGACGCAGGGCGCGCATCTTGGCGATCGCCATGAACTGGTCGTCATCGGCGGCCAGTCGAAAACTGATCTGTCGCAAGGCTTTCGCGACCGACAGCCCCGACTCCGTGAGCAGCCGTAGGTAGGCCACCCCGGCGGCGACGCTGGCGGCCAGTTCCCAAGATGCGTTGGCGCCGAGGTTGTGGAACGCGGGTCCGTCGACGGTGATCGCCCGCACTCCTTGATCGCCGACCACCCGCGTCGCGACCGCCAGCACCTGCTCGATGGTCGGGGCCGCGCGACCGCTCAGCGCGGCGGTCAGCGGGTCGGCACCCAGGTCGACCGACAGCGTGCCGCGCTGGTCGGGTTCCACCCCGGCGACCAACGCGAGCATGGCTTCACATGCCGCCGGATAGTCGGCGCCGGCATCCAAGATCACCGGCGCCATGCTCAGGTACACACCGTCGAGGAGGCGGCCGAGCTCTTCGGGCTGCACACCGGCGCCGCCCACCCTTATCACCAGCGCGCTGACCCCCTCGCCGAGCGCGCCCAGCACTGCCGCGTTGCCGTCGCCAGCCGAAACACCCGGGGCGGGGAACGCTTCGGCGACCTTCCATCCGGACTTGACGTCGCGCAACGCGTCGCCGCCGCGAACGTAGGGCCACTCACCCGGCAGCGGCGGTTCGGCAAACTCGTCGAGCGCGGTGTACAACGCGCGGACGGGAAATCCCTCGTAGGTTGAGGTCTCCAACCGTCGCTCGGGTTGGTCCCCCAGCTCCGCGGGGTCGCTTCGGGTGCTCTTGGCGAGCACGCCAGCGACCGCCGTGCGCCAACGCCCGCGAACCTGTTCTAGGTCGGCGCGCTCGGGTACGTCAATGGACACCGACTGCTCCTGTTTCCGCAGCAATAGGGTTGGCTTGGGGTGCTTGAGTGGATTTTGCCAGTTACTACTGAGGTTAATTCGGCCCGGTTGTGATGCGAAACGCCAGCCTGGGGAAACGAGGTATTCATCTGGACGCCGTAGGCTTTACAGCCGTGACGGCTCCCGCCACCGAAAAAACCACCGATACGCTGCGCAGTTTTGGCGGGGCGGTAGCTGCCGTCGCCCGCCAGATGTCGCGACCGCGGATGCTCGTGGCAGTGGTCGGAATCACAGTCCTGGTCGCGGTCGCGCTGTGGGTTCCGGTACCCACCGCGGTGCAACTGCGCGACTGGGCGGAGTCACTGGGCCCATGGTTCCCGTTGGTGTTTCTGCTCACGCACATCGTCGTCACGGTGGTCCCGGTGCCTCGCACCGCGTTCACCCTGGCCGCGGGGCTGCTGTTCGGCCCGGTGCTAGGGGTGGCAATCGCGGTCGTCGCGAGTACCGGTAGTGCGGTGCTGGCGGTGTTTCTGGTGCGCGCGGCCGGGTGGCAGCTGGGCCGGCTGGTTCGGCACCGCGCGATCGACACGGTGGACGCGCGCCTGCGCGAGCGGGGCTGGTTGGCGGTCTTGTCTTTGCGGTTGATTCCCGTGGTGCCGTTTTCGGCGATCAACTACGCGGCGGGCGCGTCGGCCGTTCGGGTGTTGCCCTACACGTTGGCAACGCTGGCCGGGCTTCTTCCCGGTACCGCCGCGGTGGTGATTCTCGGCGACGCCCTCGCCGGCCATCCGAGCCCGCTGCTCGCGCTGGCGTCGGTGTGCACCGGCGCGTTGGGACTGGCGGGGCTGGTCGTGGAGATCCGCCACTACCGGAAGCACCACCGAACGTCCTAGTCGCGAGCGTGCGTGTCTGTGCGGCGCCACGCCGCAATCGCTGACACTCTGCGCACACTCATCGAGCGGGGGCGATCGGCAACGTCAGCCGGAACCGCGCGCCGCCCACGTGCGGCACACACACCAGGTCACCGCCGTGCGCCCGGGCCAGCGCCCGGGCAATGGGTAAGCCGAGGCCGGCCCCGCCCTGTTCGCGATCGCGGCCGGTATCCAGTCGTACCAACCGCTCGAAGACGCGATCACACTCTTCGTCGGGAATGCCCGGGCCGGTGTCGTTGACGGTTACCTCGGCTACCCCCAGCTCGGCGCCCAGCTCGACGGTGATCGAACCGCCAGGCGGGGTGTGCCTGCGCGCATTGTCGAGGAGGTTGGACAGTATCTGAGCCACCCGGGTCGAATCCGCTGCTGTCTTCAGTTCGCTCAGGCCAGTCGTGTTGACGACGATCTCGGGCGCCAGCATGGCGGTCCGCTGGACCTCGGCGTCGACGATCACGGCCAGGTCGGTGTCGCGCAGGTCCAGTGCAAGCCCGGCGTCGATACGGCTCAGATCGAGCATGTCGGCCACCAGTCGACCCGCGCGGTGAGCGTCGGAGAGCAGGAGGCTGGCGCGATGGTATTGACCGAAGGACTCGCTGTCGTCCTCGTGCTGGCCTGCGGTGCTGGCGATTTGCTCGGCGGCGACCTGGATACCGGCGATCGGGGTGCGCAACTCGTGGGCGGCGTCGACCAGGAACCTCCTCGTTGCCGTCTCGGCACGGCTTGCCGCCTCGGCGGCCTGCTGGGCTTGGCGCTCGGAGCTTTCCAGCGCGTCGAGCATTTCGTCGAAAGCGCTGGCCGCGCGGCCGAGTTCGGTGTCAGTGCGCTTGGGCCGCAGCCGCCGACCCCGGTCGCCGGTGGTGATGTCTTTGGCCAGCGCAGTGAGCCGGTCGAGCGGCCTCAGCGCTGCCCGGCTGACGGCTATCAACAGCAGCGCCGCCACCAGCAGAGTCGCCACGCCCGCGCTGATCATGAGGTTGCGCAGCTGGTGGGTCACCTGTGTGGTCTGTGTGGTGTCGGCGACCAGGATCACCTTGCCGCCCCCCGGCAACGTGTGCACGACGACGGTCGCGCTGGCATCCGGCGGCGGTCCCGGCGGCGGTGGCAGGCCAGGAGGCGGCGGTCCGAGCGGTCCCAGGCCGGGTAGACCGGGAGGCGGCCCGGGCGGCAGCGGGGCCGTGGGACCCGCGGCGGTGTCGGAACTGATCCTGCGGTCGCCGTAGGTCATCCCGTCGGCCGTCACGAGCAGGGCCCGCACAGTGCCCCCGTTCAGTTCGGCGGCGAGCAGCTCGGGTGACGTCTGGGCTCGCGCCAGCGCATCGGCGCGTGACGTCGTGGCGAGCAGCACGTCGTGCAGGTTCCGATGGGCCGCCATGTCCACGATCACGTAGATGCTCGTCCCCAGCGCCAGCAGCACCACCGCCAGCAGCGCCAGCACCAGCAACGTCACCCTGCGTTGCAGCGATGGCGTCGGGGTCGTGGGATCGGGCGTCATGAGCGCGGCGGTTGCAGTCGATAGCCGATGCCGCGGACCGTGTGCACAATCCGGGGCCCGTGCGCCTCGAGCTTGCGCCTTAGCCCGCTGACGTGCACCTGCACCAGGTTGGGGTCGTAGGCGTCATAACCCCACACCGCGCTGAGGGTCTGGCTGGCGCTGACGATCCGCCCACGTTGTTCGACAAGGAATTTCAGCAGCCGCAGCTCGGTGGCGGTCAGGTCCAGCGGGTGTCCAGCGCGCGCGGCCACACCGGCGTCGAGGTCCAGCATCAAGTCGCCGACCTGCACGACCTGCGGCAGCCGTCCGCGCCTGCGCAGTACAGCGCCGACCCGGGACACGAGCTCGGCGAGTTCGAACGGCTTGACCACGTAGTCGTCGGCGCCGCCGTCGAGGCCGCGCAACCGGTCCGGCAGCCCATCGCGGGCGGTGATCATCACGATCCCAATGTCGCCCCATTCACGGATGACGTCGATCAGCGCGAAACCATCCCGGCCCGGCAACATCACGTCGAGCACCACCAGATCGGGTCGCAGGCCGTCGAGAACGTCTTCGAGTTCGATGCCGTCGCAGCGCGCGTGAGTTACGTAGCCGACGTCGGCCAACGCCTCGCTGACCATTTCGCGGATCGTCTCGGAGTCTTCGACGACCAGCACCCGCGGCGCGCCGATGCGGAATTGGTCGGTCCTGCTACCAACCGTCATGGCTCCCATTGTCGGTTAAGCTCGCCCATGGCTTCCGACAACGCCACGGCACCGGCCCGGCGTTATTCGGCCGGCGTGGTGATCGGCACAGGGCTGGCGGGCCTGGCGCTGGGCGAAGTCATCGCGTTTGCGATAACCGGCCTTACGTTCAAGGTGCGCGTCGAGCTTCCGTCGCCAGCCTATCCGCAGCTGTCGTCGACGCCGTCGGTGAGCGCCCCGCCGCTGCCGAGCGTTACGTCGAGCGCGGTGCCGGTGCTGCCGCAGCTGCCCCATCCGTAGGACGTTTCTTCAGCTTCGCTTCAAGTTCGGCTCTTACCGTCGGCGCTATGACCGACGAAATCACACCAACCACACCTACCACCGAGCCGGCCGTCGCGCCGGCACCCGTTACACCCATTGCGCCTGTTCCCAAACGCCGGCACGGCACTGGCGTCGTGATCGGCGCCGGGATCGTTGGCGGGATCTTCGGCGCCCTGTTCACCGCGGGCGCGGCAGTGCTCATCCTGGCCCTTGGATTCGGGCCGCCCCCGCCGCCGCAGTTCGGACCCCCAGGGGCGTCGCAGTTCGGGTTCCCGCCGCCAGGTGGGCCGGGCGGCCCCGGGGGCGGTGGACCGATGAAGGGTGGCCTGGGCATGGGTCCGATGGGCCCAGGACCCCATGGGCTGCCGGGCGGGCCGCCTCCGCTGGGCATGGGGCCGGGCGGACCTCCTTTGGGCATGGGACCGGGCGGACCCGGTGGCCCGGGCGGACCCGGCGGACCGCCGCCACAGGGCCAACCGTCGGCTTCACCGTCGCAGGCGCCGAGCCCGTCGCCGACCCCTTCGAGGTAGCGACCCCCGACACGAGCGTGCGCGCAATGCCGCGAGCAGCGGCGTGTCGCTGCACAGGCACGCACGTTCGCGGAGGGGATGCGGGGGGCTATTGAGTCAGCGCGGGCGGGGCGCCCGGCGAGCCGTCCACCGGCTGGCGGGCTATCGCCTCGGCCTTGGCCACCGCCTGGGCGATCGCTGGATCGGTCTCCGTGGAGAACCAGTCAGCCACTTCGGCGTCGTCATCGGCGGCGGCATGCTTCGGCACGTCATCGACCGGGGACGGCTGGAACCGGAATACTCCATCCTCGCCCGGGGCCCCCAGCAGCCTGGTGAACCCCTGCAGCGCCGCGCTGAAGTCGCTCGGCACCACCCACACCTTGTTGGCGTCCCCGCGCGCCATCTCCGGCAGCGTCTGTAGGTACTGGTAGGCCAGCATCTCCGGGGTGGGTCTACCGGCCTTGATCGCGGCGAACGTCTTCTCGATGGCCTTGGCCTGCCCCTGCGCTCGCAGGTAGGCCGCGGCGCGCTCACCCTGCGCACGCAACATGCGGGACTGGCGCTCGGCCTCGGCGCCCAGAATGGCCGCCTGCTTGGCGCCCTCGGCGGCCAGGATCTGGGCCTGCTTCTGGCCTTCGGCCTGTTTGATCTGCGCCTCGCGGGTGCCCTCGGCGGTCAGGATCATCGCCCGTTTCTCCCGGTCGGCCTTCATCTGCTTTTCCATGGAGGCCTGAATTGACGGCGGCGGGTCGATGCTGCGCAGCTCCACCCGGGCCACCCGTAGGCCCCAGCGGCCCGTCGCCTCGTCGAGCACCCCGCGCAACTGGCCGTTGATCTGGTCGCGGGAGGTCAGGGTCTGCTCCAGCGTCATGCCGCCCACGACGTTGCGCAGGGTGGTCGTGGTCAGCTGCTCGACGCCGACGATGTAGTTGCTGATTTCATAGACCGCCGCCTGCGGCACCGTGACCTGGAAGTAGACGACGGTGTCGATATTGAGCGTCAGGTTGTCCTCGGTGATGACGGGTTGCGGCGGGAAGGAAACCACCCGCTCGCGCAGGTCCACCCGGGCTCGGACCCGATCGATGAACGGCACCAACAACGTCAGTTGCCCGCTGACGGTGCGGCTGTAGCGACCCAACCGCTCGATCACCGCGGCCTCGGCCTGGGGGATCAGCGCAATCGACTTGGCGACCACGACAATCGTGAAGATCACCAGGACGGCGAAAAACAGCAGAACAAAAACCGTACCGCTATCGTGCACAGGGGTTCCTTTCTCGCAGCGCTAGATGTCTCTGAAGACCACCGCAGTGGCGCCATCGATGTGCATGACGGTGACCGACTCGCCCGGTTCGTAGACCTCGTCGTCGTTTAGCGGACGCGCCGTCCACACCTGGCCGTCAAGCTTCACCTGACCGTGGTGGCTTTCCACCCGATCCAGTACCAGCGCTTTTTTGCCCTCCAGCGCTTTGATGCCCGTCTGCACGGACTTGGGGGCCAACCGCCGCCGCAGCGCGGGGCGAACCAGCACGACCAGCAGCACCGAGACGACCAGGAACACCGCCCCGTCACCAAGGATCGGCCAATCCGTAAGCCAGGCGGTGAGCGAGGCAGCCGCCGAGCCGCCGGCCAGCATCAGCAGGAACATATCGCCCGTTAGCGCCTCCGCGGCCGCGAGGGCCAGCGCGAAGATTAGCCAGCTCAGCGCGATCGGCATGCCGACAGGATACGCGTGATCCGCCTTCGCGGCGGCGAGCAATTACACTGCGAGATCATGTGGTGCCCGAGTGTGTCGCTGTCGGTGTGGGCCAACGCCTGGCTCGCGGGAAAAGCCGCGCCCGACGACGTTTTGGACGCGTTATCGCTTTGGGCCCCAACGCAATCGGTGATGGCGTATGATGCCGTCGCCGCGGGCCACACCGGGCTACCGTGGCCCGACGTCCATGACGCCGGAACGGTCTCGCTGTTGCAGACCCTGCGCGCGGCGGCCGGCCCATTCCGGACGGCCGGGGCGATCAACGTCGTGCTGCCGGTGGCTGGTGACGTGCGCGGGCTGGCCCCGGGCACACAGTTTCAGCGCGACGCGCTGGCCGCCGGGGAAGCGGTCATCGTCGCCGGTCCGGACACGGCCATCGGCTTGGTGCCTGAGTTCTCCTACGGCGAGCTGGAGGACGACGATGAACCCCCTGAGTTGTGTGCGCTGTCCTGGACGGTGTACTCGCTGCCGGGCGCGCCCGCCTTCGACCACCACGAGCTGGGCGACGCCGAATACGCGCTGCGGTCGGCGGTGCGCTCAGCAGCCGATGCCTTCAGCACCATCGGCCTGGGATCAGCCGCCAGCGATATCGCCGACCCGCGGGGCCTGGTCGAACAGATGCTGGAATCCTCACGGCAACACCGGGTTCCCGATCATGCTCCGACGCGCGCAGTGCGGGTGTTGGAAAACGCGGCGCACGTGGAGGCGATCATCGCGGTCAGTTCCGGGCTGAGTCGCCTGCCCGATACTGCGCCGCACGCGGCCGGCACTCCTGCCGGTGACGCACTGCGGCCATTGACCGCGGTCGTGCGTTCGGCGCGGATGGCCGCAGTCACCGCTATCCTGCACTCGGCTTGGGCCAAATAGCGTTTCTTATCGCAGGTTTCGGCGCTCTATACCGATCCGGGCGGCACGGCCAGGGGCGGATACTCACAGCGACTGTGCTCACGCAATTTCGCGCGCCGCGCAGTGCGGCGGACCACACGGCTCGCCGTTTACGCTGGCCAGACAGCCCGGCACCGGATCGGGCCCGCTGACTCGCAGAGGCGCACGGCCATAACGTAATTCGTCGACCAGATCGGCGCCCAGCCGGGCGAATCGTCGATCAGCGTTGGGTGTAGCGGCCCGGGCGAATGCCACGCCGGCCGCTTCCGCCTGCAGGCGCAACTCGTGGTCGAGATCCCACACGACCTCGATGTGGTCGGCGACAAACCCGATGGGACAGACGATTACGGCACCGGCCTGCACGTCCGCGAGATGGTCTGCGACGTCGGGCTCCAGCCACCGAACCTGCGGTGGGCCCGAGCGCGACTGCCAGACGAGATCGTACTCGGAGTATCCGGCGGCCGCCGCGACTAGCCTTGCGGCATAACCGACTTGGCGGCTGTACAGATGCGGGCCGCAGCGCCGGTCGGCGGCCACCGGAACCGAGTGCGCGGTGAAGACCAATCGCGCGTCCTTGGGCACGGTCTCGGCGGCCGCGGTGATGGCATCGGCGAACATCTCGACGAACAGTGGATGGTCAAAGTACGGGCGCAATTTGGTGAGTTCTGGCGCGTCGGGGCCCGCCGCCCGCCGCGCCCTGGCGATATCCTCGACATACTGTGTGCAACCGGAGTACCCGCTCCACGCCGACGTTGTGAAGACCGCCGCACGGCGAATGCCGCTGTCTCGCATGCCCGCAACGGTATCCTCGACGAAAGGTGCCCAGTTCCGGTTGCCGAAGTAGACGGGCAGGCCTTGTTCGGCCTCGAGCTCGCCGATCAGCGCGCGGTTGATCCCGTTGATCGGGGACACGCCACCGAAGTGCATATAGTGCTCGGCGACGTCGTCGAGGCGTTCCGGTGGCACTCCTCGGCCGCGGGTGACGTTGTCCAGGAACGGCCGTACCTGCTCAGGTCCTTCCGGGCCGCCGAAGGACAGCAGCAGAAGGGCGTCGAATTCCATTGCGTTCTACAGCAATTGGGTGGCCGCGCCGCCGTCGGCGAAGATGATCGTGCCGGTGGTCGCCGGCAGCCACTCGGACAGCAGCGCGCACACCGTCTTGGCGACCGGCGTGGGGTCCTTCATGTTCCAGCCGAGCGGGGCGCGCTGGTCCCAGCCCTCCTCGAGCAGTTGGATCTGTGCGCCCGCCTCGTCGCCGAGCGCGCCGCCCACGATCGCACTCATCGCCAATGTTCGGATCGGTCCCGCCGCAACGAGATTCGAGCGCACACCATACTTGCCCGCCTCGCGTGCCACGAACCGGTTCACCGACTCCAGCGCGCTCTTGGCGACCGTCATCCAGTTGTAGGCCGGCATCGCGCGCGTCGGGTCGAAGTCCATGCCCACGATGCCGCCGCCGGGGTTCATGATCGGTAGCAGCGCCTTGGCCAGCGAGGCGTACGAATACGCGGAGATGTGGATGCCCTTGGCGACGTCCTCATACGGCGCGTCGAAGAACGGATTGATGCCCATCCCGCTTTGCGGCATGAAACCGATCGAGTGCACCACGCCGTCGAGCTTGTTGCCCTCGCCGATCACCTCGATCACCCGGTCGGCGAGCGTGGCGAGATGCTTTTCGTTCTGCACGTCGAGCTCGAGCAGCGGGGCCTGCTCTGGCAACCGGTCGGCGATGCGCTGGATCAGGCGCAGCCGGTCAAACCCGGTCAGCACGAGTTGGGCGCCCTGCTCCTGCGCCACCCGGGCGATGTGGAACGCGATCGAAGAGTCGGTGATGATCCCGCTGACCAGGATCCGTTTTCCTGCGAGCAGTCCTGCCATTAAATGTCCGTTTCTCTTCTTTGGCCTAGTGGCCCATACCGGCGCCGCCGTCGACCGGGATCACCGCGCCCGAAATATATGAGGCGTCCTCGGACGCCAGGAAGCTGACGACACCGGCGACCTCTTCGACTTTGCCGATGCGGCCCAACGGAATTGCCTGCTGTGCCATTTCCTGGTACTTGGGTTCCATGGCCTGCGTCATCTCGGTGTCGATGAAACCGGGGGCCACGACATTGGCGGTGATCGAGCGCGACCCCAGTTCACGGGTCAGCGACCGGGCCATCCCCACAAGGCCGGCCTTCGAGGCGGCGTAGTTCGCCTGGCCGGGCAGGCCGGTCAACCCGACTACCGAGCCCATGAAGATGTAGCGTCCGAACCGCTTCTTGATCATGTTGCGCGACGCCCGCTTGGCCACGCGAAAGACACCGGTCAAGTTGGCGTCGATGACTTTCTGGAACTGCTCCTCGCTCATCCGCATGATCAGCATGTCCGAGGTCACACCGGCGTTGGCCACCAGAACCTCCACCGGGCCCTGCTGTTCTTCGACGGTTTTGAACGCGGCGTCGATGGCGTCGTAGTCGGTGACGTCGCATTCGACGCCCAACAGCCCATCAGGCGCGCCGGATGACCGGTGCGTCACCGCCACCTTGTGGCCGTCCGCGGCCAGGCGGCGCGCCACCGCCAGGCCGATCCCCCGGTTTCCCCCGGTGACCAGCACTGATCGGGACACGAATGCGGGCTTGACGGCCTCGGCGGCCGCGTCTGCAGCTGTGTCAGTCACCCCGCCAACCTATCGCCTCGCGCTGGCGACGCGGCAATCGGCTCGCGGCGAGCGTCACGCGACTCGGCATATCGGCCCGCCGCGGGCGTATCGCCACTGCGCTTTTCAGCCGGGCGGGTTCACGGTGGCGATACGCTCGCGACGGCACGGCTAGGCCCCTCGGCGCGCTCGGGCCTCCGCGACCCGCTGAACGATGTCGTTCGGATGGTCTTCGGCAACGACCGCACCACGAGCCATCCGTAGCGCCACTTCGCCCCATGCAGGGCCGAGGCGGAATAGCCGGCGATGATGCCGCGACCGCGTGAACGAAGCCAGCAGGCCTTCGCGCGCACGATGGGCGTCAGCTCGGCAGCCCTCGGTACGTACACGTCCTGATGCAGCGCGAAGTACCGACTGCGCAGCTGATAGGGGGTCAGTTTGCCCGCAGCGAGGGCAACGCTGCCCCGAAAGGGGTCTGTCATGACGGGAAGTGTGCCGATGCCCACCGACAGTCCGCGCGAGCGTATCGCCACTGTGCTTTTCGGTCGCGATTTTCGCGGTGGCGATACGCTCGCGATCGCTCGGCTAGGCCCCTCGCGATCAAAGCCGCGGGCGAGAGCTAGGCGGGCAGGCGGCGATTGATCAGCAGCGCGGCCAGCGCGGCGAGCGCCAGCACCAGGGAACCCAGCCGCAGCCAGCCCACACTCGCGTCGCCCTTGATGGTCTCGTAGCCGATCTGCTCCTGCAGCGACGCGTAGACGCCCTTGAGTTCCTCCAAACTCGCGGCGTTGTACGCATTTCCGCCGGAGATCGACGCAACCTTACGGAGCGTCTCGTCGTCGACGGGCACGGGCTGGCGCTGGTTATTGATCTCGACGAAGCCATACGGCGTGCCGAAGGAGATCGTCGAGATCGGCACGCCCTGGTCCTTGGCGGTGCGCGCGGCGGTGAAGGCGCCCCGCGGATTGTCCGGATTGGTCGGCATCGTCTCCTTGCCGTCGGAGAACAACACGATGCGCGCCGGCGGCGGACTGTCGCCGCCGCCGATCACCGCGCCGACGGTGGCGATCGCCTGCAGGGCGGTGAGGATGGCCTCGCCGGTGGCGGTGCGGTCCTCGAATTGCAGCTTTTCCAGCGCCACCTTGGTCGCTTCGCGGTTGGTCGTCGGTGACACCAACACCGTCGCGGTGCCGCCGAACGCGATCAGCCCGAGGTTGATGCCCGGCGTCAGCTCGCCGGCGAACTCCTTGGCGGCCTCCTGCGCGGCGGCCATCCGGTTGGGCTCGACGTCGGTGGAGCGCATCGACTGCGAAACGTCGATCACCAGCATCACCACCGCCCGGTTGCGGGGAATGCGGACGTCGTTCGTGGGCCCCGCCATCGCGATCGTGAACACCAGCAACGCCACCACCAGCAGCGCCGCCGGCACGTGGCGCCACTGGGTGGGGCGCTTGGGGGCGACGCTTTCCAGCAGCTCCGTATTGGCGAACCGCAGCATGCGCCGGTGCCGCGCGAGCTGGAACGCAACGTAGAGGGCGACGAGCGCCAACACGACGACAAGGAATAGGAAGAACCACGAGTGTGCGAAGCCAGACAGCGACATCGGCCCAAGCAAGGGCAACGTCATATCACCGGCGTCCGTCCAGCGCGCCGCGCCGGCGGGACGCGACGAACCGGACGATGTCTCCAATCCAATCCCGGTCGGTGCGAAGCGTCAGGACCGGCGCGCCGCAACCGCGAATGGTGCGCGCCACGTCGGCGCGGTGCGCCGCTGCCGCCTTGGCGAAGTCGTCGCGCAGCTGCGCGTCGATGGTGAACTCACGGGTGACCCCGGTTTCGGCATCCTGCAGGACGACATCGCCGATGGCGGGCAGTTCGACGTCACGGGGATCGAGCACCTCGATGCAGAGCATCTCGTGGCGAGCCGCGATCGCGCGCAACGGACGCATCCAGTTGATCGGGCCCAGGAAGTCGCTGATGATCACCGCCATCCCACGACGACGCTCGGGTCGACGCAGCGCGTCGATGGCCACCGCCAGGTCCCCGCGCACGCCGACGGGCGCCTTGGGCGTGGTCGCGATGGTCCGCAGCATCGTCTGCAGGTGCTGGCGACCGGAGCGGGCCGGCACCCGAGTCGTGTTGGCGCCGTTGGAGATCAGGGCACCCAGACGATTACCGCCGCCGCTGTTGAGGAACGAGATGGCGGCCGCGGCCGCCACCGCAAGATCGCGCTTCTCGCACCCCACGGTGCCGAAGTCCAGGCTGGCCGACATGTCGATCACCAGCCAGGTCTCCAGTTCCCGGTCGGCGATCATCTGCCGCACGTGCGGGGTGGTGGTGCGCGCGGTGACCGACCAGTCCATCCGCCGGACGTCGTCGCCGGGCTGGTAGATCCGCGACTCCCCGGGCTCGCTGCCCGGACCCGGAATCAGGCCCAGGTGATCGCCGTGCAGAACACCGTCCAGCTTGCGCCGGACGGTCAGCTCGAGCGTCTTCAGTGCCGCGGTCAGCTTGGGATCGTTGATGTCCCCGCGCAGCATCGACGGCGGAGGAATGACGTGCGGCCCGGCCGCTTCCTTGGGCACCTTCCCAGTCACACGACCCGGAATGCTCATCGACCGCCGGCTGCGGCAGTCTGCATCACCGGCGGCACCGAATGACCTTGCTGCGGAACGGCATTCACCTGCGGCAGCGCCACCGTCTGTAGCACCCTGTTGATGACGATTTCGGGCGAGATCTCATCGGCGAGCGCGTCATAGGTGAGCACCAGCCGGTGCCGTAACACGTCCGGGATGACCTCGATGACGTCCTGCGGAATGACGTAGTCGCGTCCGCGGACCAGGGCCAGCGCGCGGGACGCGGCGACGATACCCAGCGAGGCACGCGGCGAGGCGCCGAACGCGACCCAGGTCTTAACGTCGTTCATGCCCAGCTGCTCGGGGTGGCGGGTCGAGGTGACGACGCGGACCACGTAGTCGAGCAGGGCGTGGTGGACGAAGTTGTTGGCGGCGATGTCCTGCAGCCGCTGCAGGTCGCCGGTGTTGAGGACCTGCTTGGCCACCGGCGGCTTGACCCCCATCCGGTAGATGATCTCCCGCTCTTCCTCCGGCGACGGGTAGCCCACGTTGATCTTGAACAGGAAGCGGTCACGCTGGGCTTCCGGCAGCGGGTACACACCCTCCTGCTCGATCGGGTTCTGCGTCGCCATCACCAGGAACGGGTTGGGCAGCGGGAAGGTCTTGCCGCCGATGGACACGTGCCGCTCGGCCATGACCTCGAGCAGCGCGGACTGGACCTTGGCCGGCGCCCGGTTGATCTCGTCGGCGAGCAGGAAGTTGACCACCACGGGGCCCAGCTCGGTGTCGAACTCCTCCTTACC
Organism: Mycobacterium sp.; assembly: GCF_019247635.1. Lineage (GTDB taxonomy): Bacteria > Actinomycetota > Actinomycetes > Mycobacteriales > Mycobacteriaceae > Mycobacterium. The sequence continues at coordinate 24,582 of NZ_JAFBAR010000099.1, forward strand.
CTGCCGGTAGATGCGAGTACCGACGATGTCGGTGGGCACCAGGTCGGGCGTGAACTGAATACGCGCGAACGTCCCGCCGACCACGCGGGCGAAGGTCTCGACGGCCAGGGTCTTGGCCACGCCGGGCACGCCTTCGAGCAGCACATGCCCCTTGGCCAGCAGCCCGACCAGCATGCGCTCCACCAACTGGTCCTGGCCGACGATGATCCGCTTGACCTCGAAGATGGCCCGCTCCAGGGTGTGGACCTCGGCGGCCAACCCGTCGGCACCGCCCAACGGCGCCTCGTGCGCACCCGGTCCTGGTTGCCCAACCGGGCCCTGATAACCACCGGCGCCCGGGGGCGGCCCACCTGCTTGTGTCATCACTAACCTTTCACAGCTCAAAAGGACACGACTACCAGCACGACACTTGTCGTGGGGCAGCGACGTGCCCGCGTCCAACTATTCCAGGCGTCTCGGAATCCGTCGACGCGCCGGGACAGTACCCGATGCTCTCAGTACTCGATGATCCTAGTCAGGAACGGTGTCATGCCGGGTTTGCGCACCGGACTCACTGTGACTTTGCCGGCGCTGCCGGACGCCTCCAGCATCTGCCCGTTACCCAGGTACATGGTGACGTGCTGGCTGCCGTTCGGACCGTAAAAGATGAGGTCGCCGCGCCTGGCCTGGTCCTGGGGAATGTGGCGGCCGAAGTTGTACTGGTCACCGGAAAACCGGGGGATCAGCACGCCGACCCCGGCGAAGGCGTACCGCATAAGGCCCGAGCAGTCGAAGCCGTTGATGTTGGCGCCGTCGCCGACGCCCTTACTGGGCCCCTGCAGCGTGCCGCCGCCCCAGGAATACGGCACCCCCATCTGCGAACCGGCCCGCTGAATCACGTACTCGATGGCCTGCCGGCCGTTCGCCCGCGGAATCCGGCTGGGACTGGTGTTGCCGGGATCGGCGGCGGGGGCGTTGCCGCCGAGGTTGATGCCGAGCCCACCGAGGAATTGCCTGCCCAGATCCAGCGTCGTCTGGGTGGCCTGAGCAGTGGCCTGCAACGAAGCGTTGGCGACGGAGAGCGGGTCGCCGGGAGCGCCCGCGCTGGCGGCGGCCGGCAGCGTTGGATCCCACTGCCCGGGGTCGGCCGTGGCCGCAGGCGCGACAGACAACATCAGCCCGGTCACCAGTGCGGTGATCCAGGCTAGGTTGGCTACACGAAAGTGCTTGCGGCGCATGGGAATCCTCATTACCACTCGATATAGCGGACCACGTAGGGCGTCATGCCGCTGGTGCGCACCGGCGCGACGCGCACCTTCAAACCGATATCGGGGGCTTCGAGCATCTGACCGTCACCCAGATAGAGCGTCACGTGCTGGCTGCCGCCGGGGCCGTAGAAGATGACGTCGCCGCGGCGCATCTGCGAGGACGGAATCTTGCGGCCCAGGTTGTATTGCGAACCCGAGTAGTGCGGCAGCTTGATGCCGACGCCGGCGAACGAGTACAAGACCAGCCCCGAACAGTCGAAGCCGGTGATGCTGGCCCCGGAGTCGATCCCTTTGCTGGGGCCCGCGGCGTTGCCACCGCCCCAGGAGTAAGGCACCCCGAGCTGCGACATGCCCCGCCGGATCACGTATTCGGTGGCCTGCCGGCCATATACCCGCGGAATCCGGCCCTGGGTGGAACCCGCGGGTGCATTGGTGATGCCGGTGTCGTCGGGCTTGAGAATGCCCAGCGACTGCAGAAAGCCCTTCCCCATGCTGGCGGTGACCTGCGTCGACGTCGCCGAGATGCCGAGCACCTGGTTGATCACCGCGATCGGGTCACCGGGGACGTTGGCGCTGGGCACCATGGGCAGCGTCGGATCCCAACCGTCCCACTTGCGCCCTCCGGGCGGCTGCGCGCCCGCCGGCGCTCCGGGATCCCACCGGTCCCCGGCCTGAGGCGCGCCCTGACCGCCTGATCCCGTGGACCAGGTGCGCGCGGCCGCGAGCCGGGCCGCATCGAGTCTGGCCTGGGCCGCATCCCGTTCGGCGGCTAGGCGGTTGACCTCCGCGCGCTGCTCGTCGAACTTGCTCTTGGACTGGGTGAGCGCCGCGACCGCGGCATCCTGGCTGGCTTGCGCGTCGGCGGCGGCCTTGTCCGCCTTCTGCTTGGCCAGTCGCGCCGCCGACTCCTGGTTCACCTGCTCGGTCCGAGCCCGCTGCAGGTTGGCCATCACCGCATCGGAACTGGCGGTGAGGGTTCGGGCGGCGGTGGCAGTGGCGATGATCTCGTCGGGGCTGGTCGCGCTCAGGTAGCTGCCCGAGGGGCCATTCATATAGGTCGCCGCCGCGAACGTGTCGAACTTTCGTTGCGCCGCGGCGATGGCCGCGTTAGCGTCCCGGACCCGGTTCTGGCTGGCCTCGAGGTCGTGGTCGGCCGCGGCGACGTTGTCTCGCGCGGTCTCGACGTCGACCATCGCCTTGTTGACGCTTTCCTGCTCCGCCTGAATTTCGGCGCTCAGGTTCTCCAGCCGCTGGTTGGCCCTGGCGACGTCGCCGATCAGTGTGGCCATGGTGTCGGCGCCTGGTTCGGCGGCGCCCAGTCCGGGCGCGCACATCAGCATGGCCATGCTCAGGACCGCCGGGATGACGGGCCGCATCAGCCGTGCGGCCGGCCCGTAAGCAGAGCCGCGGCGGGTCCGTCTCATTCGACTCAGGTCTCCTATGGCTCAACTCGGACGGACGGCTGACGTGTGGCCAAAGCCCCAGTTTTCACCGCAAGGCATCAAACACATCACAAGCATCATCTGCACCGTACGTCACACGTGACGCCATTGAAACGCGCGCCCGAAACTGCACTCTGGAAGTGCGTTTAATGTGACCGAACAGTGACCTGCCGTGTTTGCCGCAAACGACGGTGCGGCCGGCCGGAGTGGCTAGATAGCCTGGTCGGATTCCTCTGCCGGGGTGTCAGTGGTGTCCGCTGACGTTGCTGATCGGCGGCTCAGCGTCTGCAGGAAACGCGTGCCGACGGCGGCCGCGAGAACCCCGATCAGCAAAACAATGGTCAGCCCGGTCCACGGAAACTCGGGAGTGCTCAGCTCACCCAAGAAGTTATTTGCCGACAGGACCGCGTTGCCCGTCTTGGCATGGTCTTCACCGGCTTCCAGCGTGACGCGCGGGTAGTGCCCGCTGTAACTGCCGACGAAGTTCGGGCTGAGCGCCAGCACGGTGGCGTTGGGGTAGTCGGCGCCCACCACGGTGGCGATGTCGCGCATGGGCGTGTCAGTCGGCGGGTTGTGGTCAAGCAGCACGATCTTGAGGGTGATGCCTTCGCCGCGGGCGTGGTTGACCACGTCGAGCAGCCCGGGCGTCGCCGCCGGCGGCGCACTAACGCCGGTCGCGGCGACCTGAGCCTTGACGGCATTCATGTCGACGTCTGCCGGAATGTAGAGCGGCAGCGATTGCCCGGTCATACAGGCACCGTACGCGACGTCGCCGAGTTCGGCGGTGCCCCAGGGCCTTCCCCACCGCTGCCCGGGCGACAAGACTGACACTGCGGGTGCCCACTATTGCAGGACAAGCGTACTGTTAAAATGGCTTGCGCATTCGAAGCACCGCCGACACGGCCCGTCGGCGGCAGAACTTAATCCTGGGAGTTGATGTGAGTAGCAAAGATCCTGTGAACTCGTTCGGAGCCCGCGACACCCTCGAGGTGGGCGCGGACAGCTACCAGATCTACCGCCTGGATGCCGTTCCCAACACCGAGAAACTCCCCTACAGCCTCAAAGTCCTGGCCGAGAACCTACTGCGGAACGAGGACGGCAGCAACATCACCAAAGACCACATCGAGGCCATCGCGAACTGGGATCCCGAGGCAGACCCCAGCATCGAGATTCAGTACACGCCAGCGCGCGTCGTCATGCAGGACTTCACCGGCGTGCCCTGCATCGTCGACCTGGCCACCATGCGCGAGGCCGTCGGCGACCTGGGCGGCAACCCGGACAAGGTCAACCCCCTGGCGCCGGCCGACCTGGTGATCGACCACTCCGTGATCGCTGACCTGTTCGGCACCGCGGACGCATTCGAGCGCAATGTGGAGATCGAGTACGAGCGCAACGGCGAGCGCTACCAGTTCCTGCGCTGGGGGCAGGGCGCGTTCGACGACTTCAAGGTGGTGCCGCCGGGCACCGGCATCGTGCACCAGGTCAACATCGAGTACCTGGCCAGTGTCGTGATGTCCCGCGCCAACGCGGAAGGAACGCTGCTCGCCTACCCCGACACCTGTGTGGGCACCGACAGCCACACCACCATGGTCAACGGCCTGGGCGTCTTGGGCTGGGGCGTCGGCGGTATCGAGGCGGAAGCCGCCATGCTCGGTCAGCCGGTGTCCATGCTGATCCCGCGGGTCGTCGGGTTCAAGCTGACCGGCGAGATCCAGGCCGGCGTCACGGCCACCGACGTCGTGCTGACCGTCACCGAGATGCTGCGCAAGCACGGCGTGGTGGGCAAGTTCGTCGAGTTCTACGGCGAGGGCGTCGCCGAGGTCCCGTTGGCCAACCGCGCGACCCTGGGCAACATGAGCCCCGAATTCGGTTCTACCGCAGCCATTTTCCCGATCGACCAAGAGACCATCGACTACCTGAAGTTCACCGGCCGCAAGCCGGAGCAGGTGGCGCTGGTCGAGGCCTACGCCAAAGAGCAGGGTTTGTGGCACAACCCCGAACACGAGCCGGCCTTCTCGGAGTACCTCGAGCTCGATCTGTCCGAGGTGGTGCCGTCGATCGCCGGCCCCAAGCGCCCGCAGGACCGCATCGCGTTGTCGAAGGCCAAAGCCACGTTCCGCGAACAGATTCCGAATTACGTCGACGGCCAGGACGGCAAGCAGCAATACTCGAAGCTCGACGAGGTCGTCGAGGAGACGTTCCCGGCCAGCGACCCCGGGTCGCCCTCCAACGGCCACGCCGATGATGTTCCCCAAGTCCAATCGGCTGCCGAGCACGCCAAGGGCCGGGCGAGCAACCCGGTGCGGGTGAAGTCCGACGAGCGTGGCGAATTCGTGCTCGACCACGGCGCGGTGGTGATCGCGGCGGTCACGTCGTGCACCAACACGTCCAACCCAGAGGTGATGCTGGGCGCGGCGCTGCTGGCCCGCAACGCCGTCGAAAAGGGCCTTGCGTCCAAGCCGTGGGTGAAGACCACGATGGCGCCGGGATCGCAGGTGGTCAACGACTACTACGACAAGGCCGGCGTGTGGCCCTACCTGGAGAAGCTCGGCTTCTACCTGGTGGGTTACGGCTGCACCACCTGCATCGGAAATTCCGGTCCGCTGCCCGAGGAGATCTCGAAGGCGGTGAACGACAACGACCTCACGGTAACCGCCGTGTTGTCCGGCAACCGCAACTTCGAAGGCCGTATCAACCCGGATGTCAAGATGAACTACCTGGCATCGCCGCCGCTGGTGGTCGCCTACGCGCTGGCCGGCACGATGGACTTCGACTTCGACAAGCAGCCATTGGGTCAAGACAAAGACGGCAAAGACGTTTTCCTCAAAGACATCTGGCCGTCGCAGAAGGACGTCTCAGACACCATCGCCTCGGCGATCAACCAGGAGATGTTCGTCCGCAACTACGCCGACGTGTTCAAAGGCGACGAGCGCTGGCGCAACCTGCCCACGCCAAGCGGCAACACTTTTGAATGGAGCGCGGACTCGACGTACGTGCGCAAGCCACCGTACTTCGAGGGCATGCCTGCCGAGCCCGAACCGGTCGCCGACATCACCGGCGCTCGGGTGCTTGCGCTGCTGGGCGATTCGGTGACCACCGACCACATCTCCCCCGCCAGCAGCATCAAGCCGGGCACACCGGCGGCGCAGTACCTCGACGAGCACGGCGTGGACCGCAAGGACTACAACTCCTTCGGGTCCCGGCGTGGCAACCACGAGGTGATGATTCGCGGCACGTTCGCCAACATCCGGCTTCGTAATCTGCTGCTGGACGATGTCTCGGGCGGGTACACCCGCGACTTCACCGAAGATGGCGGCCCGCAGGCGTTCATCTACGACGCGGCGCAAAACTATGCGGCACAAGATATTCCGCTCGTGGTGCTCGGCGGTAAGGAGTACGGGTCCGGGTCCTCCCGCGACTGGGCGGCCAAGGGCACGCGGCTGCTGGGCGTGCGCGCGGTGATCGCCGAGTCGTTCGAGCGCATCCACCGCTCCAACCTGATCGGCATGGGCGTCATCCCATTGCAGTTCCCAGAGGGCAAGACGGCCCAAGAGCTGGGGCTGGACGGCACCGAGGTCTTCGAGATCACCGGAATCGAAGAGCTCAACAACGGCAAGACGCCAAAGACGGTGCACGTCAAGGCCACTAAGGACGGGTCGGACGCCGTCGAGTTCGACGCGGTGGTGCGCATCGACACCCCCGGCGAAGCCGACTATTACCGCAACGGCGGCATCCTGCAGTACGTGCTACGTAACATGCTGAAGTCCTAACCTGGCGACCCACGCCCTGGCATGCCAAGAGTCAGCGAGGACCATCTGGCGGCTCGCCGTCGCCAGATCC
>NZ_JAFBAR010000079.1 GCF_019247635.1 Mycobacterium sp.
GCGATTTCGCGCTCACCCTGATAGACCTGGATCTGCACCGACGGCTGGTTGTCGTCGGCGGTGGTGAAGGTCTCCGAGCGTTTGGTCGGGATCGTGGTGTTGCGCTCGATGAGCTTGGTCATCACGCCACCCTTGGTCTCGATACCCAGGCTGAGCGGCGTAACGTCAAGTAGCAGAACGTCTTTCACCTCGCCCTTGAGCACGCCGGCCTGCAGCGCGGCGCCCACGGCCACAACTTCGTCGGGGTTGACGCCCTTGTTGGGCTCCTTGCCGCCGGTGAGCTCCTTGACCAACTCGGTAACCGCGGGCATGCGGGTCGAACCACCCACCAGCACCACGTGGTCGATGTCGGCGACCGAAATCCCGGCATCCTTGATGACCTGCTGGAAGGGGGAACGGGTGCGGTCCAGCAGATCCTGCGTGATCTTTTGGAACTCCGCCCGGGTCAGCTGCTCGTCGAGGAACAGCGGGTTCTTGTCCGCGTCGACGGTGATGTAGGGCAGGTTGATCGAGGTGCTCTGCGAACTCGAGAGCTCGATCTTGGCCTTCTCGGCGGCCTCACGCAGCCGCTGCATGGCCATCTTGTCCTTGGTCAGGTCGATGCCGCTGGTGCCCTTGAACTTCTCGACCAGCCAGTCCACGACACGCTGGTCCCAGTCGTCGCCGCCCAGGTGGTTGTCACCGCTGGTGGCGCGAACCTCGACCACGCCCTCGCCGATCTCGAGCAGCGAGACGTCGAACGTGCCGCCACCCAGGTCGAAGACCAGGATGGTCTGTTCCTTCTCGCCCTTGTCCAGGCCGTAGGCCAGGGCAGCGGCGGTGGGCTCGTTGACGATGCGCAGCACGTTCAGGCCGGCGATCTGGCCGGCCTCCTTGGTCGCCTGACGCTGGGCGTCGTTGAAGTAGGCGGGCACGGTGATGACCGCGTCGGTGATGTCCTCACCCAGGTAGGCTTCGGCGTCGCGCTTCAGTTTCTGCAGAATGCGGGCGCTGATCTCCTGCGCGGTGTACTTCTTGCCGTCGATCTCGATGGACCAGTCGGTGCCCATGTGCCGCTTGACCGAACGCACGGTGCGGTCGACGTTGGTCACCGCCTGGTTCTTCGCCGGTTGCCCGACGAGCACTTCGCCGTTGCGCGCGAACGCGACGACGGACGGAGTCGTCCGTGAGCCCTCGGAATTAGCGACGACGACGGGATCGCCACCCTCGAGAACTGAGACGACGGAGTTGGTGGTCCCGAGGTCGATGCCGACCGCACGAGCCATGGTGATTCCTCCTGAGTTGTTGAGCTGCTGTCTTGCACTATGCTGAGTGAACCCCGCTCAAGCCTGCCCGTGGCAGCGGGCTGCTGTCAACTCGGACTTGAGTCTGATTCACTCAACTTCTTGATCATCCTAACGGCGGGCATCGCCGTCTTGTTCCCGGGCCACTCAGCGCGGGTGGTCTGCTACGCGATCAGCGACAGCAGCGCGCGGGTGGCCGCGCTGGGGGGCCGGGTCGCGGAGGTCGCGACGTATAGCCGCCAGCACAGGTCGTGATCGGCGACGCGCACCGTAACCAGCCCGGAACGGTCGATCCCGTCGAGGATGAACGGGTGCAGAAATCCGATTCCCAATCCGTGACGGATGTAGGCCGCGGCCGTGCCGACGTCGGCGACCTCGAGGGTGACGGTCCGCTGGACACCGGCGGCGGCAAAGGCGGCGTCGACGACGGTTCGGTTGCCGTAGCCAGGTGGACCGTCAACGAAGGACAATCCCGCGAGGTCGGCCATGGACACCGAATCCACCTGTGCGAGTGGGTGTTCGGCCGGGACCACCAGCACCAGGGGGACGGCGGAAACCAGTCGGGCATTTAGGTCGGCCGGCGGGGCCCCGGTGAAGGCTATGAACGCAATGTCGAGATCGCCGTCGCGGAGTTGTCGGGTAAGCCCCGCCGAACCGGCGCGTGCCGCGCGGAGCTGGACCACCACGCCGGGGTGCCGGGCATGCAACTTCGCGAGCACTGACGGAAGGTCGATCACGTTGATCGATGTCAAGGTGCCCACGGTGACGGTGCCGCCTCCTCGGGCTGTGGCCCGGGCGCAGTTGGGTTAACCTGACAGCCATTCCAGTTCCTCGGGTGAATAGGAGCTCTCCAAAAATGGAGCCACCGCTAGACACCGCCGGGGAGCGGCTCAGTCGCGAGGACGAGGGCTACCACAAGGCTCTCAAGAACCGCCAGCTCCAGATGATCGCGCTCGGCGGCGCTATCGGGACCGGTCTTTTTCTCGGTGCCGGCGGCCGGGTCGCCTCGGCGGGACCGGGGTTGTTCGTGGTCTACGGGATCTGCGGCATCTTCGTCTTCCTGATCCTGCGCGCGCTCGGCGAACTGGTCCTGCACCGCCCGTCGTCGGGATCGTTCGTGTCCTATGCCCGCGAATTCTTCGGCGAGAAGGTGGCTTTCGCCGCGGGCTGGATGTACTTCCTGAACTGGGCGATGACCGGGATCGTGGACACCACCGCGATCGCGCACTACTGCCACTACTGGACGGCGTTCCAGGTCATCCCGCAGTGGACCCTCGCGTTGATCGCACTGCTCGTGGTGCTGTCGATGAACCTAATTTCGGTCAAGCTCTTCGGCGAGCTGGAGTTCTGGGCCGCGCTGATCAAGGTGCTGGCGCTGGTGACGTTCCTGGTCGTCGGCGCGGTTATTCTGGCCGGGCGCTTCAAGGTCGACGGCCAGACCACCGGGCCCTCGCTGTGGAGCAGCCACGGCGGGTTCCTGCCAACCGGACTGCTGCCCCTGGTGATGGTCACCGCGGGAGTGGTGTTCGCCTATGCCGCCGTCGAACTGGTCGGCATCGCGGCCGGCGAGGCGGCGGATCCGGAGAAGATCATGCCGCGAGCCATCAACTCGGTGGTGTTTCGCATCGCGGTCTTCTACATCGGGTCGACCATCCTGCTGGCATTGCTGCTGCCCTACACCGCCTATCGCGACCACGTGAGTCCGTTCGTCACGTTCTTCGCCAAGGTCGGTTTTGCCGGCGGCGGCAGCCTGATGAACCTCGTGGTGCTCACCGCGGCGCTGTCCAGCCTGAACGCCGGACTGTATTCGACGGGCCGGATCCTGCGGTCGATGGCGATCAACGGCAGCGGTCCCAAGTTCACCGCACCGATGTCCAAGAACGGCGTGCCGTTCGGCGGGATCCTGCTCACCGCCGCGATCGGCCTGTTTGGCATTGTGCTCAACGCCATCACCCCGAGCCAGGCCTTCGAAATCGTTCTGCACATCGCCGCGACGGGCGTCATCGTGGCCTGGGCAACCATCGTCGCGTGCCAGCTGCGGTTCCACCAACTGACACAACGCGGAGACCTGGAGCGCCCGAACTTCCGAATGCCGCTATCCCCCTACAGCGGCTACGTCACGCTGGTCTTCCTGGTGGCCGTGCTGATCCTGATGTACTTCGACAAGACGTACGGTCGCTGGATGCTGGGCGCCACCGTGCTCGGGGTGCCGGCTCTGATCGGTGGCTGGTTCCTGGTCCGCAATCGCGTGCTGGACGCCGCGCGCGAAACACCAGACGTCGAAGCGTTACCTTCGCCGGAGTAGCGCACCCGGCGGTAACGCTTCGCCATCAGCGCAGTTCCAAAACCGCGTCACTGCAGTCACTTGCGTCACTCGATGCGTAATCTTGTGTGCTGGCACCGGAAGTTTCCGGGGAAGTTTCAGGGGAGTGGCGCGTGCGAGTGACGGCATTGTCGCAAGGGGCACGGCGACGCCTGGCCAGTGGCGCGTTGCTGGCAAGCATTGCGCTGACAGCCTCGTGCAGCTCCGTCGTCGACGGCAAACCGATCGCCGGGCCGGGCGCGGGACCAACCGAACCCAGCTTCCCCACCCCCAGACCCAGCGCGCCCTCCACGGCACCGACAACGAGCCCCACCTCACCCACGTCCGTCCCGCCGACCACCCCGGCCAGCCCCACCGCCCCGGCCGGCGCCATTCCGCTCAAGCCCGACGACAACGGTTACGTCTTCATCGAGACCAAGTCCGGCAAGACGCGCTGCCAGATCAGCAAAGAGAGCGTCGGCTGCGAGGCGCCGTTCACCAACTCCCCCATGGAGGACGGTGAGCACACCAACGGCGTCCACATCACCGCCGCCGGCTCAGTGCAGTGGATTTTGGGCAACCTCGGAGCGATCCCCACGGTGACCATCGACTACAAGACCTACGACGCGCAGGGCTGGACGATCAACGCCACCACCGACGGCACGCGCTTCACGAACAACAAAACCGGCCACGGCATGTTCGTCAGCATCGACAAGGTCAACACGTTCTGAGGTCAGGTCAGGGTCTCGCTTCGGCCCATGACCATTCGCCAGCGTAACGGCACTGCGAATCTCGAGCCGGTTTTTCTCATCGGCGTCACGCTCGCGGCGCCAATCGTAGATCGGCGACCTTTAGCCGTGTCGATCAACGATTTGCCCCGCGCGTCACGCGACTCGCCAAGCCAGTTCGCAGCTCGCCTCAGTACCATCAATCCCGTGCCAGACAACGGCCCACCAGATGGCTTCAACAACGAGCCCACCCAGTACCGCCCCCCGGGCGGTTATCAGCCGCCCGGTCCACCACCCCAGGGACCACCACCCCAGGGTCCACCATCCCAGGGACCGCCAGCTCAGGGACCGCCGCCCGGGCCGCCGCCACCTCCTCCGACGGCTCCGCCCTACGATTTCGGTTCTTTACCGCCCCCTCCCCCGGGGATCCCGCCGCATGAGCTCGACACGGTGCAGCCCGACGATGCCTCCGGCCCTTTCTACCCAGGCGAGCAAGGCGAGCCGCCCGAACCAAAACCCTGGTACCGCAGGCCCGCGGCGCTGATCGCGTGGGCCGTCGGGGTTTTGATCCTGATCGGGTTGATCGTCTACGGCGTCATCCAGTTGTTCGGAAATGGCGGCAGCACCCAAACTCCGCCGAGCACCACGACGACCACCACCACGACGACCACAACCACCACCGCGCCCACGACCACCACCACGACGCCGTCGACCACCAGCAGCTCGGTGGAGTCGCCGACACAGCAACCCACGACGGTGGAACCAACGCATACGCACCATCTGCCTGCGCTGCCGTCGACGATCACGATTCCGCGGGGAGGGCCGACGATCACGCTGCCGCCCAACCTGCCCCATTAGGACTCGGTGAAGCTTTGATTGCTGATAGGTCACAGGGCCCGCGCGGCGTGGGCCCGCGGGTCATCCCAGCCGCTACAGTCGGCGGCCGTGGCTAGGTACGACCCGCCAGATTCTGGTGCCGACGACCCGACCGTGTACGGCAGTTACGGGCCGGGGGAACAAGGGCAAGAGCCCGACCCCGGAACCGAAATGGCGCCGACGGCCTGGGCCAGCCAAGTCCCCGACGTCGACAAACCGGGCACCCAAGGCGCCGTGGCGTATTCGGAGGAGGGCGGCGGTGCCGACGAACCGGTCCCCTACACCGGACCCGAACACACCGGCGGGTATGGCCAGGAGCCACCGGGATTCACGCAACAAGCCGCGGTCCGTTACCCCGCCGAGCCGGGACCGCTGCCGTGGTACAAGCGCACGGCGCTGGTTCTCAGCGTGGCGGGTGCAGCTGCGGCCGTGCTGGTGGCGGTGGTCTTGGCCCTGACCCTGGGCGACCACAAAACCAGCCCGGTCAACACCACTCCCCCCAACACACCGGCGCCCCCGCAGACTTCCATCACGACAACCGTGATCGGGCCAAACGACAGCCCCACCGTCACCGTGCTGCCACCGCCGCCCGCACCGAGCAGCACGGAGTCGCCGGCGCCCGCGACCACCAGCGAGGCCCCGGCCACCACGACGGCCGCGCCGACCACCACCCAGCCGACGACGACCGTTCCGACCACGTCGGCGCCGGTAACGACCAGCGCGCAGACGACCTCGCGTCCGGGACCGCCGACACCGCCCTTCCACCGTGGGCCTATCCAACCCCCCTTTGGCGGCCGCTAACGCGGCTGCACGTTGGACATGTCGTAGCCGGACGCGGCGAACTCGGCCACCAACGCCTCGGCGCTGCGCACCGCCGCCCGACAGGCCCTGGTGGTGAACGGATCGTTCAGCGGGTGCTCGGCGCGCCGCCGCCAGCGCTGGGCGGCGGCGAAGGCGGCGCGCGGAGCTTCGTTGGGGTCCTGTTCGTCTGGGCGAAGGCCCAGCCGCGCGGCGGGCCTGGTGCCCGAACCGCCGATGATGCGGCGCAGTGACGCGAGTTCGTCGTCATTCAATGTCGTTGTCCGCGAATGTAATTGGCTGAGCAGTCGAAGCTCCTCGAAAGCGTGGGTGTCGGCGAGCAACGGATCGATGTCGGCGATGATGTACGGCGTCGCCACGATCGGAAACACTTCGACGAACCTGCGCAACGACACCAGCGCGGTGTGCGCCTTGAGCATGTCGGAGCGCTGCGCGAACTGCTGATCGATGGTTTCCCGCAGCGCCACCAACCCGCTGCGTTCCAGCAACTCGTCGGCCAGGCCGACCGAATCGCTGATGCCGGCCGCCAGCGCGGCGATCGAGATCCGGATGCCGAACATGCCGAATCGTTCGAGCAATTGGGCGCGGGTCACCGCATCCACCGGCAACTGGCTGTCCACCCGAACAAAGCGGTCGACGCTCAGCATGGCCTTGTTGAGTTCGGCGCTGTCGGCACGGGCGAGCTTCTGCAGCGCCTTGAACTCGGTTTGGCGCAGCGTGCGCGCGGTGAGCGCGAGCAGTCCGGCGACCGGGACCACTGCCTGACAGATGCCCGTCCGGTTCATCTCGGCGGTGAACCGGGTGGCCACGTTCTTCGCCGAGAGCATCGCATCGATCCGCCCGGCGCCGATCTCGTCCGCGCGGGAAGCCACCCCGATGATGCCCAGCGCCCCGGCAGACTCGCCGACAAGCCCGCCGATCTGCTTGAGCAGCGCGATGTCTGCGGCGTTGAGGGTGCGCAACAGGAACACCACCGCGTCTACCCTCGGCACCCCATCGGGGGGCACCAATAACCGCACCGTGCGCTCGGACGCCTCGCGCGTCAGCGACGACGTGCCGGGGGTGTCGATGATCGTGGTGCTGGCCAACTCTTGGGCGGGCCATTCGACGTCCAGGTCAGCCACGTCGCGGGGGTCGACGGTGCGCAAGTCGAAGCTCAACCCGTCGCTGTGGGTGATCGGCACATTGGTGCGCCGCCCGCCGCGATGGTTGGCGGTCACCTTGGGCGTGGGACCGTGCCGAAACCAGGTCACGATCCGGGTGGCCTCGGTGGCGTCGGTCGGGGCGATGTCCTCACCGACCAGCGCATTGACCAGGGTGGACTTGCCGGCCTTGAGCGTGCCGGCCAGTGCGATGCGAATCGGCTCGTTGAGCCTGGCGCCGATCCGCTCCAATTCGAAGAAGACGTCGGCGCGCTGGCGGTAGGCCGGCTCGCTCCGGTAAGCCTGGATGGTGCCGCCCAGAATCGCGCGGACCCGGTCGCTGGTGCTCACACTCTTCCTAGGGTCACCTGCGGCGCCAGCTTGTCGACATTGTCGGTGACCTGTTCGAGGATATTCAGCTGCCGCTCCAGTTCGGCGACCTTGTGCTCGCGCTCGGCGTCCTCGATGTGCGCCGCCGCGATGGTGGACTGCAGTGATTCGTTGAGCGAGCGAGTCATCTCGTTGGCGATGCCGCGGTAGTGGTCGCGCAGCGCGCGATGGATCACCTTGAGTCGGTCCCGCGATTCCTTGCCGACCACGAACGACACGTCGTCGACGAAGCGTCGCACATTGGTCTTGGCCTCCGCGCGTGCGCGCAGTAGCCGGTGCTCCTTGTCCTCTTTGTAGGCCATCCGGCCGAGTACCAGGCCGGCCCCCACTGACAACGGGTTGAACAGGCCCAGCCCGGCCACCGACGACAACATGCCGATCATCACCACGCCGCCGTAGGAACCCCGCAGGCCGGTCACCACCTTCTGGCCCTTGCCGGCCGGCTTTGAGTCCAGCTGCGCCACCGACTTGAGCGGGTCGAAATCGGCGCCCATCGCACGCGCGCTCAGCTCGGGCGAGATGATCGAATCCAGTCCGGCATCGGCAAAGGATTGTGCGACGTCGTCAGCCAGAGCCTCCGCGCGCCGATAGGCCCAGACGAAGTTGTCCCCGACCGCGGTGGCGACCGCATTCTCCACATCAGCTCCGATCTCCGACCACTGCCGGGTCGGATCGCAGGTATCTATCTGCTGCTCGATGTCCTCGGTGAGGGCGCGGAAGCGTGCCCGCAGGTCGTGGTCGACGTCCGTGGTCAGGTCGGTGTATCCGTCATTGAGCACCTGCTGCCACAGCGCGGTCTGTTCCAGCGCGTCCAAGGCTTCGCGCTTCCGGCGCTCCAGATCGTCGGCCAGCCGGTCCCGGAGCCCGGGATCGTTGACAACCGCCAACTCCGATCCCACAGAAGTGATCAATTGCTCTGCTGCCGAACGGATTTCGGTCAGCACCTGATCGCGCACCCGGTCGGTCTCACGCGGCATCACCCGCTCGCTGAGGAACTTGACGATCGCCGGGAAGTTGGACTCTTCGTTGAGTTCTTTGTCGTTGAGCGTCACGGCGTGGCTGCGAAGCAGCGACGACACCGGGATGATCGGTATCGGCACCTGGGCCCGCTGCAGGTGCGCCCTGTTGGTGCTGACGATGTCGCGCCAGCGCGGATACAGATCGGTTTTGGTCGCCACGAGCACGGTCAGGGGGCAGATTTGGTGCGCCTGTCGGATGAACCACATCTCGGGTTCGGTCAATTCCTGACTGGCATCGCTGACCATCAGCAGCGCGTCGGCGTCGGGCAATAGTCCTAGCGTCGCCGACAGGTGCGGCTGTCCGTGGCCACCCACGCCGGGCGTATCGATGAACGCCAGGCCGCCCTGTAGCAGCGGGCTGGGGGCACCGACCTCGACGCGGAGCACCTCGCGGCCCCCGGCTTGTGGTGCCCGGCGCAGGTCGGTGTTGATGTCGTCAATCGGAAAGTCGACGGTCGCGGCCTCCCCGTTTGGCCCGGCGGCCAAGACAAGTCGGGCCGACGGCGGGTCGCCATAGCTGACGACGGTGACCACGACGGTGGCCTCGTCGTCACCGACCCGCGCCACCGGTAGGTTCAGCAACGAGTTGAGCAGCTGGCTCTTACCCTGCTTGAGCTGCCCGGCGATCACCACCCGGATCTGCGGATCGGTGATGCGCCGACGCGCACGCGTCAGCCGCTGCACAAGGTCGCCGCGTTCGTTGAGGTCGGCGATCGCGATGGTGTGGTCGATCAATTCGACGATCACGTTGACCCGACGCGGGTCACCGGCTTGGGTCACCGTGCTGCCCCACTTTCTCGTTGCCTCGCACAGAGATAACGGTATTCGCACAAACCGGCGGGAACCATGAAGGTCCCCGCCGGTTCGCTGTGTCGGCCAAATTACCCGTGCGGACCGGCCACGTGCGCCGGCGCGGGATGCGGAGCCGGGGCGGGAGCCGCGGCCGGCGCATGGGGGGTGCCTTCGAACACCGACGGGCTGTGCGCCGCGGGGGCAGGCGCGTGCTCGACCGGGGCAGGCGCGTGTTGGACCGGGGCCGGCGCGTGCTCGACCGGAGCGGGCGCGTGTTGAACCGGCGCCGGTGTCGGCGCGTGCTGTACCGGGGCCGGCGTCGCCGGCTGATGGATCACGGGTGCGCCCGCGCCGCCGTGGTTGACAGGGCCGCCCGAGCCGCCCTGGATGACGGGGCCGTTTTGCGGCGTCGGGTGACCACCACCAACGGTGCCCCCGGCAGCGCCCGGGCTCTGCACCACCGGCCCCTGCCCGCTTGGAGCAGTGGGGCCGTGCCCGGCCGGCAAGCCTCCGCCGTTGGGAACAGTCGGGCCGCCGCCAAGCGTGGCACCTTCCTGGCCGAGTATGCCTCCGTGGGCGCCGCCGCCGGCTCCGCCGGCCGCAATGCCGCCACCGCCCCCGGGTGCGGGTGCGCCGCCTCCGGGTGCGGGTGCCCCGCCTCCGGCATGGCCGCCTAAACCGGCCCCACCAGCAAGCCCGCCTCCGGCCTGGCCGCCTCCGGCCTGGCCACCCAAACCGGCCTGGCCACCCAAACCCGCCTGACCGCCCGCAAGGCCGCCTCCGGCGTGGCCGCCGAGACCGGCGCCGCCCGCGAGGGACGAGGTCCCGGGTTCCGGCGTCGCGTGGCCCCCCAGTGCCGTGCCGCCGCTCAAACCGGCGGTGGCGCGTTCGCCGCCGATGCCCAGTCCGGCACCGCCCGCGGCGCCGGCACCGCCCTGGCCACCGACACCGACACCCCCAAGCGGGCCCGCCACATGCGGTGTGGCAGCGCCATTCAGCGCAGCGCCTTCACTAGCGATCAACCCCGCCTGACCGCTCGCGCCGGCACCCAGCGCTGCGTTACCACCCGCACCGGCGAGCCCGCCGACGTTACCGGCGCCCGTCAGCCCAGCTCCTGCGGCAAGACCGCCCCCGCCAGCGCCAGCCAGACCGCCACCGCCAGCCAGACCGCCGCCGCCAGCCAGGCCACCGCCGGCACCGAACCCCCCCTGGCCGGCGGCACCACCGCCGGAACCGAAGCCCCCTTGGCCGGCGGCGCCACCGCCGGCGCCGAAGGCCGCCTCGCCAGCCAGCGCCGCCTGGCCGGCGGCACCGCCGCCGAACCCAGCGCCGCCCTGGCCAGTGAGCGCGGCCTGGCCGGCGGCACCAGCGCCGAACCCCCCTTCGGCCTGACCACCAAAACCAGCACCGGCCCGTCCACCCAGGCCGGCACCACCGGCTAAGCCGCCCTCACCTCTCGCACCACCGTGACCAGCAAGGCCAGCCTCGCCACCGAGACCAGCCCGGCCACCCAGGCCGGCACCACCGGCTAAGCCGCCCTCACCTCTCGCACCAGCGTGACCAGCAAGGCCAGCCTCGCCACCGAGACCAGGCCGGCCACCCAGGCCGGCACCACCGGCGCCACCGGCTTCGCCGGCAAGTCCGAAGCCACCGCGCAGGCCGGCTCCGGCACCCGCGGCCGCACCGCCGCCAAGTCCCCCCTCACCGGCAAGCCCCGCGCGGCCCCCAAGGCCGGCTTCGCCAGCGAGGCCGGCTTGGCCGGCAAGACGCACGCCACCGCCCAAACCGCCCTCACCACCCAGACGGGCGGCACCGCCAAATCCGGCACCCACGGCAGCACGGCCTCCAAATCCGGCCTCACCGCCGAGACCGAGACCGGCCCGAGCACCCAGTCCGGCCTCGCTGGCCAAACCAAAGCCGCCGCCCAAACCCGCGCCACCGCCAATGCCAAGGCCCAGACCGCCGCCGACTTCAGCACCGAGACCCAGACCGAAACCGGTCGAGACGCCCAAACCGGTCCCGCCGCCTACGTCGAAACCCAGCCCGGCACCGATCTGCAAACCCAGGCCCACCTCGCCGCCGAGGCCACCGCCGAAACCACCAACAGGTACGAACGGACTCGCGCCCGGGCCGAAGCCGGGCCCGAAGCCGGGCCTGAATTCACCCCAGCCGGGGGCGCAACCGGTCCCGCTGCCGGCCCACCCGGACCCAGGGCCGAAACCGCCCCAACCAGGCCGGAAGCCGTCCCAGCGGGGCCCGAAACCATGTCCCGGCCCAAAACCAGGCCCAGGCCGGAAACCACCCCAACCCGGTCCGAAACCATGTCCAGGCCCAAAACCGCCCCAGCGGGGCCCGCCGGGTCCGAAGCCACACTCCCCGGTGCCCGGTTCGCAGCCGCCCCAACCCGGCTGCCAGCCGTACCCGAAACCGCCCGGGCCGGGGAAACCAGCGCCATCGGGATAGTACGGACCGGGGCCGAAGCCGACCAGTCCGCCGCTCAAACCACCCACGACGGCGTCGCCGATGCCGAGCACAGCGCCGGCGCCATCCACGACAGGCGCGAGAGCGTCGCCGACCAAGGCGGCCCCGTCCTGCGCGACCGTGGAAACGAGACCCGGGCCATACCCGTATCCGCCGTCACCGGGGCCGTAACCCCCGTAGCCCGGGCCGTACCCCGCGTAACCCTGACCATCCCCGCCGTAGCCGGGGTCATACCCGCCATAACCCGGGGCATAGCCATACTGGTCGGCCACGACCTGCTGCAGGCCGCCGACCGGGTCGCCAGGACCCAGGTCCACACCCGGCGCCGCGCTCGCCACCGCGGACGAGAACTCGTCGGGTGCCACGTTGACCAGACCGTTGTCGAGCATCGCCTGTTGTGGACCCTCAACGAAGGCCTGTGCCGCCGCCGGGTCGGTGAACAGACTCAGGATGTATTCGATCAGCGAGTTCATTGGTATATCCCTTCAGTGGAAAGCTGTGAAGCTCAGGACCGGATTGACCGGCGCTCTGATAGACACGCTATGGATCGCCCGGCCCGCCGGAATCGGGGCCTGATCCCCCCGTTGGCGAACAGCGGATCGGGATCGTTCGGGGGGTCTGGTTAGGGGATTAGGGGAATTCGGGCCACCCCTAAACGCAGGGTTAAAACGGCCCCTATTGCCGGCATTTGAGCAGCTCAAAACGCCGAATGGCGCAGTTAGTTAGGAGAACAGGGAGTAACCCTCACCCGTGGATGCCGAACCCGTGCTGATCGGGTCCGGTGGGGTGAGGGTGGGCGACGGGGTGGTCCCAGATATCCGGATCGTGCACCGGGAAACCGCCGTGGTCGACGGTGGTGTCGGGCACCTCGGCCGCCGTGAGCAGCACGGACGGTCCGTGTTGGTCGATTCCAAGCGGCTGCGGATCGCTGGGTACCTCGACGGCCCCAGGGGTCGACGGCGGGGTGATCACGCTGCCAACCGGGTGGTGTTGATCCCCAACACCCACAGGGGTGTGCGGAGAAAACGCATCCAGGGCCGCCGCCGCCGCGCCGCTCGCCCAGACGTTGCCATGATCAGCCGGCTGTGCTCCCGCCGGGGCCATCCCCGAGCCGCCCATCGACAGCGAATCCGACACCACGGGGATCAGGTTGTTGACATCGGTGCTGGTCACGTTCGCAAGGTGGGCATCGGCGATCGACTGCGCGGGGTTGGCCGCATAGCGCGCTGCCGCGTCGGGGTCGCGCACAAGCGAGATCACAAAATCAAGCAATGAGTTTGCCATCGTCGCGCCTCCTTGCCGCGTCACAGATGTCCACAGGGAAATCCCAGCCAATGACCAAATGTTATCTGCTGCGGTCACGGCTGCGTTCGGTACGAAACCCGCCCGCCCTGAGGCACTATTAGGGGGTCCGACGTTAGGGGAATTATGGGGCTACGGGGATCAGCGGCCAGCCACGCGGAGGAAGCGATCGCCGTCGTGGCCGGCGCCGCGACAGCGCCCGTCAAGCTTCTCGTCGTCGGTGGGATCGGTACGGGCAAGACAACCGTCCTGACTGCCGTCCGGGAAATCCTCGGCCAAGCCGGGCTGACCGCCCAGGCCCATCCGCCGCGAGCCGGTGACCCGCCGGAGACCGCCGCACGGACCGCCCTCGTCGTCGACGATGCGCACCTGCTGACCGAGACCGAACTGTTCGCCATCACCGAGCGCGTCGGCGACCCCGAGGCGACCGTCGTCGTCGCCGCCGAACCCTACGAACAACACAGCGCGCTGCGCGTTCTGACCACGGCCCTCGAGCGAGACCGACCACGGATAACCCTTGGCCCCGTGCCGGTTGACGAAGAGCTGCTGGACTGCACCGCGGGACTCCCCTTCCTTGCCTTCGCCGCATCCGACAGCGGACACTCCCCGGTGCAGGCCGCGAAATTCGCGCTGATCGAGCGGTTACGCCGGCTGGACGAGCCAGCCTTGGACACCCTGCTTCTCATGTCACTCACCCAAGAATTAGGGACAGCCGACGTGGCGGCCGCGCTGGGGATGGCGGCCACGGATGCACGCAGGCTCGTCGATCGGGCCCGCGCCAGCGGGTTAACCGAGCCGTCGCACACGGCGGCTTTCCTTGAATTGGTGCACGGCGCCGTCGCGCAGATCGTTGGCAATGCACGCCACCGCGAGGTCGAAACCGCGCTGCTGCGCTCGCAATTCGATATGTCGGCGGTCTCACCCGAGTTGGCGCTGCGCCTCGCCGAACACGGCCTCGCGGACGATCGGCTGGCCCGCATGCTGGCGCGTCAGGCGGGGGAAACGCGCGCCCCGGCCGCACGGGTTGCGCGGCTGTACCGCGCTGCGGTCGACGCCGGCGCCCAGGGATTGACGTCGCGTCTGGCCGAGGCGCTGGCCCTAAGCGGCGATTACGCCGCCGCGGCAACACTGGCCGACGATTTGCTCAGCTCCTCGGACTCCGCCGAACGCGCCGCGGCGGTCCGGATCGCGGCCAGCATTGCCGTCCACGACGGCAACGCAAACCAGGCCGCCGAATTGTTCGGCTGGCTGGGGCCCCACCCGCACGCCGTGGTCGGCGCGGCCGCGGCAATCACGCTCGTGGGTATCGGCGACCTTGCAGCGGCGCGCGACGCCCTGCGGCTGAAGGACACCGGTCCACCGACCACCGCCGCGCGCGCCGCACGCAGCCTCGCCGAAGGCCTGCTGTCCAGCATGGATCGGCCGTACCCGGCCGCGATGGCAAAGCTGAGCCAGGGCCTGCCAGACACCTTGACCGTCGAGCAACCGATGACCGAGGTGATGCCGGACAGCGCCGCCGCCCTGGTCACCTTGGCCGCGATACACGGGGGTGATCCGGTCCGGGCCCGCAGCGTGATCGGCCGGGCCGCACGCTTCACCGGCGACGTGCAATTCGAGCGACGACACCTGCTGTTGTCCGGGTGGGTCAAGATGCAGGACGGGCAGCTCGCGTCGGCGGCCGCCGACGTCACGGCCGCCGGGTCCGGATTGCACCGGCGCGACGCGCTGTGGGCGGCGGCGCTGCAGACCGCGGTGGCCCGTCGCGGCGGCGACAGCGGTGCGCTGCAAAAGCATTGGTACACGGCCATGGAAGTGCTCGCCGAGTGCTCGGTGGATCTGTTCGCGCTGCTGCCACTGGGCGAACTGTGGGTCGCAGCCTCCCGGATGCGCCAGGTTGACCAGCTGCGGCACTCCCTGGATCAGGCCTTCACACTGTTGGAGACGTTGGGCAACCCGGCCCTGTGGGCAGCGCCACTGCATTGGGCCGGCGTGCACGCCGCAATCCTGGCCAACTCGCCTGAAGCGGTCGCTCCGCACGGGCAAGCCCTGACGGCGGCGGCGGGCCACAGTGCACTCGCGCAGGCCATGTCCAGTGCGGGCCGGACGTGGCTACGGGTCCTGGCCGATCAGGTCGACGCCGACGAGGTCACCACGGCGGCACGGTCCCTGTCGCAGGTCGGCCTCACCTCGGACGCCACCCGGCTGGCCGGACAGGCCGCGCTGCAGACGCCGGACGCCAGGGTGTCCGGGGCGATGCTGCAACTCGCCCGCGATCTCAAGATCGGTTCGGGCGTTGCCGAAACCCCGCCCGACGAGCCGACGGCCGCCGCCCCGTCGGCCCGCCGGCACCAGCCCACCGGGTCGACGCTGTCCGATCGGGAACGCGAAGTCGCCGAGTTGTTGCTGTTGGGTCTGCCGTACCGCGACATCGGCGGGCAGCTGTTCATCTCGGCGAAGACCGTCGAACACCACGTCGCCCGGATCCGTCGACGCCTTGGCGCAGGTTCGCGTTCGGAGATGTTGTCCATGCTGCGCGCCATGCTGGCCCCGGAGAACTCAGCAACTTAGGGCAGCCTTTCTCGCGGAGAAAACGCCACAGGTGTCACTATGAGCAGGTCAAGCAGCCGGCGCAGGCACGTAACTTAGGCATTGGGGAGATCTTCTGTGACCACGCAGACGCTCATCAGACTGATACTCGGCCTGGGTATGACCGCGGTTGTGGGCGTGCTCGCCCTGCGGCGCGTCTGGTGGCTGAACAAGCTGGTGATGTCCGGCCAGCCGGTCAGCGGGCGAACCGACAGTCTGGGCACCCGGATCTGGACCCAGGTCGCTGAGGTGTTCGGGCAGCGTCGACTGTTGAAGTGGTCGCTGCCGGGTCTGGCGCACTTCTTCACCATGTGGGGCTTCTTCATCCTGCTGACGGTCTACATCGAGGCGTACGGTGTGCTGTTCAAACCCGATTTCGCCATCCCCGTCATCGGTCACCTTGACGCGCTGGGCGCCCTGCAGGACTTCTTCGCACTGGCGGTGCTGAGCGGCATCGTCACCTTCGCGATCATCAGATTGCGCAGCGAGCCAAAGGAATACGGCCGCCAATCACGCTTCTACGGTTCGCACACCGGCGGCGCCTGGCTGATCCTGTTCATGATCTTCAACGTCATCTGGACCTACGCCATCTTCCGCGGGGCATCCGTCAATGCCCTGGGTTCCAAATTCCCGTACGGCAACGGCGCTTTCTTCACGCACTTCATGGGTCACCTGATGTCGGGGCTCGGTCAGCCGACCAACGAGATCGTCGAGACCGTCGCGCTGATGCTGCACATCGGGGTCATGCTGTCCTTCCTCGTGATCGTGCTGCACTCCAAGCACCTGCACATCTTCCTGGCGCCCATCAACGTCACCTTCAAACGACTGCCCGACGGGTTGGGGCCGCTGCTGCCGGTCGAGGCGGACGGCAAGCCGATCGACTTCGAAAACCCGCCCGACGAGGCCGAATTCGGCCGCGGCAAGATCGAAGACTTCAGCTGGAAGGCCATGCTCGACTTCGCCACCTGTACCGAGTGTGGGCGCTGCCAGTCGCAGTGCCCGGCCTGGAATACCGGAAAGCCGTTGTCGCCCAAGCTCGTCATCATGGACCTGCGCGACCACTGGATGGCCAAGGCGCCCTACATCCTCGGCGAGAAGACCGCCGAGCCGCTCGAGGGGCTCGACCTCGAAACCACCAAGGAAGAGGGCCATCACGTGCCGGAATCCGGCTTCGGCCGGGTGCCCGGCCACGGACCCGAGCAGGTGGCCCGTCCGCTGGTCGGCACCGCCGAGCAGGGCGGTGTGATCGACCCCGACGTGTTGTGGTCGTGCGTGACCTGCGGTGCCTGCGTCGAGCAATGCCCGGTGGACATCGAGCACATCGACCACATCGTCGATATGCGTCGGTATCAGGTGATGATGGAGTCCGAATTTCCCTCCGAGCTGTCCACGCTGTTCAAGAACCTGGAAACCAAGGGCAATCCGTGGGGGCAGAACGCCGGTGACCGGACCAACTGGATCAGTGAGGTCGACTTCGACGTCCCGGTCTACGGCGAGGATGTCGACAGCTTCGAAGGCTACGAGTACCTGTTCTGGGTCGGCTGCGCCGGCGCCTACGACGACAAGGCCAAGAAGACCACCAAGGCCGTCGCCGAACTGCTCGCGATCGCCGGGGTGAAGTACCTGGTGCTGGGCACCGGGGAAAGCTGCAATGGCGACTCGGCGCGCCGGTCGGGCAACGAGTTTCTATTCCAGCAGCTGGCCCAGCAGGCCGTGGAAACCCTGGACGGGCTGTTCGAAGGCGTGGAGACTGTCGACCGCAAAATCGTCGTCACCTGCCCGCACTGCTTCAACACCATTGGCAAGGAATACCGTCAGCTGGGCGCCAACTACACGGTGCTGCACCACACCCAGCTGCTCAACCGCTTGGTGCGAGACAACAAGCTGGTCCCCGTTTCGCCTGTCTCCCAAGACATTACCTACCACGACCCGTGCTACCTGGGCCGGCACAACAAGGTGTACGAGGCGCCGCGCGAGCTGATCGGCGCCGCGGGAGCCAAGCTCACCGAAATGCCGCGCCACGCCGAGCGCAGCTTCTGCTGCGGGGCGGGCGGCGCGCGGATGTGGATGGAAGAGCACATCGGCAAGCGCATCAACCACGAACGCGTCGACGAGGCGCTGGCCACCAATGCCGCCACCATCGCGACCGGCTGCCCGTTCTGCCGGGTGATGGTCACCGACGGGGTCAACGATCGGCAGGAAGAGGCCGGGCGCAGCGGTGTCGAGGTGCTCGACGTCGCCCAGGTACTGCTCGGCTCTCTCGAGTACGACAAGGCGACGCTGCCGGAAAAGGGCGCGGCTGCGAAGGAGGCCTCGGAACAGGCCGCCGCGCGCGCCGCGCAGGCGCCCAAGGCCGCGGCACCGGCCGCCCCGGCCGAGGCGCCCGCTGAAAAAGCCCCGGCCGAGAAGCCCCCAGCAGCCAAGCCCGCGGAAACCACGGCCGCACCCGTCAAGGGTCTGGGCATCGCCGGGGGCGTCAAGAAGCCTGGCGCCAAGGCGGCAGCAACCCCGGCCGCCGAACAGGCCTCGGCTGCACCGGCCGCCCCCGCGAAAGGTCTCGGCATGGCCGCCGGCGCCAAGAGGCCCGGTCCCAAGAAGACGGCGGCGCCCACCGCCGAATCACCGACGGCCGAGGCGCCGACGGAAGCCACGCAGGCCGCGGAGCCCACGCAAGCCCCGGAACCCCGGGAAGCCCCGGAAACCCCGGAAGCCAAGGCTCCCGCCGCGCCGGTGAAGGGCCTGGGCATGGCCGCAGGCGCCAAGCGACCCGGCGCCAAGAAGCCCGCGGCCCCGGCCACCGAGAAACCCGCGGCCGAGGCCGAGGCACCAGCCGAACCCGCACCGGAACCCACTGAGGCCAAGGCTCCCGCTGCGCCCGTCAAGGGACTGGGCATCGCCGCCGGCGCCCGGCGACCCGGAGCCAAGAAGCCAGCCGCCCCAGCCCCCGCGCCCAAAGCCGAGCCCGCCGCGCCCGAAGCTGAGCCCGGCGAGCCCACCGAGGCCGCCGAGCCCGCCGCGGCCGAAGCCGACCAGAAACCCGAAGCAAAGGTGGAGCCGGACCCCAAGGCCGACTCTGACGGCGACGGGGCCCCGCCTGCCGCGCCGGTGAAAGGCCTCGGCATCGCACGCGGCGCCCGGCCGCCGGGTAAGCGCTGATCACGATTCGACACTTGTCAGCAAATTTCAATGGACAGCAGTGAGACCATGGGTGGCGTGACTACTCACCAGCTGCCCGTGCATACCGCCGGTCACCATCGGCAGCAGCGCGCCTTTTCGCAGTCGTCCAAGCTGCAGGACGTCCTCTACGAAATCCGCGGCCCGGTGCACGCGCACGCTGCGCGGTTGGAGGCCGAAGGGCACCGCATCCTCAAGCTCAACATCGGCAACCCGGCGCCCTTCGGCTTCGAGGCGCCCGACGTCATCATGCGCGACATGATCCAGGCGTTGCCCTACGCGCAGGGGTACTCCGACTCGCAGGGCATCCTGCCGGCCCGGCGCGCGGTGGTCACCCGCTACGAGCTCGTCGAGGGCTTCCCGCGGTTCGATGTCGACGACGTGTACCTGGGAAACGGCGTCTCGGAGCTGATCACCATGACGCTGCAGGCGCTGCTGGACAATGGCGACCAGGTGCTGATCCCCTCCCCCGACTATCCACTGTGGACGGCGTCGACCTCGCTGGCCGGCGGCACGCCCGTGCACTACCTGTGCGACGAGACACAAAGCTGGCAGCCCGACATCGCCGACCTGGAATCCAAGATCACCGAGCGTACGAAGGCGCTGGTCGTGATCAACCCGAACAACCCGACCGGCGCGGTCTACGGACGCCAAATCCTGACCCAGTTGGTCGATCTCGCGCGCAAGCATCAACTGCTGCTGCTGGCCGATGAGATCTACGACAAGATCCTGTACGACGACGCCCAACACATCAGCGTGGCCACACTCGCGCCGGACATGTTGTGCCTGACGTTCAACGGCCTGTCGAAGGCCTACCGAGTCGCCGGGTATCGCGCCGGTTGGCTGGCGATCACCGGGCCCAAGGACCACGCCAGCAGCTTCATCGAAGGCATTAACCTGCTGGCCAACATGCGGCTGTGCCCCAACGTTCCGGCGCAGCACGCCATCCAGGTCGCCCTCGGCGGGCACCAGAGCATCGAGGACCTCGTGCTTCCCGGCGGCCGGCTGCTCGAGCAGCGCGACGTGGCGTGGACCAAACTCAACCAGATTCCCGGGGTGTCGTGCGTGAAGGCCGAGGGCGCGCTGTACGCGTTCCCCCGGCTGGATCCCGAGGTCTACGACATCGCCGACGACGAGCAGCTGGTTCTCGACTTGTTGCTGCAGGAGAAGATTTTGGTCACCCAGGGCACCGGCTTCAACTGGCCGGCCCCGGATCACCTTCGCCTGGTCACGCTGCCCTGGGCCCGTGATCTCGCGGCCGCGATCGAACGCCTTGGCAACTTCCTGACCAGTTATCGGCAGTAATCGCGCGCCGGCCCCCGTAATCATTCCGCTTTGCGCTATTCCACGCCGTAATCGACGTAGGCTGTGGACGCCTTTTGTGTTCATATCATTTGCCGATGTGGCGCCGACCCCGCGGGAGTAGCGATGTCGTATATGGTGGCGGTTCCTGAGCTTGTGGTGTCGGCGGCCTCCGATCTGTCCGGCGTCGGCTCGACACTGACCGCGGCCACCGCGGCCGCGTCGGCGCCGACGACGGGGGTGCTGGCCGCCGGCGCCGATGAGGTGTCGGCGGCGGTGGCGGCGGTGTTCTCCGGGCATGGGCAGGCCTTCCAGGAGCTCGGCGCGCAGGCGGCGGCGTTTCACACCGAGTTCGTGCAGGTATTGAACGCGGCCGGGGGTGCCTACACGGTTGCCGAGGCGGCGAACGCCTCGCCATTGCAGACTGTGCAGGAATTCGTGCTGGGCCCACTCAACGCGCCCTTCCTCGCGCTGACTGGACGCCCGTTGATCGGCAACGGCGCCAGCGCGGCCCCGGGGACCGGAGCCAACGGCGGGGACGGCGGGTGGCTGATCGGCAACGGTGGGGCCGGCGGGTCCGGCGCAAACTCATTTACTGCTAATGGCCAAAACGGCGGGAACGGCGGGGCCGGCGGCCTGTTCGGTGCCGGCGGCGCTGGCGGCGCGGGCGGACGCAGCGGCTTCACCGCCGGGAACGGCGGGAACGGCGGGGCCGGCGGGCTGTTCGGTGCCGGCGGTGTCGGCGGGGCCGGCGGGTTTGGCAGCGGTACCGGCGGGAACGGCGGGGCCGGCGGGTCCAGCGGGTTGTTCCACGCCGGCGGGGCCGGTGGGGCCGGTGGATTCGGTGTGGGCAACTCCGGCGGGGCCGGTGGCGCCGGCGGCGCCGGCGGGCTGTTGGGTGCCGGTGGCGTCGGTGGGGCCGGCGGCTCTTCCGGGACGCTGGCCACAGGTCCCGGTGGTACCGGCGGCGCCGGTGGCACCGGATTGTTCGCGGCCGGCGGCGTCGGCGGCCCCGGCGGGACCGGTCAAACCAATGGGGGGGCCGGCGGAGCCGGCGGCGCCAGCCTGCTCTTCGGAGCCGGCGGCGCGGGCGGCGCGGGGGGCGAAGGCGTCACCGAGGCCGGCGGAGCCGGGGGCGCCGGCGGCATCGGCGGTCTGCTCTCCGGTGCCGGCGGTGCCGGCGGCGCGGGCGGCATGGGCCACTCGACCGGCGGAGCCGGCGGGGGCGGTGGCAACGCCCTGTTGTTGGGTCCCGGCGGGGCCGGCGGCTCCGGCGCGTTCGGCGGCCTCACCGGCGGGGGTGGCGGGGCCGCGGGCAATGCCGGCCTGCTCTTTGGTACCGGCGGCGTCGGCGGCGGCGGCGGCGAAGGTGAGATCGCTGGAAACGGCGGGGCCGGCGGCAACGCCGGGCTGGTCTTCGGCGACGGCGGCGCCGGCGGCGCCGGCGGCGGGTACGCCGACACCGCCGGCGGCAACGGCGGCAACGGCGGAAGGGGCGGCCTGATCGGCAGCGGCGGCGACGGCGGCGCCGGGGGAGGCGGAATAGCCGACGGCGGCAACGGCGGCAACGGCGGCAACGCGTTGCTGATCGGCAACGGTGGCAACGGCGGCAGCGCCGGGGCTGGGGCCACCCCCGGCGCTCCTGGCGCGGGCGGTGCCGGCGGACCGCTTGGCGCGCCCGGGAACGACGGGCCGACCTAGCCACGACGCGACGGACGCGATCACCGAGCGGTGTGGTCGATGACCCAAGGTGCGCCTCTACCGTGGAGCGGTGACCCACTCACACTCGCATAGCCTGCCGTCAGCCCGGTCCTCGCTGAATCCGCTGCCCGCCAAGATCGTCGTCGGGCTGCTGGCAGTGATAGGAGTGGCCGTCATCGCCGGTGCGGTCTGGCTATGGCCGAGTCGTCAACACGTCGACATCCCGATGCCGTTCCAGAATGCCAACGGCGGCGCGGTCACCACCCAGTCCGGCCACGTGCTGTCCAGCGGGCTGGGCGACTGCGGCAGCCCGTCGGCCGGACAGGTTCTGACGACGACGCCGCGGCCGGCCGCCCCGGGCACCGGGCGATGCATATTGACCCTGGCCGCGATCGATTCCGGACCGAACGCGGGCGCCAGCACTCTGTTGGAATCCTCCCCCGGCCCGAGTCAGCCCCAGTTCGCGGTGGGTGACCATATCCGGCTCGTCCGGCAGGTCGATGACCGGGGCACCACCAGCTACGCGTTCTACGACTTCGAACGCGGCTGGCCGCTGACCGGGCTCGCGCTGGCGTTCGCGGTGGTGGTCGTTGCGGTAGCCCGATGGCGCGGGTTGCTGGCGCTGGCCGGCATTGTGGTCGCGTTCCTGGTGCTGGTGGTGTTCCTGCTGCCGGCGCTGCGTGACGGCGCGCCCGCGATACCCGTGACACTGGTGGCCTCCGCGGCGATCCTGTACGCGGTGATCTACCTCGCGCACGGGGTCAACCTGCGCACCAGCGCCGCATTGCTGGGCACGTTGTCCTCATTGCTGCTTGCGGCTGGATTATCTTGGGTCGCAATCGATTTCGCGCATCTGACCGGGCTGTCCGACGACCAGAACTCACAAGTCGCCGCCTACCTGGGCAACGTCTCGATCAGCGGTCTGCTGTTGGCCGGGTTCATCATTGGGTCATTGGGCGTGCTCAACGATGTCACCGTGACGCAGGCGTCGACCGTGTTCGAACTCGCCCACCTCGGCGGGACCCGGCGGGCCGTTTTCGCTGGCGCGATCCGGGTCGGCCGCGATCACATCGCCAGCACGGTGTACACCCTGGTGCTGGCTTATGCCGGCAGTTCGCTGCCGCTGCTGTTGCTGTTCAGCGTCGCTAACCGATCGCTGGGCGACGTGTTGATCAGCGAGAGTGTGGCCATCGAGATCGCCCGGTCTGCGGTAGGCGGGATCGCGCTGGCGCTGTCGGTGCCGTTGACCACCGCGATCGCCGCGGCATTGGCCAAACCGAGCGAAATCAGCCCCGCTCCAACAGCTCCAGCAGATAACCGCCATACCCGGACTTGACCAGGGTGTGGGCCCGTTGTGCCAACTGCTCGTCGTCGATCCACCCCAGCCGCCACGCCACCTCTTCGGGGATGCTGATCTTCAAGCCCTGCCGGCGCTCGAGCGTGCGGACATAGTCGGCCGCGTCCAGCAGCGAATCGAAAGTTCCGGTGTCCAGCCATGCCGTGCCGCGGGCCAACACTTCCACCCCCAGCCGACCCCGATTCAGATAAATCTGGTTGACCTCGGTGATCTCGTACTCACCCCGCGCGGATTTCTTTAAGCCCCTTGCGATTTCGATCACGTCGTTGTCGTAGAAATACAATCCCGGCACCGCGTATTGCGACTTCGGCGTGACCGGCTTCTCCTCCAGCGATAGCGCCATCCCTTCGGCATTGAACTCGACGACACCGTACGCCGACGGGTTGGCCACCCAATACGCGAAAATGGCTCCACCGCTTATCGATTGGAACCGGCTCAGGCTGGTACCCAGGCCTGGCCCGTAGAAAATGTTGTCTCCCAGCACCAAAGCCACCGAATCGGTCCCTATGTGGTTGGCGCCGATAACGAAAGCCTGTGCCAGACCGTCGGGTTGGTCCTGAGTCGCATAGCTGATGTTGACCCCGAACTGCGCACCGTCGCCAAGTAGCCGGTGAAAGCCGGGCGCGTCGTGGGCGGTGGTGATCAGCTGGATGTCACGGATGCCGGCCATCATCAGCGTGGTCAGCGGGTAGTAGATCATCGGCTTGTCGTAGACCGGCAGCAGCTGCTTACTGATGCCCATTGTGATCGGGTACAGGCGGGTGCCCGAGCCGCCGGCGAGAATGATCCCACGCATAGTTCAGTCGACCCGGTCGGCCTCGGTGAGCTCGGTAGCCGCCAGCGCCGACGCGAGGTCGTCGTGGCCGAACACCGCGGTGACGTGGTCGTGGACCACCCGGAATGCCGATGCGGCGGTGGTGATGCTGTCCGGGCCGGTGATCTTCTGTTCGACGACGACCACGCCGTCGTGCACGTACATCCGGCCGAGCTCTGCCGTCGCATTCCGGCAGGATGCCCACCTGCGCAGCGCCTCGTGGCCCTGTGCGGCTCCGTGCGCATCGCCGATATCGATGTCGTCGCTGGATAACGCCACCAAGGTCTCGAGGTCGGAGGTGTTGAGGGCGTCGTGCCAAGCCAGAACGGTGGCGATCTCCGATGTCGTCATGGTCTGCAAGTTTAAAGAGGGGTACGGTCCAGCCATTTTTGCCACACGGCTTCGTCGCCAAAGCGCTCGATACCGGTGTCGGCAAGCGGAACCCGGCGCAACATCGCCAGCAGCAGCTCGGTGGCGCCGCCGCGCAGTGCGACCGTCCCCTTGCCGTGCTCATGCGACCAGACGATGCCGTCGTCATCGACATCAATCGTCCATTCGCCCGATTCACCGAGCCCGGGATCGGTGGCATGCAGATGAATGGTGTCGCCTTGCTCGAGCGGCAGCGCAGCGCCCTCGCGTCCCGCCTGGATCACCAGGCGCTCAAGCCATTCGTCGATTCCGTCCGCCGCCACGTCGGGCGCCAGCGTGAACTCCCTGCCGAGGGCTATCGCCGCGTCGGCCCGGTGGACCGCGTTCTCGTGCAGCCGGCGCCGAACCCACCAGTTTGCCGGTCGTGGACCGAGGAACGTCCACACCGGCGTTTCCACGCCCGTCAGTTCGACGGCGTCCACGAGCCGCTGCGCGCCGCCGTTCAACCAGGAGATCGCATCGTCGCGGTCCGGCGGCGGCTTGCCCGCCTCGACGCTGCGGAAATCGAGGAACTGGTCTCGTTTGTCCCTGACGATCTGTGCCGCCCAGCGGTCCCCGCGACCGACGTGACGGAACAGTTGGTCGAGGTTCCAGTCCGGGCAGGTGGGCACCGGCGTGGCCGGGTCCGCGTTGCGGATCAGTTCGCCGAAGGCGCGGGTCTGCTCGAGGTATGCCGACGCAAAGTCCACGCTGGTCAGGCTACGCGGCATCGCCGGGTCGGCGAATGTCAGCACGATCGGGCGTGGCTGCGCGCTACGGTGCGGGCCTTCGCGCCGAAGTTATCCACAGTCGCTCCTTTATCCACAGCTCGGCTGATCCGTCAGGCGCGCCGGGTGCATCGCTGACCGCCAGCCATTAGGTTCGAAAGTATGTTCGACGAGCGCGATACGGCTCTGGTGGCCGCCATCGAGGAGTCCGCCCGCGCGGAATCCGTTGCCGCCGCCCGCCGTCTGTCCGCGATCGCCGAGTTGGTTCAGCGCCATGCCGACGGCCCCACCCACAGCGCCCACTGGTCCTGCGACAACTGGGACGCCATCGCCGCCGAAGTGGCCGCCGTTCAGAACATCAGCCACAATTTGGCGTCCAGCCAGATGTACCTGGCCTGCGCTTTGGCCGACCGGCTCCCCAAGGTTGCGGCGCTGCTGGCGGACGGCACCATCAGTCTGCGGCTGGCCAGCGCCATAGTCTGGCACACCGATCTGATCAAAGACGTCGATACGATGGCCGTCGTCGACGCCGCGTTGGCGACGGATGCCGAGCGATACGGACCGCTGTCCGTCAGCAAGACGGCCCAAGCCATCGACGCCATCGTTGACCGCCACGACCCCGGTGCCCTGCGCCGGGCCCGGGCCAGCGCACGCGGGCGCCACGTCGACATTTCTCCCGCCGACAACCACACCGGAACCGCGTCCCTGTGGGGGTCGCTGCTGGCCACCGACGCGGCCGTGTTGGATCGCCGGCTCATAGAGATGGCCCACGCGGTCTGCGATGACGACCCACGCACCATTGACCAGCGCCGCGCGGACGCACTGGGCGTTCTTGCCGCCGGTGGCGAGCATCTCGCGTGCGCCTGCACCACCGACGAGTGCCCCGCCCGCGCCGATACCGACCCGCGGGCCACCGCGGTGGTCATCCACGTCGTCACCGACGCCGAATCACTCGACGCCCAGCCGGACCCGCACACATCCGGCGAGGTCGAGCGGCGGCCCATTACCCCCAAGACTCTCCTGAGCGAGGCGCTAGCGCCCGATCCCGAACCTCCCGGGATCTGGTTGCCCTCAGCGCACATCGTCGGTGGGGGCGTGGTGCCCGCCGCACAGCTGGCCGAACTCGTCGCCAACGGCGCCAAGATCTGCCCCGTGGACACGTTTGCCGACGCCCTCCCCGAGGCCGGATATCACCCGTCCGCGAAACTGGCACGCTTCATCCGCTGCCGCGACATGACTTGCCGCTTCCCCGGTTGCGATCGACCCGCGCAATCCATCGACATCGACCACACGGTGCCCTACCCACTCGGGCCCACGCACCCGTCGAACCTCAAGTGCCTGTGTCGAAAACACCACTTGCTCAAGACTTTTCGCGGTTGGCGCGATCGACAGCAACCCGACGGTACCGTCATCTGGACGTCGCCCAGTGGACGCACGCACACCACCCGACCAGGTAGTCGACTGCTAGTGCCGAAATTGTGCCTGCCCACCGGCGAATTGCCGACGGCCCCGACGGCACAACCGGCTACCGGTCTGCGCACGATCATGATGCCCATCCGCCGCCGTACCCGGGCCCAAGACCGTGCTCGCCGCATCGACGCCGAGCGCGCCCTCAATGCAGCGCACGTCGCGGAGCGCAACCAGCCACCGCCCTTCTAAAATCGGGCGTGGCCATCGACAATCCCTACTGGGAGGCCATCAAGGATCTCGTCGAGCCCGATAGCCTGCGGGGCAATCCGGTCGTCGGCGAGTTCCGTTTGGACCGCAGCGTCGAAGAGAGCATGGCCCGCTTCCCGAATCGGCAACTGCTCATCAGGAAGTACTCCTGGACCATTCCCGACCCCGATACCGTCGCTTTTGTGGCCCAGCACGCTCACGGCGGCCTGGTCGATCCGCTCGCCGGCACGGGGTACTGGGCCTACCTGCTTGCGCAGGTGGAAGTGGACACCGTCTGCTACGACATCAACCCGGGTGCGGAACTGCACGTCAACGGTTGGCACGGCGAAGACCTCCATATGACGGTCGCAGCGAAGGACTGCGTCGAAGCCGCGGCGCTTCACCCGGACAGGACGCTATTCCTGTCGTGGCCGCCCTTTGGCCAGGACGTGGGCGCGCGTGTGTTGGCGGCCTATCGGGGGGGCCGCGTGATCTACATCGGTCAGGGCCGCGGCGGCGGGACCGGCGACGACGAGATGCACGCGATCCTGGACCGGGACTGGACCGAAGTCGATTCCCACCGGCCTGTCCAATGGTGGGGTGTCAACGACCGGGTGAGGGTGTACCAGCGCAGCTGAGGCCTTTCTAGACTCACAGCCATGCGCACCCATGGGTGGGGCGGCGCCGCGCCCGCGAGTGACGAAGAGGCCGTCGAACGTATCCTCGACGCCGCGAGCAAAGCAATTGACGAGCGCGGCGGCGACATCAGGATCGCCGACGTGGCGCGAGCGCTGGGCGTGTCACGGCAGACGGTCTACAACTACTTCTCCGGGACCCCTGCGCTCCTCGAAGCGGCGGCCACGCGCTCGGGAATGAGGTTTCTGCAGCGACTGGCTGGACATCTGGCGGGCGTAACAGATCCGGTCGATGCTCTCGTGGAGAGCCTCGCCTACACGCTGGAATGGCTGCCCGGCGACAATCACGTGCAGTTGATGTTGATCCACAATTTCGCAAAGGCCTCGACGGGGGTCACGTCGGAAATGGGAATCAGATTCGGGCACGGCCTGCTCGCGGGTCTGGACGTCGACTGGGCGGAGTTCGGGCTCGACGACGCCGACCTCGACGAACTTTCCGAGTACACGCTGCGCATTCTGCAGTCCTTCATGATCGACCCCGGTCGACCGCCGCGTACCGGCGAGGTGCTCCGGGCCTATCTACGACGCTGGGTGGCACCCGTCTTGTCCTCCGAGATGACGCTGGATTGACATTTCCGATAAACTGTCCAGCCAAGTGGAGGTGGTTGCTTTGCCGTTCGATGCGGTTCTCACCAACGGGCGATGGTTTGACGGGACCGGCGGGCCCTCGGCGATTCGCAACGTCGGCATCCGCGACGGCAGAATCGCCGCCGTGACCCCGGACTCCCTCGACACCGCTGGCTGCCCGAATGTCGTTGATGCCCAAGGGAAATGGGTGATCCCCGGCATCATCGACATCCACACCCACTACGACGCCGAGGTGTTGGCGGCCCCGTCGTTGTCGGAATCGCTGCGGCATGGCGTCACCACGATCGTGATGGGGTCGTGCTCGCTGTCGACCGTCCACGTCGACGCCGGCGATGCCGCCGACCTGTTCGGCCGGGTGGAAGCAATCCCGCACGAGCACGTGGTCCGTATTGTCGGCGAACACAAGTCGTGGACCAGCGCGCAGGAGTACGTCGAGGCCCTCGAGTCGCTGCCGTTGGGGCCCAACGTGACCGCCTTCCTCGGCCATTCCGATATGCGCGCCGCCGCGATGGGTCTGGACCGGGCAACCCGCAAGGACGTCCGGCCCACCGCGACAGAGCAGGCCCGGATGGAAGACATGCTGGCCGAGGCGCTCAACGCCGGGTTCATCGGAATGTCCTCGCAGCAACTGCTTTTCGACAAGATAGACGGCGAAACCTGCCGATCGCGTACCCTGCCCTCGACGTATGCGAAAGCCCGCGAGCTGCGTCGGCTCAAGTCACTGCTGCGCCGGACGGGCCGCACTCTGCAGTCTGGGCCCGACATCACGCATCCGCAGAACATCGTCTCGCAGGCTTTTCAGTCCCTGGGGATCCGGCGGCCCCGGCTGAAGACCAGCCTGTTGGCGGCGGCGGACATGAAGTCGTCACGGGGTGCGATGTGGTTGACGAGCACGCTGTCTGCCATCGTGAACCGGCTTGGCGGTGACTTCCGCTTCCAGCACCTGCCCGTGCCTTTCGAGGTGTACGCCGACGGGATCGACCTGGTGGTGTTCGAGGAGTTCGGATCGGGCGCCGCGGCGCTGCATCTCAAGGACGAACTCGAACGCAACGAGCTACTGCGTGACCAGGAGTACCGGCGGCGGTTCCGCAAGGACTACGACAACAAGCACGGCCCGCGCGCGTGGCACCGGGACTTCTTCGACGCCGAAATCGTGTCGTGCCCGGACGAATCGCTGGTGGGCAAGTCCTTCGGCCAGGTCGGGGAGGAGCGCGGTGGACTGCATCCGGTCGACGCCTTCCTCGACCTGGTGCTCGAGTACGGCACCGATGTCCGTTGGCGCACGACGATTTCCAACCATCGCCCGCAGATGCTGCGCCGGCTGGCCCGCCAGAGCGGCCTGCAGATGGGCTTTTCCGACGCGGGAGCGCACCTGCGGAATATGGCGTTCTACAACTGCGGACTGCGTCTGCTCCGGCACGTGCGGGACGCCGAAAACGCGGGCCGGCCGTTCATGTCCGTCGAGCAGGCCGTGCACCGGCTCACCGGAGAGCTTGCCGACTGGTACGGGCTGGACGCCGGTCACCTCCGCGTCGGCGACTGGGCTGACCTGGCGGTAATCGATCCGCAGCGCCTCGACGCGTCGCTGGATTCCTACCATGAAGCCAATGTTGCTGCCTATGGCGGACTTTCACGCATGGTGAACCGCAACGATCAGACGGTCAACGCCGTCTTCGTCTCCGGCAGCGAGGTGTTCCGGGACGGGCAGCCCACCGAGCTCCTCGGACGCGAGCGCACCGGCGGCTTCCTCCGTGCCGGGGGCCGGCCGCGCAACGTGCCTCGGACAACCGCGGGACGTGTCACGGCGTAGGCCGTGACACTCCCAGCCTGAACACTCGCCACCCCGCCTCTTGCCAGCGGCCCACGTCAAGGCAATTGCGGCCGTCGACGACGACCTGCGCGCGTACCTGGTCGGCAAGGTCGTGCGGGTCGAGCTCGGTGAACTCCTGCCATTCGGTCAGCACCAACACCGCATCCGCACGCTCGCAGGCCTCCGCCACCGAAACCGCGTAGTTCAGCGTGGGGAACTGGCGGCGCGCGTTGTCCAGAGCCTTCGGGTCGTACACATTAACCGCGGCGCCGTTGAGCTGTAGCTGCCCGGCGACGTTCAGTGCGGGCGAGTCACGCACGTCGTCGGATTCGGGTTTGAATGCGGCTCCCAGGACGGCGATGTTGGCCCCCAGCAACGAACCGCCGCACGCCGCTGTGGCCAGCTCGACCATCCGGGTACGGCGGCGCATGTTGATGCTGTCCACCTCGCGCAGGAACGTCAGGGCCTGGTTGGCTCCCAGCTCGCCGGCGCGGGCCATGAACGCGCGGATGTCCTTGGGTAGGCAGCCGCCCCCGAAACCCAAACCTGCATTGAGACACTGGCGCCCGATCCGCGGATCGTAGCCAAGCGCGTCGGCCAACACCGCCACGTCGGCCCCCGCGGCCTCGCACACCTCGGACACCGCGTTGATAAACGAAATCTTGGTCGCCAGAAAGGCATTGGCGGAAACCTTGACCAACTCCGCCGTCTGCAAGTCGGTAACCAGGAACGGCACATCCGCCTCCAACAGCGGCGCATATAATTCGCGCACGGCTGGCTCCGCGCGCATCGAATCATGTTGCACGCCAAGCACAATCCGATCGGGGTTCAGCGTGTCGCGCACGGCGTAGCCCTCGCGCAGGAACTCTGGATTCCAAGCGATTTCGACGTCGACTCCCGGGGCCGCCAGCGCCGCGGCCCGCTCGCCCAACTCGACTGCCGTGCCCACGGGGACCGTCGACTTGCCGACAAGCACAGCTGACCTGGTCAGCCGGGGCACCAGTGCGTCGATGACGGCGTGGACGTGGCACAGGTCAGCGCCGTACTCACCCCTCTTCTGCGGTGTGCCAACCCCGAGGAAATGCACATCGGCGAACTCGGCGGCCAGGTCGTAGTCGGTGGTGAACCGCAGCCGTCCCGCAGCGAGGTTGTTGGTCAACAGCTTTCGCAGGCCGGGCTCGTAGAACGGAATGTCACCACCAGAGAGCTTGGCGACCTTACCCGGGTCGATATCGACCCCGATTACCTCGTGCCCCAGCTCCGCCATCCCGACGGCGTGGGTGGCACCCAAATACCCCGTGCCAAAGACGGTGCATCGCATACCACCGTGTGTAGGTGGCCGCGATGAGCTAACTGCATCGCGACGCTGAGCGGGAGGCGAACGGCAGGTGACAGGTGGCCGCTAGCGGTGTCCGAACCCGCCGTGACCGTGACCCCCGCCACCGGGGAATCCGCCGCCGCCGTGACCACCGCCTCCGAACGGACCTCCGATGACAGGCCCACCGAAGATCGGCAACGGGATCGGTACGGGAATGGGCGCCACCGGTACCGGGGCAGGGGCCGCGGGGGCGGGCACGGCAGGAGCGGGCGCCGCCGGAGCGGGGGCATCCGGAACCGGGGCCGGAGCGTCCGGGACCGTGGCGGCCGGCGCCGGAGCCTCGGGCACGGAAACCGGGGCAGGGGCCGGTGCCTGCGGCACGGAAGCGGGAACCTGGGCCTCCGGCGCCGGTGCCGCCGGTGCTGGAGCGGCCGGTGCGGGAGCGGCCGGTGCGGCCGGGGCTACGGGGGCCGCTTGCGTCGGCGCCACGACGCTCTGACCGGGATCGGGCCGCACGCCGGCCGTTGTCCGGATGCTGACGGCCAGCGAAACAACCAGCGCCACAACACCGATGATGAAGATCGATGCCAGCACACTGCCTAGCAACAAGAACGGCTTCCGCTCGGCTTCGCCGACGACAACCGTCTGGGTGCCGGTGAATTCGTCCGGGGTGGCGCTGTAGGCGAGGGAGCTGTCGTACTCACCGGCGGGCACGTCAAAGTAGTTGGGGGCCAACGCGTATGAGTCCATGGCGCCGGTTCCGGGATCCTGCGCGTAGGCACGCGCCGCGGTGGACGACGCGAAAAGCGGCGCGTTGGCCGATGCCAGCGCCGCTCCCCGGGCCAGCGCGGCAGCCGGTTCGTCGGGCGCGGTCAACGGAAGCGATGTCGCCGCCTCCAGCGCCGGCTTGATGAGCGGGATGTCGATACCGGAGCCAACCACCAACACCCCGTCGGGACGGGTGTCCAGCTCTTCGGCGTCGGAAACCATGGCGGCCAACTGGGCCACTGCGGTGTCGTCGTCATCGGCCAGCGCCTGCCGGTGCACGTCGGCAATCGACCCGTCGGCCGTGTCGACGATCGCCAGGGTCGCGGTATCGGGCTCGATGAACAGCAGCGCGGTTTGGGTGTAGTTGGTTTCGCTGCCGACGGCGTGAGCCAACGCGGCCGCGGCCAGAAACGCCGAGACCAGCATGACGTTCTCGACCTTGTGGACGGCCAACGCGTCGCGCAGTGCCGCCGCCTCGAGAGGATCGGTCCAGGTCACACCGGTCGACGTCAGCTGGTAGCCGCCCTGAGCGGCTCCCTCACGCGTGCCCAGGATCGCCGAGACGACCTGGTTGGCCGCGCTGGCATTTGCTGTATCCGAGTCCCCCGCGACTTCGAAATTGTCCTCTTCCACGGTGGCGCCGTCGCCGTTTTCGCCTTCGACCAGCACCATCCGAACTGCCGTTGGCGCCATCGACACGCCTAGTACGGTGTCCACAACTCCCCCAATAGTCGTTCGCTAGCTGATGTCGCGGGCTCCCAGCCCGCATTCCCCGTTACCGCGATTTTACCCTCGATCCGCCGGTGCACCCCTGGGGCGGATTTAGCGGTGGCCCCCGCCATGGCCGCCGCCGCTGTGGCCACCGCCGAACCCGCCGCCCCCGCCGAAGCCGCCACCCCCGCCGCCGAAGCCACCGCCACCACCGAAGCCGCCGTGGCCCCCACCAAAGCCGGGGAACCCACCGCCGCCACCGAACGGACCGCTACCGCCGAAGGGACCGCCACCGCCGAAGGGACCGCCCTCGCCGCCGTCACCGTGTCCGCCGCCGAAGGGACCGCCTCCGAACGGACCGCCACTGCCCGGTTCCACCGGCCCACCGGGTAGGCCACCGTGCCCACCGCCGCCAAACGGACCGCCGCGTCCCGGAATCTCGGGCTCGCCGCCGGGAGTGTGCGACGGATCCAGCTCCGGGGGAGTTCCGCGGAAGGGCGACTGCGGCTCCGGGCCGCCGAAGCCGGGTTGCATCCCGCGAGGTTGGGGGAGCTGCGGCAGCACGGGCGCCACCCGCACCGGAACCTGTGGCAACTGCGGGCGAATCGCCTCCTGAGGAAGGGGCGCCTCGATGCGCGGGACCACGATCGGCACCGGCGGAACGACGACCGGCGCGGGCTCCACCGGAGCCACTGGCGCAGGAACCGCCGGGGCCGCCGGCATCGGAGCCGCCACTTGAGGGGCCACCGCACGCGGGGCCACCGCCGGCGCCGGCAAGCTGAACTTCGGGCGTGGGGCCGACGCCTCCGTCGGCACCAGCGCCTGCTGGGTCGGCACTACCAGGTGGTTTTCGCTGGGGCTGGGTTGTAAAGCGACGGCCGGGCGAATTCTGATCGCCAGCGCAATCTCCAGGGCCACGACCGCGCTGATGACGACCACCGCCGCCGCGCTGCCGAGCAGCAGGACGGGCCTGCGCCGTTGCTGGCTTTCGGCGGGAGCCCCGCCAAGCAGAACTGTGTCGATGTCGTCGTCGTCCGCGACAGCGCTGTAGCCGCGGATTTCCCCACCGTCGTCGGCTGCGGGACCCTCGGGCGCGCGAAGGTAGTCGGCCAGGGCAAGGGATTCGAGGGAACCGGTGCCTGCGTCCTGTGCGTAGGCGAGCGCAGCCGTCGACGACACGAATAGTGGTGCGTTCGCCGAGGCCAACGCCGCGCCCCGGGCCAGTGCCGTCTCCTGGTCCTCCGGCACGCTCACCGTCAGCGATGTCGCCGCCTCCAGAACGGGCTTGATCACGGTCACGTCGATGCCGGAACCGCCGACCACGTACAGGCCGTCCGGGCAAGTCTCCATGGACTCCGCATCGGCAACCATCGCGACCAGTTCGGCCACCGCCGTGGCGTCGTCGTCGGACAATGCGTGATGGCTGAGTTCGCAAATCGACCCGTCGGCGCTGTCCACCACCGCCAAGGTCGCGGTGTCGGGCTCGACGAACAACACCGCGGTGCGTTCGTAACCAACGGCTCCGCCGACCGACTGTCCCAGCGCCGCGGCCGCCAAGAACGCCGAGACCAGCATGACGTTCTCGACCTTGTAGGTGGCCAGCGCGTCGCGCAGGGCGGCCGCCTCGATCTGGTCGGTCCAGGTCACGCCGATGGAGGACAGCCGCACGCCGGCATCGACCGCACCTTCGCGGGTGCCCAGAATGGCGGAAAGCACCCGGGTGTGCGCGCTGTCGGTGGGGGCGTCATCATCCGCCGCGGTGACCCGGAAATTGTCTTCCTCGACGATCAGTCCGTCGCCGTCTTCCCCCTCGACCAGCACCATGCCAACAGCTGCGGGTGCCATGGAAACCCCGAGTACGACGTCCAAAACCCCTCCCAAGGTCTTCTCACCAAGCCACGGCTGCGGAGGTAACAGCCCGAACGTCAATTATCGCCGCAAACGTGTTACGAGCGTGCACTTCGAAGCTATGTAGTCCTTATGAAGTTCTGATATGACCGTGACGGCGTCGGACCCCGCTGTCCCTGGTACTTGGATCCGACGCCCGAACTGCCGTAGGGATGCTCCGCCGGGCTGGTCAATTTGAGGATGCACAGCTGGCCGATCTTCATGCCGGGCCACAGGGTGATCGGCAGGTTGGCGACGTTGGACAACTCAAGCGTGATGTGACCGCTGAAGCCGGGATCGATGAACCCCGCGGTGGAGTGCGTCAGCAGGCCCAGCCGGCCCAGCGACGACTTGCCTTCCAGCCGTCCGGCCAGGTCTTCCGGAAGCGTGAACAGTTCGAGCGTCGAGCCGAGTACGAACTCGCCCGGGTGCAACACGAATGGTTCCCCTTCGACCGGTTCCACCAGGCTGGTCAGCTCGTCCTGCTGCTTGGCGGGATCGATGTGGGTGTAGCGGGTGTTGTTGAAAACCCGGAACATACGGTCGAGGCGAACGTCGATGCTGGACGGCTGAACCAGGGTGTCGTCGAACGGATCGATACCCACTCGCCCCGCGGCGATTTCGGCCCTGAGGTCACGATCGGAGAGCAGCACCCGCCGAGCGTAGCCGTACCGCGCCGCTCAGCGGAGGTAGGCTTGCCCGCCCTTGGGGCGTGCGGTGAACGCCTGCCGCCGCCGCGAACAAGACGACCGTAGGGACAATGGCCGTAGCCAGGAACGCTGGCGACTTAGGCCGTTTCCTGGCTAATTCATGCCGGCCCCCTCGAGGCACATTACGAGGCGACGAAATAGCAAGAGGGTGACCGGTTGCTGGTTCAAGACCCGGCGGCATCATTGACGAGCACGTCGGCGCCCGGATGCTAGCCTTTCGAGGCAGCACCGCCGATGTAGTTCAATGGCAGAACATCAGCTTCCCAAGCTGAATACGCGGGTTCGATTCCCGTCATCGGCTCCGTCATCGGTTCGGCGGGCTGAGGCGCTCCGCGCGCCCCAGCCCGCCGAATGGTGAGCTAGCCGATGGGGTTAGGCGTCAACGAGTCGACAACTCGCTCGACTTCGGCTCCCGCCTTGCGCGCCTTCACGGCCCACACAACTTGCGCGGTCCCGATAACGACCAGCCACGCCCCGGCCACGATCGCCAGGACCAAGATCGAGCTGATCGGCAGGGCAATGACCACCATGCCGGCGAGCAGGCTCAGCACTCCGGCGAAGATGTGCCAGCCGCGTTCGGGCAGTTCCTTGTGGTTGATCGCCACGACGGTCTCCGCGGCACCTTGGAACATGAATCCGATTCCGATCCAGGTGGCCAGGACCCACAAGGCGGCGCCATTATTAAAGTCGTGGAAGGCGTAGACGCCCAACGCGACTGACAGCGCGCCGCTGATGGACAGCACCACCCGGCTGCTAGTGGAAACATCCACCGTAAACGCGGCAATTGCCTGTGTGATGCCCGACGCCAGCAGGTAAACGCCGAACAGCGCTGCTGCGACGACGACCGACTTGCCGGGCCAAATCAGCACCACGACGCCCAGGGTGAGGCCGAGCAGCCCTAGCGCGAGCATCGATTTCCAGAGATGGCGGAAAACGGACGGGTTTTCGGTTGACTTTTGCATAGTATTTCCTTTCGGTGTGTCATCGAAAGTGACCTTCCGACAACGGGTTTCATTTGTTGTAACTGTGTGTTCTGTTCTTCGATGCCGCGGGAGAATCCCTTGGCAGGAAGCTTGTTTTCTGGTGTTGCGACCGCCGGCCCGGCCCAGGCGCCTGAGGCCTAAACGCGGACTGCCGCGTACTTTCTCAGCTGGGCTTCGACCGCCTCCGGCTTGGAAGCAAAGCCGACGACACCGCCGCCGTCCGCGCGATCCTCGATGCCGAAGTTCGGCGTGAGATTGCGGATGCCCTTCTCGCGGGCCAACTTCGATGGATAGTGCGGCACCGGCGGTGGCGCGTCGCCGGCCGGATTCTGCGTCCACCCGGTGGTGTCGGGATATGTACCCGGCCATGCGGGCGGGAGCAGCGCGAACGACGGCGTATGGCTGAACGTGACCGGGGGAGTGAACCGCGTAAAGGTTCCCCAGGGGCTGTCCTGATCCACGCCGTGCTCGATCAAGTCCTGCACGGTGACCGGCGCATAGTGTTCGTCGTCGACTGACCCGACGAGCTCGTTGCCGAGCATCGAAGTACGCGTGAGCGACGCATCGACGCGCCAGAAACCGCCTTGCTCCTCCCGCTCGGCCAGTGCCGCCACCACCGCGATGGCGACCAGATACCCGGTGATGTGGTCATTCATCAGGCCGGAGGTCACGGTGGGAGCGTCCAGACCCAGACCCTCGGAATGCAGGTGCATGGTGCCGGTGACCGCCTGCGCAATCTGCTCGAATCCGCGGCGCCCGGCCCATGGCGTACCACGGGAGGCGTATGACTCGGACCCGTACACGAGGTTGGGATTGATTTCCCGCAGTTCGGCCTCGCCGAGACCAAGACGCGCCAGCGCGCCGGGTCGCTGGCTGCTGATCAGCACGTCCGCGCTGGCCAGCAGGTCGGTGAAGCGCTTCTTCCCGTCGGGGCTTTTTATATTGATCATGATGTTTTTCTTGCCCCAGCTGAGGCTCAGAAAGACCGGCGTCGCCCAGTCGCCGGAGGGGTTACGGACCGCGATGACATCCGCGCCCTGGTCGGCCAGCGCAAACCCGGCGGTGGGACCGGCGACGACGTTGGTCAGGTCGACCACCCGCACGCCTTCCAGCGGGCGATACTTCGCGGCCCCC
This sequence comes from Mycobacterium sp., assembly GCF_019247635.1. Lineage (GTDB taxonomy): Bacteria > Actinomycetota > Actinomycetes > Mycobacteriales > Mycobacteriaceae > Mycobacterium. Next base: position 37,465 of record NZ_JAFBAR010000079.1, read on the forward strand.
AGCACGCGCTTTTTGGTGACGCCCAGTTGTTGGATGTCGACCAAGGGCAGCTTGGCCGTTGCTGCGCCCTGCGGGTGGGCCAGCCATTCCTGCGGGGTGCGCACCACGCCTAGCGACAGGTTGAGTCCAGCGGCGACGTCATCTTCGAGTTGCTGAGCGGTGTATTTCTCGACGGCGGCCTGGATCGCCTCAGGGGTATCCGCGCACTGCAGATGGCTCAGCAGCGCATTGACCATGTGCGGGAAAAAACCAATCAACTGGACGTAACGGCCGTCCTTCGTGCGGTAGGTCCCGTTGTCAGCGCCCATCGGCCAGGTGTCCATCATGATCGAGTAGCCGTTGAGGAATTGGGTCTGAAACTCGTTGAGATGAAACCCGCACAGCCGGCGGTTCAGGGTCATGGTCTGGGCCGGCAGGCCGCGAACACGGCCGAGATGTTCGACGACCGAGCCGAACGCGGACATCACGCCAACGGCGTAGTCGTGCAGCTTGATCGGGCTCGGCAGGTAGGACACGCCGCGCTCCACGCTGATCTTCGCAGGATCAATCGCGAACGGCAGCGCGGCCGCGACAGCGTCGTAAGCCTTCTGTTGGAAGGGATCGGTGATCATTTTTGGTTTCTCCTTCTTGATTTGTTTTGGTGGTTTTGTCAGCGCCGCAACGCCTTTGCGTGGCGCCGCTATCGCGGAGTCGTGCCAGCCGGGCGGCCGCTGGGTGAGAGTGCGATTTGTTCTCGAGTACTACGGTCGCTGCGACGCGCGCCGCAAACCATCGCCCGAGGATTGAGGTTTAGTGCCGGGTGGATGTAGTACTAGGCGGAAACGTGCCTAACCAGGGCATATCAATCAGAGCCGCGCACAAACTGTGCCAGCTGGGCGCGCGAGTTGATGCCCAGCTTGGCGAACGCATTGTGCACATGGGTCTTCACCGTGTGAAGTGAAAGGTTCAGCTGGGTCGCGACGTCGCGGTTTGCCGCACCGCGCGTAATCAGGTCGACGACCTTGAGCTCGGAGTCGGTGAGGCTGTCCCAGCCCGTTTTCGTCCGCGGGCGGCTGACAATGCGCCGCTCGACGCCTAACCGACGCAACTCGCGGCCCACCCGGCGTGCATCGCCGAGCGCCTCGTGGCTCACGTAGGTATCGAAGGCGGCATTGAGTAGATCAACCGCTTCGTGAGCGTGGTCGATGCGCGCGAATTCCACGCCCGCGTCCTCGGCGGCTCCGGCGTAAAGCAGTGGCCGCGATAACGATTCGAGCGCCCCCGCGGCGGCCACCAGTGCTGCGGCGTCCCGCTCGACTATCCCGCGGGCATACCCGGCCACTCCTGCAAACAGCGGCACCGGTGGCCCTTCAAGCTCCAGCGCCTCGATGGCATGCAATACCCGCACGCGCAAGCCGGCGTCGCCTGCCGCTGCTGCCACCCGCCCACCCAAGATGAGCCGATCTAGGAACGTCGGTGTGAGTGGTGGTGCGAACAGGGTGAGGTCGCCACCCAGCCAGCGCATCGCGTCGTGGACGTCGCCGCGCTGCCACGCTGCCAGCGCCAGCACATGCGCCGCTGACCGACCTGCGGCAGTCGAACTAGTGGAGTATGCGTTGCGCGCGTCATTGACCATCTCGTTCAACAGGTTTCGATCGTCGGTGTGGAACGCCACCTCAGCCAGGGTCAACATGCGCAGCGCGTCTGGCTCGGTCATGCCTGTCCGCTGTGGGCGCGGCAGGGCCTCGACCGCGGCGCGAGCAGCAGACAACCGGCCCGCAGTGAGGTGAACCATCCCGTCAATCGAGGCCCAAATTGCAAGGGCCATCGTGTTACCTTCCCGGCGGGCCCGTTCTGTGCCGTCAGTGATTTGGCTAGCCGCGTCGTCCAATCGGCCGACGACCGCCAACAGGGTCGCGTAGTGGATTGCGGCCAAGTTATGTGCTGCCGCAGCATCACTCGCGCGAGCAACGGCGCAGATCTCGCTGAGTCGGTACAGGGCGCGGTCCGCTTGCGCCTCCCCGTAGTCGAGCAACGCGGTGGTGAGGCTGGACATGATTCTCGACTCGAGATCATCGGTGTTGGCCGCAGCCACGGCGGCCTCGTCTGCTGCGGCCCGAGCTTGACCGGCGAGGCCGCTCGCTGAGAGGTTGAAGGCCAGCGACGCCAGATGTCGTGCCCTGATCACGTCGCTGATGCCACGGAGCTGCAACGCTCGGCGATTCTCCTCCACTCGACGGTGTGGGCTGTGTTTTGTGAGCGTTGCGACGCGCAAACGGATTTCGGCTTCCTCGTCGGGTGAGACGGTCTCCGCGAGCGCCGCAACTGCCAAGTCCTCGGCCTCTTCATAGCGGCTGGCCCGGTTGAGCAACTCCACCGTTTCGGCGACCATTGACCCGTGCTCGGCGTCATCGGCGGGCAATAGTTCCAACGCCCGCTTGCTCAAGTCCGCGCCCGCACTGGCATCGTTGTCGGCAACCGATCGCGCGGCTTGCCGCAGCGCGCCTATCGCCTCTTTGTCGCCCACCTCGGCGCTGCGTGCCAATTGGGTGGCCACCTCGACCGGTGCCGCCCCCATGCCAAGCATGACTGACGCCGCCTGGCGCTCCATCGCCCGCCGCAGCGACTGCGGCAACGACTTCCGGGTGCAATCGCGCAGCAAGTCATGCCGAAACCGAAGCTGCTCACCGTCTTCGACGAAAAGATTGGCGCGCACCACCTCCTCGAGCGGCGACAGC
>NZ_JAFBAR010000083.1 GCF_019247635.1 Mycobacterium sp.
CGGCTCCTTCGAGCTGACCGGCATCCCGCCGGCGCCGCGCGGCGTCCCGCAGATCGAGGTCACCTTCGACATCGACGCCAACGGCATCGTGCACGTCACGGCCAAGGACAAGGGCACCGGCAAGGAGAACACGATCAAGATCCAGGAAGGCTCCGGCCTGTCCAAGGAGGAGATCGACCGGATGATCAAGGACGCCGAGGCGCACGCCGAGGAGGACCGCAAGCGTCGCGAGGAGGCCGACGTCCGCAACCAGGCCGAGACGCTGGTGTACCAGACGGAGAAGTTCGTCAAGGAGCAGAGGGAAGCCGAGGGCGGCTCCAAGGTTCCCGAGGACACGCTGAACAAGGTGGATGCCGCGGTGGCCGAAGCCAAGACGGCGCTGGACGGCACCGACATCTCCGCGATCAAGGCGGCGATGGAGAAGCTGGGCCAGGAGTCCCAGGCGCTCGGGCAGGCGATCTACGAGGCCACCCAGGCCGAGGCCGGCCAGGCCCCCGGCCCCGGCGGTGACGCCTACGCTGGCGGCCCGTCCGGCTCCGCCGACGACGTCGTGGACGCGGAGGTGGTCGACGACGACCGGGAGTCCAAGTGACGGAACGTGATTACGCGACGGAAGGCAATCCGCACGAGCAGGTACAGGTAACCGACAAGCGGCGGATCGACCCCGAGACCGGTGAAGTTCGGCAGGCCCCGCCCGGCGCAACACCGGGTGGGGTGCCGGGAGGGGTACCGCAAGCAGCGGCTCCGGAGGGCGCCAAGGCGTCGGACCACCAAGTCGCCGAGCTGACCGCCGATCTGCAGCGGGTGCAGGCCGACTTCGCCAACTACCGCAAGCGCGCACTGCGCGACCAGCAGGCAGCGGCGGACCGGGCCAAGGCCGCCGTGGTCAACCAATTGCTGGGCGTGCTCGACGACCTCGACCGGGCGCGCAAGCACGGCGATCTGGAGTCAGGTCCGTTGAGGTCGGTCGCCGACAAGCTGGACGGCGCCCTGAGCGGCCTTGGCCTGACGGCGTTCGGCGCCGAGGGCGAGGACTTCGACCCGTTGCTGCACGAGGCCGTCCAGCACGAGGGCGACGGCGGCGAGGGTTCCAAGCCCGTCATCGGCACCGTCATGCGGCAGGGCTACAAGCTCGGTGAGCAAGTGCTGCGGCACGCGTTGGTCGGAGTCATCGACACCGTCGAAGACACCGCCGCACCGGTTGTTGAACCCGAGCCGGTCGACACGAGCGATAACGCCGACGCCTCAGGTGCGTAGGCCGCAGAATCTAGAGAAAGTGGTGTCGCATTGACTCTGCGTTGAGGGCTGGGGTTACTCGCCTTTTTCCACCCTCAGCGCAGAGTCAACGCTAAAGAAAGGAGGTGACGCGACATGGCCCAGCGCGAATGGGTCGAAAAGGACTTCTACAAGGAACTAGGCGTCTCCTCTGACGCCAGTGCCGACGACATCAAACGGGCGGCCCGCAAGCTGCTCGCCGAAAACCATCCCGACCGCAACCCGGGCAACAAACCGGCCGAAGACCGGTACAAAGCCGTGTCCGAGGCCAAGGAAGTGCTCACCGATCCGGCCAAGCGCAAGGAGTACGACGAGACCCGTCGGCTGTTCGCCGGCGGCGGCTTCGGGCGACGCTTCGACGCCGGCGGTTTCGGCGGGTTCGGTGGCGGGGACGGGGCCGAGTTCAACCTCAACGATTTGTTCGACGCCGCCGGCCGGTCCGGCGGCGCCAACATCGGCGACCTGTTCGGCGGCTTGTTCGGACGCGGCGCCAGCACCCGGCCGAGTCGGCCGCGCCGCGGCAACGACCTGGAGACCGAGACCGAACTCGACTTCGTCGAGGCGGCCAAGGGTGTGGCGATGCCGCTGCGGCTGACCAGCCCGGCACCGTGCACCAACTGCCACGGCAGCGGCGCGCGGCCGGGCACCAGCCCCAAGGTGTGTGCGACCTGTAACGGCGCCGGGGTAATCAGCCGCAACCAGGGCGCGTTCGGATTTTCTGAACCCTGCACCGACTGCCGGGGAACCGGCTCGATCATCGAGCACCCCTGCGAGGAGTGCAAAGGCACCGGTGTCACCACCCGCACCCGCACCATCAACGTCCGGATCCCCCCGGGTGTGGAGGACGGACAGCGGATCCGGTTGGCCGGGCAGGGTGAGGCGGGTTTGCGCGGGGCGCCCTCGGGCGACCTGTATGTCACAGTACATGTGCGGCCGGACAAGGTCTTTGGCCGCGACGGTGATGACCTGACGGTGACCGTTCCCGTCAGCTTCACTGAATTGGCTTTGGGCTCAACACTTTCCGTGCCGACGCTGGATGGCACGGTCGGTGTTCGGGTGCCCAAAGGCACCGCGGACGGTCGCATCCTGCGGGTGCGCGGACGCGGCGTGCCCAAGCGCAGCGGGGGCAGCGGCGACTTGCTGGTCACCGTGAAGGTGGCCGTTCCGCCGAACGTGGAGGGCGCCGCGCAGGAGGCCCTGGAGGCGTATGCGGCTGCCGAGCGGTCCAGCGGTTTCAATCCGCGGGCCGGATGGGCGGGTAACCGCTGATGTCCGGAAACTCGCGCAAGGACGAGGCTCGAACGTTTCTGATCTCGGTAGCCGCCGAGCTGGCCGGCATGCACGCGCAGACCCTGCGTACCTACGACCGGCTCGGGCTGGTCCGGCCGCGGCGCACCTCCGGCGGCGGCCGCCGTTACTCCGAGCACGACGTCGAGCTGCTGCGCGAGGTGCAGCGGCTTTCCCAGAACGAGGGCGTCAACCTCGCCGGGATCAAGCGCATCATCGAGCTGACCAATCAGGTCGAGGCGCTGCAGTCCAGGTTGAAGGAGATGGCCGAGGAGCTAACGATGCTGCGGGCCAACCAGCGCCGCGACGTCGCCGTGGTGCCCAAGAGCACCGCGCTGGTCGTCTGGCAGCCCCGGAAGCGGAGCTAGGCCCCTGCGTACTCCTGCGCAATCCGCCCGAGTCTGCGGTGAGGGCCGGGTTGAGGCGGTCAGACCAGCCCTGAGCGCAGTTTCGGCGCCACGATCGCAGACTCGATTCTTCAGTTCACACGCGGATCGAAAACTGGGCCACCGCCGGCTGGCCCGGCTGCGCCGCTCGGTAGCCGCCGCGGCGCAGCGCGTCGGTGGGTGCGGCCATCGGCTCGAAGCACAGCAGGTCCTCGCCGACCGGAGCGAAGATCTGGGCGGCGGGATACCCCTGCTCGAAATGCACTTCCAGCCGACGCCCGCCGCCGGAAACCGCAAACACGGCACCGGCGGGAACCTGGTCGTACGCGTCGTCGAAAGCTTTGTCTCCCAAGGGCTCTTGTAGCGCGTGCTGCTCGGTTGTGGTACCGGTGGGCAGGCCCTTGTCGTCGAGTTCGAGGCGGCGCAGCGGCGGCGTCTCGATGATCCACTCGGCGCGTCCGGCGTCCGGTATGCGCAGGTAAGGGTGGAAGCCAAAGCACAGCGGGACTGGAGTGTCGCCCGTTGCGGTCACGGTGGTGCGCAGCGCTAGCGTTCGTTCCACCAGCCGCACTGTCAGTTCCAGGACGTGCGGGTAGGGAAAGCTGGCCAGCAGTCGCGCGTCGTCGAAATCCACCTCGGCGGTGAGCTCATTGTCCGACTGGGCCGTGATTCGCCAATCCGGGTACGCGGCGAGCACGCCGTGGATGGGCAACCCGTGGGGGTCGGCGCGCACGCCGCCTTCACCCGGCGTCAGCGTCACCGTCCTGTTCTCCGCGGTATAAGTGTTGGCGCCCAACCGGTTTGCCCAGGGGTACAGGATCGGGATGCCCATTGTCTTGCCCGCGGTGAGGTAGGCGTCCAGCCCGCGGCGCTGGCCGAGCAGCTCTGTGCCCGCCTCGGCGAGTGACGTGCCGATCATGCCGGCGTCGGGCACGAACTCCGCGGTCAACGACGACGACGGGTCGCGCAGGGTGACGACGTGCACGGCGGTCAGTTTAGTGGGGAGGGCCCGCGGCTGGCTTGGCAGAGCTGTCACACGAGTCGCGCCGGGGCGATGTGTAGCCGGCACAGGTGCGCCCCTATCGTGACAGCGGATCGTGCTGAATGCTTTCCGGCGGAGTACCTTTGGCGATCAGTGCGGCTTTGGTGGCCTGAACCATCGCCGGGCCGCCGCAGATCAGGATCTGTCGGTCGCCCCAGCTGCCGTACCTGGTCGCCACGTCGGGCAGACGTCCGGTCTGGCGGACGTGCAGTCCGCGCGGCGGCGAGACGTCGGGATAGTCGGCGGCCCAGGCCGGGTCGCGGTTGTACTCCGACACCGGTGACACCGACAGCCACGGGTTGTGCGCCGCGACCTGCCACAGCGTACGCAGGTCGTAGAGCTCACATTGGTAGCGCGCGCCAAAGAACAGGTGCACCCGCGGGTTCACCGCGAATCGGCTCAAATCCATGACGAGCGCGCGTAGTGGTGCCAGGCCGGTGCTGCCGGCCACCATCAGCACGTCGGCGCCCTCGCGGTCGACGTGCAGCCCACCGTGCGGGCTGGACAACCGCCAGCGGTCCCCGGGCCGCGTCTCGTTGACGATCGCCGTGCTGACCAGACCCCCCGGCACCACCCGGACGTGAAACTCGGTCCCGCCGTCCCCGTCGGGCGGAATGGCGGGGCTCAGATATCGCCAGCGGTGTGGGCATTGCGGGATGTGGACGTCGACGTACTGGCCCGCGTGATAGGGCATGGGGCGGTCTAGGCGCAGCCGCACCACCGCGAGATCGCGCGACACCCGGAGGTGCTCGACGACCGTGCCGTCCCACCAGGCGGGATCCTCGTCGGCGGCGGCGGCGCCGCTCATCACCCCGGTGATCAGGTTCAGCGATTGGGTTGCGGCGGCCTCGACGGCGCCTGTCCATGCGCCGCTCAGGTGGTCGCGCAGCGTCGTATACAGCGCGCGTTGCAATGTCTCGTAATGCCTTGGCAGCACACCGAATTTGCGATGGTCCCGCCCCAGCTGGGCAAGGAAAGCCACGGGTTCCTCGGCGCGCCGGGCGACGAGTTCGCCGTACACCCAGTGCAGCGCGTGGGCGAAAGCGACCCGCTGGCGGTCCATTTCGGGCGGAAACAGGTCGCGCACCGAGGTGTCGACGGCAAACCAGTGAGTGTAGAAGCGGGCTACCACACCGGGTTGGTCTGGTTCGAACGCATCACGCAGCACGCGCAGCGCGTCGCGGTCCTCCAAGCTCACGGACGCCGATTTTAGGCGTGCCGTCGCACCAGCTGCCGCGCCTCCTCCTCGCTTTCGACTGACGGCCCGGACCCCGGCAGCGGTCTGCCCGCCACCTCGGGGGTGAAAAACAGCGTGACGGCGCCAACCGCGCCGGCGAACACCAGGATGTAGGCCGGCATCACCGGGTTGCCCGTGCTGGCGACGAGCGCCTCGGCGAGCAGCGGGGTGGTGCCACCGAACGCCGACACCGCGACGTTGAAGCCGATCGACAGCGCACCGTAACGGACCCTGGTGGGAAACAGCGCGGGCAGGATCGCGGGTTCGAGGGTGCTCAGAAACGTCATGGCGGCGCCCGCGAGCGCCACGCCCGCGAACTTCGCCGGATAACCGCCGCCGAACCGCATCAACGCGAACGCCGGGACCGACATCAGGACCAGCAGCGCGCTGCCGGTCCACAACAGCGGTTTGACGCCGACGCGGTCGGACAGTCTCGCGATGAACAGCACGGCGACCGTCATCACGGCCAGCAGCGCCAAGACCATGCCCAGCGCCACGTTGTCCGGCACGCCCGCGGTCTTCTTGAGGTAGGTGGGCACGTAGCCGCTGACCAGGTAGCTGGTGTCGGTGATCATCAGCTCGAGCCCGAGGCAGAGCAGCAGCGGCCGCCACTGCTGCACGACCGTCTGCCGAAATTGGCCACCGGTGAACTGCGCGTGCTCACCGAGCTCCTGAAAGTCCGGAGACTCCTCGATCCTTCTGCGTAACCAGACGGCGATCAGGCCGAGCGGGGCGGCCAGCAGAAATGGAATCCGCCAACCCCAGGCCAGCATGTCCGCCGCAGACAGTGTCGACTGCAGCGTGGTAACTAACGCGGCGCCTCCCACGAAGCCGCCCAGCGTGCCCACCGGCAGGAATCCGGTCATCATGCCCCGCTTGCGGTCCGGGGCGTGCTCGGCGATGTACGTCATGGCGCCCGCGTACTCACCGCCAGAGGACAGCCCCTGGCAGACGCGGATGAGCGTGAGCAGGATCGGTGCCCAGACCCCGAGCGTCGCGTAGCCGGGCAGCACGCCCATTGCCGTCGCCGCGACCGCCATCAGCGAGATCGTCATCACCAGCACCGGCTTGCGCCCGATGCGGTCGCCGAGCGGGCCGAAGATGAACCCGCCGAGCGGGCGCACGACGAATCCCGCCGTCATGGTGCCGAACGTGGCCACGAGATTGCGCGCACCGGAGTTGTCGCCGGGATAGAACGTCTGCGCGAGGATCGTGGCCACCAGGCTGTACAGCGTGAAGTCGTAGGCCTCCATGAAGTTGCCGATTGCCGCGCCGGCAATCGAGCGACGCGCCGAGCCCTTGTCGGCGATCTTGATCTCGTCCAATGTCCATTCAGTCATGTCGGACAACACTTACCCGAAAGGCCTGCGTCGATGTGAGTTTCGTCCGCCGAGCGTGCTCTGAGGGCGAAAAAACTGCACGATTTTCGCCCGCAGAACACGCTCGGCGAGGGGCGTGCGGCCTGAACGCGGCGCGAACCCGTGGAAAACGCTAGAGTTGAGCGGAACAGACTCAACCTTGACGGCGTTGAACAACGCGACAACCATTTTTGAAGTACCCGAACGGAGGTGTCGTGGACTCTTTTAACCCGACGACCAAGACGCAGGCGGCCCTGACGTCGGCTCTGCAGGCGGCCACTGCCGCCGGCAACCCCGAGATCAGGCCCGCTCACCTGCTGTTGGCGCTGCTGACACAGAACGACGGGATCGCCGCGCCGTTGCTGGAAGCTGTCGGCGTCGAGCCCGCCACCGTCCGCGCCGAAACCCAGCGTCTGCTGGACCGGCTGCCCCAGGCGACCGGCGGCTCGCAGCCGCAACTCTCCCGCGACTCGATCGCGGCGATCACCACCGCCCAGCACCTGGCCACCGAGATGGACGACGAATACGTCTCCACCGAGCACCTGATGGTTGGCTTGGCCACCGGTGACTCCGACGTCGCCAAGCTGTTGACCGGCCACGGCGCCTCGCCGCAGGCGTTGCGGGAGGCCTTCGTCAAGGTGCGCGGCAGCGCGCGGGTCACCAGCGCCGACCCCGAATCGACCTACCAGGCGCTGGAGAAGTACTCCACCGACCTGACCGAACGCGCCCGCGAAGGCAAGCTCGACCCGGTAATCGGGCGGGACAACGAAATTCGCCGTGTGGTCCAAGTGCTCTCCCGTCGCACCAAGAACAACCCGGTGCTCATCGGCGAACCCGGCGTCGGCAAGACCGCGATCGTGGAGGGCCTGGCCCAGCGCATTATCGCCGGGGACGTGCCGGAGAGCCTGCGCGACAAGACCGTCGTCGCCCTCGACCTCGGGTCGATGGTGGCCGGCGCCAAGTATCGCGGCGAGTTCGAGGAACGGCTCAAGGCCGTCCTCGACGACATCAAGAACTCGGCCGGGCAGATCATCACATTCATCGACGAGCTGCACACCATCGTCGGGGCCGGTGCAACCGGCGAATCGGCGATGGACGCAGGCAACATGATCAAGCCGATGCTCGCCCGCGGCGAACTGCGGCTGGTCGGCGCCACCACTCTCGACGAGTACCGCAAGTACATCGAGAAGGACGCCGCGCTGGAGCGCCGCTTCCAGCAGGTCTTCGTCGGCGAGCCGTCGGTCGAGGACACCGTCGGCATCCTGCGCGGGCTCAAGGACCGCTACGAGGTGCATCACGGCGTGCGCATCACCGACTCCGCGCTGGTCGCGGCGGCCACATTGAGCGACCGCTACATCACCGCCCGGTTCCTGCCGGACAAGGCGATCGACCTGGTCGACGAGTCCGCCAGCCGGTTGCGCATGGAGATCGACTCCCGGCCGGTCGAGATCGACGAGGTCGAGCGGCTGGTCCGCCGGCTCGAAATCGAGGAGATGGCGCTGGAGAAGGAGGAAGACGACGCGTCCAAGGAGCGCCTGGAGAAGTTGCGCGCCGAGCTGGCCGACCAGAAGGAGAAGCTGGCCGAGCTGACCACCCGCTGGCAGAACGAGAAGAACGCGATCGACGTCGTCCGCGAACTCAAGGAGCAGCTGGAGACGCTGCGCGGGGAGTCCGAGCGCGCCGAGCGCGACGGGGACCTGGCCAAGGCCGCCGAGCTGCGGTACGGCCGCATCCCCGAGCTCGAGAAGAAGCTCGACGCGGCGCTGCCGCAGGCGGAGGCCCGCGAGAACGTGATGCTCAAGGAGGAGGTCGGACCCGACGACATCGCCGACGTGGTGTCGTCATGGACCGGCATCCCCGCCGGGCGTCTGCTGGAGGGCGAGACCGCCAAGCTGCTGCGCATGGAAGACGAGCTGGGCAAGCGCGTCGTCGGGCAGCGCAAGGCCGTGCAGGCCGTGTCCGACGCGGTGCGTCGCAGCAGGGCCGGCGTCGCCGACCCCAACCGGCCCACCGGATCGTTTCTG
>NZ_JAFBAR010000118.1 GCF_019247635.1 Mycobacterium sp.
ACGGTAGCCGCGAATCGATCTGACTTGGTATCGCTGGTGGTGTCGAATTTGTTCGGGCAGAATGCTCCCGCGATCGCGGCCACCGAAAGCCAGTACGAGGAGATGTGGGCCCAAGATGTGGCGGCCATGGTGGGATACCACAGCGGAGCGTCCGCGGCGGCGACGCAGCTGGTGGCGCTTCCAGCCGCGGCCGTGGCCCAATACGAAAACCTGGGGTTGGCAAACTTTGGCTATGCCAATGTCGGCATCGCCAATAACGGCTTCGGCAACGTCGGCATTCTTAACTTCGGGACCTTCAACGTCGGTATCGGTAACTACGGCGCCTACAACGTAGGCGTCGGGCTCACCGGCACCGGACAGGTCGGTGTCGGCGGCTTCGATTGGCTGAATGGCTACGGGTATTACGGGGGCTACTACCCGTATTACTACTACTGACCGCTCGGAGGCACGGCGTTTGTGTGCGCCCGCGTGGTCGCTTTGCGTCGCCGGTGGTGCTCCCACCGATCATCGCTTCGATGAGGTGCGTCCTCGTGCGCGGTGCGCTGCCAGCACATCCGTGTTCGCCAGCGTTTGCGCTTGAGCCGCCAGCGTCGATGCCCAGTTGGCATAGGCAATTGCTGCGCGCTCGTTAGTTGCCTGCTTGTCGTGCGCCGCCGCCAGATACCGCTTTGTTTCTTCGAATCGGGTCTGTGCCTCGGGACCGATGTTCGGGCGATACTGCGTGACGTAGTCGGAGATCTGACGCAACCTGGCGTCCGCGATGGACAATGCCTGCCCCAGTGAATGATCGCGTCCTTCGATGTTCACCTGCCCATCGCTACGGCCCACGCGCCCCGCGGCGCGCCGGCGGTGAACACGATAGAGCAGGAAAATTATCAAGACCGCGACCACGACCACGAAGACGCCGATCGCGATCGGCAGCCAGTTCCGTGTTGGCGAGCCCGCCGATTTGTTCAACCCGTCAGCCGCAGCAACCGCAGCACCGCTCCAGTCTTTAGCACCCACTGCTGGTTCAATTTGGTTGCTGCGCAGACTGTTCAGCTCGTCTGCAGTGATGCCCTGCAACTTCGGCGGCGCGGTGAACACGTACAACTTGGTGTTGGTGGCGACGGCCAGCAGCGCGTCGTGGTCGCCCATCCCGCTGGCGCCGCGGGTTTGATCGGCCCAGTTGTCGGGTTTGAACCTGGAGAAGTTGTCGACGTAGACGACCCATAGTTGGATGTGCCGATCGTGATAGAGCCGATCGATTGCCGAGTTGACCGACGCCCGCCCGGAATCCGTCAACGCTCCGGTGTTGTCGGTGATGTGATTCGTAAGCTTGGACGGCGGTTGCGCGCCGGCGGGGGACGTCGGCAGCAACGCCGCTGCAAGGATGGCGAGGATGGCGCCGAACAGGCGAACAACACGCATACGGGTAATCTAGCCCGCCGCGAGCCGCGATCCGGGGTGGCGTAAGCCACGCCCATGGGGCAGGACAACGATGCGCCCAAGCGATGGGCAATTCATAGACGGCCGGCGCGCGACGGCTAAGACGGATGCGATCATGTCGTATCTCTGCCGCGATCAGGAAGCGACCCGATGAGCACTTTGGATGACCAGACGGTCTGCCGCGTTCCGCGGCGGCGGATCGTCGTCGCCTCGATGGTGGGCACCACGATCGAGTTCTATGACTTCTACATCTATGCCACGGCCGCAGTCACTGTCTTCCCGCACCTGTTCTTTCCCAGGGGCAACCCCACTACCGCCCTGCTGGCCTCGCTGGCGACGTTCGGTCTGGCGTTCGTGGCGCGCCCAATCGGGTCAATCTTGTTCGGGCACTTCGGCGATCGTGTCGGCCGAAAGGCCACGCTCGTCGGTTCGCTGCTGACCATGGGGATAGCCACTTTCGTCGTCGGACTGCTGCCGACCTACCAACACATAGGCGTCGCGGCACCGCTGCTGCTGGCGATACTGCGGTTCGCTCAGGGCCTCGCGCTGGGCGGCGAGTGGAGCGGAGCGGCGTTGCTGGCCGCCGAGACCGCCGAACCCGACAAGCGGGCGCGCGCCGCGATGTGGCCACAGCTGGGCGCGCCGTTCGGCTTCCTGCTGGCCAACGGGATATTCGTGATACTCATCAGCTGGCTGGGCCACAGCAACACCAAACTCGACCCGCACGGCCCCTTCCTGACCTGGGGATGGCGTATCCCGTTCCTCTTGAGCGCGGTCATGGTGGCGATCGGACTCTATGTGCGGCTGCGGCTGACGGAGACGCCGGTGTTCGCCAGGTCCCTCGAGCGCGACGAGCTAGTCCGAGCCCCGCTGGTCATGGTGTTTCGTGCCAATTGGCGCGAACTGCTCATCGGCACGTTCGTCATGCTCGCGACGTACACCCTCTTTTACACCGGCACCACCTGGGCATTGAGCTACGGCACCTCCAAGCGACCACCGGCCGGGACCGGTCTGGGCTTCGGCTATATGGAGTTTCTGCACTTCCAGTTGATCGCAGTGTTGTTCTTCGCGGCGATGGTGCCGATAGCGGGCGTGCTCGCCGACCGCTTTGGCCGGCGCCGAACGTTGTTGGTCGTCACCGCGGCGATCATCGTCTACGGCGCGTCTTTCGGTGTGATGCTGACGCCCGACAGTGCGACGACGGGCTCGACGCTGCTCTTCCTGGTCATCGGAATGACCTTGATGGGCTTGTCTTTTGGCCCCATGAGCGCGGTGCTGCCTGAACTGTTCCCGACCAACGTGCGCTACACCGGGTCTGGGGTTTCCTACAACATGGCAAGCATCCTGGGTGCCGCGGTAGCGCCCTTCATCGCGACCTGGCTGGCCACCCGGCACGGCGTGGCGTGGGTCGGGGTGTACCTCATGGTGGCCGCGGTCCTGACGTTCATCGCATTGTGGGTAATGAAGGAAACGAAGGATATTTCGTTGGACGCCCCAGTCGCCGAGCACGTCGACGACACAGTTCATCCCGGCTGATAATCGACGGGGCAGCCGTCATTCCTGGACCGCAGAGCAGATGGCGTTCGGAAAGCGCGCCATGGAGTTCAGCTGCGCGCGGACTACGACTGAGCGCCGCCTCAATCGCCTATCGCGAATTCCGTTGCGCGCCCGCGGGTCGACGGCGACGCCGTTGCCCGGCGCCACCCGACGCACCACGCCTGGCACCCCCCGCCCGGGCGGCCTTGTGGGCCTGCACGGCGGCGGCCTTAACCGCGGTGGCGCGGTAGGGGGCAATCTCACCGACCAGCGCATGCACTTCGGCGGAGTCGGCCGTCACCTGCTGCGGGATGACCCGGATACCGGCCTTGCGCAGCAAAGCCCGGGTGTCGGTGCGCTGCTCAGGCAACACCAGGGTGACCACGTCACCGGCGTTTCCGGCCCGCGCCGTGCGCCCGGAACGATGCAGATACGCCTTGTGCTCGCTGGGCGGATCGATGTGGACCACCAACTCGACCTCGTCGACGTGCACGCCGCGCGCGGCGATATCGGTGGCCACCAGAACTTTGGCCTCCCCCGCGGTGAACGCCGCGAGATTGCGATCGCGCGCGGGCTGAGAAAGGTTGCCGTGCAGGTCAACTGACGGGATACCGGCCTCGGTGAGTTGCTTGGCGAGCTTGCGCGCGTGATGTTTGGTGCGCATGAACAGGATTCGGCGCCCGGTCCCGGAGGCCAGCCGGTGCACCAGTTCCTTCTTGGCCTCAGCACCGGCGACGTGAAAGACATGGTGAGTCATCGCCGATACCGGTGCGTTCAATTCGTCGACAGAATGCAACACCTGGTTGCGCAGGAACCGGTCGACGAGTGTGTCGACGCCGTTGTCGAGGGTCGCGGAGAAGAGCAGCCGTTGGCCGCCCGCCGGCGTGCTGGCCAGGATGCGGGTGACGCCGGGCAGAAATCCGAGATCGGCCATGTGATCGGCTTCGTCGATCACGGTGATCTCGATGGCATCGAGGCTGATCAAGCGTTGCTTCATCAGGTCTTCGAGCCGACCCGGGCAGGCCACCACGATGTCGACGCCGGATTTGAGTGCGACCACCTGCCGGTTCTGCGGTACCCCGCCGAAGATGGTGGTGACGCTCAGGTTGCAGGCGGCGGCCAGCGGTTTCAGCGTCGCGGTGATCTGGGTGGCCAGCTCGCGGGTGGGTGCCAGCACCAAGCCCGACGGGCGTGACGGGCGCCGCTTGGCCGGAGAAAGCCTGCTGGCCAATGGAATCGAAAAGGCGAGGGTCTTTCCACTTCCGGTTTTGCCACGGCCCAGGACATCACGGCCGGCGAGGGTGTCGGGAAGGGTTTGTGTCTGGATCGGGAATGGAGTTGTGATCCCGGCCGCCGTTAGCGCGCTGACCAGTGGTGCGCGCACACCGAGATCGGCAAAGGTCTTATCTGTAGTCACTTTTCGGTGCCTTTCAGGCATCGGGTGTGCTCGGACGTCGCGAGGGTTCGCGTCGAACTGGCACAAGCTGGCGAGATTGCCGGTGGGCAAAATCGATCGCCGCGAGATCGTAGTGCTGGATGCACGGATCATCTGAACGCGGTGCTTCAGCCCCGAATTTCGGGCTGGCGCCGGTGGGATGAAAGAACGTTCCACGACGTGTCGGCAGCGGTCAGGTGGTGCCAACGTTGCGACGAGTCTATCCCACCGTCGAACCAGGGCCCTAATGGGACTGGCCTATCGGAACTATTGCGTTGGGACGCGAGCCAATTCACTCAGGGTCCTCGGGTGGATCTCCCTGATCGGGATCCCATGTGCCCGGCAGCATTGGCACTGACGGCCCACCGCCGTACCTGTCGCCGGATAGGGTGGCCAACCCAGCCGCCTGGGTGACGCCGGCTTGGCGGGTTGTGCCGGCAAAACCCATCGTCCCCGCGCCCCGCTCGGAGGCCACCGTCTCCCCATCCGGGGCCCAATCCGGGTCGACCTGCACGTTCAATTCCATGGGCTCATCGCCATGCCCACGCAGTTTCGCGCGGCGGCGCCGGCGCGCCTGCGCGACTTCCGCACCCGCGGCGGCCGCGGCGATGTCGGGCTCCGCCGCCTTTTTCTTGGCACCGGAGCTCGCGCTGGTGCTCAGCGACGAGCCAACTCCCAGGCCAGGGGGCCCCACCACATAGGGGTAGTCAAACCCCGCTGTGCCGAGCGCGGGTGGCGGCGCAGCTCCGGGCGCGGATACGGTGGCCGGCGTCGCCGCGGGCGGAGCGGCCGAGGGCGCCGGGGCCGCAGGAGCTGAGGCAACCGTGAAGGCCGGGGAGCCGCTGGCGATGGGTACGGCGGAGTGCTCGGGTGCGGGCGCGGCAGCCGCGGCAACCGCGTCGGGCTGAATTTCACTCAGCGCGCCGAGCCCCCCCAGGCCGCCCAGATACCCGGGGTTGACCACCGGCAGCGCTAAAACGAGCGCATTGATCTCCGGCGAGAACGCCTCGTAAAACTCGGCTGCGTGGCCCGTCTCGTCTGCGACCAACCCTGGAATGTCGGACTCCAGCTGCGATTCCGCCAGGGACGGATTCTGTTGAAATTCCAGGATGTCGCGCTGGAAAGTGTCCGTCGTCTCGGCGAATCGGTTCACATACCAGCTCAGGTCGTAGGGGTTGCCCGAGTCGTTGTCGACGATGTTTTGCACATTGCCGCCGGTGTCACTGCTGTCGCTGCTCTGGATGGGCTTGGTGATCTTCGGCGGCGGGTCGCTTTGCGGCGCGGAGGCCACCGCGGAGCCCGACGTCAGGTCGTACTGAACCATCGTGGTGGCCGCTTGAATCCACATCCGCACATAGTCGGCCTCGTTGAGCGCGATCGGGATCGTGTTCATCCCAAAGAAATTCGTCGCCACCAATACGGTATGGATCACGTGGTTGGCGGCCAGCTCCACCAAGGTCGGCATCGCCGCCAGCGCGGCGGTGTAGGCGGTGGCCGCGGTCTCGTATTGGGCAGCCGTGGTGGCGCTGTTGGCGCTGGCCTGCATCAGCCACATCAGGTAAGGCAAGTGCGCAGCCACGTACTGTTCGGCGCTGGGCCCTTCCCACGCTCCGGCTTGCACCGCGGCCAAGACCGCGCTGAGCTCGTCGGCGACGGACGCGTAAGTCGCACTCAACGAACTCCACGACGCGGCGCCAGCCAGCAAGCTGCCGGGCCCGGGACCGCTGCTGAGCAGCGCCGAATGCACCTCCGGCGGCGAAGCCATCCATATCGGGGCGGTCATTCTCCGGGCCGCGGCCTCAACGCAGTCATTCGACGAACCCCTAGGCAAGACGATGCGACGACCCACGCCGGCTTGGGCTGTTTGACGGCGCAGCTATCCCGGGTTACTAGTCGGTGCCGGGCAGCGAAAAGTTCCCGCTAGTTGCTATGACGAGTCTTCTTTCCCAAGGAAGCCGGCCTGATAGTCGCCTTGGTTGAAAGCACCCGAATCGCTAGTGCCTACGTTCTCAACGCCGCTGTCGTCGGTGCCGGAGTTGGAAAATCCGCTGTTCAGCTGGCCGCTGTTGGCGATGCCGATGTTGTCGAACTCCCTGTTAAAGAAGCCTGTGTTGGAGCCGCCGGTGTTGAACATGCCCGTCTGCACATCGCCCGTGTTGAACAAGCCGGCGCTTTGTGAGCCGTTGTTCGACAAGCCGGAGGACGAGTCGCCGGTATTGAGGAAGCCCGAGGATCCCGTTCCCGAGTTGCCGAAGCCCGAGTTCGTGACCAGTCCGGTGAGGTCTGCCGAGCTGCCGATGCCCGTATTGAGGTTGCCTGAGTTGAGCAGACCCGTGTTGGTGTTGCCCGCGTTGAACCAGCCCGTGTCCACATTGCCCGAGTTGAAGCTGCCGGTATTGGTCCCGGCACCTCCGAGCTCGCCACCCGAGTTGAAGTTGCCGGCGCTGAAGAGGCCCGAGTTCCCGAGTCCCACGTTGCCGCTGCCCCCGTTGCCCAGCCCGAAGTTTCCGGGACCGGCGTTCGCCAGGCCAAAGTTGGCGTCGGCGGCGTTTCCGAAGCCGCTGTTGAACGAGCCGCCGTTCCAGAAGCCGGTGTTGGTGTTGCCTGCGTTGGCGAAGCCGGAGTTGCCGTCCCCGGAGTTGAGCAGGCCAAAGTTTCCGTTGCCGGAGTTGAAGAGGCCGATGTTGTTGCTGCCTGAGTTCCCGAAGCCGACGTTTTCGGTGCCCGAGTTCAGCCCGCCGATGCCCACCTGGTTGTTGCCGGTGAGGTTGAAGCCGATGTCATTGTTACCGGTGTTCCCGAACCCGAAGTTGGAACTTCCATAGTTGCCGAAGCCGACGTTGGCGCTGCCGTAGTTCCCGGACCCGAAGTTGTTGGAGCCGACGTTGCCGCTGCCGACATTGCTGCTGCCGATATTGCCGCTGCCGACATTGATGTTGCCGACGTTCCCAAGGCCGAGGTTGCTGTTGCCGAGGTTGCCGCTACCCAAGTTGGTATTGCCGACGTTGCCGCTGCCCACGTTGGTGTTGCCGACGTTGCCGCTACCCAGGTTGGTGTTGCCGGTGTTGCCGGCGCCCACGTTGGTGTTGCCGGTGTTGCCGCTGCCCAGGTTGGTGTCACCGGTGTTGCCGCTGCCCAGGTTGGTGTTGCCGATGTTGCCGCCGCCAAGGTTCCAGAGGCCGATGTTGCCGGGTCCGGTGTTGAGCGACGGCAGACCGCCAAGGGTCGAGGCCGCCGCCGACGCCCCGCCGTGATACCCCACCATCGTCGACACCGCCGACGCCCACATCTCCTCGTACTGCGACTCGGCGGCCGCGATCGCGGGAGTGTTCTGCCCGAACAGATTCGACTTCACCAACTGCACAAACTGTCTGCGGTTGGCCGCCACCACCAACGGATGCACCATCGCTGCCCGCGCCGTCTCGAACACACTGGCCACCGCCCCGGCCGACGCTGACGCCGCGGCAGCCCGCTCCGATGCGGCAGTCAAATACGCCGAATACGGAGCGGCAGACGTCGTCATCGCCTGGGCGGCCGCACCCCGCCAGGCCTGACCGACCAACCCCGACGTGACCGCTGAAAACGACTCCGCCGCCGCGTTCAACTCCGCGGCCAAACCACGCCACGCCGCCGCCGCCGCCAACATCGGCGCCGACCCCGGGCCCGCATACATCAACGACGAATTGACCTCCGGCGGCAACACCTGAAAACTCATCCACCCGCTTTCCGTTAGTCGAGCCGCAAGAGGCCGTTGAAGCAGTTGCCTTCGGACTAAGGCCATCCGCCAGCGGCGGCCGATCGCACCCGGCTTTACTTAGTCGCACAAAATGGGTTGATAGTTCCGCGCCGCGAAGGAGGTGCAACATCGAACCGTCGCTGGCGTGGCTGCTTACACCCGTTACGGTGCAGGACTTTCTCGACAAGGTCTGGACCCTAACGCACCACCATGTCGAGCGGGACTCGGCTGACTACTTGGAGTGCCTGCTTGCCGGCCCGTCGGCGATGGAGGAACTTTTGACGGCATTTCGGCGAGAGCCATCAGGGGTCCGGTTGATGAGGGGAAGTGACAAGAAGAGGGCATCGGAAAGCCACCTGCTCGCTGACGGGAGCCTCGACCTTGTCGGTGTCCGCAACGACTTCTCCGCCGGCTTCACGATCGTCGTCGATGGTGTCGAGCGCTACCTGCGGCCGATCGCTTCGCTGGCCCGCTCCATCGAGGTCGAGCTGAATTTTCCGGTACAGGTCAACGCCTACGTCACTCCGCCTGGGTCGCGGGGTCTCGTTCCCCATTACGACGACCACGACGTGCTGATCCTGCAGGTACACGGGTCGAAGATCTGGCACTTGTACGACGAGGCCCATATTCCGCCGCACCAGATGATGCTTCGCGACAAGGCGGTTCCCGCCGACGGACTCCCCCCGCCCACCGACTTGCGCCTGAACGTCGGCGACGTGCTGTACCTGCCGCGCGGCCTGGTGCATGCGGCCGACTCTGAGGATGTGCCATCCGTCCACTTGACCGTCGGCATCCATGCGCCCACCACGCTGACCCTTGTCATCGGTGCACTGCACGCGCTGAGTTTTCACGACGACGGGCTCAACGCGCAGTTACCGCCGCGGCACCTGGATGACGCGGGCGTGCACGCAAGCTTGGGCGTCCTCATGCAGGACGCCGTCAGGGCCGTCGAGGATCCGAGCGCCGTCGACAAAGGGCTCGACGCATTGGCAGACGTCCTGGTCCGCCGCGGCCATAGCCCACCGATCGGGCCCGCCTCGCAGGCGGGCACGCTCCACGGACAAGCACTGCTGACGAGGTACACACCGCTGTACTCGCGGGTGAAGGCCGTGGCCGGGGGCTTTGCGCTGCAATTCGCCAAGCTGTCGATCACCGCCGGTGCCGACCACCAATCCGCGCTGGTGTTCGTGTCGAGCAGCACCAAGCCGTTTCGGGTTTGCGATCTCCCCGGGCTGCGCGCGGAACAACAAATCGCGTTGGCCCGCAAGCTGATCGTGAGCGGATTCCTCATCCGCCTGCCCGATGCCGATGACAGCGCGCCGGCCTGATGGACCTCGCCGAACTCGCGCGCTGGACGCCGATCCAGCTGGACTTTTCCGGCCCGGGCCCGACGGTCGTGTGGGCCGATCTCTCAGCCGAGCGCTTCGTCGACCCGTTCTTCGACCAAACCGTCACCCGCTGGGCGTCCGGCCCACGCGCCAAGCGGCTCGTGCGGACCGGGCTGGAAGCCCTCGTCGCTCTCGACGGCGAGCCGTCACTTGAGTTGGCGGGCAGCATCTTTCACCTGTCGCGGTGCGGGTCGACGCTGCTGTCCCGTCTGCTCGGCACGCTTCCCGGCGTGGTCGTGATCGCCGAGCCGGCGCCACTGAACTCGCTGCTCGGGCTCGATCCTTCGCGTCTTGATGAGGCCGTGCTGGTCAGGATTGCGCGGCTGCTGGTGCGGGCGCTCGGGCGACGCCGGCACGGCGACGAGCAGTGCGTGGTGCTCAAATGCACCAGCTGGAACGTCCGCCGTCGGCAGGTCCTCGCGGCCGCCTTTCCAGAGACCCCTTGGGTGTGGGTCCAGCGCGACCCCGCGCGCGTCCTGGCCTCTCTCCTCGCCAAACCGCCTGGCTGGCTTGGACTTCAGGCCGCCCCACGTCATGCCGCACAGCGTTTCGGCATCGATGTGGGCGCGGTCGCGGCCATGCCGAGGGACGAGTTCGCGGCTCGCGCGCTCGGCGCGATGCTCGACGCGGCGGCGACCGATCCGTCTCGGCGCCTCATCGTCGACCATGCCGAGCTGCCCGAGGCGGCCTGGCAGCGCGTGGCCCCCCATCTCGGGCTCAAGACAGATCGCGCGGTGATCGACCGCATGGTCGAACAGTCGCGGTTCTACTCCAAGGACCTCGCCCCTCGGCCCTTCGTCGGCGACGCCGCCGAACAGCGTCCGGTGACCGCCGCGATGCGGGAGGCCGCCGAGCGGTTCGCCGGTCCGGCCTACCGCGCACTGGCATCGCTCGCATAATCTATTGAGGAATGTGGGAAGCGCTGTCAGTCAATAGGTTTCGACCGCCAGGCCCCCTGTCAGCGCGCCGGCGTTAGGGCGAAAACGGGATGATCACCGTCCTCGGGCAACTGGCGCCAATAGGTTTCCACCACTTTGCCTGCCAGCGGACGGTAGGCGGCAATGATCGGCGCCCGCTGCTCGACCGGCAGCTCCGCAGCCACATACGCCACGTCGTCGACCTTTACCTCTGGATGGGCCCGCACGTTGCGCACCCATTCCGAGTTACCGCGCGTCGAAACGAGGTATTTGGTCCCGTCCACCTCGGGTATGACGACGGGAATCCGCTGCGGCAGCTTACTGCCGCGCTTGGTGACGGTCAGAGTCTGAGAACCACCGATGCCGAAAGTCATCGCGAGCCGGTTGAAGACCCTGGCGGTGAACCACGGGGGTTTGAGGTAGGCCATGGCTGCGATTTTGGTCGGCGTCTTGGTCAGCCGCAAGGCCCTTACCGACTCCCTGAGGCTGCTCCTCGGGATCGCTGCTGGGACGTCAACAGCAGTGGCCCTTTAGATCGTCACCGTTTAGCCGACAGGCGAGTGCGCAGTAGCGGCAATCCCTGGCCGTCGAGCAAGTGGAGTAGTGCGGTGCGGCCGCTGACGGCCATCATCAGCGCGGCGGCCGGTCCATGGACCTCCATTCCCCTCCCCCAGGATTGATCGATGTCCGTGCCGCGCAACGAGATTCCCCAGAGTCGGCCCAGCGGCACGAAGCCAAACGGCCATGGCCCGGTCAAGAAATCCAGCGCGAGCGCCGAAAGCTCCGGTTCGGGCTCGAACGGCAGATTGAGCGGGATTCTCATGTCACCGCCATGGACCAATATGTCAGCAAGCGGATCGAGGGGCCCAAACAGCGGCGGACTCAACGGGTGATCGGCGTGCCGCCGCAGGGCGGCAACAATTTCGGCGGCGGGCAGCTGCGCGCGGGCTCGGGCGAGTTCGTCGATCGCTCGAGCCATGCTGCGCCGGCGTGCAGCCGTCCTCATGAAGACCCAAAAGCTGTCGGCGACCACGCTGAGCAGGTGGGCTGCCACCGTCTTGACATCCCAGCCCGCACACAGGCTTGGCGTCGCCAACTGCGCATCATCCAAACCATCGACGAGGGTTGCGATCTGGCGCCGCTGTTCGGCGACAGCGGCGAACACGAATTCGCGGTCCGCCCGCACTAGTGACCGCTCGCGTTTCGGCTGCGGTGGTGACATGGCTCGATGACAGTCATTGCTACTCTCCCCGGTGCCGGGCACCAGGCCCGCGTTCACTTGTGGGACCAGATGTTTGGTCGGCATCCGGTCGGCAAGCAGGTCTCATGATCGATGCGTTCTCCAGATTCGTTGCGCAGCAATGCTTTGGTGCACCCACGCGCGTTCGGCTTTGGCCAATCAGCCTAGAATGGGGAACCTCCGCTGCCGTGCGAGTTGATCGAGTGCGACTTGCATGACGGATCGGACGTGCGCGTCAACCTCACCGATGTCGGGATGCTCGCCGAACCGCGAGCGAATGTCGATCGGCTCAGTCATGTGCGCGACGATCCTGGTCGGCAACGGAAGGTTAGGGGGAACCACCACGCTCAAGCCGAAAGGGAAGCCTAGCGTCAGCGGCAAGATATCCGATCGTAAACGTCCCAGACCAAGTCGCTTCGCCAACCACGTGCCGCGGGTCAAAAACAGCTGGCTTTCCTGCCCGCCGATAGACACGCTGGGCACAAGGGGCACATCGGCATCGATCGCGAGCTTGACATATCCGGTACGGCCTTTGAAGTCGATTACGTTGGCGTTGATCGTGGGCCGATAGGCATCGAAGATGCCGCCGGGGAACACGAGCACCACACCCCCGGACTGCAACGCTTTCCCCGCGTTTGCAGCGCTGGCCGGAATCAATCCGAGCTTTCGCACCCATCCCCCCAGTGGCCCACTGAACAGCGCGTCGTGGCCAAGGGTGTACAGCGGTCGCTCATAACCGAATTGGCGGTAGAACGCCGCTGCCAAGATGAGGACATCAGGGGTGAACAAGCCGCCTGAGTGATTGGAAACGATCAGCGTGCCACCCACTGACGGAAAGGATTGCAACCCACCTACCTCAGGACGAAACCAGCGTCGGGCGATGGGTGCCGCAGCGCCGATCAGCTGGCGTGTCGTATTTGGATCCCAACCGAATGTGCTTGAGCCATCGGTTTGTTCGGCTATCACGCCCTACCTTCCGTTGTACGTCGATTTATGTCGCTGTGCGCGTTGTCGGTTCGTTGCCGTCACTTAGCTGTGCGACACGGTGTGACGCCCGCGCCAGCGCTCATCCGCGGTGACGAGCGAGCACGCACGCCTGCAGCACATGTGACCTAATATTTGTTCCAAAATAGCGTCGATTCCATGCATCGTCAATCTGTGGTACTGCGCCGGGTGCAGGAGCTCGAAGCACCACCGATGAGGCGGCACCAACACCTGCGGGCCCTGCCGCCGGCTCAGGCCTCGGCGGCCTAACCACCGCCGTGTGCGATGGCAGTATCGAACGCGGCGCGTAAGTCTAGAAACGCACGGCCTGTCGGTTCCGGCTGAATCCTGCGCAGTTTCTTCCCGTCGGAAAATAACGGCTGTGTCTGCGGCTTTGAGGGATCTGCGGCGGCCAATGAGATATCACCCGGCTTATACCGCGCGATCACCCGACCCGTCGTGCCGGCAACGCTGCCGGTCCTTGGGTGTGGACGCAGTGAGTCCTGGGTACAGGCCATATCGGCTGATGGCGAGGGAAGAAATGATGGACTGCACCCGAGATTGATAAGTAGCATACGGCGAAGCGTCGGGTTATCCACGCCGTTTACCGCGGTGCGGAGAGGGGTTAAGGGCATCGAACAATGCGCTGGATCGGCGTGTGGTGGCGCCAACCCGACCACTACGACTGGTTGTCGGAGTACCTCGCCGCGCGCGGATTAAAGCCATTTGTCCGCTGCTTACTGGTCGTCACCTTAGCAAACCTGGCCGCCGCAACGTTGCTGATGCTGACCAGTCCGTCGGGACCCCAAACATCGACGCGGCGCGCCGTAGCCATAGCGGTCACGATCGGCCTGGCGGGAATGGCACTGGTGTGGCTGCTGAACTGGCCGACGCGGATCCAATCTCAGATGTTTTCGATATTGGGGGCACTAGGCATCGCTACGATCTGCCTCATCGAAACTGACCCGTGCAGCGGCATGCTCGGGTGCGCGGCATTTGGTGGCCTGGCAGGTTATGTCGCCTTCTTTCATTCCGCTCGGCTCCTGATGTTCACGTTGAGCGCCGCCTTGAGTGCTGCGGTGGTGTGCGCCGTCCGGATTGCGGCGAACGGTAATGCATCAATGGCCGTCGCCGACGTGCTGGTGCTTGGCGCGGGAATCCTGTCGGTACCGTTTTGTGGACAGGTACTCGTGCACTGGTTGTCAGTAGATGCCCTGAAGTCCTCAACCGATCCGCTGACCGGCCTGCGCAACCGCCGGGGCTTCTACCGGTCGGCGTCCAAGCCGTTAGCTGTCGATCAGGGTGAGCCGTGTCTGAGCGTCTTGATGCTCGACCTCGATAACTTCAAGCGCATTAACGACACCTACGGTCACGCGACCGGGGACCGCATTCTGGTGGCTGTCGCCGACAACCTGCGGCGGATCTGCGCCAGCGCAACGGTGATCGCACGAATCGGCGGAGAGGAATTCCTCGTCGCCGCGACTATCGGGAAGCACGAAGCGCTTCGGACCGCCGAAGCGCTTCGCTGCGCAATCGCGGGCACACCGTGGGGCGTGACAGCCAGCCTGGGCATCAGCGGCATCCAACTGTCATCGGAAACCGAAACACTTAGTCGGCATATTATCGAACGCCTCGTAGAGAAAGCCGACCTCGCGATGTACGAGGCGAAACGTGCTGGCGGGAACCAGGTTCGGCATGCCGACGCGTCGCCACCGCCCGGCCGTTCAGGATTGATTGCGCGACGCGGCCAAGCCGGTACGCCGTAGGTGGCTTCGGCAATCCTGATATGCCTTGTCGCGGTTGCTGACTGAGTCTTGTCGGTTTAAGTCAGCTAACCGACAAGGCGCACCCGCTAGCTTTCGATCCGCTAGCTTTCACGCCGGGGCCAAGGGTAGTGGGCGTGTTCGATCCGCCGGGCAGGGTGCAACCCGATCTTCTCGGCGACCTGCGAAATCGACAAACCGCCAGCGATCAAGGATCAACCGAAGCAACTGTAAAGCATCAGCCGAAACACTGTCATGGATCACCCGAAACCAAAATGTCAAGCGTCAACTGAGGTCATACACATTTCACGTGGGCGGGCGGGGCTCGAACCCGCTACCAACGGGTTACCGAGGAGCCGCTTCTGGCAAGGACGTATAGATGCCCGTCTTTGCTTGTCGGCCAGGCAATTTCATCACCGAACGTGCCTTGTACGGCGGAGCTGATTCGGGTCGTTTCTCGATCATTGGCGGTAATTACACGGCAACCGGCGAACGTCCTTCCCGACAAAGCTATGGGCCTATGGTTCGGGGCGGACCAACACGATTTTAGTTCTGTGCCGAGCTCGGCCTGAACCACACTCACGAGTCGTAAATATTCGTCGCTATTCGCGGTACGGCGGGTGGCGCGTCCGACAAGATGTTCGCGGAACGACGGAATCGCCGGACCATTCACGAAGCACTGATCGGCGTCGACGTGCGCTACCTTCATCGGGACGAGATCTGCCAGCGAGCTGAGTACCGAGCACACCACCAACCTCAGGAGAGCCTATTGAAGAAGCTATCCGCGACCCTAATCAAGCGCCTGAAACTGAAGGACGCCGTGCTTGCCGAAGCCGCCACTAGTCGCAATCTCCTTCCCAACGAACCGATGTGGGACAAAGTCTCTGCGGAGGCAGGACAAATTGCAGGCTTTCTGGAGAACCAGCTGCGGGCGGGCTTTCAGCCGTCGCCTCAAGTCGAAATTGCCGCCCGCAAACCTGCACACGGAGTACGTCCCATCCCGTACTGGGGCACGCTCGAACGAGTCGCTTATCGGTCGCTTACCGCAGCCGCGGTAGCCGACCTCGATCCGCTTGATAGGTCGCCGCAGGCGTACCTCAACTTCATAACGGAACCTGGCCGCTATGCCCGCGATCGACAGCCAGCGGGAACATCGAAGAAATTGGCCGAGTTTTTCTTCTACGTCGAAAGTCCCGTCAAGTACGTGGTGAAGTCTGACATCACCGCTTTCTACCAATTTATCGATCACGCGGTGCTAGCTGAGGAATTACTTCTACTCGGCGTTAATTTCGAGTTGATCGAGGCGTTGATGGAACTTCTCGCCGAAGTCCAAGGCCGCAGCTACGGCCTTCCTCAGCTATTTGATGCTTCCGACATGCTTTCGGACCTGTACGCCGACAGGATTGAGCGCGACCTGCTTCGGTCTGGGTTCGCGGTGTGGCGCTTCAACGATGACTTTCGCGTCGCGTGCGACTCATACGCAGACACTCTGACAGCCATCGAGGCTTTAGACGCTGCTGCTCGCCGAGTGGGCCTCGTCTTGTCCGAGCACAAGACTGTCACAGTTGGAATTGTGAAGTATATTTTTGACGCATTCGACCTTACGCCATCCCAAGCCGGCCAAACCGTCAACGTCGACGATGTGGAGGATATCGTGGGCGACTACACCGATGACTTTGGCAAGGAGGATGCCGACGCGGCATTCGACGTCATTCGGAAGGCGGTAGTACGATCCAGTGATTTCAATCCGGATCCTGATGAGAGCCGCTCGATCGATCTTGGTAGCTTACGTGGTGAGGACGTACGCCTCCTCAGGCGAGCCATTAATGGGTTGACGCTTGCCGGGGACGCCCGCGGAATCGGTGAGATCGTTCGGCTAGCTGTCTACGCGCCTTCCCTGACACCAAACTTGATGCGGTATCTCCGAGCCATTGGTAAAGGGCTCGAGCCGGATGACGATGCTTGGGACGAGATCGTCAACGCCGTGGATCGTCTTGCTGGCGATGTTGCCCTGAACGCTTGGCAGAACTTGTGGCTCATCGATGTCGTCCACGACCTCGACCTTCTTAGCGGGGGTCTCGACGACAAGGAGGCCGTCAATCGTCGGGCCCAATGGGTCGATGATTTGCGCCGAGACACGACAAATGAGGCGCTACGTGCTGCTGCCACCCGAGCTTTAGCGGCCCAGGGACTCGTATCCGTTACGTCTGTAATAGCTGCCGCGGACCGCACGTCGAATGCGTTGCTTCACATTTATGCGTCAGCAGGGATTGAAGGCGCTCGCCTACTGACTGGCCCTGAGGCGATGGCAGCGCAGAAGGAAATTGCTGCATGGGCCAAAAATTCGAAGCTACACGCGTGTCTACTGGAGGAGACGTAGTATGCGAATTGCGCCGCTGGCTATCACAGAAGAAGCGCAGAAACTGCTCCGAGCTACGCGGGCTGACTTCGGCAATATTCCAACGCCCGCTACGGCAGGCCGGGGAAGCAGCTTCACGTCGTCGTTTCTAGGCCGCCACGACTTTGTGCAAGTGCGAAATCAAGGCGAGTTTCTGCGTCTCGTAAGCATCGTTGAAGCATTCATAGACACCTGCAGTGGCCAGCAGTTTGATCAACGTACATCCGGCCGTGACGACTTCGTGCGAAAAATGGCCGCCGAGGTTCGGGAGAACTCTGTGAAGGGCTGGGATGAACGTAAGGAAGCATTCAAAAAGTATCACGACATAACTCTCGGAGAATGCGCGCACTGGAGCGATATAGACGCGGCCCGAGAAATTCGGAATAGCATCGCGCATGGTCTCGGTCAACTCACTGAGCGTCAACAAAACGCCAAAACCAGGCAAAAAATGGCGGCATTGGGCGTTATGTTTCGTGGTAACCAACTAGTCATTGGCACTTACAC
>NZ_JAFBAR010000043.1 GCF_019247635.1 Mycobacterium sp.
CCGCCCCGCGGCATCGTCGTCCAGTGCGTGATGTTGTAGACCGGATCGCACCACGTCCGCGGCGCCCCCAGCACCTCGCCGGGGAAACTGGCGACGCCGGTGGGCAATTCGACGCGGTCCATCTGCCCCCAGGCCTTGAAACTTTCCCAGTACAGACGCGCCGACGAGGCCGCGGTGCCGGTGACCCAATAGAGCATCACGTTGTCCAAAAGCTCGTCGCGGCTGAGCACGTTCTCGGGGTGGCCGTCGCAATCCATCCAGGCCCAGAACTTTTCGACGATCCACGCCAGCTGCCCCACGGGTGAATCGACTAAGCCGTAACCCACGGTCTGGGGCCGGGTGGACTGCTGTTTGGAATACCCGGTGCCCCACTTGCGGTGATCGGCCAAGGCGGCAAGGGCCCGTTGCTCTTCCGGAGATGGATTGGCCATCGACTCGGTCGTGGGCCTGCCGATCGGCATATTCACGTGAATGGCCGCGCAGTGCCCGCCGTTGCGGCCGATCTGGGTGGTGACGGCCGCGCCCCAGTCGCCACCCTGGGCGCCGTAGCGGTCATAGCCGAGGCTCAGCATCAGCGTCTCCCACGCGCCCGCGATCTTGTCGACACCCCAGCCTGTGCGACTTGGCTTGCCGGAGAAGCCGTATCCGGGCAGCGACGGGCACACGACGTGAAAGGCGTCCTCGGCGCGTCCACCGTGGGCCGTCGGATTGCTGAGTGGCTCAATCACTTTGTGGAACTCGACGATCGAGCCCGGCCACCCGTGCGTGATCACCAGCGGGAAGGCGTTCTCGTGCGGGGACCGCTGGTGGATGAAATGGATTGCCAGCCCGTCAATCTCGGTGACGAACTGGTCGAAGCGGTTGAGCGCGGCCTCCCGGGCACGCCAGTCGTACCCGTTGGCCCAGTAGGCGGCAAGGTCGCGGGTGTAGTCCAGCGGGATACCCTGGCTCCAGTCGTCCACGCATTCGGCTTCGGGCCATCGGGTGCGCACCAATCGCGTGTGCAGATCGTCGAGAACGTCGTCGGGAATTTCGATGTGAAACGGCTTCACCCGTTCATAGTGTCCCTGTGGCCAGACGTTCTTACGACGGGCCCGCTACCGCAGTCGGACATCCCGTTTATTCCGTCGCCGGATCAGGGTCTGTCGATTAATCTGGGCCAGCCCAGTGTCACTGCGGTGTCAGCGGTGATAACCGCGGCCGGCACTCTGCTGCGCGCTCTGAGTATCCCGCCGCTCGGGAGTGGTTGAGCGCTCGTTGCTTGGCGACGCGGCTCTTCGGTGCGGCGGACGCCGCCCGCCGACACATGGGCATGGTGCGCTTCAAGGTCCTCGAGGCCGAGGACGAGGCCAGGATCGCCGGGTTGCGGGATGCCATGGGCGACAATGACTTCGACGGCTGCGGCGAACGCCGACGCGCCGGCAGCGGGTGGTCGTCGCTGACCCGCGCCGAACTCGACGCCGTGAAATTGGTCAGCGAAGGCCTGGTAACAAGAAGATTGCAGCGCGGTTGTCCATCTCGCACCGAACGTTGCACGCCCATCTCACCCACGTCTACACCCCTGGTCAAACAACCCAAGATAACCGCCTGCGAAATGTCCACCTGGACACCGGACCAAGCCGCGAAGTTCCGCGCGCACGTCGCCGATGACCGCCTAGCCGCGTGCTGGCTGCTGACTGGCCGGGCTGCGTCGGTCCGAGGTTCTAGGGCTGCGTTGGGTAGATGTGGACCTCGACGCGGGAACAATCACTGTTGCTCAGGGCCGGGTGGTCGTCGGCGGCGCCACGGTGACCGGTGCACCGAAGTCGACCCGCTCGGCGCGAACGCTGCCAATGCCGCGTGACGTGCTGACCGTGTTGAAAGCGTTCAAGACCCGGCAGGCCGAGGAGCACCTGGCGCTCGGCGGCAACTGGCCCGACACCGGCCTGGTGGCAGTCAATGCCGACGGTTCCCCTATCCGGCCGGAGACCTACTCCAAGGCGTTCGCCGGCCACTGCGTGCGGCGGGGGTGCCGGCAATCCGGCTACATGACGTCCGGCACACCGCCGCCACGATGTTGCTCGACGGCGGCACCACGCCATCCGCGACTGCCAAATGGTTGGGCACGACCCGGTGATCACGCTGCGGGTCTGCCATGTCTATGACGACGCGCTGGCCTCGGCGGGCGATGCGCTGCTGGACGCTCGCGCATGACCACCTAACCGCAGTTCCGCTGTGCGCGAACACGGTCGCCTGCTGGCGGTACACCGTGGCGTGCATTGACTATCGTCGGATTCATGTCCAAGCAGTCCACCGAGGTCTTCGGCGTGTCGACCGAGATCCTGAAGGACTCATACGTCAACCGAGGCGACCTCGACTCGAAGATCGCGTCCTACTTGAAGCGCGATAACCACATCGCAATCCGCGGCGCTTCGAAGAGCGGGAAATCATGGCTGCGTCAGCGAATCCTGGACGACCCCATCAAGATCCAATGCCGTCTCGAGAAGACCGTCACCGACATCTACCGTGAAGCACTCGGCCAGCTCGGCGTAAAGCTCGAGACCAGCGCGAAGAAGTCGAAAACGCTCGAAGGCACTGTCGAGGGCGAGACCGAATTCGGCATACGCCTGATCGGCAAGGTGAAGGCGAAGCTCGGGATCAAGAGCGAGAGGGCAAGCGAGACCACGACCGAATCGCTCCGCCAGAACATCAACGACCTCGACTTCATCTGCGAGCTCATCAAGGAGTCCGGCCGACGGTTGGCGATCGAGGACTTCCATTATCTCGACCAGACCGAGCGCCAGAAGTTCGCCTTCGATCTGAAGACGATGTGGGACCTCGGCCTCTACGTCGTGGTGGTCGGGGTCTGGAGCGACAACAACCTGCTGCTCCACTTAAACCCTGACCTGACGGGGCGTGTCCGCGAGGTGTCGATCGTTTGGACGGACCCGGATCTACGCAAGATCCTCGACCGGGGGTGCGAGGCGCTGAACATCGTCATGTCCCATGAGGTCCGCGAGGCGCTTGTCAGCATCAGCTACGGCAACGCCGGAATCCTGCAGCGCCTCACCATCGACACGTTGGACGCCGCCGGGATCGTCGAGCGCAAGTTCGGGCAGCAGAGTGTCACTGACGTTGCCCACGTCGAGGCCGCCGCGATGTTCTACGCCGAAGAGCTCAACAGCGTCTACCAGAAGTTTGCCCAGAACGTCGCCAACGGCATCCGCAGGCGGAACAACGCCACGGGCATCTACGCACACGCCATGGCGGCAGCGCTCGACGCGCCGGACGACAAACTGATCGGCGGGATCCCGCAGCAGGACATCTTCGCTGTCGCGCACGCTCGCGAGGATCGAATCCAGCGGGGCAACCTCACGACGGCGCTGGGCAACATCGAACGACTCCAAGTCGACTCCGAGGGGCGGGGTTTGGTGCTTTCGTATGCCGAGGGCAAGGTTCGAGTTGTCGATCACCAACTACTTCTCTACCGCCGCTTCGCCACGGTGCGCTGGCCGTGGGAAGACATGATCGCGGAGGCCGACGCGTCGGGCGATGTGGGGCGCTACACGGCGACGAGCGATGCCGTTGCAGACAAGGCCGGTAACTAGGTGACGGACCCCTGGCCTATTCCTGGCCTACCGGGGGGTTCGGCAGAATCCTCCGTCAGATACCGGAAACCGCTCGCTACCTGGTTATTTCGCTGGTGGGCGCGGACGGTATCGAACCGTCGACCGCTGGTGTGTAAAACCAGAGCTCTACCACTGAGCTACGCGCCCATGCCCGCCGCAGGCTACACGCCTGGAGGTCCTGCACCCAAAGCGACCAAATCAGATCAGCAGAAACGGCTCGGTGCGACAACCCTTGTCGCTGCTCTGTCGCTGCTCTGTCGCTGTTCTGTCGCGCAGAGCCGGGCAAAACGGATGCCCCCCGCGGCGGCCCCAAGTACCAAAACGACCCCACGGCCCAGGTGACAAACGCTGCACAGGACGACCTCAGTCCCGCAGCGCCGCCAACGCCGCAGTCCATAACCGCTGGTCGCGGGCTTCGCCGGGTTGTTTCATCTCGGCGAACCGCACGATCCCCGATCGGTCGACCACGAACGTACCGCGGTTAGAGATGCCCGCCACCTCGTTGAACACCCCGTAGGCCTGGCTGACCTCGCCGTGTGGCCAGAAGTCCGACAACACCGGAAACAGGAAACCGCTCTGCGTCGCCCAGATCTTGTGCGTTGGCGGCGGTCCCACCGAAATGGCCACCGCGGCGCTGTCGTCGTTTTCGAAGTCGGGCAGGTGGTCCCGCAATTGGTCCAGCTCGCCCTGGCAGATCCCGGTGAAGGCGAGCGGGAAGAACACCAGCAGTACGTTCTTGGCGCCCCGGTAGCCGCTCAGCGTGACGGGTTGTTGATTCTGGTCTCGCAGCGTGAAGTCGGGGGCGGCGGCTCCGACCTCGAGCATCAGCGCTTCCCGGCCCGTGACTTGGGCTGCACCAACCGGCTGGCGCTCCAGTTGCCGAGATTGACCGACGAGGTGGGCATCAGGCCGGCGGTCGGAGCGGCCTCGGCGATGTCGGAGGGTAGAACATGGCCGGGCCTGCCGGTCTTGGGAGTCAGCACCCAGATCACGCCGTCCTCGGCCAGCGGGGAGATCGCGTCCATCAGCGTGTCGACCAAGTCCCCGTCGCCGTCGCGCCACCACAACAGGACGACGTCGACCACCTCGTCGGTGTCTTCATCGAGCAGCTCGCTACCGCAGGCTTCCTCAACGTCGGCGCGGATGTCGTCGTCGGTGTCCTCGTCCCAGCCCCATTCTTGGACAACTTGGTCTCGTTGGATGCCCAGTTTGCGAGCGTAGCTCTGGGCGTGATCCGCCGCGACCACCGTGGGACCTCCTCCTGCAAATGTCCGCCAAGCTGTCTGAACGCAGTGCGATGGGCTTTATCGTCGCACAACTCGAATGCGGCACATATGACTGCCTCAGAAGTAACCCACGCACATTTTCAACGCCTTGGTTCTGGCGTCGTTCAGCGCGTCAACCCGCTTGTTGAACTCCCCCGTCGACGCATGGGTGGCGATAGCGTTGGCCACCGCCCGGGACGCGTCGATATAGGCATTGAACGCGTCGCGCATCTGCTGCGACAGCGCGTCGTTCATACCGCCGGACACGGCCGTGGCGCTGCCGTTCAGGGCATCTTCGGCCGGGCCTTCGGTCGGCCCGGTGCTCTTGCCCGCGTTGAACGCCGCCACAAAGGCATTGACCTTGTCGATGGCATCCTTGCTGGTGTCGGCCAACGAGTTACATGAGGTGCGAACCACGCTGGTGGTCACGGATTGTTGGCGCTGGGATTCGCGGACACTCGACGTCGCCACCGATGCCGACACCGACGCCGATACCGACGAACGGTAGGCCGGGGCGACATTGGTATCGGGCGTGGCGGTCCCGTTGGTGACGGAGGTACACCCGACCACGTTCAGCAAGCCCATCACTGTCGCCGCGATACAGCCGAGGACCAGAGCGCCTCGCTTGCGGTACTCCCCCCAAGCCGGGAGGCTCACGCGCTTGCGAGGGACGGCACGCCATCCGATGAGCACGGCTTCAGAGGTTACCGGGTCACCAATGCGTCCGCCGTCGTTGCACCGGGTTCGGCGGCAATTACCCTCCCGCAACATCGGTGCGGCACGATAGGGGATGAGGACGAATCAGCTAACCAGCCGACTACAGGAGCAGTGCGTTGACCACCGAGTTCGCGCGTAACGATCTGGCCAAAAACCCAAGCAGCG
This sequence comes from Mycobacterium sp., assembly GCF_019247635.1. Taxonomy (GTDB): domain Bacteria; phylum Actinomycetota; class Actinomycetes; order Mycobacteriales; family Mycobacteriaceae; genus Mycobacterium. The sequence continues at coordinate 5,756 of NZ_JAFBAR010000043.1, forward strand.
CAAGCGAACCCGATCGTGTTCGGGTGATCCGCGAAGGTGTGGCGTCCTACCTGCCTGACATCGACCCCGAGGAAACGGCGGAGTGGCTCGAGTCCTTCGACGAACTGCTCGAGCGATCCGGGCCGGCGCGGGCGCGTTATCTGATGTTGCGGCTGCTGGAACGCGCCGGTGACCAGCGCGTCGCGATCCCGGCGCTGACGTCGACCGACTACGTCAACACCATCCCGACGGAGCTGGAACCGTGGTTCCCCGGCGACGAGGACGTCGAACGGCGCTACCGGACCTGGATTCGCTGGAACGCAGCCATCATGGTGCACCGCGCCCAGCGCCCGGGCGTGGGCGTGGGCGGCCATATCTCGACGTACGCGTCGTCGGCGGCGCTCTACGAGGTCGGTTTCAACCACTTCTTCCGCGGCAAGTCGCATCCCGGCGGCGGGGATCAGGTGTTCATCCAGGGTCATGCTTCCCCCGGGATTTACGCGCGCGCCTTCCTCGAAGGACGGCTCAGCACCGATCAGCTCGATGGTTTCCGCCAGGAGCACAGCCACCCCGGCGGCGGATTGCCGTCCTATCCGCACCCGCGCCTGATGCCCGACTTCTGGGAATTCCCCACCGTGTCCATGGGACTGGGTCCCCTCAACGCGATCTATCAGGCACGCTTCAACCACTATCTGCATGACCGCGGCCTCAAAGACACCTCCGAGCAGCACGTGTGGTGCTTTTTGGGCGACGGCGAGATGGACGAACCCGAAAGCCGCGGGCTGGCACATGTGGGCTCCTTGGAGGGTCTGGACAACCTGACTTTCGTGATCAACTGCAATCTGCAGCGCCTCGACGGGCCGGTGCGCGGCAACGGCAAGATCATTCAGGAGCTGGAATCGTTCTTCCGTGGGGCCGGCTGGAACGTCATCAAGGTGGTGTGGGGCCGCGAATGGGATGCCCTGCTGCACGCCGACCGCGACGGCGCACTGGTGAACCTGATGAACACCACCCCGGACGGCGATTACCAGACCTACAAGGCCAACGACGGCGCCTACGTGCGCGACCACTTCTTCGGCCGCGACCCACGCACCAAGGCGCTCGTGGAAAGCCTTACGGATCAAGAGATTTGGAGCCTCAAGCGGGGCGGCCACGACTACCGCAAGGTCTATGCCGCCTACCGCGCCGCGGTCGACCACAAGGGACAGCCGACGGTAATCCTGGCCAAAACCATCAAGGGTTACTCGCTGGGCGCCCACTTCCAAGGCCGCAACGCGACCCACCAGATGAAAAAGCTTGCGCTCGAAGACCTCAAGCACTTTCGTGACTCGATGCGGATTCCGATCAACGACGCCCAACTGGAAGAGGATCCCTACCTTCCGCCCTACTACCACCCCGGCTCCGACGCCCCGGAGATCCGTTACATGCTCGACCGACGCCGCACCCTGGGGGGGTTCGTCCCCGAGCGGCGGACCAAGGCCAAGGCGCTGAAACTGCCCGGCGGCGACACCTACAAAGCGCTGAAAAAAGGATCGGGCCACCAAGAGGTCGCCACCACCATGGCGATTGTGCGCACCTTCAAAGAAGTGTTGCGCGACAAGGAGATTGGCCCCCGAATTGTGCCGATCATTCCCGACGAGGCGCGCACCTTCGGGATGGATTCCTGGTTCCCGTCCCTGAAGATCTACAACCGCAACGGCCAGTTGTACACCGCCGTCGACGCCGAACTGATGCTGGCTTACAAGGAAAGCGAAGTCGGCCAGATTTTGCACGAGGGCATCAACGAAGCCGGGTCGGTGGGCTCGTTCACCGCCGCCGGCACGTCGTACGCCACCCACAACGAACCGATGATCCCGATCTACATCTTCTATTCGATGTTCGGGTTCCAGCGCACCGGCGACGGGTTGTGGGCGGCCGCCGACCAGATGGCCCGCGGCTTCGTGCTGGGCGCCACCGCGGGCCGCACCACGCTGACCGGCGAAGGTCTGCAACACGCCGACGGCCACTCGTTGCTGCTCGCCGCGACCAATCCGGCGGTTGTCTCCTATGACCCGGCGTTCGCTTTCGAGATCGCCTACATCGTCGAAAGTGGCCTGGCGCGGATGTTCGGGAAGAACCCCGAGAACATCTACTTCTACATCACCGTCTACAACGAGCCCTACCTGCAGCCACCCGAGCCGGAGAACTTCGATCCCGAGGGCGTGCTGCGCGGCATCTACCGCTACCGGGCTGCCAAGGAGCAACGTTCCTGCACGGCGCAGCTCCTGGCCTCGGGGGTATCTATGCCGGCGGCGCTCAATGCGGCCGACATGCTGGCGGCCGATTGGGACGTGGCCGCCGATGTGTGGTCGGTGACCAGCTGGGGCGAACTGAACCGGGACGGCGTCGCCGTCGAGAAGGAGCGGCTGCGCCATCCCGACCGGCCAGCCGGTGTGGCGTATGTGACGAAGGCTCTGGAAAAGACTGCTGGGCCGGTGGTCGCCGTCTCGGACTGGATGCGCGCCGTCCCCGAGCAGATTCGGCCCTGGGTGCCCGGCACCTACCTCACGCTGGGCACCGACGGGTTCGGTTTTTCCGACACCCGGCCCGCGGCGCGGCGCTACTTCAACACCGATGCCGAATCGCAGGTGGTCGCCGTGCTGGAGGCACTGGCCCGCGACGGCGAAATCGACCCGTCGGTGCCGATCGCCGCCGCCCGCCAGTACAAGATCGACGACGTGCAGGCCGCGCCGGAGCAGACCTCCGATCCCGGCCCCGGCGCGTAGCGCACGCCGAGCGCGCAACACCGGAGTCGCGTCCGAACCGGATCGATCAGTCCCGCTCGCTCCGGTGAGTTGGCGGGAACTTCCATAAATCAGGCGTAGCTTTTAGGGGTGAACGACAACCCCTTCGCCGGCCCGTTTGCCAAACACCCAAGGTCACCCCTGGAAATGCTGGACACGGTGCCCGAGTCGCTGTTGCGACGGTTGAAGCAGTACTCGGGCCGGCTGGCCACCGAGGCGGTCTCGGCCATGAACGAGCGGTTGCCGTTCTTCGCCGATCTGGAAGCGTCCCAGCGCGCCAGCGTGGCGCTGGTGGTGCAGACGGCCGTGGTGAACTTCGGCGAGTGGATGCACGACCCCCACAGCAACGTCAGCTACACAGCCCAGGCGTTCGAGCTGGTTCCCCAGGACCTGAGGCAACGCATCGCGTTGCGACACACCGTGGACATGGTGCGGGTGACTATGGACTTCTTCGAGGAAGTCGTGCCGCTGCTGGCCCGGTCCGAAGAGCAGTTGACCGCGCTCACCGTGGGGATTCTGAAGTACAGCCGGGACCTGGCCTTCACCGCCGCCGCGGCCTACGCCGACGCAGCCGAGGCCCGTGGCACCTGGGACAGCCGGATGGAGGCCAGCGTCGTCGATGCGGTGGTGCGCGGCGACACCGGACCGGAGCTGCTGTCCCGGGCCGCCGCGCTGAACTGGGACACCACCGCGCCCGCCACCGTTGTCGTGGGGACTCCGGCGCCAGGCCGCCACGGCACCGACGGCTCGAATGGCCAGGGCGGCACCGAGCGGGCCAGCCAGGACGTCCGCGATGTGGCCGCCCGCCACGGCCGCGCGGCGCTCACCGACGTGCACGGCACGTGGCTGGTCGCGGTCGTCTCCGGCCACGTGTCACCCACCGATAAATTCCTCGGCGACCTGTTGGAAGCGTTCTCGGACGGCCCGGTCGTCATCGGACCGACCGCACCCATGCTGACCGCGGCGTACCACAGCGCCAGCGAGGCGATTTCAGGGATGAACGCCGTCGCCGGCTGGCGCGGAGCGCCGCGACCCGTCCTGGCCCGAGAATTGCTGCCCGAACGGGCGCTGATGGGCGACGCGTCGGCCATTGTGGCTTTGCACACCGACGTGATGCAGCCACTGGCCGATGCCGGACCGACTCTGATCGAGACTTTGGACGCCTACCTGGACTGTGGCGGCGCGATTGAGGCGTGTGCCAGGAAGTTGTTCGTTCATCCAAACACGGTGCGGTACCGGCTCAAGCGCATCACCGATTTCACCGGGCGTGATCCCACGCAGCCACGCGACGCCTACGTCCTTCGGGTGGCCGCCACGGTGGGCCAACTCAACTACCCGAGGCAGCCTTCGACCGTCGGCAACAACGCCCTGACGCAGGTGCCATTGCCACTCAGAGCGGGTTCCGTAGGGGCTTAAAGAGGCCCTCCGAGGAATAGTGACCCAGATCGCAGATCGCGGGTCGATATCAAACCTGTAGCTTACGGGGCTATTTTGTAGGGTGTGTACAAAAACCTAAGATGAGGTTCATAATCTGTTACACCCGCCAAAACCGTTTCCACAGTGTTCTCTTAGACACGTGATTGCGTTGCTTGCGCCCGGACAGGGTTCGCAGACCCAGGGAATGCTGGCGCCGTGGCTGGAGCTGCCCGGCGCCGCCGAGCAGATCGCGTCCTGGTCCGCGGCCAGTGGCCTCGATCTGGCACGTCTGGGCACCACCGCATCGACCGAGGAGATCACGGACACGGCGATCGCCCAACCGTTGATCGTCGCGGCCACTCTTCTTGCTCACGGTGAACTCACCAAGCGCGGCCTGCTTGCGGGCGACGACGGCGACGAATTTGTCGTTGCCGGCCACTCCGTCGGGGAAATCGCGGCCTATGCCATCGCCGGCGTGCTGGCCGCCGACGACGCCGTCATGCTGGCCGCCACCCGCGGTGCCGAGATGGCCAAGGCGTGCGCGGCCGAGCCCACCGGCATGTCAGCGGTGCTGGGCGGGGACGAGGCCGAGGTGCTGAGTCGCCTCGAGCAACTCGACCTGGTCGCCGCCAACCGCAACGCCGCAGGCCAGATCGTCGCCGCCGGTCACCTGACCGCGCTGGAAAAGCTCGCCGAAGACCCGCCGGCCAAGGCACGGGTGCGCGCGCTGGGCGTCGCCGGCGCGTTCCACACCGGGTTCATGGCACCGGCACTGACCGGCTACGCCGAAGCGGCGGGGCGCATCGCGACCGCCGAGCCCACCGCCACCCTGCTGTCCAACCGTGACGGCAAGCCGGTGGCCTCCGCGGCCGAGGCGATGGACACGCTGGTGGCCCAGCTGACCCGGCCGGTGCGCTGGGATCTATGCACCGCAACGTTGCGTGAGCACGACATCAAGGCGATCGTGGAGTTCCCGCCCGCGGGCACGCTCACCGGCATCGCCAAACGCGAACTTCGGGGAATCACGGCGTGTGCCGTCAAGTCACCCGCAGACCTGGACGCACTGGCAGACCTGTAACTGCCGGATCGTCCGGGACAACCACAAATCACGTCAATTCGATTTGTACACAACATATTACGAAGGGAAGCACGTCGTGGCCGTAAGTCAGGAAGAAATCATCGCCGGTATCGCCGAGATCATCGAAGAGGTCACCGGTATCGAGCCCTCCGAGGTCACCCCGGAGAAGTCGTTCGTCGACGACCTGGACATCGACTCGCTGTCGATGGTCGAGATCGCCGTCCAGACCGAGGACAAGTACGGCGTCAAGATCCCCGACGAGGACCTCGCCGGCCTGCGTACCGTCGGTGACGTCGTCGCCTACATCCAGAAGCTCGAGGAAGAGAACCCCGAGGCCGCCGAGGCGCTGCGCGCCAAGCTCGAGACCGAAAACCCCGACGCTGTTGCCAACGTCAAGGCGAGGCTGGAAGCAGAAAGCAAGTGACCAAGCCTTCCACTGCTAATGGCGGTTACCCCAGCGTCGTGGTAACCGCCGTCACGGCGACGACATCGGTCGCGCCGGACGTCGAGAGCACGTGGAAGGGTTTGCTGGCCGGCGAGAGCGGCATCCACGTCCTCGATGACGAGTACATCACCAAGTGGGACCTGCCGGTCAAGATCGGCGGCCACCTCAAGGAGCCGATCGACAACCACATGGGCCGGCTGGACATGCGACGTATGTCCTACGTCCAGCGGATGGGCAAGCACCTGAGCAGTCAGCTCTGGGAGAGCGCCGGCAATCCAGACGTCGATCCCGACCGGTTCACCGTCGTGGTGGGCACCGGCCTGGGTGGCGCCGAGCGGATCGTCGAGAGCTACGACCTGATGAACGAGGGCGGACCCCGCAAGGTGTCCCCGCTCGCCGTTCAGATGATCATGCCCAACGGCGCCGCGGCGGTGGTGGGCCTGCAGCTCGGGGCCCGGGCCGGGGTGATCACCCCGGTCTCGGCCTGTTCCTCGGGTTCGGAGGCCATCGCGCACGCCTGGCGCCAGATCGTCATGGGCGACGCCGATGTCGCCGTCGCCGGTGGCGTCGAGGGCCCCATCGAGGCGCTGCCCATCGCGGCGTTCTCCATGATGCGGGCCATGTCGACCCGCAACGACGATCCCGAAGGCGCGTCGCGCCCGTTCGACAAGGACCGCGACGGCTTCGTGTTCGGCGAGGCCGGGGCGCTCATGCTCATCGAGACCGAGGAGCACGCCAAGGCCCGCGGCGCCAAGCCGCTGGCCCGGTTGATGGGCGCCGGCATCACCTCGGACGCCTTCCACATGGTGGCGCCCGCGGCCGACGGCATCCGCGCCGGCCGGGCGATGACGCGGTCGCTGGAACTGGCGGGCTTGTCCCCCAAGGACATCGATCACGTCAACGCGCACGGGACGGCGACGCCGATCGGCGACACCGCGGAGGCCAACGCCATCCGGGTCGCCGGTTGCGAGCGGGCTGCGGTGTATGCGCCAAAGTCGGCGCTGGGCCACTCCATCGGCGCCGTCGGCGCGCTCGAGTCGGTGCTCACGGTGCTGTCGCTGCGCGACGGCGTCATCCCGCCCACTCTGAACTACGAGACCCCCGATCCCGAGATCAACCTTGATGTTGTCGCGGGCGAACCCCGCTACGGCGAGTTTCGTTACGCCATCAACAACTCGTTCGGCTTCGGTGGGCACAACGTAGCGCTCGCCTTCGGGCGTTACTAGGCACGGAAGGACGTTCGCAAGAGCCATGACGCCATCGTCAGAACTGGTTACGGGCAAGGCCCTGCCCAACGTCGTCGTCACCGGCGTCGCCATGACGACCGCATTGGCGACGGACGCGGAGAACACGTGGAAGCTGTTGCTCGACGGCCAGAGCGGAATCCGGACCTTGGAGGACCCGTTCGTTGAGGAATTCGACCTGCCGGTCCGTATCGGCGGGCACCTGTTGGAGGAATTCGACAGCCAGCTGACGCGGGTCGAGCTGCGCCGGATGGGTTACCTGCAGCGGATGTCCACCGTATTGAGCCGGCGTCTGTGGGAGAACGCAGGCCATCCAGACCTCGACACCAACCGGTTGGCGGTGTCGATCGGAACCGGCCTGGGCTCGGCCGAGGAGCTCGTCTTCAGCTACGACGAAATGCGCGCCCGCGGGATGAAGGCGGTGTCGCCGCTGGCGGTGCAGAAGTACATGCCCAACGGCGCCGCGGCGGCCGTCGGGCTGGAGCGGCACGCCAAGGCCGGGGTGATGACGCCGATATCGGCCTGCGCGTCCGGGTCCGAGGGCGTCGCGCGCGCCTGGCAGCAGATCGTGCTCGGTGAGGCGGACGCCGCCATCTGCGGCGGCGTCGAAACGCGGATCGAGGCGGTGCCCATCGCCGGCTTCGCGCAGATGCGCATCGTGATGTCCACCAACAACGATGACCCACCCGGCGCCTGTCGACCGTTCGACAAAAACCGCGACGGCTTCGTCTTCGGCGAGGGCGGCGCGTTGATGCTGATCGAGACCGAGGAGAGCGCCAAAGCTCGGGGCGCCAACATCTTGGCCCGGATCATGGGTGCCAGCATCACCTCGGACGGGTTCCACATGGTGGCACCGGACCCCAACGGGGAGCGTGCCGGGCATGCGATCACCCGCGCTGTCCAGCTGGCCGGTCTCAGCCCGAGTGATATCGATCACGTCAACGCACATGCCACCGGCACTCAGGTCGGTGACCTGGCCGAAGGCAAGGCCATCAATAACGCGTTGGGCAGCAACAGGCCTGCGGTCTACGCGCCCAAGTCCGCTCTCGGCCACTCGGTGGGTGCCGTTGGTGCCGTGGAGTCGATCTTGACAGTGCTTGCGTTGCGGGACCAGGTGGTCCCACCGACACTGAATCTTGTCGACCTCGATCCAGAGATCGATTTGGATGTGGTTGCAGGCAAGCCGCGGCCGGGCGATTACCGGTACGCAGTCAACAACTCGTTCGGATTCGGCGGGCACAACGTGGCAATCGCCTTCGGGCGGTATTAACAACCCCGAGCAACACCGGAACACAGGAGACCTGCGATGACAATCTTGGCCCCCGAGGCGGTTGGCGAGTCGCTCGACCCCCGCGATCCGCTACTGCGTTTGAGCAACTTCTTCGACGACGGCAGCGTGGAACTACTGCACGAGCGTGACCGCTCCGGCGTCCTCGCCGCCGCCGGCACGGTCAACGGCGTGCGCACCATCGCGTTCTGCACCGACGGCACCGTGATGGGCGGCGCCATGGGCACCGAGGGCTGCGCGCACATCGTCAACGCCTACGACACCGCCATCGAGGAGCAGAGCCCGATCGTGGGCATCTGGCATTCGGGTGGTGCCCGGTTGGCCGAAGGTGTGCGGGCGCTGCATGCGGTCGGCACGGTGTTCGAGGCCATGATCCGCGCGTCCGGTTACATACCGCAGGTCTCGGTGGTGGTCGGTTTCGCTGCCGGCGGCGCCGCCTATGGACCGGCACTGACCGACGTCGTCATCATGGCGCCGGAAAGCCGAGTGTTCGTCACCGGGCCCGACGTGGTCCGCAGCGTGACGGGCGAGGACGTGGACATGGCCTCGCTCGGTGGTCCGGAGACGCATCACAAGAAGTCCGGTGTGTGCCACATTGTCGCCGACGATGAGCTCGACGCCTACGAGCGCGGTCGCCGGTTGGTCGGATTGTTCTGCCAGCAAGGGCATTTCGACCGCAGCAAGGCCGAGGCCGGTGACACCGACATCCACGCGCTGCTGCCCGAGTCGGCGCGGCGGGCCTACGACGTGCGTCCCATCGTGACCGCGATCTTGGACGATGACGCGCCCTTCGACGAATTCCAGGCCAACTGGGCGCCGTCCATGGTGGTCGGCCTGGGCCGGCTGTCCGGTCGGACCGTCGGCGTGCTGGCCAACAACCCGCTCCGTCTCGGAGGTTGCCTGAACTCCGAAAGCGCCGAGAAGGCAGCGCGTTTCGTGCGCCTGTGCGACGCGTTCGGCATCCCGCTGGTGGTTGTCGTCGACGTCCCGGGCTACCTGCCCGGTGTGGACCAGGAGTGGGGTGGCGTGGTGCGCCGCGGCGCCAAACTGCTGCACGCGTTCGGTGAGTGCACCGTTCCCCGCGTCACCCTGGTGACCCGAAAGACCTACGGCGGGGCCTACATCGCGATGAACTCCCGATCGCTCAACGCCACCAAGGTTTACGCGTGGCCGGATGCCGAGGTCGCCGTGATGGGCGCGAAGGCCGCCGTGGGGATCCTGCACAAGCGTAGGCTGGCCGCCGCGCCGGAACACGAGCGCGAAGCGCTGCATGACGAGTTGGCCGCCGAGCACGAGCGCATCGCCGGCGGCGTGGACAGCGCCATCGACATCGGCGTGGTTGACGAGAAGATCGATCCGTCGCACACCCGCAGCAAGCTCACCGAGGCGCTGGCCCAGGCGCCGGCTCGCCGCGGCCGCCACAAGAACATCCCGCTCTAGTTCTCACCGCGAGCAGACGCAAAAGCACCCGACACGCCGGGCGTGTGGGTGCTTTTCCGTCTGCTCGGCCCGCGCGCGGCTACGCGCGCGGTGGACAGCTCGCCAGCGTAACCACACTGCGATTCTCGCGAACATTTTTCGCAGTGTGGTTACGCTCGCGGCCCGTGAGTGCGGGCCGGCCAACCTGCGGCCCGGGTTGTCGCGCGTAGCTGGACAAGAGGGATGCCGCCTCTGGAGCTGAGACCCATGTGACAGATGGGATCAGCCGCGGACCTCCGTCAACTCGCCCGCCGTCATGCACGCGTTGGGCCGGCCCAGAATCTGACAAAGCACCCGGTCAAGCTCATCCCGGGGCGATGGCGGCAGACCGCTGGTGCGCCACGCCACGAAATCGTCGGGACGCACCAGCAGGGCTGCGTCGGGTGATAGGCCCGCCAATTCTGCCCAGCGACCTTTAATGTCCTCGATCTCCGAGTCGCCGCCGATCCTGCGCACGGTGATCGGGACACCCAGGTCGGTGGACACTGCGCCGGCTGCGCTCAGCCATTGCGGCCCATCCGAACCGGTGAACAAGGTGAAGCCCGGACCGAGCAAGTCGAGCGTCGAGACCCGCTCCCCGCCGCGGCTCACCCAGGCGTGCGGGACCCGGGTACCGGGTTGTCCGCGCAACTCCTCCACCAGCGACACGGCGTCCGGGTCGGCCGGGACCGGCTCGTCGGTCACCACCGCGGCCGAGCGGTACTGGTAGCCGATAAGCACGGTGAACATGGAGCATTCCTCCTCTGGGGGCAACCTCATGCTGTCGTCTTCCATCCGAAGCATGTCGAGTTGCGGCCCGTTGCACGACTGCCGCGCACTGAACCGCCCGACCGGATGCCGCTCGGTGTGATAGGTGCTCAGCAACTCCGGCCCGGCCCTACCGTTCAGGACGGCCGCCAGCTTCCAGGCCAGGTTGTGCGCACTCTGGATGGCGACGTTGGCTCCGCCGGCTTTAATCGGGGGCATGGTGTGCGCCGAATCGCCGACGAAGAACACTCGCCCGCACTGGAATTGGTCGACGACCTGTTCGTAGGGCTGCCACGGCGCAACTTCGATTATCTCCACGTCGATCGGCTCGCCGACAGCCTTGAGGATCAGCTCACGGCACCGCTGCGGGGTGAATTGCGCGGCGGTCTCGCCCCTGTTCGGGAAGTAGGTGGTGGCGAACATGCCCAGATCATCCCGCGCCACCAAGAACATGCCGTCGACGTCAGGGTTTTTGACTTGCACGCCGTCGCCATCGCCCAGGTGCGGAACGAACCTTCGCCACGGTGCCCGGAAGTAAACGAAAACGACAAAGAGCGGCCACGGGCCGGAGCCGGAGGTGGTCATGCCGAGCATCTTCCGGATCGGACTGTGGACTCCGTCGGCGGCGACGAGATAGTCGGCGCGCACCGTCTCGGACTCGCCGGAGTCCGGGTCACGCACCGACGCCGTGACACCGGCGTCGTCCTGCTCAAACGACGACAGCTCCCACCCGTAACGCACATCACTGCCGCGCCGCCGGGTGTCGGTCAGCAGGATCGGCTCCAGCCTGCTCTGCGGGCAGAACTGCGCGGCCGGTTCGGGGCTCAACTCGACCAGATCGGCGAAGATGGCCCCGACGTCGAGTGCCAGAGCTTCTACTGCGCTGTTCAGCGTCGGCTTGACGACCATGTCCGAGACATGCTCAGCGACCGCGTGGACCTCACCGCCGACACCCAGGCCGCGCAGGATCTCCGAGCTGCGGAAGCTCAGATTGCGGGCTTTCGGGTAGATGAAGACCTCGCGACGCTTCTCCACCAACAGCGATGCAACGCCGTGCTTGGCGAGCAATGCGGAGGTGGCCAGGCCACCGGCGCCCGCGCCGACGATCAGCACCGGAACACGCTTGACGCTCTTGCCCATAACCATCACCCCTTAGCAAACTCATAGACGCCTACCGCCGGGCCCGCAGACCGACGCGGTTCCCGCGACGGATCCTTCACCCATTAACGGAACTAGTCAGTTCCGTTACGTTCGATACTGCCACGGACTAACGCCACACACAACCACTAGGCGTCCGGACTCGCCCCAGCGAGCGGCAGCACGATGTCCTCGAGCACCCGGCGGATGTAGACGCGATCGAGCGGACGTCCGGTCACCACGCGCAGCGCGTTGAGGCCCAGTACGACGTCGGGGACCAGGGTCAGGTCACGACCGGCGGGAAGTTCGCCCCGGGCGACGGCACGGTCGAGCAGCACCCGAAGCGCCTGACGTGGCGGGGACAGCACCAGATCATCCAGTGCGGCGGCGAGGACGGGATTATGCATCGCCGCCGTCGCCACTCCTAGAATCACCTCGATCGTGCTCAGATCGGCTTCATCGAGCTCAGGCACCTGGGCCACCAGCGCCTCGACGTCACCCCGCAGGCTCCCGGTGTTCGGTGGCTGCACCGGTCCGAGTCGTCGTCTCCAGTGCGCGATCGCGTCAGCTACCACCGCCGCCTTGGACGACCAACGCCGATAGATTGCGGCCTTGCCCACGCGGGCGCGCGACGCGATGTCGTCCATGGTCATCCGGTCGTAGCCACGTTGAGCCAGTCCCGCCAGCGTCGCATCGAGGATGGTGGCATCGAGGGAGCGATCAAGGCGGCCCGGTTTTCGCCCCGGTTGCGCGGCTGTCATGACAACGTGTTCCTCCAGGTGTTCCGCCAGTCGAGACACTACCGTTCCGCCCTAGGGTAACGCGGACGGCGATCCTTGCCCACCAATCCACCGAGAACTCTGGCGTCGAGAGCGGACCGAGCAAACTATCGACGGCCGCGTATCACTGCGCGACGAACTCTTGGGCCACCTCGACCACGCGCTCCCGATCGGCCGGCACCAGCCCGATCCGGGTGCGCCGATCGAGGATGTCACCGACATCCAGCGCGCACTCATGGGTCACCGCGTATTCGAACTCCGCCCGAGTCACGTCGATCCCCTCGACGACCGGCTCGGTCGGTCGCTCACAGGTGGCGGTGGCGATGACGTTGGCTGCCTCGGCGCCATAGCGCGCCACCAGCGACGCCGGCAGACCCTGCAACCGAGAGCGCGGTCCCGGATTGGCGGGTGCCCCTATCAACGGCAGATTGCGAGTCCGGCACGGGGCGGCCCGCAGACGCCGCAAGCCGATCGTGTGATCCAGAACATCTTGGGCCATATAGCGGTATTCGGTGAGCTTGCCCCCGATCACGCTGATGACCCCGGACGGCGACTCGACGACGGCGTGGTCGCGCGAGACGTCGGCGGTGCGACCCTCGCCGGTGTCGATCAACGGCCGCAACCCCGCGTAGGCTCCGATGACGTCGGCGGTGGTAAGCGCGGTCCCCAACGCGGTGTTCACCGTGTCCAGCAGGAACGCGATTTCCTCCGAAGAGGGTTCCGGCACATCGGGAATCGGGCCGGGAGCATCCTCATCGGTCAAACCGAGATACACGCGGCCCAGCTGCTCGGGCATGGCGAACACGAATCGGTTCAGCTCACCCGGTATCGGAATGGTAAGCGCCGCAGTCGGATTCCCAAACACGCTCGCGTCGAAGACGAGGTGGGTGCCACGACTGGGCCGCAACTTCAACGACGGCTCGATGTCACCGGCCCACACCCCCGCCGCGTTGATGACGGCTCGCGCCGACGCGTCGAACGACTGTCCGGTGCGCCGATCGGTCAATCGCACCGAGTTGCCCGTCGCCTCGGATGCGGCCACGTAGGTCAGGATGCGGGCGCCATGCTGGGCCGCGGTGCGCGCGACAGCGGTGACCAGCCGGGCGTCGTCGATCAGTTGCCCGTCGTAGGCCAGCAAGCCACCGGCCAGCCCGGAACGCTGCACCGTCGGAGCCATCTGAACGACCCGGCGCGCAGATACCCAACGCGAACGGGGCAACGCCGACGACGGCGTGCCCGCGAGCATCCGCAAGCCGTCGCCGGCCAGAAATCCGGCGCGCACCAACGCGCGCTTGGCGTGGCTCGTCGACGGCAGCAGCGGAACCAGCTGCGGCATCGGCCGCACGAGGTGAGGGGCGTTGCGCGTCATCAGAATTCCGCGTTCGATCGCACTCCGGCGGGCGATCCCCACGTTGCCCGTCGCCAGGTAGCGCAGACCGCCGTGGACCAGCTTCGAACTCCAGCGGCTGGTTCCGAACGCGAGATCGTGCTTTTCCACCAACGCCACGCGCAGGCCTCTCGAGGCCGCGTCCAGGGCGATGCCGACGCCGGTGATCCCACCACCGATGACGATGACGTCGAGCGGTTCACCGTCGGCGAGTGCCGTCAGATCGGCGGTGCGGCGGGCGCCGTTGAGAGCGGTCGAGTCTCTCATCAGGACAGGTATCCGTTCAGGCAGCAGGCGAGTTCGGTGGCCAGTGCGTCGGCGTCAAGGACCGGCTGGACAATTTGGGCGGATTGAATGGTCGACTGGGCGATCAGCAACACCATCGTGGCCATCTGCAGGACATCGCCGGCGCGGACGCTGCCCTGGCGCTGGGCCGCACGCAGCCGGGCGGCAAGAGCGTCGATCAACATCTGCTGGCTGGCGCCAAGACGTTCGGTGATGTAGATCGGCGCCAGCTCGGAATGCATCACCGACATCACCAGTTCGTCGCGTCGCAGCAGATCGGACACCGTAATGATCTGTCGCACAATCGATTCGCGGTCATCCCCAAGTAGCGGCGCCGCACCCATCACGCCGGTGATGCGTTGGGTCAACAGCGCGGCAACGATCGAGCGCGTGTCCGGCCAGCGGCGATAGACCGTCGGACGGCTGACTCCCGCGCGCCGGGCAATCTCGGCGAGTGTCACCCGGTCGACGCCGAAGTCGCGCACGCAGGTGGCAGCCGCCTGGAGGATCCGGCCGCCGGTGTCCAAACCTGCGTTACTCATTGACAGCATGTGTAATACTGTAACTCATGACGCACCCGTCCGGCCAAAAAGAGGACCTTCTCCCGCCGATGAAATGGAATGCGTGGGGAGATCCCGCGGCGGCCAAACCGCTCTCCAACGGCATCCGGGCTTTGCTGAAGCAGGTAGTGGGCCTGCAGGATTCAGACACAGCCGAACTCGACCCCGAGCAGGTGACATTGCGTCCGTCCGCACTGTCGCAGCCGGATCTGGACGCGCTGAGCACGATCGTCGGCGCCGAGTACATCCGTACCGCCGACCGCGACCGGTTGCTGCACGCCGGCGGCAAATCGACTCCAGACATGCTGCGGCGCAAGGATACTGGCATCCAGGACGCCCCCGAAGCGGTCCTGCTGCCCGGGGATGACGACACCGTCGCCGCGATCCTGCGGTATTGCTCCGAACACGGGATTGCCATCGTCCCGTTCGGCGGCGGCACCAACGTCACCGGTGGACTCGACCCCACCCGCGGCCAGTTCGACTCCGTGATCTCGCTGGATTTGCGGCGCTTCGATCAGCTGCTCTCCCTCGATGAGGTGTCCGGCATCGCCGAGTTGGGCGCCGGCGTCACCGGCCCGGACGCCGAACGCCTGCTCGGCGAGCGCGGCTTCTCGCTCGGGCACTTCCCGCAGAGCTTCGAATACGCCACCATCGGAGGCTTCGCGGCGACCCGTTCGTCGGGCCAGGATTCCGCCGGCTATGGCCGCTTCAACGACATGATCCTCGGGCTCCGCATGATCACCCCGGTCGGCGTTCTGGACCTCGGCCGGGTCGCGGCATCGGCGGCGGGCCCGGACCTGCGCCAGTTGGCGATCGGCTCGGAAGGCACCTTCGGCGTCATCACCAAGGTGCGGTTGCGGGTGCACCGCGCGCCCGAGACCACCCGCTATGAGGCATGGTCTTTCCCCGACTTCGAGACGGGGACCGCGGCCCTTCGTGCCGTCACCCAAACCGGCACCGGCCCCACCGTCGTGCGGCTTTCCGACGAGGCCGAAACCGGAGTCAATCTCGCCACCACCGAGTCGATCGGGGAAAACCAGGTCACCGGAGGTTGCCTGGGGCTGACGCTCTTCGAGGGCACGAAAGAACACACCGAGAGCAGGCACGCCGAGACGCGCGCGCTGCTGGAAACCCTTGGCGGCAAATCCCTGGGCGAAGGCCCGGCGCGAGCGTGGGAGCGTGGTCGCTTTGCGGCACCGTACCTGCGCGACTCTCTGCTGGCCGCGGGCGCGCTGTGCGAAACGCTGGAGACCGCCACCGACTGGTCCAACATTCCCGCGCTCAAGGCCGCCGTCACCGAGGCGCTCAACGCGTCGTTGTCCGAGTCCGGCACGCCGGCGCTGGTGATGTGCCACGTGTCGCACGTCTACCCGACCGGCGCGTCGTTGTACTTCACCGTCGTCGCCGGGCAGCGGGGGAATCCGATCGAGCAGTGGATGGCCGCCAAGAAGGCCGCGTCGGACGCCATCATCGCCACCGGCGGAACCATCACCCACCACCATGCGGTCGGCGCCGACCACCGCCCGTGGATGCGCGACGAGGTGGGCGAGCTCGGGGTGCAGCTGTTGCGCGCGGTCAAGGCGGCGCTGGATCCGGCCGGAATTCTCAATCCCGGCAAGCTGATTCCGTGACCCTCGACCGGCGCGACATCGGCAAGGTGATCGCGCTGACCAATCCCCTCTCGGGGCACGGGGCCGCGCTGGAGGCGGCGCGCCGCGCGATCGCCCGGCTGCACCAGCGCGGCGTGGAAGTCGTCGAGATTATTGGCGACGACGCCGAAGACGCCCGTTATCTCGTCAGCGCGGCGCTTGAGAAGGGCACCGACGCGGTGCTGGTCACCGGCGGTGACGGGGTGATCTCCAACGCGCTGCAGGTGCTGGCGGGCACCGACGTCCCGCTGGGCATCATCCCGGCCGGCACCGGAAACGATCACGCCCGCGAATTCGGCATCCCCACAAGGGATCCCGAGGCTGCGGCGGACATCGTCATCGACGGCTGGACGGAAACCATTGACCTGGGCCGCATCAGCGACGGCAACGATTTCGAAAAGTGGTTCGGCACCGTGGCCGCAACCGGATTCGACTCCCTGGTCACCGATCGCGCCAACCGGATGCGCTGGCCGCACGGGCGCTTGCGGTATTACCTCGCGATGTTCGCCGAACTCTCCCAGCTGCGGCTGTTGCCGTTTCGGTTGGTGCTCGACGACACCGAGGAGATCGAGGCCGGCATGACGCTGGTCGCCTTCGGCAATACCCGCAGCTACGGCGGCGGAGTGCTGATCTGCCCCGACGCCGATCACACCGACGGCCTGCTCGACCTCACCATGGTCAACGAGGCGTCCAGGACAAAGCTGCTTCGCCTGTTCCCCACCGCGCTCAAGGGCACCCATATCGAACTCGACGAGGTGAGCACGGCCCGCGCCAAGACCATTCGGGTCGAATGCCCCGGGATCAACGTCTACGCCGACGGCGACTTCGCGTGCCCGCTGCCGGCCGAGATCTCCGCGGTGCCCGCCGCGTTGCGAATTCTGCGGCCGGGCCTATAGGGCGCGCGCCCGCCGCTCGCGTTCGGACAGTCGGTCAGCCGACGCCGCGACTGAGCCAGGTGACCTCGCCGGCGTCGCCGCCGTCGCGATACGCCTCCAGCGCGTCGTCCCACGCGGTTCCCAGCACCGAGTCCAATTCCACGGCCAGCGTGTCGGCGCCCTGCGCCATCATCGCCCGCAGCCGCATCTCCCCGACCATGATGTCGCCGTTGGCGCTCATCGCCCCGCTCCACAGTCCCAGTTGTGGGGTGTGGCTGAACCGCTGGCCGTCCACGCCCGGGCTCGGGTCCTCGGTGACCTCGAACCGCAGCACCGACCACGAGCGCAGCGCGTTGGCCAGCCGGGCACCGGTGCCGACCGGTCCGACCCAGTTGGTGACCGCGCGCAGCTGTCCGGGCATCGCCGGCTGGGGTGTCCACACCAGGTTCGCCTTGGCCTGCAAGGTCGACGACAAGGCCCATTCGACATGCGGGCACACCGCCGCGGGCGAGGCGTGGACATAAACCACGCCCGCCGTGCCGTCGGCGAATTGATTCGACGCATGCATCTGCTGCTCCTTCGTTTCCGCGAGGGACGTCTTCCCCAACGACCTGGCGAACCCGATTGGCAGGATGCGTGCTGATATTGCAGTTGTTTGTGAGTCGTGCGTGTCTATTGTGCCTCGTGATACCCGTGTTGCGCTAGTCTGCGTTTTTCACGGGCATTGCTCGGCTATCACCGCGTCGGAAATCGCGGGCCACAAATCCATGGCCCACTCCCCGAAATCGCGGTCTGTGAGAACCACCAGCGCCACCTCGACCTCGGGATCGGCCCAGATAAACCCGCCCGCTTGGCCGAAATGGCCGTAGGTTCGCGCCGAGTTCCGAGCGCCCGTCCAATGCGGTGATTTCGAATCCCTGATCTCGAAACCCAGGCCCCAGTCGTTGGGCCGCTGCACACCATATCCGGGCAGAACGCCGTCCAAGCCGGGAAATTGCACGGTCGTAGCGTCGGCCTGCATCTGCGCCGAGACCGTCGACGGACGCAGCAGGTCACCGGCGAAAGACGCGAGATCCGCGATCGTGGACGTCACTCCGAACCCGGCGGCCTCAGCGCCGCCGTCCAGGTGTGTTGCGGTCATGTCCAGCGGCTGGCAGACCGCTTCGGTCAGGTAGCGGTCGAATGCGATGCCCGACTCCCGCTGCACGGTCTCGGCCAGCACGGTGAAGCCGTAGTTCGAGTACATCCGGCGGCTGCCCGGCTTGGCCAGGACCTGATTGGCATGCATCGCCAGGCCCGACGTGTGCGCGAGCAGGTGACGAACCGTGGACCCGGGCGGGCCGGCCGCAGTATCGAGGTCGACGACGCCTTCCTCGATCGCGATCTGCGCGGCGCGGGCGACCACCGGCTTGGTCACCGAGGCCAGCGCGAAGGCTCGCGCAGTGTCGCCGTGGGCGGCCAGCACGCCGTTGGGCCCGATCACCGCAGCGGCAACGGCCGAGACCGGCCAGTCGTTCAGGACGTCCAGAGCTGCCATCAGGTCGGGCGGGTCGGCTTGCCGGCCGATTCCCTGGCCGGTTTCCAGGCGATGTAGTAGCTGTTGATCGGATCCGACTCGACCTCGGCTACCCGCACATCGTCAAACCCGGCTTCGCTGAGCATCGAGGTGGCCAACTGGGTGCCCCACATCGCCCCCAGCCCGGCCCCATCGAGAGCCAGCGACACGGTCATGCAGTGCATCAGCGAGGTCGCGTAGAGGTAGGTGCTCATCGGAACGCCGATGTTTTCCTCGAGGCGGCTCGACGCCTTGACGTCGGCCATCAAGAAGACACCGCCTGGGCGCAGCGCTCGATGGATGTTCTCCAGCACGCGCGCCGGCTGGGCCTGGTCGTGGATCGCGTCGAAGACGGTGATCACGTCGTAGGTTTCGGCCTTGTCCAACTGGGCCAGGTTCTGGCTCTCGAAGGTCGCATTGGTCAGGCCGAGGCGGCCCGCTTCCCGGCGGCCGGCCGCGATGGCGTCGTCAGAGAAGTCGATGCCGGTGAACCGGCTGGCCGGAAACGCCTGCGCCATCACGTTGACGGCGTGACCGCTGCCGCAACCGAAATCCGCCACGTCGGCTCCCGACCGCAAGCGCTCGGGGAGGCCGTCGACCAACGGCAACACGACGTCGACGAGAGCGGCGTCGAAGCCCGCGCCGCTCTCCTCGGCCATCAGCGCGTGGAAGCGCGGAAATTCGCTGTAGGGCAGGCCACCACCCGCGCGGAAGCAGCCGATGATTTTCTGTTCGACCTCGCCTAGCAGGGGCAGGAATTGGGCCACCACGGCGAGATTGTTCGGTCCGGCCGCGCGCGTCAGCACCGCCGCGCGGTGGGCTGGCAGCGAGTAAGTGCCTTCCTTGGACTCTTGCTTGAACTCTTCCTTGGACTCTTCCTTGGACTCGTAGTCAACGATGTGTCCGGTCGTCATGCCGCCCAGCCACTCTCGGACATAGCGCTCGTTCAGGCCCGCGGCTTGGGCGATCTGGGCGCTGGTGGCGGGCGGCAAACCGGCCATCGTGTCCAGTAGCCCGGTCTGATGTCCAACGCTGATGAGCAGCGCCACGCTGGCGGCGTCGAGGGTTGCAACCATCCGTTGACTGAATTCTTCGGTGGTTTCCCGTGCCGCCACAGACAGCGACGCTACACCGGATCCGGACGCGGCCTTCGCCGCAACTTGTGGGTGGACGGGTGGCTTCGGGGTGTATGGCGACGGCCAGTAGGTTGGACGCCATGAGTCAAACAGTGCGCGGTGTGATTTCGCGGAAAAAGGGTGCGCCCGTTGAATTGGTGGACATCGTCGTCCCCGATCCAGGTCCCGGCGAGGCGGTGGTTGACATCACGGCATGCGGCGTCTGCCACACGGACCTGACCTATCGCGAGGGCGGCATCAACGACGAATACCCGTTCCTGCTCGGCCACGAGGCCGCGGGCACCGTCGAAGCTGTCGGGCCGGGAGTGACGGCGATCGAGCCGGGCGACTTCGTGATCCTGAACTGGCGCGCGGTGTGCGGGCAGTGCCGGGCGTGCAAACGCGGCCGGCCCAGCCTTTGTTTCGATACCTTCAACGCCGAACAAAAGATGACGCTGACCGACGGGACCGAACTCACCCCGGCGCTGGGCATCGGGGCTTTCGCGGACAAGACCCTGGTGGCCGCCGGTCAATGCACCAAGGTCAACCCCGAGGCCGACCCGGCGGTCGCCGGACTGCTGGGCTGCGGTGTGATGGCCGGGCTGGGCGCCGCGATCAACACCGGTGGCGTCAGCCGCGACGACACTGTCGCGGTGATCGGGTGCGGCGGGGTCGGCGATGCGGCCGTTGCCGGAGCCGCCCTCGTCGGCGCCAAGCGGATCATCGCGGTGGACACCGACAACACGAAACTGGACTGGGCCCGCAAATTCGGTGCCACACACACCGTCAACGCTCGCGAACTCGACGTCGTCAAGACCATCCAAGACCTCACCGACGGGTTCGGCGTCGACGTGGTGATCGATGCGGTCGGCCGGCCCGAAACCTGGAAGCAGGCCTTCTACGCCCGCGACCTTGCCGGGACCGTCGTGCTGGTCGGTGTGCCCACCCCCGACATGCGCCTGGACATGCCGCTGGTGGACTTCTTTTCCCACGGTGGTGCGCTGAAGTCGTCGTGGTATGGCGACTGCCTGCCCGAACGCGACTTCCCCACCCTGATCGACCTTTACCTGCAGGGCCGCCTTCCGCTGGACAAATTCGTCTCCGAACGCATCGGGCTGGGCGACATCGAGGACGCGTTCCACAAGATGCACGGCGGCAAGGTGCTGCGCTCGGTGGTGGTGTTGTAATGCCTGAAATTGAGCGGGTAATCACCCACGGCACGTTCGAACTCGACGGCGGCAGTTGGGAAGTCGACAACAACATCTGGCTGGTCGGCGATGACTCCGACGTGGTGGTGTTCGACGCCGCCCACTCCGCGGCACCCATCCTCGAGGCCGTCAAGGGCCGCAACGTGGTTGCCGTGGTCTGCACGCACGGCCACAACGATCACGTGACGGTGGCACCCGAGCTGGGTAAGGCGCTCGACGCGCCCGTGTTACTGCACCCCGCTGACGACGTGCTGTGGCGGATGACTCACCCGGACAACGACTTTCGTGCCGTCTCCGACGGTGACACGGTGACCGTCGCGGGCACCCAACTGCGGGCGCTGCACACCCCGGGCCACTCCCCTGGATCCGTGTGCTGGTACGCGCCCGAGCTCGGTGTCGTGTTCAGCGGCGACACCTTATTCTCCGGCGGGCCGGGCGCGACGGGGCGCTCGTACTCGGACTTCCCCACGATCCTGCAGTCGATCTCGGAGCGGCTCGGCAAACTGGCGGGCGACACCGTCGTGCATACCGGCCACGGGGACAGCACCACCGTCGGCGACGAGATCGTCCATTACGAGGAATGGGTGGCCCGGGGGCACTGAGCTTTCGGCTCGTCAGCGTGCGCAAAATGCCAGCCACAACGGCGTGTCACTGCACAGACACGCACGGTCGCGAGCCCCGGGGGAACTAGAGTTCGTCGAGGATCCGGCGTTTCTCGGTCTCGTACTCCGCTTCGGTCAAGGCCCCGGAATCTCGCAGCGCCGCAAGCGTTTTGAGCCGCTCCAGCCTGACCCCCTCGCCGCTGGGTTCGTAAGCCTGAGCGGGCGGCACGTAGGACGGCTGCACGTAGGGGCTCGCCGCAGCTAGCGTCCTGCGCCGTGCGCGGCCCACCCACCTGCCCGCCAGGATCGACCCGATCAGGCCCGCCACAAACGTGCCGACGAATACCCACACCAGGAAACCCAACGAGCTCGAATGGCCGAATGCGAGGCGCGGGTTGATGTATCCGTTCACCTGACCGTCTGTCGTGATGTTGTAGGTGCCCTCGACTGGAACCTGAACCACCCACACCCGCACATGCGCATCGTTGTTGACCGTCGTTGTGCTGCCGTAACTTTCGGTCACCGTCGGCTGCGGCACCCCGTCGGGCGGAGCGATCGTGATCCCGAGCGGGGGTACGGGCAGGCCGCCGTTTCCACCGCCGATCACCACGGTGTGCAGGCTGGCGTTGACCTGACCGGCGGGCAGGTGCACGCTGGCCGACCCCGGGATCGGCACCTCGCCGTAGGCGTTGTAGTCGTCCAGGAAGAACGCGTTGAGCACCAAGGTGACGATGAAGCCGATGACCGAGACGATGATCACCAGGATGGCGGTGGACAGCGACAGCTTTGCAAGCCGGCGGCTACTCATCCACGCAGTCTGTCACGCGGGCGAGTCGACCGCTCACCAGCATCGCAAGCCCGCCACACACGATGACCAGGGACATCGCCGGCACCCAATCCCCGAGCCGTTGGTAGGGCGTGGTAGTCGTGGCCAGCGGGACGCTGACCACGGCGACACCCCGGTAGTCCGCCGGGCACCAGGCCAGCCGGCGGCCGCGGGCGTCGAAGACCGAACTGTCGCCGGACAACCCGACGTGCACCGCCGGGCGTCCCACCTCGACGGCGTGCACCGCGGGCTGGGCGGCCAACTGCGGCTGCGCCCAGCTGCCCTGGAAAGACGAGGTCGAACTCTGATAGACCAGCAGCCTGGCACCGAGTTGGGCCTCGCGGCGGGCGAGGTCGGAGAAGGTGGTCTCGTAGCTGATCAGCGGCCCGATGGGCAGCGCCCCGGCCCACAGCAGCGCCGGCCCGGTCCCCCGCTGCCGGTCCTCGGCGGCGACCTTGGTGTAGCGGGTGGTCCACCCGAATAGTGGCCGCAGGGGCACGTATTCGCCGAACGGGACGAGGCGGGTCTTACGGTAGCTGCCCACTATCCCGTCCGGGCCGATCAGCGCCGCGGATTTGGAGATTTCCCCGGTGGGTGCGGGCGCGTCGACGTTGACCAGCAGATCAGCGCCCACCCGCCGCGACAGCTGCGCCAAGCGGGCCAGCGCCTCCGGCTGGCTGGCGAGGTCTTGTCCCACGCTGCTCTCGCCCCAGACGACCAAGTCCGGTCGTTGGTCGGCGAGCGTCGCGGTCAGCGCCTCACCGGCCGCCTGCCGGGCTTTCGAATCGGCGATATTGCCTGGCTGCACCAGCGCCACGCGTAGCGTCGGCGCCGAGGCGGGCGCGGGCCCCAGCAGGTACCACGCCGGGCCGACGCCCGCGCACGCGACCGCGCAGCCCACCGCCACCAGCCTGCCGGACACGTCGCGGTGCACGATCGCGGCGACGATGGCCGTATTCGCCTCGACAACAAGGAAACTCGTCAACCAAACGCCACCCAGCGACGCCGACGCCAGGGTGACGGGCTGGTTGGATTGCGACGCACCCAGCGACGCCCACGGACCCCCCAAGGCCGGCCATGACCGGACCGCTTCGGCCAGCACCCATGCCGCGGGCAACACCATCAACGCGGCCACCGTGCGCGCGGGGGTGACCGGTGTCGACAACAGCCGATGCGCGAACCACCCCCAGGGCAGCCACAGCGCGCCCAATCCGATGGCCAACAGCGCTAACATCGGACCGATGCTGAGGGCCAGCCAGTACTGCGTAGCCAGCACGAATCCGCCCACACCGCACCAGGCCCGGACCGCGGCGCCCCGGGGCGTCGGCGCGGCCCGCACCACCAACAGCAGCGGCACCAAGCCGAACCAGGCCAGCCACCACCACGATGGGGCCGGAAACGCAGCGGCCGGTAACGTGCCGACCAGCAACGCCGCCACCGGACCGGGAATGCACCTGGCTCCTGAGTACAGGGCCATGCCGACCAGGATGCCGCGCGAATTCGCGGACGGCGAGCTGCGCAGGACACACGCAATCTCGGCGCAGCCGGGGAAGGAGTGATTCGGATGGCCAACGACCTCGTCGCCGCGGTGCCAGATCTGTCGGGAAAGCTGGCGGTCGTCACCGGCGCCAACAGCGGGCTGGGGTTCGGGCTGGCCCGTCGGCTCGCGGCCGGTGGCGCCGACGTCGTGATGGCCATCCGCAATCGCGGCAAGGGTGAGGCCGCGATCGAGCAGATCCGGACGACGGTCCCCGACGCGAAGCTGACCATCAAGGCCCTCGACCTATCGTCGCTGGCCTCCGTCGCTGCGTTGGGCGAACAACTCAACGCCGAGGGCCGCGCGATCGACATCCTGATCAACAACGCCGGCGTGATGACGCCGCCCAAGCGTGACGCCACGGCCGATGGCTTCGAATTGCAGTTCGGCAGCAACCATCTCGGGCATTTCGCACTGACCGCGCATGTGCTGCCGCTGTTGCGGGCCGCCAACGGCGCTCGGGTCGTCTCGCTTAGCAGCTTGGCGGCCCGTCAAAGCGGCCGCATCCACTTCGATGACCCACAGTTCGAGAAGTCGTATGCGCCGATGGCCGCCTACGGTCAGTCGAAGCTGGCAGTCCTGATGTTCGCCCTGGAGTTGGACCGGCGTAGCCGTGCGGCCAACTGGGGCATCGTCTCCAACGCCGCACATCCCGGGCTGACCAAGACGAACCTGCAGATCAGCGGGCCGTCCCATGGCCGCGAAAAACCGGCGCTGATGGCGCGGTTCTACCAGTTGTCCTGGCGTTTCACCCCTTTTCTGTGGCAGGAGATCGACGAGGGAATCCTGCCCGCGCTGTACGCCGCCACCGCCCCGCACGCCGACGGCGGCGCCTACTACGGACCGCGCGGCTTTTACGAGGCCGCCGGCGGTGGTGTGACGGAGGCCAAAGTGCCGGCCCCCGCCCGCAACGAAGCGGACTGCCAGCGCCTGTGGGAGCTCTCCGAGCAGCTCACCGGCGTCAGTTTCCCGAAGCCGAACTGACATACCGCGCGAGGCTCGGCACCCGAGCGAGGCGGATCCCGCTGGCCTCGCTGGCCAAACGCTGATCGCGATAACGCGAGTTTCGACACAGCGCCACATTGGGTAACCCCGCGAAAGATCGACGCAAGATTTGCAACTCCAGTAAGGGGCAAGAGCATGGGCGAGCAGGACAACGACCGGGACAACGAACCGGCCGACGACGCTGGCGCCGAAGACAGGCAAGAGGAAAAGCAACCGGCCGATAAAGGCGACGGCGAAAGCGATCGTCCGCTCACCGAAAAGCCAGAACCCGACGAGGACGATAAAAAAGAGGCCGCCAAGATGATGACGGCCTATGAAGATCGGCCCACGCTGGTGATGCCCGGTTCGGGCAAGACGATCACG
>NZ_JAFBAR010000092.1 GCF_019247635.1 Mycobacterium sp.
ACGCGATGGCGTGCCAGGCATAAGGCTAATGGTTTGCGCAACCACGAGGCAGCCTGAATGAGAGAACGCTAGCTACTACTTATGTCGAGTACGGCTGGATCGCCCCGCGACTGCGGGTCTCAAGCACGTTGCGTCGTCGCTACGAGTAGAGCGGCACCCAAACGCCGAAGAACCAGTAGCCCCAACCGCCGAATTGCCAGTTGAAGACCGGGATGACGGTAAAGGTGTTGTAGGCGAACGGTCCGAAATCGCGGCGCGCGATGACCTCGTCACGCGGAGGCCGGTCCCATGGCCGGTTCCAGCCACCGGGAGGCGGCGCGCCGTCCCACCGCGCCGTCCCACCCGCCGCGGGGCGGGGGGCCCACCCAGTTGGGCGGCGCGTGGCCGGGAGCCGGGCCGTCGTTGTAGCCAAACCCTCGTGGCGGCGGCGGAGGTGGCGCGCCGTGATCGGCTGGGCTGAAACCGGCCGGCGCCTTGCTGGGACCGCCGACCTGGTCTGTGCCCCGTTCGAACGCTCCGTGCGGAACGTAGGCCGGGTGCGGCGGCTGGGTGCTCGGCGCGACCAGAACCGGAGTGGTCTGCGGGCCGCCCGACGGCGTGCTTTGCTGGCCCGGCGGCGTGGTCTGCCCACCCGGCGCCGTGGTCGGACTCGGACCGCCCGACGCGGCCCTCACCTCCCCGCGAGTGTGAACCTGGCGACGCTTTCTCGGCGTGTCGCGTCGCCTACTTCACACTCGGGCCGGCGGGAGGTCACCCGACGGGCGTGATCCCCGCGTCCGAGATGGCGAAGCCACGTCCCGAGGTAACGGTGCAGGTGACGCCGGTGGCCGCTGAGACACAGCTGAATGGCCCCAGGGCGACGGTCTGGCCGTACGCGAGAATCGGGGTGCCCACTCCCGCATTGCCCAAACAGCTGTCGCCCGTACACGGGTGTACCCCACCGTCGCTTTCCATGTGCACTGACTGCGGCGGCCGGACGGTCTGACAATAGGCGGAGTCGGGTCCGACGCGCCCACCGGTGTCCAGTTCGCAGCTGATGTTGTGCGACGGGGTGTAAAAGGAGCACACCTGCGTCGTACACACAGGGTTATCCGCGGCTGCTTTCGGCATAGCTGCGTAGGAACCGAAAGTCATTGCCAAGCAGGCAATTCCGGCCGCTGCCGACAGACTCCGCACAGGGTATCGGGGTCCACGAGCAGCCGCGCTTCTGGTAACCCGGCACTGATGTGTTGCGGCGCAGTATCTTTCACTCAAATCAGACCTCCTGACATGCTGGTGCGGCGTGCGCATCATCCTTCATCGATATGGCGGGTGAGGAAGGCCAGAACCGCTTCGGCGAAGATGTCGTTGCGGTCACCGGCGACCATATGGCCGGCGCCGCGGACGTCGGTGAATTCGACTTGCGGGAAACGCGCCAGGAATTCGTCGGCGCTCTCCTGGCGGACCAGATCGCTCATCTGGCCCCGAACCAGCAGCATCGGGACGCCGTCGCGCAGGATCGCAGCAACAGCCGTGTGCATGCGGTCAGCGTCGGTGACCTCGAACGGCGGAAACGCCGCTCGGCCGCTGATGAACTGCGGATCCCAGTGCCAATACCAGCGATCCCCACGGCGACGCAGGTTGGTGGTCAAGCCGTCCAGGTCAGTGGGTCGCGGCCGGTGCGGGTTGTATGCGGCGATGGCGTCAGCGACTTCCTCCAGCGAACCGAACCCCGACTCCACCCGGTCGGCCATGAAGTCGTGTATCCGGTTGGCCCCGGACTGGTCCATATTGGGCACGATGTCCACCAACACGACGGCGCTGGCGATGCCCGGCGAGAGCTCCCCCGCCAGAATCATCGACGTGAACCCGCCCAGGGAGGCGCCCACCAGCGCCGGCTTCGGGGGCAAGGTGTGCAGCACCTCTTGGACGTCGGCTGCAAAGGTGACCACCCGGTAGTCGCCCCCGTCCGACCAGTCGGACTCCCCGTGCCCGCGCAGGTCGATCGTGACGGCTTGCCAGCCACGTTTGGCGACGGCCGCGGCCGCGCGGCCCCACGAGCGGCGGGTCTGCCCGCCGCCGTGCAAGAACACCACGGCGCGCGCTCGCGGATCACCGAGGCGATCGGCGACGATCCGGACGCCGTCAGCGGCCTGGGTCGAGAAGAGTTCGGGTGCCATGCCCATCAGGAAATCGTAGAACCCGTCCGAATCAGGCAGTTCCGAGCGTGTAGTCGGCCGCCCAGCAGTCACCGGTCGAGGACATGCCCGGGACGGCACAGACCCGAGAAAGCACGGTGCACCGAAAGCAGCCACGCCGCATGGCCCTGCGACGAATATTTCGTTGAATTTCGCCGCCCACAAGGGGTTTGCCGTCGCCGCGCTGGCCGCAGCCGCGGTTTGTGACCGACCGCTAATGGTCTCGCGGACCCCGGCAAAGCTTAGCGATCCGCTGGACAAATCTGCCCAGGGGATTTCGCGCCTGCTGGGAGTCCTTGATCCTGCTCAGCGTTTCTTCGCCCTCAGCTGCATAGTCTTTGACCGTTTCGTCGCCTTCTTCGGCGCGCATGCCAAATCTCCGTTCCTGGATCGTCTTACGCCGGCCGACGTTCCGGCGGGTCGGCCGGAACCAGCCGCTCCGGCGGTTCGGCCGGGGTCAGTCGCTCGGGTGGTTCCGTGGGCGTCAGTCGCTCCGGTGTTTCTCCCGGCGTGCCGGGTTCCGGCGGTCTCTGCGGCGCCCCGAACCCGACGCGGGACAGCGGGTACGGCTCGTCGAGCGCGTCAATCATCATCACTCCTCCGATCGACTCAACGTGGCCTACCCGTCGGGGAGGTTCCCAAACAACTCTTGCGGGGCGGCCGAATCGCCAGGGGGCCCAGCCGGCTGAGGGTATTCTAAAAGATATTGAGCTGCAATGGCTTTCGGCGCACCCTTTCGGCGCACCCTAGGAAGTCGCCCCTAAAGGCGTTCCCTCCATCCAACCTCCGCCGCAAGCTGGTGAATGCCCAGCTAAAGAGACTAAAACTTGACGCAACCGGCGGTTGTCGCCGTGATCGCGGCTGCCACGCCGCAGCGCGCAGACAACGCCGCCTACAGCGCGTGAATTCCTTTGTACAGCACCATCAATCCAATCACGATCAGCACGGCCGCCAGCAGCGCACCGTGGTGTTGCTCCATCCAGTCTTTGAGACGCGACAGCATATTGTCGAGCCGCTCGCCGGCCGCCACGTATGCCAACACCGGAACGGCGACCGTTGAGGCCGCCAGCGCGACGAAGAACGCGGCGGCCAGCCACTCGCCCGCCGTGGCGAGAGTGCTGGTGCCGATCGCGAGGCCGGCCGCCGCGCAGATGATCACGACCTCGGGCCGGATCACCGCCAGCACGGCCCCCGCCAGTGCGGCACGTGCCGGGGTGAAATTGGAAAACGAACGCATCCAGCGCGGCGGATCGGTGTCGCGATGCCGGGTCAGCCACCGGTACACGCCGAACCCGATGAGCGCCAACCCGAGTGCGACCCGCAGCCAGGACGCCCACGTCGGCGGCGTTTTGTGCAAAGCCGCGAAGGCACCGGAGGCCGCATCGGAGGCGGCGGTCAGGGCGGCCAGCCCGAGCAGCCACCCGCCCAGGAACGCCAGGCCGTTGGGCCGCGCCCGCGGCGCCTGCAGGAGCAGCACGGCCGGAATCACCGTGATCGGTGAGAGGGCAACGACGAGCGCCAGCGGAACAAGTGCGCTCAGCACGGAGCCCCAACTTCCTGCCACGGGCAGCAATCTTTGCACCGACACGCTGCGCACGATCACGCGCCGTCGACGAAACCTACGTTTGGGGCCGTGCGTTCCAGGACACGGTGTCCTTGCTGGCCTTGATCGGCGTGCTACTCGGCGGAGTCTTGAGCAGGTTGCCGCGCAGGCTGCCCCGCCCGGTGCGCACGGCCACCAGCAGCCAGGTGGTCAGCAGGCCGGCGTAGGCGACCACCCCGGCAACTTTGAAGGCCGGCAAATGCGTGTGCAGCGCCAGTTGCGAGGTCCCGGTGACGAAGGTGCCGACCGGGAAGGTCAGGCTCCACCACGTCAGGGCGAACGGCATCCCGCGGGCCAGCGTGCGCACCGTCAACGCGGTGGCCAGCGCGATCCACAGCACCGCGAAGCCCCACACCGGAACGCCGTAGAGGATGCCGAACGTGATCATGTCCTGAGCCAGGGCCTGGTCCACGGCCGGTTTGGCGGCAGCTCCCAAAAGCCCTGCGGCCGTTATGGATTGACCAAGCGGACCCAACACGATCCACAGCGTCGGGATTCGCGCACTACCCGAGGTGCCGTACAGGGTCAGTCGGCTCCAGATCATCACGATGATGTTCAGCGAGGCCATCAACGACAACCCGAACATGGCATAGCAGCCATACAGCATGGTCTCGCGGCCCGTGCCCGCGCCGATATGCGGGAGCAGCAAGGCGCCGGACGCGGCCGACACCATGGGTGGCACCACCGGCATCAACCACCCGCCGAACGCCGCATCGGGCTCCACCTGATGCTGGGTGAACATGAGGTACGGAATGGTGACCGCGGTGAACAACCCGCCGAGGGTGCCCGCGGTCCACAGCACCCAGTCCAGGTCGACGGCGACGCGCTGGCCAACGAGGTCGCGGCCCACCAGCATGGCACCGCTTCCCACGGTCAAGAGCGCCATGGGTGCGGCACCGTAGAAGTGGGCCAGCTGTGGATTGCGGGCGTGCGTGCGTGCCACCGTGGGGTGACGCACCCAGTGACCACCCACCAGGACGATCAGAATGACCAGCAGCACCGCGGCGATCACCCAGACCACTTCGGTGAACACGCGCAGGCCTACCACCTGCAGGGGCAGTCCCGCGCCGGCGGTGGCCACGATCCCGGTACCCATTACCGAGGCGAACCAGTTGGGTCCGATATTGCCCAACACCTCGACCCGGGTCGGCGGCGACG
Organism: Mycobacterium sp.; assembly: GCF_019247635.1. GTDB lineage: Bacteria > Actinomycetota > Actinomycetes > Mycobacteriales > Mycobacteriaceae > Mycobacterium. The sequence continues at coordinate 4,939 of NZ_JAFBAR010000092.1, forward strand.
GTTCGCCATCCGGGTTTGCGGTGCTCATAGCTGAGCAACCTTATCGCATCGGTCGCGCGCGTACTGCCGGGCCGGCGGATATGTTTGTCCCGGAAGCATTTTCAGTGCAGCCATTTGGCTGTCGCACGTAAAGCGTTGTGGTGCAGGCCATGTCGGCCCGCCCCGGGCGACTACCACCTTGCCACTTCCTTTGCCGTCCGGCGCGCATACACTGCCACTGTGCTTCTCCTTCGACAACGAGGTATGCATTCGCGGAGGGTTCCGCTGCTGGTCGGGATCGCCGTCGTCCTGGTGATAGCGATACTCGCGCTGCCGATCAAACAAAGGTGTGGTGCGCCGTACTACACGTGTGCCACGACGTTGGACGCGCAGGGCAATGCGCATTACTACTACGAGATCGAACCGCTCGGGGTATACCTCGCGGAAATCGTGACGGGCACGAACATCCGCGTTTTCTACGAGTCGGGCGAGGACACGGTAAAAGCCGTCAATGGCTGACGTTCGGGAGGCAAAATGCTCAAACACCTCGGCTTAGCGGGGTCGACGGCGGTCGTGGCGGGATGCGTGGTAGCCGGGATGCTGATGGGTGCGGGGACACCGCGGCCATCCGTTGCCAGCCCGCGACTGGTCGCCGTCGCGCACGGCGGGTGCGGCCCGAACGCCTCGTGTCCCGATGCGCCCGCGGCTGACGGTGGTGATCAAACCACGGCCGAGCAGCGCGTCATCGAGGGCTACATCGCCAAGCAGCAGGGTTGCACACCGGATACCCCTCCTAATCCTCAATCCGTCACCTGGGATCCCCCCGGCTTCACACCCAATATCGGTGGCACGGGCGCCATCACGGACGCCAGCCCGGCCCTGGGCGGCCACTTCCGCGCCGACTGGGTCAACGGCCGTTGGCACATCGAATACCCGTACTGCTGACGGCCGACCGCGCGACTGCGTTAGCGCCGGAACGGCTTTCACACCGACGTCCGCTGAGTCATGCCCGATCGGGGTTGCCGATGGGCGGCGTTCTGCGATGCACACTCGGCGACGCCAACAAGGCCCGCCCCGGCCGAGGCGCTGTGCACGTTCGCCTCGCAGTTACCTGAGCTGGGGCAGACTGGTCGGAGAAACATGCAGGTAGCGCAGCGAAACAGGCCAGTTCGGGCTAACTGAAACCACCCCGCGGCCGCGGTGAAGCTGCCCACACCACACACGCTCTGTTGGGGTGTTCTTAGCAAGCTGTCGCATACTTAACGCCATGCGACAAGCGACATCCCCGCAAACCGCCGCCGCGGCGGTGACTGGGTGATGCGCACGTGACTGGCCGAGGCTTGTAGTGACACGCTCCGGTGGCAGTCACCGCCACCGTCTCCCCCGCCAGCAGTCGCGAGTCCGCAAAGGGCTCGCGCGGGGCTTTATGTCGCTGATATCGGTGGCGTCGGTGCTGCTGACCGGCGCGGGGTATTGGGTGGCTCACGGTGCGCTGGGCGGGATCACCGTCTCGCAGGCCCTGACCCCGGACGACCCCCGGTCCAGCGGCAACAACATGAACATCCTGCTCATTGGACTGGACTCGCGCAAAGATCAAGACGGCAACGACCTGCCCTACTCGATCCTGAGGCAACTGCACGCGGGCGATTCCGATGACGGGGGCTACAACACCAACACCCTGATCCTGGTGCACGTCGGAGCCGACGGAAAAGTCGTCGCCTTTTCGATCCCCCGCGACGACTGGGTGCCGTTCAACGGCGTCCCGGGCTACAACCACATCAAGATCAAGGAGGCGTACGGCCTCACCAAGCAGTACGTCGCACAGAAGCTCGCCAACCAGGGGGCAAGCCAAAAAGAGCTGGAGACCAAGGGCCGCGAAGCCGGTCGTGCCGCGACCCTGCGCGCGGTGCGAAGCCTGACCGGCGTTCCCATCGACTATTTCGCGGAGATCAACCTCGCAGGTTTCTACGACCTGGCCCAGACCCTGGGTGGTGTCGACGTGTGCCTCAACCACGCCGTCTACGACTCCTACTCCGGAGCTGACTTCCCGGCCGGACGACAGCGGCTGAACGCGTCACAGGCGCTGGCCTTCGTCCGGCAACGGCACGGCCTGGACAACGGGGACCTGGACCGCACACACCGGCAACAGGCGTTCATCTCGTCGGTCATGCACGAACTGCAGGAGTCGGGCACCTTTACCGACCTGGATCGCCTAAACAGGCTGATGGCCGTGGCGCGCAAAGACGTGGTGCTGTCGTCGGGGTGGGACCAGGACCTGATCCAGCGACTGGGCGGCCTGGCAAACGGGAACGTCGAATTCCGCACCCTACCGGTCGTCCGCTACGACGAGATCGACGGCCAGAGTGTCAACATCATCGACCCGGCGGCGATCAAGGCCGAGGTGGCGAAGGCGATCGGCGGCGCCGTCACCACAGCCCCGGCGCCCACCACGCCCCCGAAGCCCAACGCCTCCACCGTCGTGGACGTGGTCAATTCCGGCAGCATGGGCGGACTGGCCTCAGAGGTATCCCGCGCACTGAAGAAGCAGGGTTACACCATAGGCCAAATCCGCGATCGCAACTCCGGTGAGCCGACAACCAGCAGCGTCGCCTACGGTCTGGGAGCCGACGCAGACGCCCATAACGTCGCCGCCCTGCTCGGCATCGACCCCCCGAGCCAACCCGACCCCACCCTGGCCCCCGGACACGTTCAGGTCACCGTGGACACCAATTTTTCGTTGCCGCCCATGGACGACGCCACCACCACGACAACGACCACCAAGTCCAACACCTACTCGGGGTACGGCGGGTACGGTGCCACCACCACCTACCCGACGCCCAACGAAGGCAAGCCCATCGACGGCGGCGGCGTGCCGTGCGTCAACTAGGGCGCAGAGTTAGTGGCGCGCACGACTAATCACGCGTGCGTGCCGCCGTCGATGCGGATCTCCGTGCCGGTGATGAATGCCCCATCCTGGGACACCAGCATCGCGATCACGCCGGCGATCACCGACGGATCGGCCATCCCGGCGCCGCTGGATTTCTCCGTGGTGGGCAGGATCGGCATCAGCCTGGTGAACAGCGACCAGTCGGCGTCCTGCGGAATGTATCCGCCAGTCGCATCGGTGATCCCGGACTTGATGCTGCCCGGGCACACGCACACCGCGCGCAGTCCGTCCTTCGCATATTCCAGCGCCAGGGAGTGCGTGAACGCCTGGACACCGCCCTTGCTGGCGGCGTAGGCGGCCATGTAGGGATGGGCGAAGGACGCCGACGTGGAGCTGAAGTTCACGATTGCGCTGCGCGAGTTCGCCAGCAACGCCGGCAGTGCCTCGCGGACCACCAGGAAGGTGCCTGTGAGGTTGACGGCGAGGATCTGATTCCACAGCTTGGCACTGGTCTGGTGGGTGTGCGCGGCGCGCAGGATGCCTGCGGCGTTGACCACTGAATCCAGTCCGCCGAGGGTCTGGGCGGCCGCGCGCACGCCGTCGATCACCGAATCCTCGTTCGCCACGTCCATCGGCAGGGTGGTCAGCCGGTGCCCGGCCCCGGCCGCGTCGGCGCGGGCACCGGTGGTGTCCAACCCGTCCGCCGCGACGTCGGCGGCCACCACGATCGCGCCTTCGTCCAACAGCCGCAGCGCGGTGGCCTGGCCGATCCCCGACGCGCCGCCCGTCACCAGGATCCGCTGGCCCTCGAGCCGATTCACGTCACACCACGCCGCGTAGTGCGTCGGCACCGAATATGGGCTCCATCATCGCGGAGTAGTCCGGACCGCGACGCAGGATGTGCCCCCCGTCGACATTGATGCACTGTCCGGTGATCCAGCTGGCCGCGTCGCTCAGCAAGAACATCGCGAGGTTGGCCACGTCCTCGACCTCGCCGAACCTCGGCAGCGGCGTGCAGCGGGCGTAGTCGCCGCTGATCTCCGGTGACTGGATGACGCTCGCCGCAACGAGATCGGTGCGGATCAGCCCCGGGCGGACGCTGTTGACCCGTACCCACGAGGCCCCGAGTTCGTCAGCGGCCAGCATCATCATGTGGTCGATGGCGGACTTGGTGACCCCGTAGGGTCCGAACCAGCGGTGGGTGTTGCTGGCCGCGATCGACGAGATCCCGACGAAGGAGCCGCCCCCGCCGTGCACCATCTCGCGTGCGGCGTGCTTGAGCACGTACATGGTGCCGTTGACGTTGAGGTCGACGGTGCGTCGCCAGGCCGCCGAGTCGGTGTGGGTGATCGGCCCGACGGTCTCGGAGCCGCCCGCGCTGTGCACCACCCCGTCCAGGCGCCCGTGCCACGCCGTGACCGCGTCAACCGCGCGGGCGACCTCGTCCTCGTTGGTGACGTCGGCGGGCTCGTAGCGGATCGAGCCGCCGTTGGCGCTTTGCTGTTCGATATCTGTGACGGCCCCGTCCAGCCGATCCGGATTGCGGCCGACGATCATGACCGACGCCCCGGCCGCAACCAGGCCGGCCGCCACGCCCTTGCCGATTCCACTGCCACCACCGGTGACCAGGTATGTCCGGTCCTGGAATGAAAGCTGCACGCGAGCCCCTTACGCTGAACTGAAACAGGTTCTAGTCATAGAACCATGCGGCCACCGCCGCGCACGTCGCTGGCCTGACGAACCCGGTCGCGGACGCACACCCGCCCCACGATTTGATTCGGCGTCCAGGGCGACAACGGTCGAGTGACCTACGCCCTCAGCGCAGAATGAACGCCGCTGCGCCGCGCTGCGCCGCTACGGCGCGCCGCTATGGCGTGTCGCGGCGGGCCACCTTGGTCGGCTTCGCGGCACGCCAGTCCTCGACCTCGGGCGGCAGGCCCACCGGGAACCGATTCTCGTTGTGGGCCGCCCAGTGTGCGTGCCCGAGCTCGTGCAGATGGAACGCGTGCCGGAGCGCCTCGGTGAATCCCATCGCGTCGGAGGCGGCGTTCACCGAATCCTTGACCAGCAGCGAGGCCATCGTGGGCCGCTCGGCGATTCGCCGCGCGAATTCCAGAGTCTTGTCCGCCAGTTCGTCGAGCGGAAACACCTTGGACACCATGCCGAGCCGATAGGCCTCCTCGGCATCCAGCGAATCACCGGTCAGCAACAGCTCTTTGGCCTTGCGTGGACCGAATTCCCAAGGGTGAGCGTAATATTCGACGCCGGGCATGCCCAGGCGCACCGCGACCACGTCGCTGAACTTCGCATTGTCGGCCGCCACGATCAGGTCGCAGGCCCAGATCAGCATCAGGCCCGCCGAGATCGCGCTGCCCTGCACCTGGGCGATGGTGATCTTGCGCAGATCGCGCCAGCGGCAGGTGTTGTTGAAGAAGTAGTGCCACTCCTGGTGATAGAGCTTCTCGATGATCGGATCGAGGGTGGCGCCGCGCGACCGAAAGCTCGGATGCTGGGCGGGGCCGGGCTGGCGTTCCAGCAGCGCCTGCTCCGATCCCAGGTCGTGACCGGCAGAGAAGTTCTTACCGCGCGCGGCCAGGATCACCACCCGGACGGCGTCGTCGGCCTCGGCCCGTAGGAACGCCTCGTCGAGCTGGACCAGCAGGGTGCGGCTCTGCGCGTTCTGGGCGTCGGGCCGGTTCAACCAGATCCGGGCGATGCGGCCCTCGTCGAGGGTTTCGTAGGCAACCAGCTCAGCGGAAGCAGCGTTGTCCGCTGCGGTGTCGGCTTGGTCGGAGAGAGTCATTCCGCCCACCTAACGTGTTTGGGGCCTTGATCCTGGACCGGGTATCGGTCCGTTACACATTACGGCCAGTGTGTAAGAAGGCCGCTGCTGGGTAGTCGCCAGCCACGACCCGTTACGGGCTGTCCGTCACACCCTTTAGAGTTGTCTCATGCCTACTAAAACTGATCCTGGCGAAATCGGTGATGTGGAGCCGGTTGCCGACAGCACCGCAAGCCAGGCCAGAAGGGTCGTGGCCGCCTACGCGACCGACGCCGACGAGTGTCGGGTTTTCTTGTCCATGCTCGGTATTGGACCGTCGAAACTAGACGCCTAAATGGCTGTAAGGGGAGGCAAGCCCGCAGAGTCCGGGGATTCCGACTTTGTGGTGGTCGCTAACCGCCTGCCGGTCGATCTGGAGCGGCTCCCCGATGGCACCACGACCTGGAAACGCAGCCCGGGAGGTTTGGTCACCGCCCTGGAACCGCTGCTGCGCCGGCGGCGCGGCGCGTGGGTCGGCTGGCCCGGCGGTGTGGACAGTGACGGCGACGAAGAAGACGCGCCGATCGAGCAGGACGAGCTGCGGCTTCAGCCGGTCCGCCTGAGCAATGAGGACGTCGCCGAGTACTACGAGGGGTTTTCCAACGCCACACTGTGGCCGCTGTACCACGACGTCATCGTCAAGCCGATCTACCACCGCGAGTGGTGGGAGCGCTATGTCGATGTCAACCGGCGCTTCGCCGAAGCCACCTCGCGGGCGGCCGCCCCCGGCGCGACGGTGTGGGTGCAGGACTATCAGCTGCAACTGGTCCCGAAGATGCTGCGCGCGCTGCGGCCGGACCTGACCATCGGTTTTTTCCTGCACATCCCCTTCCCGCCGGTGGAGCTGTTCATGCAGATACCGTGGCGCACCGAGATCGTCGAAGGGCTGCTCGGGGCGGACCTGGTCGGGTTCCATCTCCCCGGGGGTGCGCAGAACTTCCTGTTCCTGTCCCGGCAGCTGGTGGGCGCGGAAGCCTCACGCGGAGCGGTCGGGGTCCGGTCGCGGTTCGGTGAGGTGCAGTGGGATCGTCGCACCGTTCGGGTGGGCGCCTTTCCGATCTCCATCGATTCGGGCGCGCTCGACCGCGCCGCCCGCGACCGCAACGTGCGGCGCCGGGCCCGGGAAATCCGCGCCGAATTGGGCAATCCCCGCAAAATCCTGCTCGGCGTCGACCGGCTCGACTACACCAAGGGCATCGACGTCCGGCTGAAAGCGTTCAACGAGCTGCTCGCCGAGGGCCGTGCCAAACGCGACGACACCGTGCTGGTCCAGCTGGCCACCCCGAGCCGCGAACGGGTCGAGAGCTACCAGATCCTGCGCAACGACATCGAGCGCCAGGTCGGACACATCAACGGCGAGTACGCCGAGGTCGGCCACCCCGTGGTGCACTACCTGCACCGCCCGATACCCCGCGACGAACTCGTCGCCTTCTTTGTCGCCAGCGACGTCATGCTGGTCACCCCGCTGCGCGACGGGATGAACCTGGTGGCCAAGGAGTACGTCGCCTGCCGCAGCGACCTGGGTGGCGCCCTGGTGCTCAGCGAATTCACCGGGGCCGCAACCGAATTGCGGCAGGCCTATCTGGTCAACCCGCACGACCTCGAAGGCGTCAAGGACTCCATCGAGGCCGCGCTCAACCAGACGGTCGAAGAGGGACGGCGCCGGATGCGCTCGCTGCGCCGCCAGGTGCTCGCACACGATGTGGATCGCTGGGCACGGTCGTTTCTGGATGCGTTGGCCGAAGCTCATCCGAAAGGCTTGGACTGAGCCCGCAACGCTGTGATACTCGATGCAGCGCTTCCGGCGTGAAGGGAGGACCGACGTGAAGATCCGTCGCGGTTTGGCCGCTGGTGTCGGCATCGTTTCGATCGTCGCGCTGGGAATTGCCTCGAATTCCGGTGAGCATGCGAGCGCGATCGGGCCGCCGGCGGACGGCAAGTACGTCTTCAACCAGGCGGGGATATCCGGGGTCACCTGGACGGTCACGGCGCTCTGCGACAACGTCAACGGAAGTCGTTACTACAAGGACTATTCCAACCCGGACATCATGGCGGACTTCTGCTCACTGAACGTGGTGAGCGCGACGGACGAACAGATCAGCCGCGCCGACCAACAGCAGAACTTCAGCAGCCGAGCCCGGTTGGTGGGCGGACTGTGGACGTTCGTGGTCAAGGTGGCCGACGGTGTGTCCTGCCCGGGCGGCGGCGTCGCGCCAACCACCGAAACCTATGCGTTCGACGACGGGACGCTCAACGGGACGCACACCACGTTGCACGGCGCCGTGTGTGGCCTGCCGTCGGACATGAAGAAGCAGCCGTTCTCGCTGCAGCTGGCCGGACCGCCGCCCAGCCCCATCCAGCGGTACCCGATGCAATGCAACATCATCGCGCAATGCAACTAGGGCTGGCGTGAGCCTCGGCGAGCGCCGCCGGACTAGATCGGCGTGATGTAAGCGATCAGCCACTTGCCGGCGATCCGCTTGAAATCGACCCGCAGGCGGCTGCCATCGTAGAGCGGCTGTCGCGTCTTGTCGGTCACGGTCCGATTCAGATAAACCATGACCGATGCCGAATCACGTTTGGCCGCAATGACACCCACGCCGACCACGTTGGCCTGGACCACCACCTCGCGCTTCTTCGCCTCCGGGATGATCTGCGTATTGGCGCTCTTCTGGAACTCCTGGCGATAGTCCGGCGTCAGCCACGGGTACACGTCCGCGAGACTGCGTTCGACGGTCTGGTAGTCGTAGCCGAAGACCTGCGGTATCTCCCTGGCGGCCAGTTGCGGCAACACCGCGCGCGCCGCGGCCTCACCGCGACTCTGCACCCGATCCCAATAGAACCAGCCGCCGACCGCGGACAGCCCAATGAAACTCGCGACCAACAGGAAACCGAAGACCTTGATCAGCAAGCGCGACCAGCGCCGCATCAATTCCCCCCGTCGGGATATCTCAGGTCGTAGCCGGTCATCCGGCCGGTCTCGTCCTCGTGCACGATGACCCGCAACCGGTAGGGCATGGACGGCTTGTTAACCCCGTCGATGTCGGCGACCGTCACCCGCACCGACACCAGCACCGACGCGTTATTGGTCACCGCATCGACACCCTCGAGGGCCGCGCCGTTGACCACGGCTTCCGACGTCGCGTTGGTTTGGCGGTATAACGCCTTGATGTTCTCGACGTTGTTGTTGGCACTGAGCATGCCGCGCAGCGGTCCGCTGGTGCCATCGACGAAGCGGTTGACGCTCTCGTCGATGGTGTCCTGCTTGTAGCTGTACATGTTGACCACGGTTTGCGTGGCAATGTCGACGAAGCGCTGGTCGCGGGCCTGCTCGGCCTCGGCGGCGCGGTGCTGGTTCACCAGCAGGTACACGCCGGTGGCCATCGCGGCGACCGCCACCAGCACCGCGGCCAGCGAGATCCACGCGACCCGGACACCGGGCGCGCGCCGTCGGGGCGGCGGTTTGACGGGCGACAGCGACTTCACGGCCTTGGCCGGCTTCTTTTTGGGTTCGCTCGAGGCTTCCGTTTCGGCCGGATCCTCCGACACCTCGAGCGGGAGCCTGGTCTCCCCGGTTTCCCCAGTCGCCCCGGTCGTTTCGGCCTTCGCCGGCCCCGCCGCGCGGGACGCCCGGCGACGCGCACGTTGCGTCGTCGGCTGTGCGTCCGTCGTCGCGTCTGCGTCCGTCGTCGCGTCTGCGTCCGTCGTTTTGAGGGCCATTACATCGGCCTCGGATCAAGCATCAGGTCCACCCAATTCTCGGCAGCGGATGCGCCGTGCACACCGGGCCCGAAAAGACCTGTGCCCCCTGCCGGGTCGGTGAAGGCGCCGGTGGTTTGGTCGTAAGTCGTGTACGTCGGACCGCTGGCCTGCGGTTGCCCGCCGGGCGGCGGCCCCCACGGCTTCTCCGGTCCCGGACCTGCCGGCGGAGGATTGATCCCTTCCGGCGGTGCCGGCGGCGGCAACCACTTCGGGTACGGGAGCTGCGGCGGTACCGGTGGCACCCCGGGCGGCATCCACGACGGGTTGCCCGGCGGCGGCCCGCTGTCGTTGGGCGGCGGCGGATCGTACGCCGGCTGATGGTTCGGCAGCGGCCCCGGCCCGGGAGTCACGCCGGGCGGCGGCGGTCCGACGATCGGAATGCCCGGATCCGGCTCAGCGCCCGGCGGGATATACGGGAACTTGTTGGGCGGCAGCACGTTCAGGCCGTTGGTCACCGGCGTGTTGTACGGGACGGGCGGCCCGCGCCAGGGGTTGCGCCCCACCGGCACGTAGCCTCTCGGATCGCGGCACAGCTGGATCGTCGGTGCCCGTTTGCCGGGGAATTCCTGGCACGGATAGTTCCGCGCACCACGCACCGTACTGGGGTCGTTCTGGGCGACCTTGCAGTACATATCCCGCGGTAGTTCGCGCACGGTCTCGTCGGCCGGGGAGCGCATCAACGGCGGGGGCAGAAAGCCCACCGCGCACGGCGGCGGGTCGTTGAGGTCCAGCTTGAAGTCCAGCTTGGCGCCCTCGTCCGGAGGAGTGCCGCCGGCGGACGTGGTGATCGCGGCGAACAGCGCCGGCAAGACCACCAGTAGCTGCTCGATCGACTTGTGATAGATCACACCCACCCGGCCCAGGTTGGCCAGGCTGGCCGCCAGCGTCGGGAAGGAGGGCCGGATGCCGGTGAACGCGGTGTTGGCTTCGTCGATCGCGCCCGGGGCCGTGGCCAACGTGTTGCGCAGCTGCGGATCGGCCTGACTTACTTCCGAGGTGAACCGCGCCAGCCCGTCGGCCAGCGACTTGATGTCGGCGCCGGCGCGAATCTGAGCTTGCAGGAAGGGTCCCGCCTGGTCGATCAGCTGCGAGACCTGCGGGTAGTCGGCGTTGGCCTCGTCCACCAGTAGCCGCGCCGATTCGACCAGGCGGGCCAGTTCCGGACCGGAGCCATTGGTCGCGGCGAACGTCTCACGCAGCAGGTCTCGCAGTTTGGTGTCGCCGAGGCTGTTGACCAGCGTCTCGGCCTTCTTCAGCAGGTCGGCGACGTCCTGGCCGATTCGGGTGTTCTGCCGGTCGATCCGGAATCCGTTGTGCAACTTGGTCGACGACGGGGTAGCCGGGGGGACCAGGTCGATGTATTGCTCACCGATCGCGGACACGCTTTTGACCGTCGCGGTGACGTTCGACGGAATGGGAGTGCCGCTGTTGAGGCGCATCTCGGCAGTGACGCCGCTGGGGTTCAGCTCTACCGATTCCACCCGGCCCACGGCTACTCCGCGGTAGGTGACGTTGGCGTTCTTGTATAGCCCGCCACCCGCGACGAAATCGGCGCTCACGCCGTAGGTGCCGATGCCGAACGTGGCGGGCAACCGCAGGTAGAAGATCGCCATCACCATCAGCGTGATCACGGTGATCACGGCAAAGATCGCCAGCTGGATCTTGGTAAGTCTGTCAATCATCGACCCCGCCCCTTACTGTCCCGTGGCCGTTCCGGGCGGAATCTTGAACGGGTCGGCTGCCTGTCCGGACAGGTTCGCCAGCTCACCGGTCAAGAAGTCGGGCGGGTTAAGGACCTCGGGCATGTGCATCATGTTGGGGTCCAACGCATACGACGTGGTGAAGAACGTCTCACCAAGCCGGCGCAAGGTGAGGTCGAAGGTGGTGAACACGTTGAGGTAGTCACCCCGCACCGCCTGCTTGATACCGAAGTTGGGGAACGGGAACGTCAGCAACAGCTGCAGCGAGGTGACGAAATTCTTCTTGTTGTCGCTGAGGGCCTTCACGACTGAATACAAGCCCTTGAGGTCTTCGGCGAAGTCCACCTTGGTCTTTGACAGCACATTTGACGTCACCATCGCCAGCTTCTTCAGCGCGGCGAAGGCCTCGACGATATGGTCCCGGTTTTTGTTGAGCACGCGAAGCGCCTCG
>NZ_JAFBAR010000094.1 GCF_019247635.1 Mycobacterium sp.
GAGACGGGCCGGCTGACCGAGGCCGAGCCCTGGCTGCGTCGCGCCGGAGCCAGGGCGCAGGCGAACGGATGGGAACTGGCCAGCGCCAGAACACAACTAGAGCGGGCCGCGGCGTGCTGGTCGGCGGGTGATCGCTGGGCAACGGAGCAATTGGTCTCCGAGGCGTACCCCGTCATCGCTCGACACGCCCGGGCTCACGACGTCTCGCGCTGCTGGTTGTTCTTAGGCCTCACCCGATTGGCGGCTGGCGGGCTGGAATCCGCGGACCAATGCTGGGAACACGCCGAGCGGCATTGGCGGGAGTTGGAAAAGCCGCTTCACATTCACCGAATCCTCCTGCAGCGCAGCTGGATATCTATTTTCCGGGGTCGCTTTGGCGAAGCGGTCGAGCTGATCGCGCAGGCGCGGGAGTGGCTCGACTCGTCGCCGCGCAGCAGTTGGCTGCAGTACGCACAGTTAGACAACCACCTAGGGACGGTCTGGCGCGCGGACGCGCTGTCGGACCTCGGATTCGACGGAGCGGGTAACCCCGCAGAAACGTGGCGGGAAACCGAAGCGCGGCAGATCAAGTCGCTCGGCGTGACCCGTGCCGAAGTCGGCAGTCCGCAGTACCGGCGTGCGATGCCGAAGCTCGAGCAGGCCGCCGAGCTCAAGGTGCCGGCAGCGCTGGCGGTCGACTCGGTGCGTTATTCGATCGCCGACGCCGACGCGAGGTCGCGCTGGGCAAGCAATGTTTCGGCACCCATCCTGGCCAGCGCCTTCGCCGTCGCCTGGGAATGGGACAACACGGAGCTCGTCAGTGAGCTCGTGGAATATCACGGCGCGCGAGGAACTTTCAGTGCCGAGCCGGCGCGACGTGACTTCGGCGAATGGGCCACGACCGCCACCACGCCGGTCATCATCGAGCCTGAAGTCGCGCTCGCAGCCATGGGACCAACCTTGCGCACCGGGGGTGCGCTGACCCGGCTCGGCCCTTTGCCCCCGCTGCAGATGCAACCGGATGCCCCACCCATCATGAGTCACTACCGCGCGCTGGCCCTACAACGGTACGGCCGTGACGTCACCGCGGCCGAACCGGCCTGGTCGACCTGGCCATGACCGATCCCGACCGGCTGACCTTCGTCCTACGATTCGCCGACGTCGGGGTCGCCACGTATGCCAGTCTGCGGGTGGTCGGGCAGCCGTCCAGGACGATCACCTGGGTGGTGGAAGAACCGATTCTGCTTGCGGCACTTCAGGAACTGGCTGACGCGCTGCCCGAACCGCGCGAGTCGGAGAGTCGACACGGCGCGATCGAGCGGGCGTTCACCCGGGGGCCCTTCGCCGCGCCGGGCACCGAACTGAACGCCGCCTACATTTTGGGCGTGCTCCTGATCGCCACACCGGCTTGGCAGTTGCTGGCAGAATGCATCGCGGCGCCGCGTGCGGTGCTGTTCGTCTCCCCCACCGCCCGTCTCGCCCGGGTCCCGTGGGGACTACTGGCGGTGCCGAAATCGGGACCAAGCGCGGAAGAACTGGTGCGCGCCCGGGCGCAGGCCACCACATTCAAAGGCACGGTGCCCGCTCAGATCCCGTGGCAGCTGGTCGATATCAGTGAGCGAACCGACGGCTATCGGCTGATGGAGTTGGTCGACGTGCTACTGGCGGTGCCGCAGAACATCGTGCACGCGCCACGAACGGCGGCCCAATGGGCAACCCGGCGGGACGCTCCACCGCTACTGATACTCGACCCGCGGGTGCCGGGACAGCGTCCCGATGCCGCACTGGGGTCGGTGCTGGGCCGGCCGTCGGCACAGACACCGCTGGCGCAACACTTCGGCCAGGTAATGCGAAGCCGGCCGGTGCTGCCGCGAGTCGATTCGGCCGTCGAGCTGTTCCGCCGCCAGGACGCCGACCGCAAGTGGTTGGCCGACCTGCTGAGCCATCACCCGAGTCGGCTTCTCTACGTCGGACACGCGAGTTCGGCCGACGGTCGCGCAGACCGGGCGGCGTTGCACCTGGCCTGTGCGGCACAGCGTCGCGGTGATGCCGACGCCATCGGCGATCACCGCCCGTTGACCGCTTCGGATCTGATGTCGCTGCGGCTGCCGATGCCGCCACGGGTTGCGTTGCTGGCGTGCGCATCCGGTGGTGACTATCAATTCGACGAGGCGACCGGTCTGGTGGCGGCGATGATCCTGGGCGGCGCGCAGCTGGTGACGGCCACCTTGTGGTCGTTACCCACCACCGCCGCGTATCGGCAATTCGCTGCGGCTCAGGGAGATACGACCGATCCGATGGCCGATGTGGTCGTCGGAGTCGATCGCGCCCATGAAGACCCGGAAGCAGGGTGTGCGGTGAACCGTTGGCAACGCGCGCGGATGCGACGCTGGCGTTCCGGCGACATCACGGCCAGCCCGCTCTACTGGGGCGCCGTGGTCAGTTTCGCCGTGGACGGCGCGCGGTGACTCACACGGCGGCCAACCACTGGGCGCGGACCGCGAGCACGTCGTCGGGCAGCGAAAGCTGTTCGCGTGCAGCCGGATCGAACGCTACCAGCACAACGAGACCGGGCCGCAGCCTCGAGATGTCCGGGTCTGAGTCGCTGCGCGCCAGTTTGCCGATGAACGTCTCTCCGGACACGGCCACCACCTCTACGAAGATCTGGTGCTCGCCGGATCCGACGCTGCGTACCGTGCCGAGCCCGACGGTGCGGTCGTCTGGATTCTTCCGGCGTGCGGCGGAGGTCAACCACCCGACGAGCGTGGACGCCGCGGCACCCCCGAGACGGACAAACGCCGTCCACCACTCACCCAACACGAGATACAGCACGGCGGTTGCAATCAGCGCGATCTCGGCGGTTCCCACCAGCAGCGTCGGCGTGTTCATCGCCCAAGTGTCGAGGTGCCGGGGTGCTACCGAACCCAACTTCTGGGATGTTCCAATTTTCGAGATGCCCCTATCCTGTGCAAATGAGCGCGGGCTCGCAGGTGACGACTGACGTCGTGGTGGGTCTGCCACGCCGGGCGGTCATCGACCAGGCCTGGCGCGCGATCGGCGCCGGCGTCGAGGTGCTCAGCAGCAACGACGGCGGCCCCCTGACCCGCACGGTCAAGCGCATCCTCGACCCGTTGGTGCTGCGCTTGCGCGCGAACCCGCAGTACTCGGCTCCCGTCGTCGCGCCGGAGACGGCAGCCGCAATGCACGAACTGATCGTGGGCGGCGCTCCCCAGTTACGTTCGGCCGCAGCCTGGTTCGAGATGCTCAAGATGGAGCGGCGCCGGCAGCGGATTCGTAGCGGAAACGCCCAGGAGTTGTACTTCCCGGTTTGCTTCGAGCTCGCGGTGACGAAAGGCGCACCTGCGCCGCAAGATAGTGAGACCGCCGCCGCGGTGCTGCACGATATCCACCAGGGCCGCGACCGCACCGCGATCGAGGTGCTGCACGCCTACCTGGCGGATCCCGAAACTGTTGCCGCACTTGCCGACCAACTCGACGTCAGTTGGCGTGACGTGCAGCCCGGCGAAACAATTACCGGCCCGTTCCTGGCGGAGCTTGCCACCGTGCTGGGGCCGGCCAACAGCCATGGGGTGGCGGCCGCGCGGCAGCGGGTCTGGTCAGCTGTGATCGCTGATGCAACCCCGTACAACCTGGGCGCCCTGGCCCACGTCGACGATGTTGATCTGCCCTGGTCGATCGTCGACATCGGCTTGAGTTCAGTTGCACCGCAAAGACAACCGAAAGTACGCGGCGGCACTGACAGCGATCGCCCGTTGGATCGCAGTGTCGGGGACCGGGTGCGCGCCACGCTGCGGCGCGCACTGGACCGTGACGCGTTGCCCGACATCCCGTTGTTGTGCGCCGAGGAAGTCGACCGGGTCTGCGCGCCCTGGGGGCTGTTGGGCGAGGACAAACAGGCCACACTGGTGGCCGGTATCGAGATCGCCGTCGAATTAGCGCCATTGGACCGATCGGTGGCCAGCCGTTACGCGTTGGCGGCCCAGATTCAGGCCCGGTTGCGCAAGGAGGCCTACGTTCTGCACGCCCGGCGCTACCTCGCCGAGGGCGGGCCCATCCATCCGCGGCAACGCCAGGTCGTCGACGAACTCACCGCCTACGCGCAGCCATACCTGAGCCGGCTGTGGGCGCGCCTGCACGGCCGCGACGTCTGGCAGGAGCCCTGTGACGACGTCGACGACGTGCGGTCCCTGCTCGAGGGCGTCGCCCGGTCGGTGAGCCTGGACCACCGCCAGCGGATCAAGACAATGCTGGAATTGCAGGTGGCCGGATGAGATTGGTTGCCGAATCCGGTCTTTGGAGCGCCGGGCCCCGTGCCGAGCCTCTAGGCCCACTCACCGCGGTGCTGGAGGTCAGCGGTGCGGTGTTTTCCTGGACGATCGACGACCCGCCCACCGAGACCGCCACCCAGATCAGCTTCACCGATTTATCGCGCGCCGACTGGCTTTGGCGCATCGTCGGTGAGGCCGGACACGTCATGCTGGTGTCGGCCGTGGACCGGGCAGGGCAACCGCAGAGTCTCGAACGCCTGGATCTTCACGGGGTGGAAATCCTGCCGGGATCGATCAATCCGCTCCGTAGACTCGCGATTGGTCATTGGCTACGGCGCTGGTGGCCGGCCAGTCAGCGCGACGGGATCGCCGCCCTCGACCGTGCCCTTCTCGACGTCGAAGTCGCGCTGCTGACGTTCGGCGCACAGTGCTTCTTCACCGACGACACCCTGGACTCGGACGTGGCCGAGCTGCTGGCGCCGCACGCGGCGGCCCTGCTCACGCGCGTGGGCACCGACGACGCACGCATCCGCGACCTGGTACGGGTCGGTGCCGGGCTGGCCGACGAGATCGAAATAGACGGTCCGGAGTGGCCGGAATTGTTTGCCGCGGTTGATGATTCGAGCGCACTCGGCTCAGTGCCGAGCCCACGCCAGGACGACTACGCGCTGGCCGCGGGCTCGGACGGAACGCCATCGGATGCGGCCGCGATCGTCAGCGGCGTCGCGTCGCTCAACTGGAGTGCGGTTCCACCGCGGATATTCGATGCCAGCGAGAACACCGTGGACTGGAGCGTCCGGGTCGACGGCACCACGCCGGTCGCGGTGGTGCGCGCAGCGGTCATTGGACCCGACCCCGCCACCGGCGTCGAGCTCCGGGTGCTCGCCGGGACAGTGACCGGGGACGGCATGCTGGAAGCCGACGGCCGCGCGAGCCTCCCACTTTTCGGCGCGGAACACCTGCCGCTGACGGAATCGGCTGCCTGGAACCATGATTGGGCGGCGACGTCGGTGATCGTCGGCGCTCCGATCTCGGGGGCGACGGAATCATCCGAGACGAGGGAGCGGGTCCGCCGCTGGGTGCGGGCGCGGCTGGACTCGCCGCCAGACGACGCATACCTGGCCGAGATTCTGGCGAGCGAATCGACCTACTGACCACCCGATCCGTTCCCCTATGCTGAGCGAGTGCCAAACACCTATCGCGTCGTGCAATGGAACACCGGGAACGTCGGCAAGAGCTCGCTGAAGTCGATCGCCGCCAACCCCACCCTCGAACTGGTGGGGTGCTATGCCTGGTCCCAGGAAAAGGTCGGCCGCGATGCCGGGGAGCTGGTGGGCATGGCACCGCTGGGGGTCGCGGCCACCAACGACGTGGAGGCACTGCTCGCCCTGAAGCCGGACTGTGTGGTCTACAACCCGATGTGGATCGACGTCGACGAATTGGTGCGCATCCTGTCTGGGGGCGTCAACGTGGTGACGACGGCGTCGTTCATCACCGGAGGCAACCTGGGCGCCGGACGCGACCGGATCCTGCACGCCTGCCAGACGGGTGGCTCCACGATCTTCGGGTCCGGTGTCAGCCCCGGCTTCGCCGAACTGCTGGCCATCGTGTCGGCCATGGTCTGCAACCGCGTCGACAAGATCACCGTCAACGAGGCCGCCGACACCACGTTCTACGACTCCCCGGACACCGAGAAGCCGGTCGGCTTCGGTCAGCCGATCGACCACCCGGACCTGCAGGCGATGGCGGCCAAAGGAACTGCCATCTTCGGCGAGGCCGTCCGGCTGGTGGGCGATGCGCTCGGTGTCGAACTCGACGAGGTGCGCTGCGTGGCCGAGTTCGCCCAGACCACCGCCGACCTCGAAATGGCGTCCTGGACGATCCCCGCGGGATGTGTCGCGGGGGTGTACATCAGCTGGCAGGGCCTCGTCGGCGACAAGATCCTGATCGACCTCAACGTCCGGTGGCGCAAGGGACAGACCCTGGAGCCCGACTGGAAGATCGAGCAGGATGGCTGGGTCGTTCAGGTCGACGGGCAGCCGACGGTGACAACCAAGGTCGGATTCCTGCCGCCCCCGTACTTCGAGGCCACCACGATCGAGGAATTCATGGACCTCGGCCACATCATGACGGCGATGCCGGTTATCAATGCGATCCCCGCCGTCGTGGCCGCCGCTCCCGGCATCGCCACCTACACCGACCTCCCGCTGACGCTCCCCCGCGGAAACGCGAGGGTCTAACGCCGGCCCGCTGCCGCGGCTCGTCGCGCGGGTCTGGCGTAGGTCGCACCGAGCGCAGGGACTTCGACGAATCCCGTGTGCCGCGCGGCCTCGATGGCGTTGCGCAGCGGGCGGGCCAGCCCCGCGAAGGAGCCCATGTCGAACAGTATCGGCGTGAGCAGCCGGTTGTGCACGAAGCCGAAAGAGCTGGCGGTCTCGGGGTCGGCCCAGCCTAACGTCCCACCGAGTCCAACGTGGCCAAACCCGCGGAGCAGGCCCGGGACGGGCGATTCGTGATAGCCGAGGTGAAATGGCATGGGCACCACCATGTTTGCGTCGGGCCACTTCCGTCGGGGATCGCCCGTCAGGCCGCGCGTCAAGTCCTCGGACAGGTACTTCTTGCCGTCGATGCGGCCATCGTTGGCCAACACGCCGTACATCTTGGCCAGACCACGGCCGGTCACCACTCCGTTGGCACCGGGGACTTCACCGTCCAGAAATGGAATGTCGCCTTGCACAAGGGATTTGACGCCAGGAAAGTACATCGCACCGAAGCCGCCGGAGAACGGCAGGCCGGCGACCCTGGGCGCGATGAAGTTGAAAATCGGGTTCGGCAACTTGGACTGCGGCGCCAGGATCTGCGCCACCTCGGTCGGGGCGCCCGCTGCAGGCCGGCCCAGATGGATGCCGTCGGTGTTGAGCGGACGGGCGACTTCCTGGCGAACCAGCTCCCGCATGCCTTTGCCGGTCACCGCGCGGGCAAGACCCGACAGCAGCCAGCCGTAGGTCAGGGCGTGATACGCCTGGACGCCTCGCGTGTGGTCCGGCGCCGCGGCGGCAAGCCGTTCCTCCATCAACAGGTGATCCATCAACTCGGTCTTGGTGACGCCTTTGAGGTGCGACAGTCCAGACCGGTGCCGCATGACGTCGTTGACGGTGATGTCGGCCTTGCCGTTGGCGGCGAATTCGGGCCAATAGTCGGCGACGGCCGCGTCATAGGACACCAGGCCCTGATCGGCAAGCCGGTGAACAACCGTCGACGCGATTCCCTTGGTCGCCGAAAACACCATCGCACCGGTGTCCGCCGTCCACGGTTCGCTACCGGCCCGGTCCTTCCATCCCGTCCAGACGTCGACGACGGGCCGGCCCTCGATGTAGACGGACAGGGCTCCCCCGCCAAAACGACGCCCCGGAAACAGCTGGGCGAACACCTTTATCGCGTTGGCGAAATGCGGGTCGGCCGCGCCGGCCGTGCCGCGCGGCAAGCCGTCGCCGGTTACCAAAAGAGTTGTCACGGCGAAGAAGCTTCTCGTGGCCGCGCTGCCATCACGGGAGGCAGGGTAGCACCTGCGGTTTGGCGGGCACCCGCCGTCGGGTATCCGGCCAACCATGACCGGCAAAAACAGCAGACTGCGCAACAAGGCCCAGTACTGGAGCGGCAAGGCCAGGGAGACCGTAGGCAGGATCACCGGCAACAGGCGCACCCAATACGGAGGCAAGTTGGACCAGGCCAAGGCGAACCTGAAGGACTTGACTCACCGGCGCGGCAACGGGATCGCCGGGCCGCGAGCGTAAGTCGCAACCGCGGGCGCTCACTGCTCCGAGTGGTCACTCCCGGGCGGTTTGTTCAGCCACGTCTTCAGCCGAAGAAGCTGATTGATGACCATGCTGAGGCCCAGGAGCATCAGCACCGCCACGACCGCCACCACAACCGCGGTGCTCATGCAGTCCATAGTGACACCTCGCGTGCAATCCGCCAGTTTCCACGCTGCGGGGCAGGCTCGAACGTCGCGAATAAGGGTTTCGGAGGCGCTCGTTAGCGGGTAGCCAGGCAGGACCCCACCCAGCGACCCAAAGAGGGAGCAGAACAGATGAGCGCCACGGACAAAGCCAAGAACAAGATCGAAGACCTGGGCGGCAAGGCCAAGGAGGCCGTCGGCAAGGCGACCAAGGACCACGACACCAAGAATGAGGGCCGCGCTGACCAGGCCAAGTCGAGTTTGAAAGACGCCGGCGAGAAGGTGAAGGACGCCTTCAAGAAGTAGGCCCGGCGAGTTTTGACCAGCAGGTTTGCCGATGAGGGCGGCAAGCCTGCTGGTCTATTGTCGGACAAATCCTAGGCGGCGTGCACAGCCGTCAGCCAGACCCACGCGATTGAGAAGCCGGTTTCTGGCTACCCCATAGCTCTATCGGTATCGAACGAGTGAGGGGTCGGCATGATGCGACGCGGTTGGGTGGCGGCGAATGCCGCACGGGCACGGCGGTTTGCCGTAGTTGTGGGCGCGGTGGCGCTGGCGGGCATACCCGTCTTCGCGAGCCCCCGGATTCCGGCGGCGTCAGCCGACCCGTGCCCCGACGTCGACGTCGTATTCGCGCGCGGCTCCGGTGAGCCTGCCGGCGTCGGTGGGATCGGCCAATCCTTCGTCGATGCGCTGCGTGGGGAGATCGGCACCAGGTCGCTCAGCGTGTATCCGGTCAACTACCCCGCCAGCACCGACTTCTCCAACCCCGATTTCCCCAAGACGGTGATCGACGGCATTCGTGACGCGGGTTCGCACATCCAGTCCATGGCGACCAACTGTCCCAAGACGCGGGAGGTGCTCGGTGGATACTCGCAAGGCGCGGCCCTGGCGGGTTACGTCACCTCGGCCGCCGTCCCGGCGGGCGTACCCGCTTCCGCGGTTCCTGCGCCGCTGGCACCAGAGATCGCGAACCATGTCGCCGCGGTCATCTTGTTCGGGACGCCTTCCCCACAATTCCTGCAGCAGTACGGCGCGCCGCTGATTACCATCGGCCCGTTGTACCAACCCAAGACCCTCGAGCTGTGCGCGCAGGGCGACTCGATCTGCGGTCAGGGCAATGACCCTGTCGCACACGTCTCGTACTCGGTGAACGGGATGGTCGGCCAGGCCGCGGATTTCGCGGTAAGCCATCTGTAACACGAGCCGGCAAATTAGCCATAGCATCGCACCATGCGTGTTCTTGTCACGGGCGGTACCGGGTTCGTGGGCGGCTGGACCGCAAGGGCCATCGCCGAAGCGGGACACTCCGTCCGGTTCCTGGTCCGAAACCCGGAGCGGCTCAAGACGTCCGTCGCGCAACTGGGGGTCGACGTCTCGGATTTTGCCGTCGGAGACATCTCGGACCGCTACTCGATCCGGGAGGCGCTGCAGGGGTGTGACGCCGTCGTGCACAGCGCCGCACTGGTGGCAACCGACCCGCGTGAGACTCCCCGGATGCTCAGCACAAACATGTCCGGCGCCCAAAACGTGCTGGGCCAGGCCGTCGAACTCGGAATGGATCCGATCGTTCACGTATCGAGCTTCACCGCGCTGTTCCATCCCAAATTGGAGACGCTGACGGCGGACCTGCCGGTGGTCGGCGGAACCGACGGGTACGGCCAGTCGAAGGCCCAGGTCGAAATCTATGCGCGCGGACTGCAGGACGCGGGGGCGCCGGTGAACATCACCTATCCCGGCATGGTGCTGGGGCCGCCGGTCGGCGACCAGTTCGGTGAGGCCGGTGAAGGCGTCAAGGCCGCGTTGAGTATGCATTTCATTCCCGGCCGGGGCGCGGCATGGTTGGTCGTCGACGTTCGCGATCTGGCCGCACTGCACGTGGCGCTGTTGGAGCCCGGGCGCGGGCCGCGCCGCTATATGGCGGGTGGCCGCCGCGTTCCGGTGACCGAACTGGCGAGCATGCTCGGCGAGGTCGGTGCCACGGCGATGCTCGCGGTTCCGGTGCCCGACACGGTGATTCGTGCCGCGGGCGTGGTGCTGGACCAAGTGGGTCCATACCTGCCGTTCGATACCCCGTTCACCTCGGCGGGCATGCAGTACTACACGCAGATGCCAGCATCCGATGACTCGCCGAGCGAGCGCGAACTCGGCATCACCTATCGGGATCTGCACGCCACCCTGGCCGACACGGTCACGGCACTGCGCGCGGCGGCCTCCTAACCCCGTTCAGCTCTGTCGACCGCCGACCCAGGCCGAGCAAGCCGGCACCCACGAAGGGCACCGGCGCCAGGGCCGCGATCATCGCGCTTTTGGTGCCAACGAGGGGCCTGCTGCGTAGCCCGAGCACGAGATCGGCGCTGTCGCTGAGCAATCCGAAAGTCGCCCAGCGCCGCAGCTCTTTGTCACCGCGCAGCGCGGCGGCACACGTACCCGACCCGATCACCAGATCGCGAATCCCGATCGTCTGCATCAACAGCGTCTCGGTGCCCGATTCCGGCCTGAAGAACCTGCCCGGCGCCAAAAGCATGGCGGCCCCCACCGCGACGCGGGCCGCCGCCACAAGCGCCAAGATCGGCGATATGCGGGTGGGCTCCTGTGGCATTGGCCAACACTAACCGCGGCACAGGCGGCTGAGAAGGCTCCCTAAGCGGCAGGTTCGATCTCGAGGCCGACGTGGACCTTGTCGATGCCCCCGCGCACGACCGAGTGCGCGTAGAACCACCAGGCGTGGTACCAGTACCGCTTCAGGACGGCGTTGTAAACCCGCCGGGTCTCCGACTTCGGCAACACCCGGGCAACGGCCTCGACCGGTTCGCTCTTGGGCTTGCCCAGCGCCGCGCTGCGGGCGATCGTCACCCTGGGTGTGTTGATGATGCGTTTGACCTTCCACGACCCGTCGTCGGTGATGATGAGGAGCTTGCCGCCATCGGGCACCCCCCAGATTGGGGTCGGCTTCGGCCGGCCATCCTTGGTGAAAGTCGTCAATCGCAGATACTTGGACTTGATGACGTCGTTGAAGCTGAGAGCCACGCTTTGCTTCTCTTCCGGTTGGCAGGGTTTGACGGGTTACATGCCCAGGCTGGCGATTTTTCAAACGTGGCGGTCACTCCGTCGAACGGGCAAGCTTGCAGCGCAACGCAACTCGTACTACGGCGCGACGTCTGACGAGTGCTGCGGTCACTCTTGATGCCCTCGCCAACGTGTTCAAGCAGAACCGCATCCGGGATTCCGGCGCCTTATTCGATGTTCGCCGAACCGGCGGTGTGATAAGACCAAACAACCATGGCCGCAACTGAACGCGCAAAGGCGCGCGACTCCACCACGCGCGACTCGTTGGTGGCCGCAACCAGTCAGATCATGGTCGAGGAGGGGTACGCCGCGGCCACGTCGCGCCGGGTGGCGGCCGCAGCGGGCGTGAAACCGGCGCTGGTGCACTACTACTTCCCCACCATGGACGAGTTGTATCTGGCCGTTTTCCGCCGCGGCGCCGCGGCGTACCTGGAGCGTCAGCAACAGGCATTGGGCTCCCCGCGGCCATTGCACGCGTTCTGGGACACACTCACCGAGCCGAAGGACACCAGGCTGCTGTTGGAATTCATGGGGCTTGCCAACCACCGCAAGGAGATCCGGGCCGAGATCGCGGTGTGGTCGGAGCGGTGGCGCGAGGCGCAGATCACGGCCCTGAACTCCATCGTCCGCGAACACGACCTCGACCCAATCGAATTCCCGCCCGCGGCCCTGGCCGTCATCATCGTCTCGATCGGCCGCACCCTGATCCTGGAGGACCGGCTGGGTACCACCGGTGGCCATGACGAGGCCGTCGCGCTGGTGAATCGATTCCTCGACCGCTTCGAAATGCCGAGCCCGAAGACGCGGCGTACCTCAGGGCAACACGATGCGTAGCCGTTCCCAGCCGCGAACGGTGGATGTCGGCGCCAATTGCGCTGTGTCGTAATCGATGTCCCATTCGGGCCAGCGGTTGAGCATCTCGTCCAGCGCGACGCGGCCCTCAAGGCGAGCCAGGTTGGCGCCCAAGCAGTAGTGCACGCCCTTCCCGAAGGTGATGTGCGAGATGTTGTCGCGATGGATGTCGAACACGTCCGGATCCCTATACCGACGGTGGTCGCGGTTGGCGGCACCAAACAACAACAGCACGGCACTGCCGGCCGCGACCGTGGTTCCGTAACATTCGAAATCCTTTGCCGTCCAACGGGCCACGTGCGGTCCGGTCGGTTCGAATCGCAAGGTCTCGTCGACGGTACGGTTCAGCAAAGACCGATCCTGGTGAATCTCGCGACGCTGGTCGGGGTGTTCGGCGAGCACCTTGGCCAGCCAACCGATCAACCGGCCCGTCGTCTCGTTGCCGGCACCGGCCACCACCTGGGTGTAGTGCAACACCTCTTTGCGGGCCAGTTTCCGGTGCACCCCGCGCTCGTCGTCGAACTCGACGTTGAGCAGCGTCGTCATCAGATCGTCGGACGGGTTCTTGGATCGCCATTCGACATAATCGGCGTAGATTCGGCCGTCTGCGATGGAGTCGGCGTCGGCGACTTTCAGCGGCGCCCCGGGCTTGGTACGCAGGTTGGCGTCGTTCGCGTCGCGCACCGAGATCTGTTCGGACTCAGGAATTCCCAACAACATGCCGATCACGCGCATGGGCATCATCGATGCCAGTTCCGCGATGATGTCGAATCCGCCGGACCCGACATGGGGATCCAGGCACCGCACGCAGTACTGCCGGATCTGGTCCTCAATCGCGGCCATCCTGCGCGGCGTGAACACCCGCGACATCAGCCCGCGCAATATCGAGTGCTCGGGTGGATCCTGGAACATCATGACGCCGCCGGGCATGTCGAACTTCGACTGGATCAGTTCCAGGATGTCGCTGCGGCGGCTGGAGAAGGTTTCCCAGTTCGCCAGCGCCTGTTCGACATCGGAATGCCTTGACAGCGCCCAGAAATCGTAGCGCTCGTTATAGTAGATCGGCGCCTCCTCGCGCAACCGCGCGTAAACCGGATACGGGTCGGCGATGATGCCGGTGTCGTACGGGTCGTAGTAGACGTCCGTGTCGTTAGCGACGGTCATTGACATCTCCCTCATTTCAGGCAGCTGCCGGCGTCGATGGGCAGTGCCACGCCGGTAACGTAACGCGCTTCGTCCGGTGCCAGGAACAGGCCGGCGCTGCTGATGTCTTCGGGGGTCACCCATGGGATCGCCAGGACGTGAAAGCTCTGGCACACCGGGGCGCCTGCCCCGGTCACGAACGCGACCTTGCCGTCCATCCGGCCCATGGCACCCTCCACCGCGATGATTGGGCGATCGCCCAAATTATTGACGCTGGCCATGTCTAGCAGCACAGTGGTGAACCCGTCAAGAGCGGTGGACCCAGGGCTGTAACAGTCAACGTCAAGCTCGGGAAACCCGGCCAGGTTCTCGAATTGACCCCACGGTTGGCTACAGGGGTGCCAAACGCCGCCGGGGCGCTCTAGTTTCGGGCCTCGCGCCGAATCACGCCGATGTGGCGTTCAGGCGACGTGCCGTTTAGGCCAAACGGCGTCGTCAGGACGAGTCGAACAGAGTGGCGATCCCGGCCGCGTCGGGAATGACGTACGCGATGTCCGATAGGTCGGCGAAGGCCGTGTCAGCCGAGACGAGAGCGCTCGCGCCCGCCTTCGCGGCGGTCGCCGCGAGCACGGCGCCGAAGGCCCCGAGTCGGGGCGTCGTCTGGAACAGCGCCAGCCCGCGTCGGAGATTTTCGCCAGTAATCATCAGCAGCGGCGAGAGCAGCTCCACATAGTCGCGGCCCAACGCGGCCGCGTCGCTGCGCTCACGCCGACGGGCACGGACGTGGACAAACTCCTGGATGACCTCGGCCGTGGTCGTCGCCTCGATGCGCTCCTCGGCGATCGCCGCGATGAGATCGCGGCAGGGCTGGCGTAGCGGATGCTCGACACCCTTGGCGTATACGAGCACGGTCGTGTCGAGCACGATCATCCGCGGCGTGCCCGCAGCTCCTCGAGTTCCTTTTTGAGCTCCCGCGGCTCGGGAACCGGCATGTCGGGAGCGTCCAGGAGGCGCCTGCCCGCTGACTTTCGGCGATCGCCGGGGCTCGCGAGGCCGCGGTCGATGGCCTCACGCACGACCGCGGCGACCGAGACACCACGCTCGCGCGCTAGCGATGTGATGCGGCGATGACGCTCGGCGTCGAGCAGGATCTGGAGTCGATGCTCGAGTGGCATGCTCATACATTAGCATGCTAATGTCTGGGTTCCATGCGAGTTGTGGCGCCTGGCTCGCGACATCCGCCACTGCAGCAGCTGCTCACCGCCGGCCCGCATAGGGGGTTTTGGCGTGGCGTGCGGCTTCCTGTACAAGTTGCACGCGGGAGCTCAGGCCGAGCTTGGTGTAGACGTGGGTGAGGTGGGTTTGCACGGTGCGGGGTGAGACGAAAAGCCTTGCGGCGATGTCATTGTTGGCAAGCCCCTCGCTGACCAGTCGCACCACGTCGCGCTCGGTCGGGGTGAGCGACTCCCAGCCGCTGGCCGGTCGTTTGCGTCGGCCGCGGCCGCGCTGCGCGTAGGCGATCGCCTCCTCGGTGGACATCGCCGCGCCCTCGGCGAAGGCGGTGTCAAAATCAATCTCGCTGAGGATATCTCGCAATGCTGTCGCCGAGGAGTCATAGGCGGCGTCCCAAACCTTGAACCTCGCCGCGCCCGTACGCTGTCGCATGGCGTGCGCGGCGCCAAGT
>NZ_JAFBAR010000014.1 GCF_019247635.1 Mycobacterium sp.
ATGGCCGTAGTGAGGACGGCCAACCGGATGCTGCCCCGCGTCGTGCGCCAGTTCCCGTTCAACCTGATGCTGTGGGATCTCGATCGGCGGATCAGGACTGGTCGGCCCTTGGTCTGACGACGGTCGCAGGTGGCCCACCGAGGTGAATCGGGCGAATCCCTATCCAGAGTGGCGACCTCACGAGCAGCACGTTGACGTCGAGAAGCGTGTGTGTTCGACGTTCGCTTCCGGGCGTTCGGTTCCAGACCCTCGTCGAGCACCTCGGCCATCGCCCGATTCGATGTCAGGTCGAGTCCGGGGCCCGGCCCGGAGCCGCCGTCGGGCGGGTGGAAAGTTCGCGGCGAGCGCCGAGCCCAGCGATTGGCCTCGTTCGCGTGCGCGTCGCTTCGCGGCCCCGGGCTAGCTCATCGAAAAAACTCGCGGTTCGAATTGAAAATGATTATCAACACCAGTAAGCTCTGAGCCCAGTGAAACCGTCGGGGGAGGAGTGCTGTGACGGCACCGATCTGGATGGCTTCGCCCCCCGAGGTCCACTCCGCCTTGCTCAGCGCCGGCCCGGGGCCGGGGTCATTGCTGGCGGCGGCGGGGGCGTGGGACTCGCTGAGCGCCGAATATGCCTCCGTCGCAAACGAACTCACCGCCGTGGTGGGCCAGGTGCAGGCCGGCGCGTGGCAGGGGCCCAGCGTCGAGTCGTACGTCGCGGCGCACGCGCCTTACCTGGCGTGGTTGACGCAGGCCAGCGCGAACAGCGCGGCGATGGCGACCAATCACCAGACCATGGCCGCCGCCTACACGTCGGCGTTGGCGTCCATGCCCGCGTTGCCAGAGCTCGCGGCCAACCACGTCGTCCACGGAGTCCTGGTGGCCACCAATTTCTTCGGGATCAACACCATCCCGATCGCGGTCAACGAGGCCGACTATGTGCGGATGTGGATTCAGGCCGCCACCACGATGGCCCTCTATCAGGCGGTCTCCAACACGACGGCGGTGGCATCGCAGGCATCGCAGACCGCGCCCGCGCCGCAAATCTTGAAGTCCAACGCACAGTCACCGGCAGACTACGGAAACCCTCTGCAGGGAGCCCTGCAGCAGATCGAGCAGCACTGGCAAAACCTGCTGCAGGCCTACCAGAACATCACGAATAACCCACAGCTGAATCCGTTTACGAATTTCGAGAACTCGGTGAATGATCCGAACCTCGACGCATTCTTACAGCAGTTCGGCATCGGAAACGATACGGTCGCGCACGACCCCGTGGTCGACAACGCACTGGACGACTTCATCGCCAACCTCCTGCGAAACTTCGGGTACAACTGGAGCCCTGCCGACGGCACGCTTAACGGACTTGACTACGACGAATACTCTGACCCGACCACGGCGGTTTTTTGGGTCGCCCGATCACTGGAACTCGGCGAGGACTTTCAGCAATTTTTCGTATACCTGCAGACAAATCCGGTCCTGGCCGCCCAATACCTCGTCAGCCTGGAGCTGTTCGACTGGCCGACTCACCTGGCCGAAATCTTCACCCTGACCAGCCAACCGGCGGCGCTGGCGGCCGCGCTTCCCGTGGTGGCCGCCCCGTTGGCGTCAGCAACCGGTCTCGCCGGGCTGGCCGGCCTGGCGGCCCTGCCGCAACCCGTCGTGGCGCCGGCGCCCGTGCCCGTCGCGGCCGCACCCCACCTGCTGCCCGTCGTGGTGTCGGCGCCGTGGCCGGCGCCGTCGGTGCCTCCCAGCCTGCCCTCGTCGCCTCCGCCCGGTCCGGCCGGCCCACCGGCCCCTCCCGGTCCGGCACCGACGGCACCCCCCGCCGCCGCGGCTTCGCCGGGCTTTGTCCCGCCGTATGCGCTGGGCCCCCCGGGCATCGGGTTTGGCTCGGGAATGAGCAACAGCGCCGCGGCCAGTGCGAAAAAGAAAGCGTCGGAACCTGATTCGGCCGCGATCGCGGCAGCGGCGAGTGCGCGAGAGGCTGCACGGGCACGTCGACGTCAGCGCGCGCGGCAGCGCGGATACGGCGACGAGTTCATGGATATGAATGTTGACGTCGACCCGGACTGGGACGGGCCACCGTCATCGGTGGCTTCGGATCGGGGCGCCGGAAGCCTGGGGTTTGCCGGCACGGCGCATAAGGAAGCCGAACGTGCGGCGGCGGGCTTGGCCACGCTCGCCGGGGATGAGTTTGGTGGAGGCCCGCGGATGCCGATGGTCCCCGGTACTTGGAACCCGGAGCAGAACGACTAGCCCCGACTCCTGGTCCTGGTCTCGCGGTGGCCCAGGCGGCGTTCACTCTGCGCTGAGGGTGCGTCCTACTCGTACTTTGGCGCCGCGGACGCAGAGTCAACGCGACAAAGACAGCTCGGTCTTCGGGGTACCCTCGGCTGAGTGCGTAGCGAAGGCGATACCTGGGACATCACCACGAGTGTCGGAGCGACGGCGTTGTTCGTCGCGACAGCGCGGGCGCTGGAGGCGCAGAAACCCGATCCACTGGCCGTCGACCCCTATGCGGAGTTGTTCTGCCGCGCCGTCGGCGGTCATTACGCGGACGTGCTCGACGGTAAGGCTCCCGATCACGAGTTGAAGACCGAGGACTGGGGCCAGCATTTCGTCAACTTCCAGGCCGCCCGCACCCGGTATTTCGACGATTACTTCCGGCACGCGGCCGGCGTCGGTGCCCGGCAGGTGGTCATCTTGGCGGCGGGGTTGGATTCCCGCGCGTACCGGCTGCCCTGGCCCGACGGCACCACCATCTTTGAGTTGGATCAGCCGCAGGTCCTCGACTTCAAGCGTGAGGTGCTCACCGAGCACGGCGCACAGCCACGCGCCGACCGGCGCGAGATCGCCATCGATCTGCGCGAGGACTGGCCACAAGC
The DNA here is from genome assembly GCF_019247635.1 of Mycobacterium sp. Lineage (GTDB taxonomy): Bacteria > Actinomycetota > Actinomycetes > Mycobacteriales > Mycobacteriaceae > Mycobacterium. The sequence goes on from NZ_JAFBAR010000014.1 coordinate 2,868, forward strand.
ATTGCGGGACAATGGATTTGACGCCGCCAAGCCGTCCGCATGGATCGCCGAGGGCCTGCTGATCTACCTACCGGCCGCCGCGGAGGAGCAGCTATTCACCGGCATCGACACGATGGCCGGGCCGGGCAGCCACGTCGCGGTCGAGGACGGTGCGCCGTTGGACCCCGACGAGTACGCGGCCAAAATCGAGGAGGAACGCGCCACGTCGGTCGACGGCACCCAGCGGGTGTTCTTCCAGTTGGTCTACAACGAGCGATGCGCCCCGGCCACCGAGTGGTTCGGCGGCCGGGGTTGGACCGCGGTTGGCACTGCACTGACCGAATACGTGCCTAAGCTCGGTCGGCCGGTGCCTGAACCCGGCTCCGCAGCCAGGACCATGTTCGTCCGTAACACACTGGTGAGTGCTTCGCGATAGATCCGCTCCCGGAGGGAACTTTTCCGCTCCGCCGCCCGACTACTAGCCACGTGCAGGTACCCGGTGCGGCAATTTGAAAATGATTGTCATCTTCAGTAGGCTGCTCGCCGTAGCAAGACCCACCGCGAGATCGGAAAGTCGGGCGATTGATCGTCGATAATGCCCTGCTCAGCGCCACTGAGGGGGCCGCCTCGACAACGAGTTTAGGCAATGCTAACTTTTTGCGGATTAGGTTAGGTGACACTACGTATATGGAGACGTACGTCCGTGGGACGCGGGGATGACGGCATGCTAGCGGCACGGCCGGCCAACTCAGCGACATCGACGTCGAACGGCAAGGTGGACGGGGAAGTCGTCAGCCGGTTTGCTACCTGCTGTCGCGCGCTGGGCATCGCGATCTACCAGCGGCAGCGTCCGGCGGACCTGGACGCCGCCCGCTCGGGATTCACCGCGCTCACCCGCGTCGCCCATGACCAATGCGATGCATGGACCGGCCTGGCCGCCGCCGGTGACACGTCTTTTTATGTGCTGGAATCCATTTCACGCACCGCGGCCACCGCGGGCGTGCTGCAGCGCCAGGTGGAGCTAGCGGATCGGGCGTTGGGCTTTCTGTACGACACCGGGCTGTATCTGCAGTTTCGGGCCACCGAGCCAGACGATTTCCAGCTCGCTTACGCCGCCGCCCTGGCTTCTACAGGGGGGCCCAGTGAGTTTGCCAAGGCGGCCCAACTGGTCGCCGGTATCGCCGAGCGTCGCCCCTCCTGGCGCGAGGCCCGCTGGATCGCCGTCGTCGTCAACTACCGCGCGGAGCGCTGGTCGGACGTCGTCAAGTTGCTGACACCGGTCGTCACCGACCCCGAGCTCGACGCGGCCTTCTTCCACGCCGCCAAGATCGCGCTGGGTACGGCACTGGCCCGACTCGGCATGTTTGCTCCAGCGCTGTCCTATCTCGAGGAGCCCGACGGCCCCGTCGCGGTCGCGGCGGTCGATGGCGCGCTGGCCAAGGGGCTGGTGCTGCGCGCACACGTCGACGAGGAGTCGGCCAGCGAGGTCCTGCAGGACCTGTACGCGGCCCACCCCGAGAACGACCAAGTGCAGCAGGCCCTCTCCGACACCAGCTTTGGGATCGTGACCACCACGGCGGGCCGGATCGAGGCCCGCACCGATCCGTGGGACCCTGGCACCGAGCCCAACGCGGACGACTTCGTTGATCCCGCGGCCCACGAGCGCAAGGCCGTGCTGTTGCACGAGGCCGAACGTCAGCTCGCCGAATTCATCGGGCTGGACGAGGTCAAAAACCAGGTGTCGCGGCTCAAGAGCTCGGTGGCCATGGAGCTCGTGCGCAAGCAGCGCGGGCTCGCGGTCGCGCAACGCACCCACCACCTGGTGTTCGCCGGACCGCCCGGGACCGGCAAGACCACGATCGCCCGCGTGGTCGCCAAAATCTATTGCGGCCTAGGCCTTTTGAAGAGGGAGAACATCAGAGAGGTGCACCGAGCCGACCTCATCGGCCAGCACATCGGTGAGACCGAGGCGAAGACCAACGCGATCATCGACAGCGCGCTGGACGGGGTGCTGTTCCTCGACGAGGCCTATGCGCTGGTGGCCACCGGTGCCAAGAACGACTTCGGGCTGGTCGCCATCGACACGCTGTTGGCCCGCATGGAAAACGACCGCGACCGGCTGGTGGTGATCATCGCCGGCTATCGCGCCGATCTGGACAAGTTCCTGGACACCAACGAGGGTCTGCGGTCGCGCTTTACCCGCAACATCGACTTCCCGTCGTACACGTCGCACGAGCTGGTCGAAATCGCGTACAAGATGGCCGAACAACGTGACAGCGTGTTCGAGCAGTCCGCGATCGACCACATGGAGGGTCTGTTCGCCAAACTGGCCGCGGAGTCGACGCCCGACGCCAACGGAATCGCCCGACGCAGCCTCGACATCGCGGGCAACGGGCGGTTCGTCCGCAACATCGTCGAACGGTCCGAAGAGGAACGCGAATTCCGGCTGGACCACTCCGAACAAGCCGGAACCGGGGCGTTCACCGACGAGGACTTGATGACGATCACCGATGGGGACGTGAGTAATTCGGTAGAGCCGTTGCTGCGCGGCCTCGGGTTGTCGGTGCCGGCATGAGCAACCATGAGCCGTCCGGCGAATGGGCGGGGGCGCGGCGTTCGTTCTCCTCGCGGACCCCGGTCAACGACAACCCCGACAAGGTCGACTACCGCCGCGGATTCGTCACCCGCCACCAGGTGACGGGCTGGCGCTTCGTGATGCGCCGGATCGCCTCGGGTATCGCCCTGCACGACACCCGGATGCTCGTCGATCCGTTGCGCAGCCAGTCGCGTGCGGTGCTGACCGGGGTGCTCATCCTGATCACCGGCCTGGTGGGCTGCTTTGTGTTCTCGCTGATCCGGCCCAACGGGCAGGCAGGCAACAACGCGGTGCTCGCCGATCGGTCGACCGCGGCGCTCTACGTGCGCGTGGGTGACGAGCTGCATCCGGTGCTCAACCTGACCTCGGCGCGGCTGATCGTCGGCCAACCGGTCAACCCAACCACCGTGAAAAGCACTGAGCTGGACCGGTTTCCACGCGGCAACCTGATCGGCATCCCGGGCGCGCCGGAGCGGATGGTGCCCAACGCCTCCCACGACGCCAACTGGACCGTATGCGACGCGGTCACCGGGACTGCCCGAGGCGCGCACAGCACCGGTGTCACCGTGATCGCCGGCCCGCCCGAGAGCCGGGGCGCGCGCGCGGGGGAGCTCGGCCCGTCGGACGGTGTCCTGGTCGACAACGGCACCAGCACCTGGCTGCTGTGGGGCGGCAAGCGAAGCCAGGTCGACCTGGCCGACCACGCCGTGACCGGCGCCCTGGGCCTGGGACCCGCGGATGTGCCGACGCCGCGACCGATCGCGGCGGGATTGTTCAACGCGATACCCGAGTCGCCGGCGCTCACGGCGCCGGCCATCGCCAACGCCGGCAGCCCGGCCGGCTTCGCGGTACCGGCACCGATCGGCGCGGTTGTGACGTCCTACGCCCTGGACAAGAAGGCCTCCGACACCGTGCAGTACTACGCGGTGCTGCCGGACGGTCTGCAGCCGGTCTCGCCGGTGCTGGCCGCGATCCTGCGCAACACCAATTCCTATGGCCTGCAACAGCCGCCGCGGCTGGGAGCCGATGAGGTCGCCAAGCTGCCGGTGTCGCGGCTGTTGGACACCACGCGTTATCCCGCCCAGCCGGTCAGCCTCGTCGACGTCGCGCGCGCCCCCGTCACCTGCGCCTACTGGAGCAAGCCGGCGGGCGCGGCCGCCAGTTCGCTGGGCCTGTTGTCGGGCTCGGCGCTGCCGATCCCCGACGGCCTGCGCACCGTGGAATTGGTCGGTGGCGGCGCCCGCGTCGCACTGGTCCCGGGCACGGGCTATTTCACTCAGAGTGTCGGCGGCGGCACGGCCGCACCCGCCACCGGCTCGCTGTTCTGGGTGTCCGACACCGGGGTCCGCTACGGTATCGACACCGAATCGGCTGACTCCGCTGGCCACACCAAAACGGTTGAGGCCCTTGGCCTGAGCTCGCCTCCGCTGGCCATCCCGTGGTCGATGCTGTCGCTGTTCGCGGCCGGCCCGACTCTGTCGCGTGCCGACGCGTTGCTGGCGCATGACAGCCTGCCCCCCGACACCATGCCCGGTCGTGTTGCATCGGCGGAAGGGGGGACCCGATGAGCAGGCTTATCTTCGAGGCCCGCCGGCGACTGACGCCGCCGAGCGCCCGGCAAGGCGCCATCACCATCGAGGCGCCCCCCGAACTGCCGCGGGTGATTCCGCCGTCGCTGCTGCGGCGTGCGATGCCCTACCTGATCGTCATCCTGATCGTCGGCATGATCGTCGCGCTGGTCGCCACCGGCATGAAGGTTATTTCCCCGCAGACCCTGTTCTTCCCGTTCGTGCTGCTGCTGGCGGCAACCGCGATGTATCGCGGTGGCAACGACAACAAGATGCGCACCGAGGAGGTCGACGCCGAACGGGCCGACTATCTGCGTTATCTATCGGTGGTTCGGGACAACATTCGAGCCCAGGCTGCCGAGCAGCGCGCGGCGGCGCTGTGGTCCCACCCCGACCCCGGGGCGCTGGCCACGGTGCCCGGATCCCGCCGTCAATGGGAGCGCGACCCGCATGACCCCGACTTCCTGGTGCTGCGGGCGGGCCGGCACTCGGTGCCCCTGGCCACCGCGGTCCGAGTCAATGACACGGCCGACGAGATCGACCTGGAACCAGTGTCGCACAGCGCATTACGCAGTCTGCTGGACACCCAGCGCACCGTTCGCGACGTGCCGACCGGGATCGACGTCACCAAGCTTTCGCGGATCACCGTCCTCGGGGAGCGGGACGACGTGCGGGCCGCGGTGCGCGCCTGGCTCGCTCAGGCGGTGACCTGGCACGACCCGACGGTGCTCGGGGTCATGCTGGTCAGCCGTGATCTGGAGAATCCCGAATGGTCGTGGCTCAAGTGGCTGCCGCACGTCGACATTCCGGGCCGGTTGGACGGCGTCGGCCCCGCCCGCTATCTGTCGACCGACACCGACGAGCTGATCGAGTCTCTGGGTCCGGCGCTCGTCGACCGGCCGGCGTTTACCGGCGAACCGGCGGACGCGTTGCGGCACTTGATCATTGTGGTGGACGACCCCGATTACGACCTGAACGCCTCGACGTTGGCGACGGGCCGGTCGGGTGTCACCGTCATACACCGCTCCGCCACCCCGCCGCACCGCGAGCAGTATTCGGACCCCGAGCGGCCGATCCTGCGCATCGCGGGTGGTGCGATCGAGCGCTGGCAGACCGGCGGCTGGCAGCCTTTTATCGACAACGCCGACGGCCTCGGTGCCAACGAGGCCGCGCATCTGGCTCGACAACTGTCGCGGTGGGACTCCAACCCGACGCATACCGGGCTGCGTTCGGCGGCCACCCGCGGCGCGAGTTTCACCACCCTGCTGGGGATCCCCGACGCGTCGCGGCTGGATGTGCCCGCGCTGTGGGCGCCGCGCACCCGGGACGACGAATTGCGGGTCCCGATCGGCGTCACCGCGACCGGTGAACCGCTGATGTTCGACCTCAAGGACGAGGCCGAGGGTGGGATGGGTCCGCACGGTCTGATGATCGGCATGACCGGTTCCGGCAAGTCGCAGACCCTGATGTCGATCCTGCTGTCGCTGTTGACAACTCACTCCGCGGACCGGCTGATCGTGATCTACGCCGACTTCAAGGGTGAGGCCGGCGCCGACAGCTTCCGCAATTTCCCGCAGGTTGTCGCGGTGATATCGAACATGGCCGAGAAGAAGTCGCTGGCCGACCGGTTCGCCGACACGCTGCGCGGTGAGGTGGCGCGCCGCGAGGTGCTGCTGCGCGAGGCGGGTCGCCGGGTTCAGGGCAGCGCGTTCAACTCGGTGACGGAGTACGAGGCCGCGATCGCTGCAGGTCACGACCTGCCGCCCATTCCAACGCTTTTCGTGGTCGCTGACGAGTTCACCCTGATGTTGGCCGATCACCCGGAGTACGCCGAACTTTTCGACTACGTGGCACGCAAGGGCCGCTCGTTCCGCATCCACATCCTGTTCGCGTCGCAGACGCTGGACGTCGGCAAGATCAAGGACATCGACAAGAACACCTCTTACCGGATCGGTTTGAAGGTGGCCAGCCCCAGCGTTTCTCGCCAGATCATCGGCGTGGAGGACGCCTACCACATCGAATCCGGCAAGGAGCACAAGGGCGTCGGCTTCCTGGTGCCCGCGCCCGGTGCCACCCCGGTCAAGTTCCGCAGCACCTACGTCGACGGCATTTACGAGCCGCCGCAGCCCACCAAAGCCCTTGTGGTGCACTCCGTTCTAGGGCCCAAGCTGTTCACGGCCGGTGCGGTGGAGGCGGATCCCGGCACGGTGATCGCGGGCGAGGAGGACGAACCGGCCGGCCCGCCGCGCAAGCTGATCGCCACGATCGGCGAGCAGCTGGCCCAGTACGGACCGCACGCTCCGCAGCTGTGGCTGCCACCCTTGGACGAGCCGATCGCGCTGTCGGCGGTGCTGGCCCGGGCCGGGGTGGCACAGCGACAGTGGCGCTGGCCGCTCGGTGAGATCGACAAGCCGTTTGAGATGCGCCGCGACCCGTTGCTGTTCGACGCCACGTCGTCGGCGGGCAACGTGGTGATCCACGGCGGAGCCAAGTCGGGTAAATCGACTGCGCTGCAGACATTTATCCTGTCCGCGGCCAGTTTGCACTCGCCGCGCGATGTCACCTTCTACTGCCTGGACTACGGTGGCGGGCAGCTGCGGGCCCTGGAGGACCTGGCGCACGTCGGCAGCGTCGCCTCGGCGCTGGAGCCCGAACGCATTCGGCGCACGTTCGGCGAGCTAGAGCAGCTGCTGCTGTCCCGGCAGCGGCGCGAAGCATTCCGGGACCGGCCCGGCCCGCGGCAAAGCAACGGTAACGGGAACGGCTCGGGCTCCGACGACGGCTATGGCGAGGTGTTCCTGGTCGTCGACAACCTCTACGCGTTCGGTCGCGACAACACCGACCAGTTCAACACCCGGAATCCGTTGCTGGCCAAGGTGACCGAACTGGTCAACGTGGGCCTTGCGTACGGGATTCACGTGATCATCACGACCCCGAGCTGGCTGGAGGTGCCGTTGGCGATGCGCGACGGCCTGGGCCTGCGTCTCGAGCTCAGGCTGCACGACGCCCGCGACAGCAATGTGCGGCTGGTGGGCGCGCTGCGCCGTCCGGCCGACGCAGTGCCGCACGACCAGCCGGGCCGCGGATTGACCATGGCCGCAGAGCATTTCCTGTTCGCGAGCCCGGAGTTCGACTCGGAAATAAACCCTGTGGCCGCGATCAACGCCCGCTACCCGGGTGTGGCCGCACCGCCGGTACGGCTGCTGCCTACCAACCTCGCGCCCGACGCTGTGGCCCCGCTCTACCGTGGTCCGGAACAAGTGGTGATCGGCCAGCGCGAACAGGACCTCGCGCCCGTCGTGCTCGACTTCGCGGACAACCCGCTGCTGATGGTGCTCGGGGACAGCAAGTCCGGCAAAACGACGCTGCTGCGCCACATCATCCGCACCGTGCGCGAGAACTCCAGCGCCGACCGGGTGGCGTTCACCGTGCTCGACCGGCGGCTGCACCTCGTGGACGAGCCCCTGTTCCCGGACAACGAATACACCGCCAACACCGACCGCGTCATCCCCGCGATGCTGGGGCTGGCGAACCTCATCGAATCGCGGCGGCCGCCGGCGGGCATGTCGGCGGCCGAGCTGTCCCGCTGGACCTATGCGGGCCACACCCACTACCTGATCATCGACGACGTCGACCAGATAGCGGATTCACCGGCCATCAGCGGTCCCCATGTCGGGCAGCGTCCGTGGACCGCGCTGATTGGATTGCTCGCGCACGCGGGCGATTTGGGGCTGCGGGTGATCGTCACGGGGCGGGCGACCGGGTCGGCGCATGCGCTGATGACCAACCCGTTGCTGCGCCGCTTCAACGACCTGCAGGCGATCACGTTGATGCTGGCCGGCAATCCCGCCGACAGCGGAAAGATCCGCGGTCAGCGATTCGGTCGGCTGCCCGCCGGGCGGGCGATCCTGTTGGACGACAGCGACAGCCCCACCTATGTGCAGTTGGTCAACCCGCTGGTCGGCGCGGCCGCGGCGTTGGGTGAAACGCAACAGAAGGGAAATGAGTCATGACGTTGCGAGTAGTTCCCGAAGGACTCGCCGCGGCCAGTGCGGCCGTGGAGGCGTTGACGGCGCGGCTGGCGGCCGCGCATGCCGCCGCGGGCCCGCTGATCACCGCGGTGGTGCCGCCGGCGGCCGACCCGGTCTCGCTGCAGACCGCCGCCGGCTTCAGCGCCCAGGGCGAGGAACATTCGGCGGTGGCCGCCCAGGGCGTCGAGGAGCTGGGCCGTGCGGGCGCTGGTGTGGGCCATGCCGGTGTTAGTTATCTCGCCGGCGACGCCGCGGCCGCAGCGACGTACGGAATCGCGGGAGGGGGGACCTGACAGTTAACCGCATGCGTGCCCTTACCCCAAATCCGAAGAGAGAGGGATCATTATGAGTCTTTTGGACGCTCACATTCCGCAGCTGGTGGCCTCGCAGTCGGCGTTCGCCGCCAAGGCGGCGGTCATGCGCAGCACGATCAGTCAGGCCGAGCAGGAAGCGCTGTCGGCGCAGGCCTTCCACCAGGGCGAGTCCGCGGCAGCGTTCCAGGCCGCCCATGCCCGCTTCGTCGAGGTGGCGGCCAAGGTGAACAGCTTGCTGGACATCGCGCAGGCAAATCTGGGCGACGCCGCCGGAACGTATGTGGCCGCCGACGCCGCGGCCGCGTCGACCTACACCGGCTTCTGATCCGCCCGTTAGCAGTTTTCGAAAGGACCTGTGATGTCACAGATTATGTACAACTACCCGGCGATGCTGTCTCACGCCGGGGACATGAGTTCCTACGCCGGCACCATGCAGGGCCTGGGTGCCGACATCGCCAGCGAGCAGGCCGCGTTGTCCAACGCCTGGCAGGGCGACACCGGGATGACCTACCAGGCCTGGCAGGCGCAATGGAACCAGGCGATGGACGATCTGGTCCGGGCCTATCAGGCGATGGCCAGCACCCACGAGGCCAACACCATGGCGATGATGGCCCGCGACTCGGCCGAAGCCGCCAAATGGGGCGGGTAGTTAGGCGCCGACGAACCTAGATGAACGGGGCGCCCAACGCCGTCGAACTGACGGTCGATCACGCGTGGTTCATCGCGGAAACCATTGGGGCGGGAAGCTTTCCCTGGGTTTTGGCGATAACCACGCCCTATCGTGATGCCGCGCAACGGAATGCGTTCTTGGATCGTCAGCGGGCAGAACTTGCCCGGATGGGGCTGGTGGAGACCGACGGCCCCAGGGCCGGAACGGTGAACCCGAGGGTCGCCGACTGGATCAGGTTGGTGTGTTTCCCGGACCGGTGGCTGGACCTGCGATACGTGGGGCCCGCATCCGCCGGCGATGGGCGTGACGGAACCGGGGAACTGCTGCGCGGCATCGTGGCCCAACGCGCCGACGCCGCCGGCAAGGCGGTGGTCGCGCTCCGCAACGCCCAGTTGATCACGTTTACCGCTATGGATCTCGACGACTCGCGCGCGCTGGTGCCCGTGCTGGGCGCCGGCCTGGTGCACCGTGCACCGGCGCGGTTTGCCGAATTCAGCATGCCGATGCGTGTCGGCGCCCGCGCCGACGAACGGCTGCGGTCCGGGACGCCACTCGCGGAAGTCCTCGACTACCTGGGTATCCCGGCATCGGCCAGACCCGTGGTGGAGTCGGTGTTCACCGGGCCGCGCAGCTACGTCGAGATCGTCGCGGGCTGCCGCCGCGACGGCCGGCACGCCACCACCGAAGTCGGCGCCAGCATTGTCGACACCACCCAGGGTCGGGTGTTGGTCAGCCCGTCCCGGGCCTTCGACGGGGAGTGGATATCGACATTCGCGCCCGGTACGCCCCTTGCGATCGCGAGTGCCGTCGAAGCGTTGATCGCCAACTTGCCTGACGGCCAATGGTTCTCCGGCCAGCGGCTGTCCCGAGATTTCGTTCAATGCTCGTAACCAAAAACCAGAAAGAGAGCACGATGTCCCAGCAACGGCCCCAGCGTCTTTCGAGGGTCCGGTGACGTCCGGCGCCGTCATGCCGATCGTCCGTGTCGCGATACTCGCGGACAGCCGGTTGACGGAAATGGCCCTGCCCGCGGAGTTGCCGCTGCGCGAAATCCTGCCCGCGGTACACCGTTTGGTGGTTCCCGCGGCCCACAACGGTGATGGCGGTGAACACGCTTTCGCAGCGGCTTCCCCGCTCAGCCTCGCGCCTATCGGCGGTGCGCCGTTCAGTCTGGACGCCACCCTGGACACCGTCGGTGTTGTCGACGGTGATCTGCTCGCGCTGCAGCCCGTGCCCACCGGTCCGGCCGCCCCCGGCATCGTCGAGGACATCGCCGACGCCGCGATGATCTTCTCCTCCTCGCGGCTAAAGCCCTGGGGGACAAAGCATATCCAGCGCGCAGCGCTGGCCGCGGCGATCCTGGTGACCCTGCTGACGACCGGCCTGGCGGTCAGCTACCGCGCCGCCACGGGCGGGTTGGCCGGACTGGTCGCGGTGAGCGCCATCGCCGCGGTCGTCGCAATCACCGGGCTGTTGGTGACGGCGCGTTCGGCCCGCGCCGGTAGGCCGCTGTCGATCGCCGCACTGGTGCCCATCGGCGCGGCCCTGGCGCTGGCGGTACCCGGAAAGTTCGGGCCGGCACAACTGCTGCTGGCCGCGGCCGGCGTCACCGCGTGGGCGCTGGTGTCGCTGATGGTTCCCAGTGCCGAACGGGAAAAGGTGGTCGCATTCTTCACCGCCGCGGCGGTGGTCGGCACGGGTGTGGCGCTTGCGGCGGGTGCCGAATTACTCTGGCAGCTGCCGATACTGAGCATCGGCTGCGGGCTGATCGTGGCGGCCCTGTTGATCACCATCCAAACGGCTCAGCTGTCCGCGCTGTGGGCGCGGTTCCCGTTGCCGGTGATTCCGGCGCCCGGGGACCCCACCCCGTCGGCGCCATCGGTTCGGATCCTGGAGGACCTGCCGCGTCGGGTACGCGTCGGCGACGCTCATCAGAACGGCTTCATCGCCGGTGCCGTGCTGCTCGCCGTGCTGGGATCGGTGGCAATCGCGCTGCGGCCCGAGGCGTTGAGCGGGGCGGGCCGGTACTTGGGCTGGTACGTCGTCGCGGCGACGGCGGCCACCGCCACGCTGCGCGCCCGGGTGTGGGATTCCGCCGCGTGTAAGGCATGGCTGCTGGCTCAGCCCTACCTGGTGGCCGGAGTTCTGTTGGTGCTCTACACCGCGACGGGGCGCTACGCCGCGGCTTTGGGGGCCGGGCTGGTATTGGTCGCGTTGCTGCTGGTGTGGATTGTCGTCGCGGTGAATCCGCGCATTGCGTCGCCGGAGAGCTACTCGTTGCCGCTGCGCAGGTTGCTGGGTTTTGTCGCTGCCGGCCTGGATGCGTCGTTGATACCCGTCATGGCCTACCTGGTCGGTCTGTTCAGCTGGGTGCTCAATCGATGATGCGTGCCGGATCGGCCTGCCTTACCGCGGCTTTGG
>NZ_JAFBAR010000044.1 GCF_019247635.1 Mycobacterium sp.
CGCCGGGGAAGCCGCGGTATGGCGAACGTCGTCTCAGGTAGTACCGCAGGGCGGGTGCGAGCAACCGCAGGAACCAGCGCCGCCAGCCGACTTTGACTCGCAGCTCGGCGTTCATCGCGGACAGCGAATGGTGTTGGTAAGCAAGGACATCCTGCGCACGTTGGGTGTCCATCCAGTCCGTCGCGTACCACGTCGTGTCGTCGTGGGGATCACCCGGCCGGCCGGGCGGCAAGGCGCCCACCAGACCCATCGCGGCCGCGGAGTCCGCTCCGATACGCGCCTGCGTTATTCGATGGGTGCGGTCCCCGCCGATCAGGAAGACCTCGCGGACATGTTCGGTGACCGTCGCCGCGGTGAATGCCTGCGCGGCGTCACGCACATCGACGGTGTGAATGCGCCCGTCGGACGGCAACACCGCCTCGAACAAGATCAGGTCACCGTGGATGGTCCAGCGTGGTTCGGCGGTGAGCACGGCGCCGAGCCGCAATATCACCCAGTCCAGACTCGAGGCTGTCACGTGGCGTTCGGCCAGCGCCTTGTGCGCACCGTAGAGCTCGGTGGGACATACCGGAGTCGACGCCGTCAACAGTGTGTCGGTGCGGTGAGGATTTCGCGCCCCGTACACCGCGATGCTGGACGCCTGCACGAACCGAGGCGGGGTTGGCATTGTCGAGGCGGCCTGTATCAATGCGGCGGTGGCCTCGACGTTGACCGCGTGCGCGAGTTGGCGCCGCGCATAACAGAACGGGGGAATGATGGCCGCCAAATGAACGATGGCCGTCGGCGCGGCGGTCTCGATCAGGGTCGCAATGTCCGCCGGCGATGTCAGATCGGCCCACCGTACCTCTACACCGGGCCGCGCGGTGAGCGCTTGCGCGCGTTTACGATTGGCGGGCAGATCGAGGTCGGTCGCGATGACCCGGTGGCCCTGGCCCACAAGCGCGGTTCCCACCGCGCTGCCGACCAGACCGAAAGCCCCAGTAACAAGGACACATTCGTCGGTCATGTCAGTCCTCCCTCAAACAGAGCCGAAAGTCGGCGTGGCAGACCAAATCGGCTGGGTAGGCGCCGCGCAACGTCCCAGGTTTCTGGACAGGTGTCTATATTTGATCTCGGCAGTAGCGGTTCAGTGGCCCACGGGAAAGGCCGGCGGCAGCGGGCAACGATGCTGCTAGCCGCGATACTGGCATTTCAGGACGCCTTTTGCAATCATGTTGGCACTGAGGCAACCGGTTTCCTACACTGGACCGGTGTCTAGACATGCGGCCAGCCCTGTCAGCCGGGTCAGTGCCGTCGGAGGTGCCCGCCGGTCGGATCGACGACCGGAGCAGACGATCCGCAAAGTCCTGAGCGCCGGGTTGGAAGAACTGCGCGAATCGTCCTACGCCAACTTGACGATGCGCGCCGTCGCCGGCCGCGCCGGGGTGTCTTCCGCCAGCGCCTACACCTACTTTCCGTCGAAAAGCGCACTGGTGGCCGCTGTATATCTGCGCTTTCTGCGGGACCTGCCGTTGCACACCGATGTCAACGACACCACCAAAACTCGGGTGAGCGCGACCATGCGCGACATGGCGGTCGTGGTCGCCGACGAACCCGAGTTGACGGCCGCGTGCGGCGCCGCCCTGATGGCCGACGATCCCGCCGTTGAACCGCTGCGCGAACAGATCGGCGAAGAAGTGTCCAGGCGGATCGGTGCCGCCTTGGGGCCGGGGTGGCCGCGTGCGGTGAAGTCCACACTGCAGATGACGTTTGCAGGGGCATTGATGACGGCTCGGTTCCTCACCTATCAGGAGATTGCCGGGCAGCTTGACGAGGCGGTCAACCTCATTCTGGGGGCATCGGTCGCCTGAAAGGCAAGCGGTCCAGATGAATTGGCCAGCACGTGACATGGGCGCGGCGGATACCTGGACACCTGTCCATGGCGGCTGCCGGATCGCTGCACACGTCGGCCGGCGTAGAGCAGGGCCCGCTCAGAACTCCGCAAGAGACCGACACCGCGGGCGCATCTGCTCAACACGCCGTCAGCCGTGCGACAACCCGTCGCGCCAGGTGATCATCTCGCTGAGAACGCTTAGGCCATAACCTTTTTCGGTGGGTTTGACATGCGCGGTGAACAAGTTGACCCCGTCCTTGTGATACAGGTCGGCCTCCGCCGGACCTTTCCAGGCCACCGCCCGTTCGATGTCCGACTCGTCGCGGCGAGCGCCTTCGGTGTAGCGCTTGAGCAGGTCGTTTTTGCGGTGGAATTCGTCGAGGGGCTCGAAACTGTGCCAGATATCGGCGAAACCGGCCACCAGCGGCAACGTCTTGGGTTCATCCGATCCGCTGATGAGGATCGGGATGTCGCACCGGCGGCGGGACGAGGTGAGCCAACCGATGCTCGATACGAGCTAACCCATCCACGAACAGTCGGAGTCGATCCGCCGGACTCGGATACGCGTATCCGTATGCGTGTAGTCCTTTTCGTACCAACCTGTGCCGAGCCCGATGATGAGCCGACCGCCGCTCATGTGGTCGACGGTGCGGGCCATGTCGGCCAGCAGGTCCGGGTTGCGGTACCCGATCCCGGTCACCAGCAGGCCGATCTCCGCGCGGCTGGTGACTTCGGCCCAGGCCGCCAATGACGTCCAGCCCTCGAAATTGTTGACGTCGTGCTGGTCGGGAAGCAGTCGCGGGCGGCCGCCGTGGATCTCGACGAACGGCTTGTAAAAACGTCGTAGCCGAACATGGCGTCAGCGCCCATCGCCTCGGCGTCGAGCACGGCCTGACGCCAGGCCGGGTAACTCGGAGCGCCGCCGGGCCACAGTCGAACACCGACTCGAGGGGGGCGATGCATGACGGTCGAATCTCCTTGAACTGGTGGGTAAATCGGGGGGATCAGAAGATTGAGTCACCACGGGGGACGCGCAAGCAACCGCGACGCCGATTCAACGTGTTATAGGCCTGCTACCTTCCGGCGTCTACCTCTGCCGGCGATTCCGGCCGACGCCATTGGTACATGCAACCGCACAACCGCGCTGCACTAATGCCCCGACGTCATCTGAATCTGCGATGGTCCCATTAAGAAATGTGCTGGCGATGTGCGCGAGCCTACGGAGGCCGGCGCACTGATCGGCATGCTTGCGCGCCTAGGTCAGCTGGCAGCCGGTCCGAGGCTCACGAGTCGGCTGCGTCGTGGCCTTCCACCCGGTCGTCACTGCACTCCAGCAGTTCTTTGAGCGCTTGGGGGAATCCATCGGCGATGGCCCACAGGTCCGGAAGCAGGTCGGGGCAGGAGATGATGCCGACGCCCAGCTCCCCGTTGAGTGACATCACGGTGATGTTGAGCCCCGCACCGCCGAGCAGCGGGCCGAGCGGATACATCGACTCGATGCCGCAACCGAGAAAGTACAACTCGTCCCGCGGGCCGCGCACGTTCGACAGGATCATGTTGTACACGGGGCTGTTGGTCAGCGGAATGCGCGGCAGGATTCGCATCGCTGCACCGAACATCGTCTGGCCCCCGAACTCGGTCCAATCGTGCAACAGTGTGGGTCCCATGGCCGCGGTGTGGTCTTTGGCGTGAGTGTTTCCCGCGGCGGTCGCCCGAATTCGCTCGGCGGGGTCGCTGATCTGGCTTTCCACCCGGCAGAACATCCAGGTGGTTTGGTTGCGTCCGGGTCGATCCGACTGTTCGCGCACCGACACCGGCACGGTGGCCACCAGCGGGGTGTCGGGCAGCTCGCCGCGGTCGAGAAGGAAACGCCGCAGCACCCCGGCGCACAACGCCACCACCACGTCATTGACGGTCACCCCGAACCGGTTCTTGACCCTCTTGACGTCCCGCATATCGAGCTTGGTGTAAGCGACGTTGCGATACCGGGTCAACGGGCCGTTGAACGGAGTCGGGGGCGCCGAGAACGGCGCGGCCATTGTCCGGCCTTCGCGTGCGCGCAGCACCGTCTGCGCCACGGTGAGCATCGTCGCCGGCACTACCGTCGCCAACCGCAAGGGCCGCTTCGCGAAACTCATCAGCCCACTGACCGCGATCTGCAGCGTGCTGGCCCGGCCCGCGCCGCGGACCGGCCGCGGAGGCGGCGCATCGGGCCGCGGGCTGCACAGCTGCACCAGCAGATTCGCCCCCGCCACCCCGTCGACCACGGCGTGGTGGACCTTGAGCATTACCGCCACGGTGTCGTCGCGGGCAACGCCCTCGATCACCCACATCTCCCACAGCGGACGGGCGCGGTCCAGTGGCAACCCCGCGATGTGCCCGCAGATCTCGGCCAATTCGCGATGCCCGCCAGGGGCGGGCAGGGCCACCCGACGCAAGTGGCGTCGCAGCTGGAATTCCTCGTCATCGATCCACACCGGGTGGTCCAGGTTCAGCTGGGTATCGGCGAGCTTCATCCGAAATTCGGGCATCGCCCGCACACGCTTGCCCAGCGCATCCCGGAAGTGGCCATACGTGTAGCCGCCCGGCATCGTCGAAGTATTCAGCTCCACCACGCAACACACATTCAGCGGCTGCGTCGGGGTCTCCAGGTAAAGGAAGAATGCATCAAGCCCGCTCAGTCTTTCCATAGCCGCCCGCCAGAGTGGTGAGTTCAGATTGCCCCCCGGCCCGCCCCGTCACTTGAGCCGGATGCGATCGGCGCCGATCCGGTGCCGCCCGCGGCATGAAAAATGCTGGTACACGGATATCCAGTCGCCACGCGGTGCAAACATTTTCTGGTGAAGGCAGGGTCGACTCGCGTGCGTGCTCACCGAGGTCGAACCGATCGGGGGGCGGCTTCGTGTCACCCATACAGGCGCCGTCGAGCGCAGCGGGCAGGAGCCGCGGGGAGGGTCATGACCGGCGAGACCAAACGCACGCACGTGACTGGGCTGACCGTTGAGCTCCGCGATGTGGTCCGCGAGTACCGGGTGGGTGGGCACGGCGTGCGCGCGCTCGACGGGATATGCCTGCGGCTCGACGGCGGAAAGTTCGTGTCGGTGGTCGGCCCATCGGGGGCGGGCAAGAGCACACTGCTGCATCTGCTCGGCGCGTTGGACTCCCCCGACGCCGGCACGATCGCGTTCGACGGGGATGAGATCGGCCGATTCAGCGACGAGCAGCAGTCGGCATTCCGCCACCGTCGGGTGGGGTTCATCTTTCAATTCTTCAACCTGTTGCCGACCTTGTCGGCGTGGGAGAACGTCGCGGTGCCCAGGCTGCTCGATGGCGTGCGGCTGGCCAGGGCCAAACCCGACGCGATTCGGCTGCTGGAGCGGGTCGGGCTGGGCAACCGCACGCAGCACAGACCCGCCGAGCTGTCCGGCGGCCAGATGCAACGGGTCGCTGTGGCGCGCGCGCTAATGATGGACCCGCCGTTGATCCTGGCCGACGAACCGACCGGGAACCTCGATTCCAGCACCGGCACCTCGATCTTGACGCTGCTCGCCGAGGTAGCCCACGAGGAAGGTGACGGCCGCCTGGTAGTGATGGTGACCCACAACGCCGCGGCCGCGGCGGCCACCGATCGGGTGATCACCCTGCAGGATGGCCGGGTCGGGTCGGACGCGGCGGCGGTACTGAGGTGAGACCCGGCTCAGCGATAGCCGCCGCGGCGAGCCGGGTGCGGGTGTTCGGCCTACGCGAACTCGCCGTGCATCGGCGCCGCACGCTTGCCTCGATTACTGTAATGGCCGTCGCGGCAATGTATCTGGTCGCAATCATCGGAATATTCGGATCGATAACCGGATCGGTCAACCGGCTGGCCAATGGGATCGCGGGTATCGCCGCGCTGGAGGTGTCCGGTATCACCGATGCGGGGTTCCCCGACACCATAACGGCTGACGTCGCCGCGGTGCCCGGCGTCGCCGCCGCGGTGCCCATGATCCGGACGTCGACTTCCACGCCGTTGGGGCCAGTTCTGCTGCTGGGTGCCGACGCGAAGATCGACACGCTGGGCGGTGCGTTGAAAGATGCTGTTGGACAACAACAGCTGACAGCGCCGACCGGGGCGCCCAACGGCGTCCGCGTCGGGCCGGGCGTCGGGTACACAACAGGCCAGACGTTCCGGTTGGGCTCGGGCTCGGTCGAGGTCACCGACGTGCTGCGGGGCAAGCGACTCGCGGACCTCGACGGCGGACACTACGTTCTCGCCCCGCTTGCGCTGGCGCAGAACGTCACTGGGCGCGACGGCCAACTGGACTCGATACTGATCACCACGAAACCGGGTACTGATCTTGGCACGGTCCGCGCTGCCGTGGCCGCGGCGGTGGACGGTCGGGCCATCGTCGCCGACCCGAGTATGCGGGCCACGCGGGCCGGCGACGGCGTCAAACTGATGAACTACATGGCGCTGACGGGCGCGGTCGTCGCCCTGATGGTCGGTGCTTTCCTGATCTACACGACGATGACCATGGCGATCACCCAGCGGCGGCCAGTCATCTCGATGCTGCGTGCGATCGGCGGCAGACGAGCCACGATTGTGCGCGACCTGCTCGCCGAGGCCGGGATTCTGAGCGTGATCGGTGGGACACTCGGGTCTGCGCTCGGAATCCTTCTGGGCCGCATCGCGATTGGCCGATTGCCTCCGGCCATGACTCAGGGCCTGGAAGCGCGGGTCGAGTATTGGCTGCCCGACTATGCGATACCGGCTGCCGTCGTGGCCACCGCGGCGACCAGCGTCGTGGCATCGGCGATGGCGGCGCGGCAGGTGTACAGGGTCTCACCGATCGAGGCGTTGGCACCCGTCGGCGCCTCGGCGGCGGACCGAGTGCCGCGATGGCTGCGTATCGCGACGGGGTTGGTCGCCAGCGCGGTGCTTGCTCTGTCAATCCTGGTGGTTGCCAGCCAAAAAGGCGTATTGACGTTCGTCGCGCTGTCAGCCGTGTTCTGCGCCGAGGTCGCCTTGGGCTTCGCGCTGAGCAGTCCCATGGTCAACGCCACCGGCGTGACGGCCCGCATGTTCGGCTCGGTCGGGGCCCTGGCGGCGGCGACGATCCAGCGGGCACCGCGCCGCGTGTGGGCCACCGTGATGACGGTGGTCATTGCGGTCGTCACGACCGTCACCATCACCGGCACCAACGCCGACATGATCCGATCGGCGCGCAGTATCTTTGCGCCCGTGGCCGATGTCCCGGTGTGGGTGAGTGCGAATGCGCCCGACAGCTACCCCACTGACGCTTTGCCGCAAGGACTTTCCGCAAAAGTGGCGGCGGTGCCGGGGGTGGCCCGCGTAACCGAGGGAGCCTTTGGCTTCGCCGAGATCGGCGGCACCCGAGTGATGCTCGACGGGTTTGCCTCCGGTAGTGCCGATCCGCTGTATCGATCGCTGGACCAGAAGGTGCGAAACGACGTGCTCGCCGGGCGGGGCGTGGCGCTGTCCGCGAATCTGGGCAAGGCCCTGCATGTCCGGGTCGGCGATCGCTTGCGGATGCAAACCCCGCACGGCGTGCGGGAGAGCCCGGTACTGGCGCTGGTCCCGTACTTCTCGACGGTCATCGGGACGGTCGGAATGAGTCTCGATCAGATGCGCGCGTGGTTCGATCGCCCGGCCGCGACGTCGCTGCAGGTCGCGGCCGCGCCCGGGGTGGATCCCGAGCAGCTGCTGGCAGAGGTTCGCCGCGCGGTGCCCCAACCGAACCATGTCTATGACGGCCGTCGGGAATTGGCTGGCCTGGAGGCCCCGATGCATCAGAGCATGTTCATCGCCAACGCCGTGTGGATCATCGTCGTGTTCGTCGCTGCGGTCGCACTTCTCAACACGTTGACGCTCTCGGTGCTTGAGCGTCGTAGGGAACTCGGCGTGCTGCGCGCGATGGGGTCCAGCCGGCGGTTCACCGTGCGGATGGTGCTGGCCGAGGCGGCAGGCATCGGCGTGGTGGGCGGCGTCCTGGGGCTGCTGTTCGGTCTGGCGGACCAGTGGATGTTCAGCCTTGTCAGCGGCGACATGATGAATTTTCAGGTGGTCTTCCGGCCGAGCCCCACGGCGCTGGTCTTCACCGTCGGGGCGCTGGCGCTCAGCCTGCTCGGTTCGGTGCCACCCGCGGTACGCGCCGCGCGATTAAACATCGTCGAGGCGATCAGCGTCGAATAACTCGACCCCGGATCAGAATCCAAGCGGCAGAAGTGCGGTGAACAAGGGGGCCAACGGGTCTGTAATCGGCAGCGCTATGGAACTATTCAAGAACGGCAGCACCGGACTCTGTAACCCGATTATTGTCTGACCCGGCGACCCCAAACCCAATGTGGGTTCGGCCCCAGACGTCACGGTCCCGGTGAAAAGCGGAGTCGAGATGGTGGTCGCCACGAAATTATCGGCATCCGGGTTAGCCAAAGATGTGGTGGAGAGGAAACCCAAATTGGTGGTTTGACTCATCAGGCCCGGGTCGCCGGCGACCGGGTTGGTGACCGGGCTCAGACCCAACGCCCCGGCCAGTTCGCCGGCCAGATTGCGCAAGGACTGTTGCCACGGTGCCAGTTGGGTGGCGGCCGCCGACGCCCCGGAATGATAGCCGGCCATCGCGGCTACATCCTGCGCCCACATCTGCTCGTACTCCGCCTCGACGGCCGCGATCGCGGGCGCGTTCTGCCCAAAGAGATTGGACATCACGAGCTGCACCAGCCCGTTTCGGTTGGCCATCACCAGCTGCGGGTGGATCGTCGCGCTGAGCGCGGCCTCGAACGCGTCGGCCACCACCTGCGCCTGTCCCGCCGCCCCCGTCGCCCGGGACGCCGCCGTGCCCAACCACTGCGCGTACGGTGCCGCCGCGGCCGTCATCGCCGCCGCCGCCGGCCCCTGCCATGCCTGCCCCGCCAAACCGGACGTCACCGACGAAAAGGACGATGCCGCCGAGGCCAACTCGTCGGCCAACCTGTTCCAGGCAGTGGCCGCGGCCAGCATCGGAGCCGAACCCGCACCGGAAAACATTAGCGTCGAATTGACCTCGGGCGGCAATACCGTGAAATTCATTTGCGTACTCCCTTTTGACTCGTTTCCACTACTCACCGACTACTTTGGCGAATCCCTGCAAATGTGGTTTGCACGGGAATGGCACCGGGGTTCGAATGCGGAGCAGCATGGAGGTGTCGAATCCGGCCGCGGCAATGGAGTCGACGGTTCGGCGGTTCGGCTCACAACCGGCCGCCATACACGACCACGGCTTGGCGATCAGATCCTGAAAACGACCCGTCGCGCCCTCACCCCGGACGTGCTCGAGCACAACCAGCGTGCCCCCGGGCGCCAGCACTCGTCGGATCTCGCTCAGCGTCGCGGCAACGTCGTCGACCGAGCACAACACCAACCCAAGGTGGACCGAGTCGAAGCTGTTGTCCGGGAACGGGATTGACTCGCCGATTCCCTCTACGATGTCGGCGGCGATGTTGTGCCGACTGGCTAGCCGAGACGCCATGCGCCGGAATGTCGCCGCCGGCTCCACGGCGGCGATCGAGGTCACCGCCGGCGGCACGAACTTCAGATCCGTCCCCGGTCCGAGCCCGAGCATCAGCAGCCGGCCGGTGGCATGCGCGATCGCCGCGCGACGATAGCGGTTGTAGAAGAGCCGATCGAAGATCGGCTGACCGAATCGATACACGTAGGGGAACAACGGATTACCGCGCGCTCTCTGCATCCAGATCCAATCGGAATGGGGGGTAGTCATCACGCATCAGCGAGACGTACACCGCAACCCGGTAGCGCCACCGGACGATGCCGAGGAGCAGATCGAACATGCCCTGCGGGGTCCTCCCGGTGCACAACAACGTCACCGCGGCGATCACGCAGAGCGCCTGCAGCAGCGGTTCCATTGCCCAACACAGCAGTATCTGCGGCAGCGCCAAGAGCCACCACTTCACCAGCACGGCCCAATTCGTCAGCCGCTCCGGGTAGTCCACCTGCAGATCGCCGGGGTAGTCGGGCCGCGAGGCCAGCGTGAAGGGCGGGTATTTGTCCGTGCTGTTCATGGGAAATCGGAAATTCATGACGCGCCACGACCAGCGCAGCACACCGACGTTGAAGTCAAAGATCGGCCGCGGGTACCGCCCGGTGAACAGGATGGCCACGCCGGCAACGATGGTCAGCACCGGATACACGAGGTACAGAGCTATCAACAGCGGATAGTGCGGCACCGCCAGGATGCACCACTTGACCAGCCAGAGCCAGCGGCGTGGAGCATCCCACCGGCACCGCACCCTTACCGGGTCGTAGGCGTCGCTCATGGCCCCTGCCCCGAAAAACACGATCTTGTCGTCGTTTTCGCCGCCATCGCGACGTCGTGGCTGATCTGTGCGGCCATCCGGCGATGACTTGTCCGGCGCAAGAACTGGGTCAGCGCCCAGGTGTGCACTCGGTCCGGGATCAGCGTGGCCGGTCGCAGCGCGGCTTCGCCGTGGGAAACCTGTAGGGACGCCACCCGCGACACCGCCATCACCTGGCGCCGCCTGGTCTTTTCGTACCAGCGCAGCGCGGCCGGGAGGCCGCCGCCGCCTGAGCCCAGATTTACGAGCGCCTTGCGCAACACCATCGTGTCGAGTAGGGCCTGATTGGTGCCCTGCGCCAGGGTCGGCGGCATCGTGTGTGCGGCATCGCCGAGCAATGTCATCGGGCCGTGGCCCGGCCGGACGCTGCGGTGCCGGAAATGCGGGTAGGGCGAACCGGCCAGATCGTCGTCGGTCAGCGCGGCGAGCACCCGATCGACCGAGTCGGACCATCCGGTGAAGTTGGTCCGGATCACCTCGATGGGACGCTGCGGCCTGACAAAGTCGCGACACCACGGTAGGTCGAACCACCACTGCAGGTCGCCGCCACCGGCGGGCCAGAGGCCGAGGTTGCCGCGGTCACCGATGATGACCTGCGCGACGCGCTCGTCGTCAACAATGCCCGGAAGCGTGGCCAGGCCCTGCCAGCTGCACCAACCGGTCGGCTCGACGTCCTGTCCGGGCTGCCTGGCCTGCCTGGCCTGGCGGCTGAAGGCGTCCCGAACCGTCGAATGCAGGCCGTCGGCGCCGATCAACAGGTCTCCGCGGACTGCGCTGCCGTCTTCGAATTCGACCCGCACTCCGTCGGCCGTACTAACGACCCCGCCCGCACGGCAATCGCACCGGATGCGATCGGTGGGAAAGCCCGCCAATAATCGCTGCAGAAGAACGCGCCGCGGCACCATGCGAACCGGCGCGCCAAGCCTTTTCGCCATGGTGGCCACGTCCAAGCTGGCCAACGCGCGGCCGGTGGACGTCAGCACCCGGACCGTGGACAGCGGCTGACCGGCGCCGGTCATGTCGACGCCCAATTGATCCAGTACCGTCGAGCCGTTGGACCAGATGGTGACGGCGCCCCCGCCCGCCCGCATGTCCGCCCGCCGCTCGAAGACGGTGACGTCGTGTCCGTCCCGAAGCAATCCGCGAGCAACCGAAATGCCGCTCACCCCGCCGCCGACGACGAGGACCCGAAGCGGCCGCGACGGCGCTCGATACTCCGAATCTCGGTAGTCGTACATGTCAGGAAGTCAGCTTCCGGAACCCTCGAACGGTGTCACTCTTCTGGATACGTAGGTCGGCGCCAGTTAGTTCACCGAAATCCAAGCCCGCGCTCGGACCGTTCCATGCCGCGCCGTTCCATGCCGAGCAGACGCAAAAGCACGCGACACGCCGAGGATTTGGGTGCTTTCGCGTCTGCTCGCCGAAGAGGCCTTAGCGGCTGATCATCGCGTGCAGGTCCTCGACCGACCACGGATCGGCGTCCTGGTGATCGCGATAACCCAGCACCTTTGGGGTTGGCCGGCCGAAGCGGCCGACGAATCCACCTGCGGCAACAAAGATTTCACCCGTCACATCACACGCCAGATCGCTGGCGAGATATGCATAGATCGGGGCGGCGAACTCGACGGGCGGGGCGTCCAGCGAGGCTCGCATGGTCATTTCGTCCAGCACTCCGCGCCGATGCAGGTCCTCGATGTGCGCCTCGTACTCGGCTCCGGTGGACAAGCGCGTCTTCGCGCCGGGGCACACCACGTTGGCGCGCACGCCAAGGGGCTTTAGTTCGGCGGCCATGGCCATGGTCAACCCGTTGACGGCGCCTTTGCCAGCCGGATAGCCCGTGCCCCCGTAATCGCCGAGGAACGCCACCGAGCCGGTGTTGATGATCGACCCGTGGCCCTGGGCGGCCATGACGGGCGCGGCGACCCGGCAGGTGTGAAATGCCGTGCCGATGTGGGCGCTCATCAGGCGGTCGAATTCCGCCGGTGAAATGTCGAGAATCGACGAGCGGGGCGGCTCGGGAACGCCCGCGCAGTTGATCAGCGCATCCAGCCGGCCGAACGTGGTCCGGCATTCCTCGACGAGTGACGCGGCGACACCCTCGTCGTCCGCGGCTCCAGGTAGCGCGACCGCCCGGCCGCCGCGCCCGGTGATGGCCGCCGCCGTCTCCTGTGCCGCATCGGAGTCACGGCCGTTGACCACGACGGCGGCCCCGAGGTTGCACAGAAGTTCGGCAACCGCGCGTCCGATGCCACGGCTGCCGCCGGTCACCACCACCGCACGCTCGGCGAGCAGGGTGTGGCTGCTCATCGGCTCTCCTCCCGCCTGCCGGTCACGTCGTCCGGGCGAACAGCGACGAACAGTACCGAGCCGCCGCGGAAAAGAGAACTGCCGAGCCCAGAACGGCGGGCAATGTACTGTGCGGTTCGGGATCAACGGAAGCTCGAGAGGAGCAGGACGCGATGAGGCTTTCGCAGGCACTGATCGCCGCCGCGCTGGCGGCGACGACGGCAACGGTACCCGGCTGCAGCAACAAAACGACGCCATCGACGACAACCTCGGGCCAGGCCACCTCGGCGACATCCACGGCGAGTTCGGCAGCACCGACCTCGTCGGCCCCCGGCCAGCCGACCGACTACACCGGGCTGCTGATCAAGGGGTCGGACATCGAGTCGCCCGAGCCCTTCAATTCCAGCCCGCCAACCCAGAATCCCAACGGGCAACCCGGGGTCGCGACGACGTTCAGCGTCCAGGACGGCTCCCGTGTCATTCACGACACCATCCAGGTCCTGGCCGATCCCGGCGCCGCGACCGACGCGCTCAACGCGGCGAAGGCGGGCTTCGGCAAAACACTGAAGGATCCCAAGATCGACCAGACCAACGTCGGCGCCGGCGGCACGACCGCCTTCGGCAATACCGTCGACGGCGCCCACGGTGAGGCGATTCTGGTGTTCACCGAGGGTAGGGCGGTCGTGACGCTGGAATTCGCCGGACCGCCCGACTTGGCGCCGCCGCCCGACTTCGTCAACGACGTCGGCCAGAAGCAAGACGCGGCCGTCAAGAAGGGCCTCGGTGGCTGAGCCGGCTCGCGCTGACGGTGTGCCCTCGACCGGCAAGGCCCGCACGGCGGTGCTGGTCCTGCCCGGCTGAGCCGTACCCACGACAACCGAGAAACCGGAGTAGCGCCGATGGACGACGGAATTCACGGACACTGCGACCAGAGGTTCGCCCAGGTCCGCTCCGCCCTGGCCGACAACATCGCCTCCGGCGAGGAGGTAGGCGCCTGCATCACCATCGACATCGACGGTGAACCCGTCGTCGATATGTGGGGCGGCTTCGCCGATCAGGCGCGGGCTCACGCGTGGACCCAGGACACCATCGTCAACGTCTGGTCGTCCACCAAGACCGTCACGAGTCTGGCCGGTTTGCTGCTCGTCGACCGCGGATTGGTCGAGTTGACCGCGCCGGTCGCCGCCCACTGGCCCGAATTCGCCGCAAACGGCAAGCAGGACATCGAGTTTCGTCATGTACTGGCGCACACGTCGGGCGTTTCGGGCTGGGACTCGCCCTTTGCCACGGAGGACATGTACGACTGGGAGAAGTCCACTGCGGCCCTTGCGGCCCAAGCGCCTTGGTGGGAACCCGGAACCGCGTCGGGGTATCACGCACACAATCAGGGCCACCTCATCGGCGAGGTCGTGCGGCGCGTGACCGGGCGGTCGCTCAAAGAATTCGTCCGCGACGAAATCGCAGGGCCGCTCGGCGCTGATTTTCAAATCGGTGCCCGACGCACCGATTACGGCCGCATCGCCGAGATCATCCCGCCGCCGCCGCTCGAATTACCACTCGAGCTGCTCCCCGAAGACAGCCCGATGCGCAAGACCTTCAGCGGACCACCGCCCAACGCCGACGCGGCCAACACGCCGGCCTGGCGCGACGCCGACATGGGCGCGCTCAACGGGCACGGGAACTCGCGGGCGTTGGCCACGGTGTTATCAGCAATTTCGTTGGGCGGCAAGGTGAATGGCGTGCAGCTCGTCAAGCCGGCGACCGTCGAGCTGATCTTCGAGGAACAGGCCAACGGGGTCGACCTGGTCCTGCCCGCCCCGATGCGATGGGGCGTCGGATATGCGTTGGCCAAAAACAAGGCACTCCCCTATTTGCCCGACGAGAAAATCTGCTTCTGGGGCGGGTGGGGTGGGTCGATGGTGCTGATGTGTCCCGACCGTCGCACCACCATCGCCTACGTCATGAACAAAATGGGGCCGGGAATCCTTGGTTCGGACCGGATGGCGACCTACGGGGCGCTGATCTTCGACGCGCTCCCGGCCAGGTGAAGCTGATACCCGTCGGAGCTACCGAAAGGTGCTCAGGTACGGGCCGAGCTTGTTGAGTTCGTCGGCGAAACGGCGATAGTCGTCTGCGAAGCTGTTCGGCCCGATCGCTTGGCACGCTTTCACGGCCGCGTCGATCTGACCCGACAGGTCCTTCAGCTTCGCCGTCACTTTGGCGTCCGGGCCGGGCAATAGGTCGGTCAGATCGCTGTTGACTTTGGAGATCTCGGTGCATTTGGCGGCCGTGCCTTTGTAGTCGAATGCGGTGACTGAGGTCGATAACCCCGTCATGGCGGCTATCAGCCGGGTCATCGATTTGTTCAGTCGCGTTTCCCACTCGACGAGGTGCTCGGTGCTCCAACGGTCCGAAGCCGTGGGCGAAGGGGGCGCCCAGGACTCCTTGGGTGGGCTTGGGGTGAACGACGTGCGATCGGAGTTGTTGTCCCAGAGGACGCCGAAGTAGGCAATTACCGCGATTGCGACGATGAGCGGGGACGCCATGGCCGCTTGCCGCAGAGCTTTCGCCCACCGCACTTGGGGTGGCACCTGCGGTCCGGGCAGCGCTTCGGCGTATTTGCTGAGTTGGTTGGCCACGACCGCGGCGGTGCCCAGCAGCACCGCAGAGGACACGACGAGCAACCAGATTCCCCATCCGGGCGCTGGGTCAGCCGAAATGCCGAGCAGATTCGCCCTGGGGATACTCATGATCGTGATCAGGGTCCGGATCGCGTAGCTGAGGCAAGCCACGCCGGCCACGGCTACCGCCCAGGCCAGCGGCGCGGCCCAGCGCGGATTGAATGGGAGGCGCGGCCAGCACAGTTCGACGAGCAGCGCAACGCAGGAAACCGCCCCGAGAGCCAATGCGGCGGCGGCCCACTTCCCGCCATCCAGGCCGTTGATGGTTACGAGCGGCGAAGTCACCCACGGACCGGCGCTGCCGACCGCGACGCCGACACTCGCCGAGATGGCGGCGATCAAGGAGGGGCGATAGTAGGGTTCAGCGCCGGGCGGCCAACTGGACGTCGACGCCGAGGGCAGCTCATCCTGTGGCGGTTCTTCGGCGACGTCTATCGGTTCTCCTCCAGCATTGGCCCCGCCCACGTGGCCACGGATAGCGGCGAAACGTGCGTCTCGCTCGAGGTCCGGCGATTCTTCACTATGCCGTGCCCGCCGGTGCTGCTGCAACGTCGTGCCACGGGCTGAACCCGACACGGACGTGGCAGCGCAGCATTAAATAAACTACTTGATTTAACCCAGGAGGCGGCGTTCACTGAACCGGTGACCGCCGCACGAGCATCGCGCTCCGACAGGTCCACCGGCACGCGAGAAACGATTTTGTCGGCCGCCGAGCGGTTGTTCGCCGAGCGCGGCATGTATGCGGTGTCCAACCGGCAGATCAGCGATGCGGCCGGGCAGGGCAACAACGCCGCGGCGTGTTACCACTTCGGCACCCGCACCGACCTGCTGCGGGCGATCGAAAGCAAACACCGGGGCCCGATCGAGCAACTGCGCGCGCAGATGCTGGCCGACATCGGCGATTCGACCGACCTGCGCGACTGGGTGGGCGCGCTGGTGCGTCCCCTTACCGACCACCTGGCCGCACTCGGTGTCCCCGGTTGCTACGCGCGCTTTGCCGCCCAGGCGATGGCGGACCCGGTGTATCGGCACATCGTCACCAAGGACGCCCTCACCTCCCCGAGGCTGGTCCAGACAATCGAAGGCATCACCCGCTGCCTGCCCGACCTACCCCAGCGGGTGCGCTCCGAGCGCATCGTCATGGCCCGCAACCTGCTGATGCACACCTGCGCCGAACACGAAGGCGCGTTGGCCGAGCACGGGCCCCAGGCACGTTCCAGTTGGCCGGTGGCGGGCGAAGGGCTCATCGACGCGATCGTGGGGTTATGGCGCGCGCCGGTCCACGTCGGCCTCGCCGGCGGCTAGCCAGGCGCCTAAACCGGACAGCCAGGACCCAAGGAGTCTGATGACCGATACCACGACCGATGCCGCCACCGACATCCCCGAGTTTCCGATGCCGCGGGATCCGGGCTGCCCATTTGCTCCACCGCCGAAGTCCTTGAAGCTCAACGCGACTCGGCAGCTCAGTAGGGTCAGGATCTGGGATGGCAGCACGCCCTGGCTGATCCACGGGTACGAAGCGATACGCACACTGTTCACCGACTCTCGTGCCAGCGTCGACGACCGGCTACCGGGTTATCCGCACTGGAACGAGGGGATGTTGGCAACGGTGCATTCCCGGCCGCGGTCGGTCTTCACCTCAGATGCCGAGGAGCACACCCGTTTTCGCCGGATGCTGTCCAAGCCCTTCACGTTCAGACGGGTGGAAGCGCTCCGCCCCGCGGTGCAGCACATCACCGACGATCACATCGACGCCCTGCTTGCCGGCCCCAAACCCGGCGACCTCGTCAGCGGGTTGGCGTTGCCGGTCCCCTCCCTGGTCATCAGTCAACTACTTGGCGTGCCCTACGAGGACGCGGAATTCTTTCAGGCGCAGGCCCAACGGGGCATGGGACGCTACGCCACCGAGGAGGACACCGCACAGGGCGCGGCATCGCTGGCGAAGTACCTGGCCAAATTGGTGCGGGCCAAGATGGGCTGTCCCGCAGAGGATTTGGTGTCCGACCTCGCCGAGCGGGTCAACGCCGAGGAGCTCAGCGTCCGCGAGGCCGCACAGTTGGCCACCGGGGTGCTGATCGCCGGTCATGAGACCACGGCGAACATGATCAGCCTGAGCATCGCGGCCCTGCTCGCACATCCCGACCAGTTGGCACTGATGCGCGACACCGAGGATCCGAAGGCTATCGCACTCGCTGTCGAAGAGCTGATGCGTTACCTGAGCATCATCCAGACCGGACAGCGCCGTATCGCCATCGAAGACATCGAGGTCTGTGGCCAGACGATCCGCGCCGGGGAGGGCATCATCCTCGACATCGCACCGGCAAACTGGGATGCCCGCCAATTCAGCGAACCGGATCGCTTGGACCTCCTTCGCGACGGGACCGCACACGTCGGGTTCGGCTACGGGCGACACCAGTGTGTGGGCCAGCAGCTGGCCCGAATGGAATTGCAGATCGTCTTGCCCACGCTGCTGCGCCGTGTTCCGTCGCTGCAACTTGCGGTTCCGGTGGAAAAGCTGCCGTACAAACACGATGCACTTGCCTACGGCATTTACGAGCTACCCGTCACATGGTGAAGCCCGGCGGGGCCGGTCGGTGCCGAGCGTGTTGGGCGTCTACCGTAAACCCATGACGGCCACTGGGGGTCCACCCACCAAGCACCTCGCCGAGCTCGAACAGCGTGGCGTGCTCTCCGGATAACAACCCAAAATGCCAGGGAGACAACGATGTCGAGCGTGACCAACTCGCCTGCCAGCCGAGGCACGCCGATCGACATCCCCGACGAGCCGGACTGGGCGCGGATGCGTTCCGAGGTCGGCGCCCGCCTTCGGTCCGCGATGGCCGAACACCACGTCGACGCGCTGATCCTCTTGATGAACGGAAACGTCGGCTACGCAACGGGTGCCAGCTGGCCGCTGTTGGACGCGGGCCTGTCCCACGTGGAGCGACCGGTTGCGGTACTACTGGCCGACGACGAACACCCGCATCTGTTCATGCCGTTTCGCAGCGGAGCTGCCGCCGAACTACCGATACCCGATGATCACCTGCACGGCCCCGTGTATCTCGAATTCGACCGTGGCGTTGAGCAATTCGCTCGTATTGTGGCGCAGTTGATTCCGCCGGACGGACGCGTTGCCGTCGACGAGTTGACCGGCGCGATGCGGCGCTCGGCCGCACTGTTCGGATCCCGCCCCGTGTCGGATGCCGCGCTCGTGGTCGGCGCCGCGCAATTGGTCAAGACCCGCGACGAACTGTCGTGTCTTCGCCGGGCCTGCCGCATCACCGAGCACGCCATCGTGGGGGTACAGCAGGCGTTGGCACCGGACGTGCGGCAGATCGATCTTTCGGCTGTGCTGGTGCGTCGCGCCTTCGAGTTGGGCGCCACCACCAACATGCTGGAGGCCATCTGGCAAGTGATGCCGCGTTCTCGGCAGGACGGGGTGTGGACGACGCACGGCGATCTGGCGTTGCCGCTGCTGCCCACCGATCGCGCGTTGGCCGCCGGCGATGTGCTGTGGACCGACATCAGCATCACCTACGCGGGATACTGTTCGGACTTCGGCCGGACGTGGCTGGTCGGGGCGGAACCGTCGCCCCGCCAACAGGACCAGTTCCGCCGGTGGCGTGCCATCCTGCAGGCCGTGCTTGCGGTGACCAAGGCGGGTGCCACGTCCGGGGACCTCGCTCGGGCGGCGATCGCCG
>NZ_JAFBAR010000049.1 GCF_019247635.1 Mycobacterium sp.
CAGCCGGCCAGCCCGGCGTCCTCCAAAACGGTTACCGTGCGGGCGGCGCTCATCGGCTCGCCGAAGCCGGTGTCAGCGTCGATGAAGGTGGGCAGGTCGGTCACCGCCGCGATTTGCCCGCCGCGCGCGCCGACCTCGGTCAGCGTGGTCAGCCCGATGTCGGGCAGACCGAGGTCGGCGGCGAGTACGGCCCCGGACACGTACACGCCGTCAAACCTGAGTTCGGCGACGAGCTTGGCGACCAGCGGCGAGAAAGCGCCCGGAAACCGTTGCAGCCGTCCACTTTCCAGTGCCTTACGGAACCGCGCGCGCTTCTCGGGTGCGGGCACTGCGCTGCCTAGCAACCCGCTCATCAGAAGATCCCCGCCGGAATGGTTGGCGCCTTGTCGAGCACCACCGGATCGACGACGATGTTCAGTGCGCCGAGGCCGCCCGGCCGCAGGTCCGAAAGACCCTCGACCGCCGACAGGAAGCGGTGTTGCTCGGCGTCGTCGACCACACCCTCGGCCAGCTCGGTGAACTTCCCAACGTACTGTTTGCGATCAAAGGGCCGGGCGCCCAACGGGTGAGCGTCGGCGACGGCGATCTGGTCGACGATCACCTCGCCGCTTTTCAGGGTGACCTCGGCACGGGCACCGAATGCCTTCTCCGCGGGATCGGTGCTGTGGTAGCGACGGGTCCATACCGGGTCTTCGAGCGTGGAGATCTTGTGCCACAGTTCGACGGTGTCGGGCCGGTGTGCGCGTTCGGGCGCGTAGGACCGCTCGTGGTGCCAGGCGCCGTCCTGCAACGCGACCGCGAAGATGTACATGACCGAGTGGTCCAGCGTCTCCCGGGAGGCGTCGGGGTCCATCTTCTGCGGGTCGCCCGCGCCGGTGCCGATCACGTAGTGGGTGTGGTGGCTGGTATGCAGCACGATCGTGGCGACCTGGTCCAGGTCGCCGATCCGCTCGCGCATGCGGCGCGCGAGGTCGATCAGGGCCTGACTTTGGTATTCCGCCGAGTGCTCTTTGGTGTAGGTGCCCAGGATCGCGCGCTTGGGCTCGCCGGGCTCGGGCAGCGGGACCTGATAGGTGTGTTCGGGACCCGACAGCAGCCAGGCGATCACCCCGTCCTCGCCTTCCCAGATCGGGGCGGGCGCGCCTTCGCCACGCATGGCGCGGTCGACGGCCTCGATGGCGACCTTGCCGGCCCAGGCGGGTGCGTATGCCTTCCAACTCGAGATGAGGCCCTTGCGGGACTGGCGGGTGGACGTCGTCAGGTGCAGCGCCTGACCGATCGCCTGGTAGATGGTCTCCTTGTCCAGGCGAAGCATCGTGCCCAGGCCGGCCGCCACCGACGGGCCGAGGTGCGCCACGTGGTCGATCTTGTGCTCGTGCAGGCAGATTCCCTTGACCAGGTCCACCTGGACCTCGTAACCGGTGGCGATGCCGCGGATCAGGTCCGCACCGCCGATGCCGAGGTGCTGGGCGACGGCAACCAGGGCGGGGATGTTGTCGCCCGGGTGTGAGTACTCGGCGGCCAAAAAAGTGTCGTGATAGTCCAATTCGCGCACGGCGACGCCGTTGGCCCAGGCCGCCCATTCCGGTGCGTAGTCCCCCTCGACGCCGAAGACCTTGGCGCCCTCGGCCGGGTGGGGGCGCGCCAGCGCCTGCGCGCGCGCGGTGGCTACCGGGCGGCGCAGGACCGACGCGGCCGACACCGAGGCGTTGTCGATGATGCGGTTGATCACCATCGTCTCGGTCTCGGCCGGCACGGCGACCGGGTCGGCAGCTACCTCGGCGATCTTCCACGCGAGGTGTTCACCACGGGGAAAATCGTCGGAGCTGCGCCGGGCTCGAACGTCATGAATCCGCATAAGCCGCACAGTACGCAGTGACCCGCATGGGGTAAAGACACTGTAAAAGTGTAATTTTGCGTCCATATGCGCGAGATTTTGCGGATTTTGTGTAAGGCGGGCGGCGTACCGTGACACAGGTGGCGAAGACGTTCGTCGGGGCCCGGCTGCGGCGGTTGCGCGAGGAGCACGGGCTAACCCAGGTGGCGCTGGCGCGTGCGCTGGGACTATCGACCAGCTATGTCAACCAGCTCGAGAACGACCAGCGCCCGATGACGGTGTCGGTACTGCTCAGCATCACCGAGCGCTTCGACCTGCCCGCCCAGTACTTCGCCCCGGATTCGGATGCCCGGCTAGTCTCGGACCTGCGCGAGGTCCTCGCCGAGGGCCCGGCGACTGCTGCGCAGATCGAAGAGCTCGTCGCCCGGATGCCGGAGGTCGGTCAGACGCTGGTGAATCTGCACCGGCGCCTGCACGATGCCACGGCCGACCTCGAGGCGTTGCATAGTCGCGCCAACCTGGAAATTTCGGAGACACCGGCGCCGTCCCAACAGCCGATGCCATTCGAGGAAGTCCGGGACTTCTTCTACGACCGCAAGAACTACATCGGAGCCCTCGACGTTGCCGCCGAACGGCTCTTCAACCAAAGCCGCCTGCAGGTGGGCGGCCTCGATGGCCAGCTGGCGGAGCTGCTGGCCGACAGACTCGGCGTCACTGTCGTGATCGATGGCGGCAAGGCTCTGACACCCAACTCCAAACGCCTGTTTCGTGCCGAATCGAAGACGTTGTACCTGGCGCGGTGGCTGCATCCTGGGCAACGGGCCTTTCAGCTCGCAACCCAGATCGCGTTGCTCACCCAGGGCGAGCTGATCACCGGCATCATCGCCAGCGACGACCAGCTCAGTGACGATGCGCGGGGCGTGGCGCGCATCGGGCTGGCCAACTACTTCGCCGGTGCCCTGCTCCTGCCTTACCAAAGATTTCTCGATGCCGCCGAGAGCGTCCGCTATGACATCGACCAATTGGCAAGGCGTTTCGAGGTGGGTTTCGAAACCATCTGCCACCGCCTGTCCACCCTGCAGCGGCCGGGAGCGCGCGGCGTCCCATTCATCTTCGTCCGCACCGACAGCGCGGGAAACATCTCCAAGCGGCAGTCCGCCACGGCATTTCACTTCTCACGTGTCGGCGGAAACTGCCCGTTATGGGTTGTGCACCATGCCTTTTCACGGCCCGATCAATTCCTGACACAGGTAGCGCAGATGCCCGATGGACGCACGTACTTCTGGATCGCCAGGACCACCGCGACGGAGTCCAGCCGGTACCTGGGCCCGCATAAGAGCTTCGCGATCGGACTCGGGTGCGATGTCGATCATGCCGAGAAGCTGATCTATTCGGTGGGCATCGACCTGGCCGACGCCGAGGCGATTGTGCCGATCGGTGCCGGATGCAAGATCTGCGACCGACCCGCGTGCTCGCAGCGGGCCTTCCCCTACCTCGGGCATCCGGTGCTGGTGGATCCCCACACCAGCACCGACCTGCCCTACCCGCCGGCGATCGTGCCGTAACGATCGGCTCCATGCCGTTGACTCTGCGTCTACGGCGAACAAGTTCGAGTAGGCGGCACCCTCAGCGCAGAGTCAACGAGATCTCGCGGTGAAACGCCCGCGGCAGTGGCGATCACCGGAAGACGCCGATCCCGCCGTCGACGTGGATGGTCTGACCGGTGATGAACGTGGCATCCGTGCTGAGCAGGAACGCGACCAGCGCTCCGACGTCGGTGCGCACGTCGCCGATGCGCTTCATCGGGATGCGTCTGACCGCCTTCGCGTAATCGTCGGGGGCGAACTGCTTCCACAGCTTGACGCCGTCGGACTCGGCGAACGGACAGATGACGTTGACACGGATGTTGTCCCGGCCCCATTCCAGGGCCGCGACCTTCGACAGCCCGCGGATGGCTTCCTTGGCGGCCGCGTAACCGCCCCAATTGGGTTCGCCGCCGGTGCCCGTCCCGGAGCCGAGGTTCACGATGGACCCGCCGCCGGCCTCGACCAGCAACGGGTGCACGGCCTGCATGAGCAGAAATGTCGCCCGAGGTCCGACGTCGTAACCGAGCGCCAGGTCACCGGTGGTGATGTCCACGAACGACTTGGGCTCGTTGGTGGCGATCGCGTTGTTGACCAGGCCGTGCACCGTGCCGAAGGCCTCGACCGCGGCGGCCACGATGCGCCGGGCGCTGTCCGGGTCGCGCAGGTCGGCGACCAGTTGCTCGACCCGGCCCAGTGTGCCTAGTTCGGTTGTTGTGGCGCTGAGCTTTTCGCCGAGAATATCGACCACCAGCACGGCGGCGCCGCGTTCGAGCAGCGCCGTGGCGACGCCCTTGCCGACGCCTTGGGCGGCGCCGGTGACGATCGCGACGTGGCCGCGCAGCGAGTCGGGGTGCGTGTAGCTCATGCCGTCGCGGCCAGGTTGGGGGCCGAGCGGCCGGCGAACAGCGGCAGGTCCAGGTAGGTCTTGATACCGGGTTCGGCGGCGCACACGACGGGGATGGCGTTAACGCAGTGGTTGGCCGTCGCGACGACACCGGGGTTTCGCTTCAGCCCTTCGGCGATTGTCGGTGGTTGCAGTCCCTTGAAGGTGAGGCTCACGGTTGGGTCGCCGGTGATCTCGACTTCGAAGCGTTCACCGCGTCCGCCGAAATTCCAGGCTGGGTCCAGGTTTTCGTCGCCCATCAGCCAGTTGACCGCCGCGGTGATTACCGGTTCACCCTCGACAAGGGCTTGCCAGCGGAACCGGCGCGCGGCCACGGTTCCCTTGGGTATGGGCACCGCTTGGTAGTCGATGTCACCCGTCGCGACGGCGATGTCTTGACTGGTCCTGATGTTTGGGTCGATGCGAAATCCCATGTGATCGGCGATCATTCGCACTGACATCTTGAAGCCCGATTCCAGCAGGGTAGCCATCGGGCCCTGCATGGCTTCCTCGGGCGTTCCGCCGAAGCCCATGATGTGGCGCACCACGTCGGGCGCGTTGTAGGTGCGGATGTCGGAGAACTCTTCGGCGCGCACGTGGGTGACCGCCGACGAGAGCCCGGACAGCATGAGCGGGAATCGCTCCGTGATACCGCCCGGATGAATGCCGGAGCCGTGCAACGTCACCCCGCCCTCGGTCGCGGCTTCGACGAGGGCTTTGACGGGCGGGCTGTCCAGGTCGGGATACACCCATCCCACCGGGGTGACCACGTTCTTGCCTGACCGCAGAATGGCTTGGACCTCTTCGTCTTTCGGGATCAGCGGGCTGTACACCACGCAGTCGGCGTCGAGGGCCAGTACCTCGTCGATGCTGGAGGTAGCCGTGACACCCATCGGTCCGGTGCCGACGATCTGACCCACGTCGACGCCGTTCTTGTCGGCGCTGTGCACCCAGCATCCGGCCAGTTCGAGCTGCGGGTGATTAAGGACGCACTCGATGGCGGCCTTGCCGACACCCCCCGTGGCCCACTGGATCACGCGAAGCTTGGACGCACTGGTCATGGTGACCTCCTAAAATCATCTGGCGACTGTGAACCATGCGACGCTATGGCGGCGTGTCGCGTCGTCGCGTTCACAGTCGACGGTGCCCGACCGGACAGGTGCTCGCGGTCGGTTTGGCCGTGGGGTTCTAATGGGTGGATGGAACTGATAGCGCCCACCGACTCGATCTTCCTCCTGGGTGAGTCTCGGGAGCACCCCATGCACGTCGGTGGGTTGCAATTGTTCGAACCGCCCGAGGGCGCAGGCGAAGGTTTCGTCAAAGAGCTCTACGACGGCCTGGTCGCCAATCAGGACTTCCAGCCCGCCTTCCTGAAGCGGCCGGCAACGTTCATGGGCGGGATCGCGCAGGTCGCCTGGACTCACGACAAAGAGATTGACCTCGACTACCACGTCCGGCGTTCGGCGCTGCCCTCACCCGGCCGCGTCCGTGACCTCCTGGAGTTGACCTCCCGACTGCACAGCGGCCTGCTGGATCGGCACCGGCCGCTGTGGGAAGGGCATGTGATCGAGGGACTGCAGGATGGCCGCTTTGCCCTGTATACCAAGTTCCACCACTCCTTGATCGACGGCGTCTCGGCGCTAAAGCTGATGCAGCGCGCACTGTCCGACGACCCGGACGACGCCGAGGTACACGCGATCTGGAGCCTGCCCAAGCCCAAGCACAAGCCCAGGCCCCGCTCCACGTCCCGGGTGCGCTCGCTGGCGCGCACGGCGGGATCGCTTGCGGCCCTTGGACCGTCGACGGTGACACTGGCTCGTGCGGCGCTCGTCGAGCAGCGGTTGACGGTGCCCTTCGGCGCCCCGCGCACCATGTTCAACGTCAAGATCGGCGGCGCCCGCCGATGCGCGGCCCAGTCCTATTCGCTGGGGCGTGTCAAGGCTGTCAAACAGGCCGCCGGGGTGTCCGTCAATGACGTTGTGCTGGCTATGTGTTCGGGTGCCCTGCGCTATTACCTGCTAGAGCAGAACGCCCTGCCGGACACGCCGTTGGTCGCGATGGTGCCGGTAAGCCTCCGGACCAAGGACGAGGCCGACAGCGGCGGCAACCTGGTCGGAGCGATTCTCTGCAATCTCGCCACCGACACCGATGACCCCGCGGTCCGCCTGGACACCATCAGCGAGTCGATGCGCAACAACAAGCAGGTGTTCTCGCAATTGCCGCGCACCCAGGCGTTGGCGCTGTCGGCGGTCAACATGGCACCGCTGGCCCTGGCGGCGGTGCCCGGCTGGGTGTCCTCGACGCCGCCGCCGTTCAACCTCGTCATCTCGAACGTTCCGGGGCCGACGGTGCCGATGTACTGCGGCGGCGCGCGCCTAGACGGCAACTACCCGCTGTCTAGCGTGCTGGACGGCCAGGCACTCAACATGACGCTGGTGAACAACGCGGACAACCTCGACTTCGGTCTGGTCGGATGCCGGCGCAGCGTGCCACACCTGCAGCGGCTGCTCGTGCATTTGGAGTCGTCGTTGAAGGATCTGGAACAGGCGATCGGCGTCTGACGGATCCCGCTCATGCCGAAACTCAGCGCCGGGCTGTTGCTGTACCGAGCGCGCGAGGGTGTAGTCGAAGTCTTGCTCGCTCATCCGGGCGGACCGTTTTGGGCTCGCAAGGATGACGGCGCCTGGTCGATCCCGAAGGGTGAGCACACCGACGACGAGGATCCCTGGCCAGCGGCCCAGCGCGAGTTTTGTGAAGAGATCGGTCTACCGGTGCCGACCGGGCCATGCATCGATCTCGGTTCGCTCAAGCAATCCGGGGGCAAGGTGGTCAGCGCTTTCGCGGTGCGCGCCGACCTCGACATCACCGACGCGCGCAGCAACACTTTCGAACTGGAGTGGCCCAAGGGCTCGGGCAAGACGCGGGAGTTCCCCGAGGTCGATCGGGTCGGCTGGTTTCCGGTAGCGCGGGCGCGCGCCAAAATCCTCAAGGGGCAGCTCGGCTTTCTCGATCGGCTGATGGCCGATCCCTCGGTGAAGGCGTTAAGCGAGGGTCCCTGACGCAACGGGGCCAGCCATTGGCTGAACAAGAGGCCCGCGAGGCACTCGCGAACCACATCGCGGACTGTTGCGTGGTTAGGCGCGTCGGCTCCCGCTCCGCACGGCCACCACAACGATCACCGCCGCCGTGATCGCGGCGAACACCAACACGGCGAAGATGACTAGTTCTAGCGGGATGACGATGTCGTGGTCCTCGTAGACCACTTGGCGGTACGCGTCGTCATTAGGCGCGTTGCCGAAACTGAAGTCTGATGAAATCTGTTTGGGTGCAGGGATATTCACCGCAAACTTGGTCAGATACGCGCCATGGTCTCCGGCTAGTTCACGCAACAGCGGGTCGTGCACCGCGCCGGAGACATTGCCGGCGAACTGGACCTCGGTGGACTGCTTGGTGGCGTCGGCGTCGGTGCGCTGCTGCCGGTGGTCGGACAGGGTGTACACGGTGACCTGCTGAGCGTCCGGTGCGGCGACCGACAGGCGCATCGGATAAACGAGTTGCGAAGACTGGAACGTCATCCGCACAGGGTCGAGGCCGCCGACAATCGGAGCGGCACTCGTGAGGCGGATCGCCACGAACGACCAGCCGTCACGCACGTAGGGGTCCAGCGCGTCCGTCACCGCGGGGCGGATGGCATAGCCGTTGTCGGACAACCACTTTTGCAGCCCGCTCAGGTCGCCGCCGGTCAGCGTTGTGGCTTCCAAGGGGCCGAGGTTCACCTGGTTGACGACGCTGGGGGCTCCGGTGTGTGCCGCACCCGTGCGTGACGCTCCGGCGAAGAGAATTAGGCCCAGTTTCCAACGTCGGCGCTGCTGGGTTTGCGGCGCCGTGAGGGAACCCAGCTCGGTGAAGGTGGCCTCGCCGGCCGACGTGACGGTCGCCGGGGTGGGGGTAGGCACCACCAGGGCGACGCTGTCCGCAGTGGCGTTCAGGGCCAACTGCATGACGATGGTCTCGGTCGATCCATCCCAATGTACCAGTGCCACTTCATTATTCATCGTGGCCTGGGTGCCGCTGGGGGCGACCGCGGCGCCGCACGCGCACGCGTAGCTCGGGGTGGCCAGCATCAAGGTGGAGGCGGCCAGCAGCAGGGTGACCAGGCTCAGGCGACATGTGCGTAGCACCGTCATGGCGCCGATGCTACGCGGCCGTGCGATCAATGCTGCCTTTTTTTGAGACGGCTGCCCAACGCCGGCAACGGGCACAATGTCAGCATGACGACGATCCATACGGAGCACGTTGAGCCTCAGGTTCTGCTGTTGCAGCTGCTGGACCAGGCCAACCGGGCCGATCCGTATCCGGTTTACGCTCAGTTTCGCGAGCAGGGACCGTTCCAACTGCCCGGGGCAAACCTCGCGGTGTTCTCGACCTACCGGGACTGCGACGAAGTGCTGCGACATCCGTCCTCGAGCAGCGACCGGCTCAAGTCGACGATTGCGCAACGACAACTCGCGGACCCGTCGGTGCCGCGCCCGCAATTTCCGCCGGGATTTTTGTTCCTCGATCCGCCCGATCACACCCGCCTGCGCAAGTTGGTCAGCAAGGCATTCGCGCCGAAGGTGGTTAGCGGCCTCAAACCCGAAATCGGCGCGCTGGTGGACGGATTACTCGACCGGATCGCCGAAAAGGGACGTTTCGATGTGGTTGAGGACTTCGCCCATCCGCTACCGGTGGCGGTGATCTGCCGGCTGCTCGGCGTCCCGCTGGAGGACGAACCCCGGTTCAGTCACGCGTCGGCGCTGCTGGCTCAGGCGCTGGACCCGTTCTTCACGTTCACCGGTGCGCCGTCGGAGGGCATGAACGAACGTCTGGAGGCCGGCCTATGGCTGCGCGAATACCTGCACGGGCTCATGGAGCTGCGCCGGTCGCGGCCCGGCGACGACCTGATGTCGGGTCTGGTCGCGGTCGAGGAATCCGGCGATCAGCTGAGCCAGGAGGAGATCGTCTCCA
Source organism: Mycobacterium sp. (assembly GCF_019247635.1). Classification (GTDB taxonomy): domain Bacteria; phylum Actinomycetota; class Actinomycetes; order Mycobacteriales; family Mycobacteriaceae; genus Mycobacterium. Next base: position 9,314 of record NZ_JAFBAR010000049.1, read on the forward strand.
CGTGCGTCCTGCTGCTGGTGGCAGGACACGAGACGACGGTCAACCTGATCGCCAACGCGGTTCTGGCGCTGCTGCGCGAAGCGTCGCATTGGACCGCGCTGGGTACCGACGCGGATCGCGCGCCCGCCGTCATCGAGGAGACGTTGCGTTACGACCCGCCGGTGCAGATGGTCGGCCGAATTGCCGCCGACGACATGACGATTGGAGGCGTTGAGGTGCCCGCGGGTGATGTGATGATGCTGTTGCTCGCCGCCGCGCAGCGGGATCCCGCCGAGTTCGGCAGACCCGACATCTTCGACCCGGATCGGGGAACGTTGCGGCACTTAGGTTTTGGACGTGGCATCCACTACTGCATCGGCGCGCCGCTGGCGCGTCTGGAAGCCAGCGTGGCGCTCTCGGCGATCACGGCGCGATTCGGTGGCGCGCATCTGGACAGCGAACCGCAGTACAAGACCAACGTCACGCTGCGCGGCTTGTCCGCCCTCACGGTCGCCGTCTAGTTAACTGCCGGCTCCGTTATTCGCCATTGGGCTGCCTCCGGCCAGTGCGATCGAGAGCGGGATCGGCGGGCCCACCTCGCGGGTCGCGTCCGGGTCGTGGTACACGCCGATGGTGTACTCACCTTCGGACTCGATAGCGAAAGAGAACTGCTCGGTGAAACACCGGTACTTTGACTGCTTGTCGCCCTGGTCCGGCCAACCCCAAGCGAATCGGACCGTTCCGCGTCGGGTCCCGCCGGGATCCTTACACACCACGAACAACTGCGGGTCGTAGTCATCGCCGCGCGGGGCGTGCACCACGACAAGGACGGGAACCGTTAACCATAAGGGGATTTGGTCGACGTCGTAACTGGTGGTGGGTAGGCAGGTGGCGTTGATCGCGCCGCCTTCCATTGTGGCGTTACCTGCCACGAGCAGTGCGGCTAAGTGCATCACGACAGCTTAACGGTGTGTTCGAGCGGGATGGCGCTAATCTGCGACTGGACTCGCCGCGACCGATGCCCCCGAAATCGGTGGCTGTGCGGCGGAAGCGATTTCGTCACGAACCGAGTCCGGGCACGATCTCGCCGAGGCTGACGGTGAGCGGCTGTTCGAGTTGGTCATAGGTACACGAGCGCGGGTCCCGGTCGGGGCGCCAGCGGTTGAACTGTGCGGTGTGGCGGAACCGTGGGCCTTCCATGTGGTCGTAGCGGACCTCGACCACCCGCTCTGGTCGCAATGGCACAAACGACAAATCTTTGCCGACGTTCCAGCGCGAGCCCTCGTTCTTGCGGGGGGTTTGTTGGCCGGCTTCGTGCGCGGCCCAGTTCCACGGATGCTCATCGAAACCGGTGACTAGCGACTGCAACTCGGCGTAGAGCCTTCTGCGTTCGGCCATCGGAAAGGCGCCGATCACGCCCACCGACGCGAGTTGGCCATCGTCCTGATACAGCCCGAGCAGCAGTGAGCCGATTGTGTCGCCGCCGGACTTGTGCACCCGATAACCGGCCAGCACGCAATCGGCGGTGCGTTCGTGCTTGATCTTGAACATGACGCGCTTGTCCGGCTGGTAGGTGATGGTCACCGGCTTGGCGATGACGCCGTCCAGCCCCGCGCCCTCGAACTCGTCGAACCATCGCAGTGCTGTCGCCTGATCGGTGGTCGCCGGCGTGACGTGGATCGACGGGCCAGAACCCGCCAGCGCGTCGACGAGCGCGGCGCGGCGCTCGCTGAACGGACGCTTGGTGTAGTCGTCGTCGCCGAGGGCCAGCAGGTCGAACGCGATGAACGACGCCGGTGTGCGCTCGGCCAGCATCTGCACCCGCGAGTCGGCGGGGTGGATGCGCTGCTGCAGTGCCTCGAAGTCCAGGCCCCGGTCGGTGGCAATCACTATCTCGCCGTCGATCACGCAGCGTGGCGGTAGCTCCGCTTTGACGGCCGCGACAAGTTCGGGAAAGTAGCGAGTCATCGGGCGCTCGTTGCGGCTGCCCAGTTCGACCTGGTCGTCGTCCCGAAAACAGATGGACCGGAAGCCATCCCACTTGGGCTCATACGACGCGTCCGGTGGAATCGATTTGACCGATTTGGCCAGCATCGGCGACACCGGCGGCATGACGGGTAAGTCCATGGGTCCATTCTGGCGTTCGGCGTGCTGGAATCGATATATGGCCGCCGCAGCTGAAGAACTCGACGTCGATGGCATCGCGGTTCGGGTGACCAACCCCAACAAGGTGTACTTTCCCGAGCTGGGATCGAACGGCACCAAGGGGCGGCTCGTCGAGTACTACCGGGCCCTGTGCGGGGGTCCGATGCTGGCGGCGCTGCGCGACCGCCCGACCCACCTGCAGCGTTTCCCGGACGGCATCGACGGCGAGGAGATCTACCAGAAGCGGGTGCCGCAGCACCATCCCGACTACCTGGAGACGTGCCGGGTGACGTTTCCGTCGGGACGGACCGCCGACGCCCTGAAGGTGACCCACCCCGCGGCGGTCGTGTGGGCCGCGCAGATGGGCACGGTCACGCTGCATCCGTGGCAGGTGCGCTGCCCCGATACCGAGCACCCCGACGAGCTGCGCGTCGACCTGGACCCGCAGCCGGGCACAGGGTTTGCCGACGCACGCGCTATCGCCGTCGACGTGCTGCATCCGTTGCTCGGCGAACTCGGTCTGGTCGGCTACCCGAAGACGTCCGGGGGCCGCGGGATTCACGTCTTTCTGCGGATCGCCACTGAGTGGGACTTCATTCAGGTGCGCCGGGCGGGCATCGCGCTGGCCCGGGAGGTCGAGCGCCGCGCACCCGAGGCGGTGACCACGTCGTGGTGGAAGGAAGAACGAGGCCAGCGCATCTTCATCGACTTCAACCAGAACGCCCGCGACCGCACCATGGCGTCGCCGTATTCGGTGCGCCGCACCCCGATCGCGACCGTTTCCACGCCGCTGAGTTGGGACGAGCTGGCCGGCGCTGACCCGGACGACTACACCATGGCCACCGTGCCCGATCTGGTAGCGCGCCGCGAGGATCCGTGGGCCGACATGGATGACGTCGCCCAGTCGATCGCTCCACTGCTGGAGTTGGCCGACGCCGACGAGGAGCGTGGGCTCGAAGACATGCCGTATCCGCCGAATTATCCGAAGATGCCGGGCGAGCCGAAACGGGTGCAGCCCAGCCGAGATACGGATTTGAAAGACACGCGGAGTTGAGCTGGGCCGCGGGTGCAACTCGCCCACGAGGCGGTCCGTCGTGGGTAAGCGGCGCCACACGCGTCAGCGCCCGTTGTCGAATTCGAGCGGCATACTGATCGGGCCGATGATTCCGGTCAGGGCCTTCCATTGCGCGGGCTCGGTCCGGCGGGGGTTGGGCATGCGCTGGGTAATGATGCGCAGCGCCTCGGTGAGCTCGAGTCGGGCCAGGTGTGCGCCCAGGCAGTAGTGCACGCCGCCGCCGAAGGTCAGCATCGCTGGTGGGTCGTCGCGGGTGATGTCGAGGCGATCTGGCTGGTCGTATATGGCGGGGTCGCGGTTGGCCGAGGCCGTGTTGGCCAGCACTAGGGTGCCTGCCGGGATGGTGACCCCGGCCAATTCGACGTCTTCGGCGGCCTTGCGGGCGATGGCGAAGACGATCGGGCAATAACGCATGAGCTCGTGTACGGCGTTGGTGGCCAGCTCGGGATGCTGGGCGAGCAGGGTCCACTGATCGGGGTGATCGGCTAGCACTTGCACCGCGGCGGCCAGCTGGTTGCGGGTGGTATCGGTACCGGCGCTCAGCAGTGTGCCGGCCAGCCTGACCAGTTCCTCGTGGGTGAGGCGGTCTCCGTCGTCTTCGGCGCGGATCAGATCGGAAATCAAGTCGTCGGTGAGGCTCTGGCGCCGGCGGTTGATCATGTCCTCGAGGTACGCCTCGAGCTGCTCACACGCCGCCAGGATCGCCGGCTCGTCTTGGGCGACGTTCCAGTCGAACACCTTTTTGATGTCATCAGCCCAGGCGGAAAACAGCGGCCAATCTTCGCGTGGTGCGCCCAGCAGGGCACAGATGACAGGGGTGGGGTAGCGGCGGGCGATGTCGCTGACAACCTCGCAGCGCCCAACCGGGGTGAGCGGGTCGACGAGTTCGGTGATGACCTCAACGACCAGCGTGCGCAGCCGTTCGGCGCCGCGGGGCCCGAACGCCTTGGAGACGAGCCGGCGCAGTCGGTGGTGCGCCTCGCCGTCCAGGCTGAGGATGCTGGCAATTGCCCGGTCCCACAGCGGGCCCGATGTGATGCCCTGCAGATCCAGGCCGAGTCCGCGCGCGCTGACGAAGTGTGAGTCGCGTAATACCGCGCGCACCAGCTCGTAACTCAGTACTTCGGGTGCGTGAGGCCCCATCGCGATCGGCGCCCGCCGACGGGTCGCGGCGATGATGCGGTGCGCCTCCTCGAAGTCGGTGAGGTGGTCGTAGGCGATGCTGGGCAGGCCCGCGTCAAAAACGCTCGGGCAGTTGCCGATGGGGACGGTGTCGGTGGTCATGGCGGGCTCCTCCTGGGTCGGTTCAGTCGACTATCCGGTGACTTTTGGCCCAGACCATCGGCTGCAATGCGTAGATCCGCAGCTCAGGGGGTCGCAAATCCGGATGCCACCGCGAGTGAGCGCATTGCCGTTTACCGCCACGGTGGGGTCGGTTCCCCGTGCTGATGGGTTGAAGAAGGCGCCGTCGTCTGTGGAGATTCCGGATGCGGGGCCGGAGTACGCGGTGTAAGCGTTCTCGGGTACGCGGTTGTGCTGATGTGTTGCGGCGCGTGTTGGCCGCATGCTGGCTAGCATGAGCGAGATTGATCCACGTCCCGACCTGCCGCTGGTGGACTGGAGCGAGTTGAGCGTGAGCGGGCTTTTGCCGACGGGCACAGTGACGCTGCTGTTGGCCGACGTCGAGAACTCCACCGGGCTCTGGGAGAGCCAGCCCGAGCAGATGACGGCGGCGTTCGCGCGCCTGGATCGGGCGTTGTCGGAGCTGGTGGCCGCTCATGGCGGGGTGCGCCCGGTGGAGCAGGGTGAGGGCGACAGCTTTGTGCTGGCGTTCGCGCGCGCCAGTGATGCGCTGGCGTGTGCGCTTGCACTGCAGCGGGCACCGTTGGCGCCGATCAGCTTGCGCATCGGTGTGCATACCGGCGAGGTGCAGTTGCGCGATGAGGGTAACTACATCGGCTCGACGATCAATAAGACCGCGCGGCTGCGCAACCTGGCGCATGGCGGACAGACTGTGCTCTCGGGTGTCACCGAGGCACTTGTCGCGGACGCGCTGCCCGCCGATGTGTGGCTGACCGATCTGGGCACCCACGAGCTGCGTGGTGTCGCCCGCCCCGAACGCGTCGTGCAGCTGTGCCATTCGGATCTGCGCAACGACTTCCCGCCACTGCGGACGGTGAAAAGTGTTGCTGGGCATAGTCTTCCGTCGCAGTTCACGCTGTTTGTGGGCCGCGGCGCTCAGCTTGCTGAGGTGGGCAAGCTGTTGGCCGAACACAGGATGGTCACTCTGACCGGAGCGGGCGGGGCCGGCAAGACGCGTCTTGCGGTCCACGTCGCGAACCAGATCGCGGGCGATTACGCCGAGGGCGCCGGGTATGTGGACCTGGCGCCGATCACCGATCCGGCTTTGGTGCCGGTTGCGGTGGCCCGCGCGCTGGGTTTGCCCGATCAGCCGGGCCGCTCGACGATGGATACGCTGCTGCGGTTTGCCCGCGACCGGCAGATGTTAGTGGTGCTGGACAACTGCGAGCACTTGCTGGACGCGTGCGCCGAGTTGGTTGTCGCCCTTTTGGGTGGGGCGCCGGGGTTGACGTTGCTGGCAACCAGTCGTGAGCCGATCGGGGTGCCGGGTGAGGTGACGTGGCGGGTGCCGTCGCTGTCGTTGGCTGATGAGGCCATCGAGTTGTTCACGGACCGCGCCCGGCTGGCCCAGGTCGACTTCAGGGTCACCGACGACAACGCCGCTACCGTTGCCGAAATCTGCGCCCGCCTGGATGGGATGCCGTTGGCGATCGAGCTGGCAGCCGCGCGGGTACGGGCGTTGTCGGTGGCCGAGATCCTCGACAGCCTGCATGACCGGTTCCGCCTGTTGACCGGTGGTGCGCGTACCGCGGTGCGCCGACAGCAGACGCTGCGCGCCTCGGTCGATTGGTCGCACGCGCTACTCACCGAATCCGAACGGGTCCTGTTTCGTCGGTTGGCGGTGTTTTTCGGCGGCTTCGACCTCGATGCGGCCCAGGCGATCGCCGGCGCCGACGGGCTCGCGCGCTATCAAGTCCTCGATCAGCTCACCCTGCTGGTCGACAAATCATTGGTGGTCGCCGAAAGCATCAGGGGCCGAACGCGGTACCGGTTGCTGGAAACGGTGCGTCAGTACACGCTGGAGAAATTGAGCGAGTCTGGCGAAGCGGATGTTGTGCGCGCCCGTCATCGTGACTACTACACGGCGATGGCCGCGAGGCTGGACGCGCCGGCAGGCGGTGGGTATGAGCAGCGTCTCGAGCAGGCCGAAATCGAGGTCGACAACCTACGCGCCGCCTTCGGCTGGAGTTGCGAAAACTCCGCTATCGAGCTGGCGTTGGCGCTGGCGTCGTCGCTGCAGCCACTCTGGCTCGGGCGGGGCCGCCTGCGGGAAGGGCTGGCCTGGTTCGACACCGCCTTCACCGATCTCAGCGCGCCGCGCCCCGGGGTGGCGGCCGCCGTGCGCGCGCGGGCGCTAGCAGACAAGGCGCTGCTTGATACTTATTCGGGCGTCACCGGCCTGGATCAGGCCGAAGAGGCCCTGGCGATCGCGCGCGAGGCAAATGAGCCTGCCCTGCTGGCCCGGGTGTTGACCGCCTGCGGCTTCCTCGCCGGCTTGGACAATCACGTGGATGCGGCCCGGGCATACTTTGCCGAGGCGATCGGCCTGGCGCGCGCCGTAGACGATCGGTGGCGGCTAAGCCAGATCCTCGCCTGGCAGGCCCTAAGCGCCCACATCGAGGGTGACCTGCCCGGGATGCGCGCAGCTGGCGAGGAGGGACGTGACCTCGCCGACGCGATCGGCGACCGGTTCAATTCGCGTGTGTGTCGCTTTTACCTCGGGTCGGCGGAGATGTGGCAAGGCGATCTGGCCCGAGCCGTCGCACAATTCGCCGAGGTGGCGACCGAGGCCGAGGCGGCTCATGACGAGATGTACAGAGTGACCAGTCTCGGCGGCCAGAGTCTGGCACTCGCACGCCAGGGTGAGGCGGCCGCGGCCCGAGCGGCCGCCGAGGCGATCCTCGAAGGCGGCGAGGAGCTTGGCGGGAGGTACGCGGTATTCGGGCACGTGATCTGCGGATTTGCGGCACTGGCCGCCGGAGATGCCGCGGCGGTGCACAAGACGCGCGAGGCCGTCCTGCAGTACCCGATTGTTGTGGGTGCCGGCACGGGCGCAGCGCAGCGCGTCTGGAATGCCGAGGCGGCGCTGGCAGACCGGGATCTGGTTGCCGCCCGCCGTTGGGCAGACGAGGCGGTGTCGAGCACGGCCGGCTTTTACCTGATGGTGGCGCTGACCACGCGCGCCCGGGTGGCGATCGCGCAGGGCGAGCGGGAGCAAGCCGAACGCGACGCCCACGGCGCGCTCGCACACGCCGCTCGCACGCAGGCATGCCTAAGCGTTGCCGACGCGCTCGAGTGCCTCGCCGATCTCACCTGTGCGGGTGGCAGTGCCCGCGAAGCGGCGCGGCTGTTGGGCGCGGCAGGAGGTATCCGGCAACGCATCGGTGAGGTCCGATTCCAAATCTATGACGCCTGGTACGAAACGTCGGTGGCGACAATCCGGGATGCGTTGGGGCAGGAAGACTTTGACACCGCGTGGGCCGAAGGTGCTGCCTTATCAACCGAGGAGGCCATCGCCTACGCACAACGCGGTCGCGGTGAACGCAAACGCCCCACCAGCGGCTGGGGTTCACTGACACCGACCGAGCGTGACGTCGTTCGACTGGTCAGCGAAGGGCTGGCCAACAACGACATCGCGACACGGCTTTTCGTCTCACCGCGCACCGTGCAGTCCCACCTCACGCACGTCTACGCCAAGCTCGGCCTGAGCTCGCGCATCCAACTCGTCCAAGAAGCAGCCCGCCACGCCTGAGATTTCCGCATTGGGAGTCCGGGGTTCTACGCGTTTGCGCTGATGTGTTGCGGCGCGTGGCGGCCGCATGCTGGCTAGCATGAGCGAGATTGATCCACGCCCGGACCTGCCGTTGGTGGACTGGAGCGAATTGAGCGTGAGCGGGCTTTTGCCGACGGGCACAGTGACGCTGCTGTTGGCCGACGTCGAGAACTCCACCGGGCTCTGGGAGAGCCAGCCCGAGCAGATGACGGCGGCCTTCGCGCGCCTGGATCGGGCGCTGTCGACGCTGGTGGCCGCTCATGGCGGGGTGCGCCCGGTGGAGCAGGGTGAGGGCGACAGCTTTGTGCTGGCGTTCGCGCGGGCCAGCGATGCGCTGGCGTGTGCGCTGGAGTTGCAGCGGGCACCGTTGGCGCCGATCAGCTTGCGCATCGGTGTGCACACCGGCGAGGTGCAGCTGCGCGATGAGGGTAACTACATCGGCCCCACCATCAACAAGACCGCGCGGCTGCGCAACCTGGCCCACGGCGGACAGACCGTGCTCTCGGGTGTCACCGAGGCACTTGTCGCGGACACGCTGCCCGCCGATGTGTGGCTGACCGATCTGGGCACCCACGAACTGCGTGGTGTCACCCGCCCCGAACGGGTGGTGCAGCTGTGCCATCCGGATCTGCGAAACGAGTTCCCGCCGCTGCGCGTGGCCAAAGCCATGGTGTCGCAGCATCTTCCGGCGCAGCTGACCAATTTCGTCGGCCGAGAAAGCGAAATCGCAGAGCTGCAGCAGATCATCGCCGACAACCGGCTGATCACTTTGACCGGGGCCGGCGGCACCGGAAAGACGCGCCTGGCCGTGGAGGTCACCGCCGGCGTTGTCGGTGAGTTTCCGGACGGCGTGTGGTTCATCGACCTGGCACCGATCACCAATCCCCTCGTGGTGCCGCTGACCGTCGCCCGCACCCTCGGCCTCCCCGACCAGCCGGGCCGCTCGACGATGGAGATACTCCTTAGCTTTGTTGGCGACCGCAGCATGCTGCTGTTGCTCGACAATTGCGAGCACCTGCTCGACGCGTGCTGCCAGCTGATCGTCGAGCTTTTCGATGTCTGCCCGCAGCTGACGATTGTGACCACCAGCCGCGAACCGCTGGGCATGGCCGGCGAGCTGACCTGGCGGGTGCCGTCGCTCTCCCTGGACGGTGAGGCCATCGCACTGTTCACTGACCGCGCCCGGAGAACCCGACCCGACTTCCGTGTCACCGACGACAACGTCGCCCTCGTCACCGAGATTTGCCAGCGCCTGGATGGCATGCCGCTCGCGATCGAGCTCGCGGCGGCGCGCACGCGGGCGTTATCGCTGCCCCAGATCGTCGACAGCCTGCATGATCGGTTTCGGTTGTTGACCGGCGGAGCGCGCACCGCCGTGCGCCGCCAGCAGACGTTGCGCGGCTGCGTGGACTGGTCACACGCGCTGCTGACCGAGCCCGAACAGGTGTTGTTCCGCCGGCTGGCGACGTTCATGGGCGGATTCGACCTGGATGCTGCCCAAGCCGTCGGGGCCAGCACCGAGGTAGAGGGCTATCAGATCCTGGATCAACTGAGCCTGTTGGTCGACAAGTCCTTGGTGGTCGCCGAGGAGGTCGGCGGCGGGATGCGGTACCGGTTGTTGGAGACGGTGCGTCAGTACGGGTTGGAAAAGCTCAGCGAATCGGGTGAGGCCGTCGAGGTGCGCACCCGCCACCGCGACCACTACACCGAAACGGCCGCCGCGCTGGAATCGCATCTGCGGGCCGGCGATGAGCGGCTGCTGCAGTGGGCGGGCGTCGAGATCGACAATGTGCGGGCTGCGTTCGCGTGGAGTCGGGAGAACTCCGATATCGAGACGGCATTGCGGCTCGTTTCGTCACTGCATCCGTTCTGGGAACGACGCGGCCGCGTTCGGGAAGGTTTGGCCGGGTTCGACGCCGTATTGACCGACAAACCTCCCCCGGAGGTAGCGCCGGCAGTCTGGGTGCGCGCCGTCGTCGACAACAGCACTCTCGCAGCGGTGGCGGGCGTGCCCACCGGCCTGGATCGGGCGCGCGAAGCCCTGGCCGTCGCTCGTCAGCTCGACGACCCAGCGCTGATCGCTCGAGCCCTGATGGCGTGCGGGATGCTCGCCGTCTACAGCGCCGAAGTGGCCCAGCCATACTTCGCCGAGGCGATCGATATGGTCCGTGCGGCCGGGGATCGGTGGGCTTTGTGCCAGATTCTCACCGGGACAGCGGTCATGGCCTCTCTTGCCGGCAAGCCGATGGCGGTGCGCGCAGCCGCCGAGGAAGGACGAGATCTCGCCGATGCGCTCGGCGACCGGTTCTTCTCGAGGAACTGCCGGGTCTGGCTAGGCCTAGCGCTAATGCAGCAAGGAGATCTCGCCGATGCCAGACGAGTTCTACGTGGGTTGGCCGACGAGGCGCAGGCGGCCGGCGACCTGACCACCGAGGTCTATGGTGACGTCGCTCAGAGCTTAGTGCTCGCATTTCAAGGACACGCGGTTGCCGCGCACACCGCAGCCGAAGCTGCGCTGGAGGTCTCGGAAGCGATCGGCGGGTTCTACCGCGACGCGGTGTACGCGGTGTTCGCCCTCGCCGCGCTGGCCGGTGGGGATGCTGCTGCGGCGAGACAGGCCTGCGAGGCGGCCTGGCGGCATACCATCCCGCCGCGCGAAGTCTTCGCCAGAACCACCAATCCGCTGGCCGAGGCCGCGCTGGCCTGCGGTGATCTGGCCGCTGCTCGCCGTTGGGTTGACGACACCGTCGCGGTGGTACCGGGCTGGCACCAGATGGTCGCGCTGACGGCTCGCGCCTACGTCGCGATCGCGCAGGATGAGCCGGAACAGGCCGAACGTGACGCGCATGAGGCCCTGACGATCACCGCCCGCACACGGGGATATCTGCGGCTACCCGACATTGTGGAATGCCTGGCCCGGTTGACTGCCGATCATCAAATTGCGGCGCGTCTGTTCGGGGCGGCTGACGCCATCCGGCAGCGCACCGGGCAAGCCCGCTTCCCGATGTTACAAGCAGGTCACGAAGCCTCGGTGGCGGCGCTGCGAGACGCGTTGGGGCAGAAAGACTTTGACGCGGCTTGGGCCGAGGGCGCCGCCCTGTCCACGGAGGAGGCGATCGCCTACGCGCAACGCGGCCGCGGGGAACGCAAACGGCCTACCAGCGGCTGGGGATCCCTGACACCGACCGAACGTCAAGTGGTTCAACTCGTCAGCGAAGGGCTGGCCAACAATGACATAGCCACAAGGCTGTTCGTCTCACCCCGCACCGTGCAGTCACATCTCACCCACGTCTACGCCAAGCTTGGCGTGAGCTCGCGCGTGCAGCTCGTTCAAGAAGCAGCCCGTCACGCCTGATCCTCCAGGCGAGAACTCGCCCGACAGCCCGCCGCATTTGCTGATGGTCGCGAGCTGGAAATACGCAGCTGAGCATGTCAGCAGGACGGTGCCATCCCAAAAGATGCCGGGAGAACCTAAGCGGGCGCAGCCGAGCCGGGTAGGGATCTGCGCGATAGTGACCTTAATGGCTGTGGAGCGACCTGCGGCATTCGCGGGACCGGCCCATTGATTGAGTCCCGTCAGCCCAATAATGACTCCGGAGTCTCCCACCGCAGGCCGTCGAATCGTCCGAAATCGCTGTCGTAACTCACTATTCGTGCGCGGT
>NZ_JAFBAR010000119.1 GCF_019247635.1 Mycobacterium sp.
GGTCGCGATCATCAGTGCTTCGATCGGCTCTGTGTCGGTCTCGACGCGGCCAAGTTCGGCCACGGTGGCATGCAGCACATCATTGAGCAGCGACATGATCACCGCGTCCTTGCTCGCGAAGTAGCGGGTGAAGTCATTGGGCGATACGCCCGCGGCAGCGGCGATCTGATCGACGGTAATGCTGTCATAGCCACGCGTCGCACTGAGATCCAACGTCGCTACGATCAACTTTTCGCGGCAGTGCCGCTCTTCCATCACCAAACTCTAGCAACGAGATGCACGTTGCCCTGCTCACCATTCGTGCACCAAACCCAGAGCCGGAACGCACGATTGAGCCTTCTGGGCAGCCGATCGGATCGAGAGCACCTCGACGCGCCGCCCTGCGCCGGAAGACATTGTTGCGCAACAGCATTCAACAGGCTTTAGTGCCATCCCCCCGCCCGGTGTCATCGCAGGGGCGTCGTGCTCACGGGCACCCCAGATTCACACATCGCTACCTCTAGCCACATCCACAACACTGGCCTGTCTCGGAGGCACCACCGATGTGCCCGCCTCTCCGCGACAACTTCATTCGCGGCACGGCGCCACCACCAATAGTCGCTCGAAGCCGGGCACATCGGGTGTCGGCCGGTGCAGAGACGCATGTGACTGGTGCGATCATGCGACGTGGTCGCCCGCGCAGGCCTCGCCAGAAATTATGGACTAGTGTCTAGAAAAGTTCGCAGCGTTGCGCATCGGGACGGAGGACACACATGGCGATTCGCGTCGCCCACGTCGGCACCGGAAATGTCGGTGGGCTGGCTTTGGCCCACCTCATCACCAACCCACAGTTCGAGCTGACCGGGGTAGGTGTCTCCACGCCCGAAAAGGTGGGCCGCGACGCCGGAGAGCTGTGCGGTGTCGGGCTGGACACCCAGACCGTCACCGGCGTCGAGGCCGTCAACGACATGGATGCCCTGCTGGCCACCCGACCCGACTGCGTCGTGTACTGCGCCATGGGGGACACCCGTCTGCCCGACGCGATGGCCGACATCATGCGCATCCTGGCCTCCGGCATCAACGTCGTCGGCTCGTCGCCCGGGCTGCTGCAGTACCCCTGGGGCGTGATACCGGACAAATACATCGCCCGAGTGGAAGACGCGGCCCAGGAAGGCAATTCGAGTATCTTCATCACCGGCGTCGATCCTGGGTTTGCCAACGACCTCATTCCCTTCGCGCTGTTCGGGACCTGTAGCCGCATCGAGTCGGTGCGCTGCATGGAGATCCATGATTACGCGAGCTACGACGGTATCGAGGTGATGTCCTACATGGGGTTCGCCCGGCCGATGGACGAGGTGCCCATGTTGCTGCAACCCGGCGTGCTCAGCATCGCCTGGGGCACGGCGATCCGTCAGCTGGCGGCCGGCCTGGGCATCGAGGTGAACGAGATCACCGAGTCGTACCAGCGTGAGCCGGCGCCAGAGGATTTCGATATCGCGGTCGGCCGCGTGGCCAAGGGCACGCTGGCCGCGCTGCAGTTCGAGATCCGCGGCATGGTCAAGGGCTACCCGGCGATCGTCGTCGAGCACATCACCCGGCTGCGGCCCGACCTGCGACCCGACTGGCGGCAGCCCGCCGCCGGGGGCGGTTCTTACCGCGTCGAGATCACCGGCGAGCCCTCCTACGCGGTGGACATCGTTCCGAGCAGTCGCAAGGGCGACCACAACCACGCGGCCATCGCGGGTGCCGCCGGCCGGATCGTCAACGCCATCCCGGATGTGATTGCAGCGGCCCCCGGCATCAGGACCACGCTGGACCTGCCGCTGGTTACCGGAAAAGGGCTGTATTCATCAACCGGCCTGGTGGCCACTTAACCCGAAAGGACTCAAATGGGACGAGTAGACGGCAAGGTTGCGCTGATCAGCGGCGGCGCCCAGGGTATGGGTGCCGCGCACGCGCGGCTGCTGGTCGAGGAGGGCGCCAAGGTGGTGATCGGCGACATCCTCGACGACGAGGGCAAGGCGACGGCCACTGATATCGGCGGCGCGGCGCGCTACGTTCACCTCGACGTGACCCAGCCCGACCAGTGGGACGCCGCGGTGGCGACCGCGGTCGGCGAGTTCGGCAAGCTCAACGTCCTGGTCAACAACGCCGGCACCGTGGCGCTCGGTCAATTGAAGAATTTCGATCTGGCCAAGTGGCAGCGGGTGATCGACGTCAACCTGACGGGTACGTTCCTAGGCATGCGGGTGGCAGTCGAGCCGATGATCGCCGCAGGCGGCGGCTCGATCATCAACGTGTCGTCCATCGAAGGCCTGCGCGGCGCGCCGGCGGTGCACCCCTATGTGGCGTCGAAGTGGGGGGTGCGCGGCCTGGCGAAGTCGGCCGCCCTCGAGCTTGCGCCGCACAACATCCGGGTGAACTCCATCCACCCCGGCTTCATCCGGACCCCCATGACCGCCCACCTGCCAGAGGACATGGTGACCATTCCGCTCGGGCGTCCGGGCGAGTCCCGGGAAGTCGCGACATTCGTCGTCTTCCTGGCCAGTGACGAGTCGTCCTACTCGACCGGCAGCGAGTTCGTGATGGACGGCGGACTGATCACTGACGTGAATCACAAGGAGTTCTAACACCCCGTGAGCATGCTGGCCGGTTTGGCGGCCGCGGTGGGAGCGAATCACGTCATCACCGACCCCGATGTGCTGGCGGGCCGCAGCGTGGACCACACCGGGCGGTACCGGGGCCGGGCCGGCGTGCTGGTGCGCCCGGCCTCGGCCGGGCAGGTAGCCGAGGTGCTAAGGGTGTGCCGGGAGGCCGGCGCCTATGTGACCGTGCAGGGGGGTCGCACCTCGCTGGTGGCCGGCACCGTTCCCGAGCACGACGACGTGCTGCTGTCCACCGAAAGGCTCTGTGCGGTAAGCGAAGTCGACACGGTGGAGCGCCGCGTCGAGGTCGGTGCCGGAACTACCCTGGCCGCTGTGCAGCGGGCCGCTTCCGCGGCTGGGCTGGTGTTCGGCGTGGATCTGAGCGCCCGCGACACCGCCACGGTCGGCGGCATGGCGTCGACGAACGCCGGCGGCCTTCGCACGGTCCGCTACGGCAACATGGGCGAACAGGTCATCGGCCTGGACGTGGCACTGCCCGACGGCTCGGTGCTGCACCGGCACAGCCGGGTGCGCAGCGACAACACCGGCTACGACCTGCCAGCGCTGTTCGTCGGGGCCGAAGGCACGCTCGGCGTCATCACGGCGCTGGATCTGCGGCTGCACCCCACGCCGTCGCATCGGGTGACGGCCGTGTGCGGGTTCGCCGACCTCGACGCCCTGGTGGAGGCCGGCCGGGTGTTCCGCGACGTGGACGGGATTGCCGCGCTCGAATTGATTGACGGCAGGGCGGCCGCCCTGACCGGCGAACATCTCGGGGTCGGCGCCCCGGTCGAGGGTGACTGGCTGCTATTGATCGAACTGGCCGCCGACCATGATCAGACCGGCCGGCTGGCGGATCTGCTGGACGGCGTCCAACTGTGCGGCGAGCCCGCCGTGGGCGTGGATACCGCTACGCAGCAACGGTTGTGGCGGGTTCGTGAGTCGCTGGCCGAGGTACTCGGAGTCTACGGTCCGCCGCTAAAATTCGACGTCTCTTTGCCGTTGTCGGCGATCGGTGAATTCGCCAGGGGCGCAGTCAATTTGGTACAGGACCAGGTTCCCGAGGCACTGCCGGTACTGTTCGGCCACATCGGCGAGGGCAACCTGCACCTCAACGTGCTGCGCTGTGCTGCTGAGCGGGAGCCCGCGTTGTATGCGCCGATGATGGACCTTATCGCGCGGTGCGGGGGAAATGTCAGCTCCGAGCACGGCGTGGGCAGTCGCAAACGTCCCTACCTCGGAATGTCGCGGGACCCCAACGACATTGCAGTGATGCGCGCGGTCAAGGCGGCGTTGGATCCCTCCGGCTACCTCAACCCCGCGGTGCTGTTCGACTGAGGCTTGCCGAGCGGGCGCAGTTGTACGCGTTATGCGGCGTGTCGATGCACAGACGCGCACGCTCGGCGGAGGTCAACTAGCCGTTCGTCTTGATGCCGACGGCGTGGCGCAACTGGGCGAGGAACTGTTCGGCGTCGTCGCTCTGCACGATGTAGTGCGAGATCGCGATCCGGATCACCGTCGCCGCCTTCACCGCCGCGTTGGGTCCGGGCAGGTGCCGCTGCAGGCCGGCGCGCATCTCGGGGATCACGTGGGAAAACTGCGCGATGGTGTGCTCGGGCTCGATGTCGACCATGCGCACCCCCGAGTACGAGTTCTGGTAGTCGACGATGAACCGCAGCACGGCGTCGAGCTTCTCTACCCCTTTCAGCCCGGCGGTCGCCTTGACCAATCCGCTTTCGAAAATCTGGCGCTCGTAGCTGGAGAACGCCGAGAGCAACTCCTCCTTCGAGGCAAACCAGCGATACAGCGTCGGCCGCGAAACTCCTGCCTGCACGGCGACTTCCGAAAGGCTCAGCTTGGTTTTGCCGCTTCGGCCGAGCACCTCGGCGGTGGCCGCGAGGATCCGCTGGCGCGTCGAGGTGTCCGTCTCGACGGCCGAGGGCTGGCTCATTTGTCGCGCTTCGGGCGGGGCCGCACGAGCACCGATTCCTGGATGGCCCCGACCGCGCCCTGCTCGTCGAACAGTGTGCCGATCGTCGTGCCGATGCCGTCCGGGCCATAACTGGTTTCCGCCCGGATGCCGATCCAATCGCCGTCCGGGACGCGGAACACGTGTACGGCCAGGTCGGTGTTGAGGAACGTCCACTTGGTGATGTCCAGCTTGCTGCCGATGCCGTTGGCGCAGTCCGCCACGGCGAACAATCGCTCGAGCGGCGTCATGGTCTCACCTTTGACGAGATCCACCGTCGGCGTGATCCACGATTCGCCCGGGCCCTTCGCCAGGCGTTCGGTGAGCCAGAGCCAGTCCAGGCTGTGCACGTAGTTACGATCCCAATCTCTCGCCTTGAGGTTGCGGCTGTGGGCTTCGCTCCTCGGCCGGGGCTGGGGAGCGGCGGCGTGGGCCACCGCCTGCGTGTCCAACTTCTGCAACCGCCACCCGCTGGCGCGCGCCACCGACCGAGGCTCGCCGTCCGGACCCGGCGCCAGCATCTCGGCGCTGACCAGCTCGATCTGCTTGCCGCCGCGTTGCAGCCGCGAGCTGACCCACAGATTGCCCTCGGCGGGGACCCCGCCGAGCAAGTCGATGACGACCCGGCTCAGCCGCGTGTCGTCGCGCTGTTCGCACCGCTCCAGCGCGCGGACCAGCAGCGCCGACACCGGACCGCCGTGCTGTATCGCGGATGACCAGGTGCCACGGGCCAGGTCGGTCGCCCGGAACTTCTCGCCCAAGTCGTCGGTGGAATCGATCAGCTCGTAATAGGAGTCCGTCATATGTACACCTTTTCGTGTCAGGGCAGGCCGGCGCCGGGAGTTGTCACGGTTACGGCGTCGAGCTGAGACAGCCGGGTGCCGACCAGGCGCTGAGGGTAGGCGTCGGTGCTGGACAGCAGGAACAGCGTGCGGCGCTCCGGGCCGCCGAGCGTGCAGGCGATGGCCACCCGCTCGCCCATGTCGATGCGGTCCGTGACGGCGCCGCCCTCGGTGACCCGCTCGAACTGGTGCGCCAGTGTCATCGATGTCCACACCCCGCCCTCGGCATCGAGTGCGATGCCGTCGGGTGGCCCGTCCAGTCCGTCGGCGAAGACCCGTCGGTCGCGCAACGCGCCCGAATCGTCCGCGTCGCCGATGGTGAAGGCGGTCAGCCGCCGGCCGATGGATTCGGCGACGATCAGGGACTTGCCGTCCGGCGTGATGACCATCCCGTTCGGGAAATCGAGGTCCTCAGCGACGACGGTGGCGCTGTCGTCGGGATCGAGGCGCACGATGACCCCACCGCTTAGGGCCTGGGCGCCTATATAGGCGCGCCCGGCGTTGTCGACGACCATGTCACCGAGGTTGGCTGGGACAAGGTCGGTGAGATCGGCGACGGTGACGACGGTTTCGCCGTCGTACCGCAGCACTTGGCGGTCTTCGGTCGACACGATCAGCAGGGTCCCGTCGGGCCGGAAACCCAGACCCGACGGGAAGTGCCCGGGCAGCGGCAGGGTGGTCAGCGACCCACGCATGTCGGAGGTGTGGACGGCCTCGCCCAGCATGTCGGAGAACCACAACAGTCCCTCGAACCAGAGCGGGCCTTCACCGAAGCAGAAGCCGTTGGCCAGTGGCGTGGGGATCATCCGATTCCGCCTTTGACAAATCTTCCGCCGCCCTTGAAAAATCTTCCGCCGCCCTTACAAAACATCGCAAAAGTGTCATGGACCGTTGGCACCGATGTCAATCTCGTGGCCCGCTAAGTTCCCGCGCGACGGCAGCGCGCCAGGGGGAACCAAGCGTGGGGAAGCTTTACAAATCTTTCGCAAAGTGTCACGCTGGGCCGAGTGTTGCGGCAAGAAAGGCGGGCGGAGTTGACCGACATTTCTCAGGCATCTGATCAGGCCCAATGGTCGGTCGACGACCTGCTTGAACTATTCGACGCGCGGGCCGAGGGAACCGACCGGTTCACGGCTGAGACCGGCGTCGCGGGCGCCGACGAACGACACGTGGTCGAAGGCACTCAGGTGGTCGCCCAGGCGATTGTCGCTGCCGCCAAACGATTCCCGGACAAATCGGTGCGCTCGGCGCACGCCGTCTTCTCCCGCGCCGTCGCCGTTGGCCCGCCGGTCGAACTCGTCCTCGACGTCGTCGCCGAAGGACGCTCCACCGCCACCGCGATTGTCGCGGTGCACCAGAACGGCCGACGCTGTCTGAGTGTGACCGTGCTGGCCGACGTCCCGACCGCCGACGTCATCCGCCACCAGCTGCCGCGGCCCGACGTCACCGCGCCTGCCGACTCCAACATCTCGGAAATGCCGATGATCGGCCGCGAGCTGCGCCTGGTCGACGTCGTGGACGTCAACAGCCCCGACGAGGTCGGACCGCCCGAGCTCTACGCATGGCTGCACTACGACCCGATTCCCACCCGCGACGACCTGGCCAAGGCGCTGGTCGCCTACTTCACCGGCCATCTGGGGATCTCCACCACCATGCGCGCGCATGAGGGAATTGGCACCAGCCAGGCGCACCTGACCGTGTCCACGGCGCCGATGAGCATCTCGGTGGCCTTCCACGAGCCGGTGCGCTGGGACGGGTGGCTGCTCTACACCCATGAGAGCACCCAGGTCGGCAGGGGCATGTCGTATGTTCGCGGCGCGGTGCACACCGAGGAGGGCGAGTTGATCGCGTCGTTCGCCCAGGAGTCGTTGATCCGGCCGCTGCGCACCAGTGACACTTCGATCGACGCCCGGTCGCGGTTCTAAGGGCCACAGATGCGTTTCACCATTACGCATCCCATGCACACCCATCCGTACAACCCGGAATTGGTCAGCGGGGAGGGTATTGCGACGGTGGCGGCGGCGGCCGAGGCGGGCGGCTATCACGGGTTCGGCTTCACCGACCACCCGGCGCCATCGCAGCGGTGGCTGGAGGCCGGGGGCCACGACGCGCTGGATCCTTTCGTCGCACTGAGTTTCGCCGCCGCCCGGACTAGCACGCTACGCCTGATCCCCAATATCGTCGTGCTGCCGTATCGAAATCCGTTCGTGGTGGCCAAGTCTGGCGCGACGCTGGACCTGTTGTCAGGTGGCCGCTTCACGCTCGCGGTCGGCGTGGGTTACCTCAAGCGGGAATTCGCGGCGTTGGGCGTCAACTACAACGAGCGCGCCGAACTGTTCGAGGAGGCGCTGCAGGCGATCCGTGCGGTGTGGACCGGGGATGACATCTCGTTCGAGGGAAGACATTTCACGGCTAAGGGGATCAGCGCGCACCCGCGACCGGTCAGCGATCCGCATCCGCCGATCTGGATCGGTGGCAACACCGCGGCCGCCCGCCAGCGCGTCGCTCAATACGGCGACGGTTGGTGTCCGTTTCCCGCGCCCGCGGGCCTGGCCAAGACCGCCGGTACCGCGGTCATCGACTCGCTGGACAAGCTCGCCGCGGGGATCGACGACCTACGGCGCCGGTGCGACGCGGCCGGACGGGACTGGACCGTCATCGACATCACCTTCACCAACTTCGAGGGTGGCAGCCCGGCGAGCGACGACTTCAACGCCGACGCGTACCTGGCCGGCCTGGAAAAGCTTGCGGGGCTTGGTGTCACGTGGGTCGCTGCGCACCTGCCCGGCGACAGCATGGCGCATGCGCTGGAGACCATAGACCGCTTCCAAACCCTCGTGATCGACGTGGTCTAGGTGGACTTTTCGCACGTCGCGCTGTCGGCCGAAGACAAGGCGTTTCAGGATCAGACGCGCGCGTTCGTGACCGAGCACGTCACCGATGAGGTGCGGCAGCGCGATCGAGTGTTCGGCGAAAACTTCGACGAGAAGGTGCATTTGGCATTGGGCGCGGCCGGTTACCTGGCCTCGGATTGGAAGCTGGAGTCAGAGGGCGGGTTCAACGCGGTTCGTAGGCGCATCTTCGAACTCGAGATCGGTCGCGCGCATACGCCCTGGTACCACTGGGGCACCACGTCGGTGGTCGCGCGGTTGGTGCAGCAATTCGGAGCACCCGAACTCAGCGGCCAGGTGTTGCCGGGCGTGCTGTCCGGACATATCCGGCTGTGCTTGGGCTACACCGAGCCCGAGGGCGGCTCCGACGTCGCCACCTGCAAGACCCGCGCGGCGCGCGACGGTGACGGTTGGATTATCAACGGCTCCAAGATGTTTACCTCGAACGCGCAGAACGCCAAGTACGTCTTCCTGCTGACCAACACCGACCCGCAGGGGCGCAAGCACAAGAACCTGACCATGTTCCTGGTGCCGCTCGATACGCCGGGCATCGAGATTCAGGGCATCCGGACGCTGGACGGCGACCGCACCAACATCGTGTATTACAGCGAAGTCCGCGTCGACGACCTCTACCGAATCGGTGAGGTGAACGGCGGCTGGACGGTGATGCGGGCGGCGCTGGACTCGGAGCATGGCATCGTCGACGACGAAGGTCCCGAAGAGCCTGGCCTGCAGAACATTGCGGCCATGTCGGGACACGGCATGCTGATGGCAGAGGCTGTGGACAAGGTCGCATCGGTGGTGGGCGACATGGGCGTCTCGGCCGACGCGTCCGCCCGGTACCGGCTCGGACGCAGCGTCGCCCGGATGGAGGCGGCGTTGTCCACTCCGAGCATGTTCGGGCGCGTCGCGATGGCTCAGACCATGCGTGATATCTCGGTGGATTTGATGGACGTCTTGGGGGCCGCCTCCGCGTTACCGACCGACACGGCCGGGTCGGTTGACGACGGGGCGACGGAGTACCTGTTCCGGCTGGCGCTTCCGATGGGGATCTACGGCGGCACCCTGGAGGTGTTCCGCAACATGATCGCCCAGCACGAGTTGGGGCTGGGACGCCCGAATTATCCGGGGTAGGCGGCAGGCGGCGAGCCCAGCCGCGCGTGTCGCCGTGGCTCATGTGACTGAGCGCCGGCGAGATTGCCGTGGGGGTTGCGATCCGGCGGGAATCGCAGCCCCCACGGCAATCTCGATCACCCTGTGCGCGGCAGCTCGGCGGCCACGTCAACACGGTCGGCGTCGAAGCTCAAGAACCCTTTGATGGCAAGGCTCTCGGGCAGCGGATCCCGATAGCTCCACGCGGTGTCCTCGACGACCGTGTCACCCACAACGGCCGCCCAGTACGTCGCCACACCCTTGTAGTTGCAGTAGCTCGTCGTCTCGGTTTGCCGCAACAGGTCGGTGCGAACATGCGCGGCAGCGACGTAAAGCCTTGGCGCGATGGCGGTCTCGAAAAGGATAACTGTGTCGTCGGTGTCCACCAGTGTGGCACCCGCGACGGTGACGCGCAGGTGCCGCTTCGTGGGCCGGCAGTCGACACGGTGGTACGGGTTGGGCGGGTAGTGCACCAGCGTCCGTCCCTCTTCGAGCCAGGTGTCGACGGCGTTCCACGGGACGTGCACGTAGCCCGGGGCCTCGGGTTCCGGCTCGGTCGGCAGATCGGCAACCTCGTCGGCCGGGAACGCGTAACTGAGTGGGCGACCCCGCCGATGCACCAGCAGCGCCCGCTCGGTATCGATCATCAGCCGCCCGTCGTGGAAGGCCTGGATACGGCGCGGATGCGGCTCGATGTAGCCCTCGATGTTCAGGTCAGCGGGTATCGGGGGAACGAACCGCCCGGCCGGATCGCCGCCGAGCGGACCGCGTCCGGCCACCAGGCTCATGACGGTTCCTTAGCTCCATTACAAAGTTTCAGGAGAGTGTAACGCCTTGTGATGTCGGGGTGCGGGCCGCGCCGTAGTTCTAACGCACCGCTGAACCAGTTCTCATCTCGCTCCGAGGTCAGCTTGCGACGGTCAACACCATGAGGAACGTTGGACTGGCGGCGGTTACCGGCGTTCTCGTCGCCGCCGGATCGGTAGTGGCCGCGCCGGCCGCTAAGGCAGACGTCAGTATCGAATGCCACCCGGGATGTTGGGGCGCAATCGCGACGTCGCAGTCGACCGGAGAAATAGCGCTACGCCAAAACTATTCGACGCAAAGCAAGGCGGAAGACGCCGCCGTCATGTGGTGCGACATCCTCGGCAAGACGAACGACTGCCAGGTCGCGATATCGGGACTGGGTTGTTTGTCGATCGCGGAGAGCAGCGACGGCAATACGTTGGCGGGGCGGCAGGCGTTCCTCCAGGACCAGGCCGACGCCGCCGCCCTGGACGCCGCGGGACCCGGGTCGAAGATCGATCTCAACGGTTGCAGCGGCTGACGTCGTGACGGCTGATCCGCTGCCGGGGCTAATGTGCCAGTCATGGCAGGACCGGTGGAGGGTCTCAAGGTCGTCGAGCTAGGGGTATGGGTGGCCGGTCCGGCGGCCGGTGGCATCCTCGCGGACTGGGGCGCCGACGTCATCAAGATCGAACCGCCGACCGGTGATCCGGGGCGCATGTTCGGCCGGATGCTGGGCTGTGACCTGGGGGTCAACCCGCCGTTCGAGATGGACAACCGCTCCAAGCGCAGCGTCGTGCTGGACCTGCGCACCGCCGCGGGTCGCGACATCGCGCTCGAATTGCTCTCCAACGCAGACGTTTTCGTGACCAACGTGCGCCCCGGTGCGCTACAGCGGCTGGGGCTGGACTTCGCAACGGTGGCCGCGCACAACCCGCGCCTGGTTTACGGCATGATCACCGGATACGGCGAGACCGGGCCGGACGCCGAGCGCGCCGCATACGACGTGGCGGCGTTCTGGTCGCGGGCGGGGTTGGCGCATTTGCTCACCCGGCCCGGCGACACGCCGCCCTTTCAGCGCGGCGGCATGGGCGACCACTCGGCCGGGATGACGTTGGTTGCGGCCCTGTGCGCGGCGCTGCTCGCCCGCGAGCGCACGGGCACCGGCCAGTTGGTCAGCACGTCGCTGTACCGCCAGGGCGCCTACACCGTGAGCTTTGACCTCAACACCTACCTGCTCACCGGCCAACCCATCGCGATCGGACAGCGCGAAACGATGGGCAACCCCGCCATGAACAACTACGCGGCCGGCGACGGGCGGCGGTTCTGGATCGTCGGGCTGGAGGTCGAACGGCACTGGCCCGCACTCTGTCGCGCCGTCGGCCGTCCGGAGTGGCTGACCGACCCGCGCTACGGCGATGCCCGCGCCCGCGCCCTCAACGCGAGGGAACTCGTCGCCGAGTTGGACGGGATCTTCGCAACCAGGCCGCTCGACGAATGGGCGGAGGTGTTTGCGGGTGAACCGGATTTCTTCTGGTCACCGGTGAACTCGGTCGAGGACGTCGTGGCCGACGAGCAGTTTCACGCGGCGGGCGGCATCGTCCAGGTGCCGGACGGCCCGGACGGAACGGCCAGCATTCCCATGGTGGCCACACCGGCGGACTTTCGCGGCACACCGTGGGCGCCCCGTTCCCCGGCGCCCGAACTCGGCCAGCACACCGACGAGGTGCTCGCCGAGCTCGCGTCGCGACGCAAGGGCTGACCTTCCCGTGCCTTTACAAAATCCTGCACAAGTGTCACGCTGTCCGGTGAGCCGCGGCACGCGGTTCCAGCCCATGACAAGCGTGACGAGCCAGCCCGGCGGCCCGCGACCGGGGGGTGGCAAGAGGACGGATTGATGGTTGCCCCAACGTTCGACCTGACCGAATACAGCCTGGACCGACGTCGTACCCGCGCGACACCTGCCGACGACGAGTCCCCGGCATACCGCCTTGACGTGGTCGCCGCCGACGCCGTCGACGTGGTGCAGGCCGCCGGGGGCTGGCTGTACGACCGGGTGATGGCCGGCTGGCAGGTGAGCGCGCTGATACCGCACGGCACGGATGCCCGGGTTGCTCGGCCACTGGGCATCCTCGGGGTGCGGGTGGTTGAGCAAACCGGCTTCACCGGCCGGGGTCTAGCCGTCAGCCGCGCGGCCTTCGCCGCCGATGCGCGCCTCCGCGAGATCGTCTTTAACGCCCTGGACGACCGGTCGACCGACCTCGCCCTGTGGGGCGATGGATGGCCGCTGGGGATTGACCGCGGGATGACCAGGGTGCAGTACGTACTCAGCGCCGCGGCTCGGGTTTTCAAGGGTCACGCGCTTGCCGCTGCTGGGATCGGTTGCGGGTCAGTCGATCCCACCGAGACACTGCTGAGCGGTACGGCGGGACTCGGCTAGCCGGACGGCCCATGAAAAAGTACTACCGGCACGCGCTGCTCTACCTGCATGAGACGATCGCGCTGGGCACAGGGCGCAGCGACCGCTTCACCGAGGCGTTCGTCGACGTCTGCCAGCCGATGATGACCGAGCTGGGCGCACGGCTGTTCGCGATGTGGGAATGCACCCCCTACAACGGCCATTGGCCACAGGTGACGATCATCTGGGAGATCGACGGGTTCGGCGACTACGCCAGAATCGGGGCCGCGCAGGCGCGCGGCGGCAGTCACGAAGCGGCGGCGGGTAAATGGGCAGCGTTCCTGGCCGACATCGGCGCCTCGGGCGAGGGCCGCATCATGTACCCGGGACCCAGCAACAAAACGCTGGCACAGCTCCGCGAGGCCAATTTCACTGCACCGCTGGTCATTCAGGAGATCATGCAGACCAAGCCGGGCCGCCAGGACGACTACATCCGGGAATTAGAGCGGCTGTATGTCCCGTGGTCGGAGCGCACGGGCAAACGCTGGCTGGGTTCATTCACCACGACCTTCCGCTTCAACGAGGTCATCCACTACTGGGCCTTGGACGGCGGCTGGGAATGCTTCGCCAACCACTACCCTTCGTGGAAGGAGAGCCCACCCGCCGAAATCGTCACCTGGATGAGCGTGGCGCCCGCGCTGCGCGACGGCTGGGAGGACTCGATTCTGCAGGCGCTACCCCCGTCGCCACTGCAGTGAATTCCGTGACATCAAAGTTCGCCTACGACCCCTTCGACGCTGCGGTGATGGCAAATCCGTTGCCGTACTACCGAATTCTGCGTGACCAGCATCCGGTGTACTACATGCCGCAGTGGGATACCTTTGCGCTGTCCCGATTCGACGACATCTGGCAGGTGTTGGAAGTCAACGACGGGACATTCGTCGCGACGGAGGGGACCCTGCCTCCGGCCGCGGTCTTGGCCAAGCACAACACCGGCCCGGTCGCCGATCCGCCGCTGCACCCGATGCCTTTTCACGCCGTGTTCGACACGGATCTGTACAGCGAGATCCGCCGCGCCCATTCGCATCCATTGCGGCCCAGGTCGGTCGCCGGGCTGGAAGCCAGAATCCGCGAACTGGCCAACGAGCGCCTAGATCTGCTGCTGCCGCAGGGGTCGTTCGACCTGACCCAGGACTACGGCGGCATCGTGGCTGCGTCCATGGTGTGTGACTTATTGGGACTGCCAACAGATCTCGCGCCACACGTGCTGGCCGCGGTCAACGCCGGCAGCCTGGCCGAGCCCGGCGTCGGCGTGGACACCGCCGAAGCGCGGCCCAACTATCTGGAGTACCTGATACCGGTGGTGCAGAGGCGCCGGGCCGACCAGTCGGCAGGCGCCCTCCCGGTGGTCGACGGTCTGCTGGGTTACCGGCTGCCGGACGGGAGTGCGCTCAATGACGTCGAAACCGCGACGCAGATGCTCTGCATCTTCATCGGTGGGACCGAAACCGTGCCCAAGATCGTCGCGCACGGGCTGTGGGAGCTGAGCCAACGGCCCGATCAGCTGGCGCAGGTGCGCGCCGACCCCGTTGCCAATGTGCCCGTGGCACGCGAGGAGATGATCCGGTTCTGCGCGCCGGCACAGTGGTTCGCCCGAACGGCACGCAAACCGTTCACCATTCACGACCTGACCATCGAGCCGGGCCAGCGCGTGATCACACTGCTGGCCTCGGCCAACCGCGACGAGCGTGAATATCCCGAGCCCGACGAGTTCATCTGGAACCGGCCCATCGTCCGCTCCCTGGCCTTCGGGCGCGGGCAGCACTTCTGCATCGGCTACCACCTGGCCAGGTTGGAAGTCGCCGTGCTGGTTCAGGAATGGCTGCGACGGGTGCCCGACTTCGCGATCCGCGGCGAGGACGCGACACGGTTCCCGTCCAGCTTTCAATGGGGATGGAACAAAATTCCGGTGGAGGTCTGACGTGTGGTCCTACCGGATCATCGCGCCTTATCTGTTCGAGCGGACGTCCATCGCCGAGAAGACATCCGACGACCTGGCCGAAGGCCAAGTGCTGCTGCGGTTTCTGGCCGCCGGCGTGTGCGGCAGCGACCTGCCGGCCTTCCGCGGGGCCAAGGGCCGGCTGCCGGGTGACGATGGTCGCAGCGCGGCGGAAAAGGACGGCTTCCCGATCCACGAGGTCGTCGGCGAGGTGATCGCCAGCCGCCACCGGCAGCACCGACCCGGTGATCGCGTGGTGGGGTGGGCATCGGGATTCGACGGACTGATGGAACGCGTGGTCAGCGACGGCGACGGACTCGCGCCCTGCGACCCGTCCCTGACCCCCGCGCAGGCCGCCGGACTGCAACCCCTGGCGTGTGTGCTGTACGCCTGTGAGCAGTTGCCGGAGCTGGCGGGGCGGCACGTGGCGATCATCGGCCAGGGCTCGATCGGGCTGCTGTTCTCCTATGTCGCCAAAGCCTTGGGCGCCCGGCGCGTAACCGGCGTCGACCCCATCGATCGGGACAATCTCGGGCCCGCTTTCGGAGTCGACGAGGTGGTGCGCGCCAGCAGTGACCGTTGGGTGAGCCGACTGCCGGCCGCGGACCGGGCCGAGGTCGTCATCGAGGCCGTCGGCCACCAGGTGGCCACCCTTTCGCACGCCATCGAGGCCGCCGCACCCGGCGGCACCGTCTTCTACTTCGGCGTTGCCGACGACGAGGCCTATCCGATTAGCATGCGTCTGATGCTGCGCAACAACCTGACGTTGAAATCCGGTGTGACGCTTGACCGGCGCCGGGTCCTACAGCTCGCCGGCAAGTTCGCCGGCGAGCACCCCGAGTTGCTCCGCAGGTATCTCACGCACACCTTCCCCGTGGAGGATGCGCAGGGGGCATTCGACCTGGCGTGCCGGCCCGTTCCAGGCCGCGTCAAGATTGCGATCGCCGAATGAGTGTCTTCCGACACGAGATTCGGAACCAGATTTGGGGTGGCTGGATCACCGGCCCGACCCTGATCGGACCGGAGGAATTCGCGCGCGCGGGTTACGACTACGTGGGTTTCGATGCCCAGCACGGCTACCTCGACGACGCCGACGTCGCCGCCATGCTGCGCCGCCTCGAACACGTGCCCATCGCCACGGCGGTCCGGTTGCCCAACGCCGACCCGGCACCGATCGGGCGGGTGCTGGATGCCGGCGCCGACGCGGTGATCATCGCGATGATCGAAACGGCGGATCAGGCCGCGGCGGCCGTGGCCGCCACCCGTTATCCGCCGGCGGGCATCCGCAGTTTCGGCCCGCTGCGCGCCAGCCTCGGATATGAGCGCTCCGCGCTGCAGGACCGGGTCAGCGTATTCGTGATGATCGAAACGGCCGCGGCGCTGGACAACCTCGGCGCGATCTGCGCCGTCGACGGCCTGGCCGGGATATATGTCGGGCCGGCGGATCTGGCCCTGTCGATTGGCGTGGACGCGTTGGGCGCGACCGGGCATCCCGAGGTGCTGGAGGCGATAACGCGCGTCCATCGCGCGGCTTCGGATGCCGGGCTGGTCACCGGGATTCACGCCAGCTCCGGCGAGACGGGCAAGACGATGGCGCGGCTGGGCTTTCAGATGATCACCCTCGCGGCCGAGTCCCAGGCACTGCGACGCGGGGCGGCGGAGCACCTACGCGAGGCTCGTGAGGCGGACAGCCAGTGACCCAAAGCGCAGCGGCTCGAGCCGCAATCCGTGAACTGATCGTCGACTACTCGCTGGCGCTGGACGCCGGGGACATCGACGCTTGCGTGCGGCTGTTTGCCGCAGATGCCGAGTTCGTGGTCTACGGGCGGACTTTCGCCGGACACGCGGGCATCGACAAGATGTTCCGGGATGCTCCGCGCGGG
Organism: Mycobacterium sp.; assembly: GCF_019247635.1. Lineage (GTDB taxonomy): Bacteria > Actinomycetota > Actinomycetes > Mycobacteriales > Mycobacteriaceae > Mycobacterium. The sequence continues at coordinate 16,545 of NZ_JAFBAR010000119.1, forward strand.
CTGCATCTGACCGGCGCGTCGAGCATCGACGTGCGTGGTGACACGGCGACGGCCCGGTCCCAGGTGCTGTTCGTCCGCGCCGGCGACCTGCAGCTGCGGCCCGCGCTCTACGACGACGACCTGGTCCGCGGCGAGCGCCAGTGGAAATTTCGGCGGCGGCAATGCCAATTCGTCACCAGCCGCGGCCTGTCCGACCGCCCGGAGACCGGGTCGTCATGAGCCAACGCGTCGCGCTGGTGACCGGCGCCGCCGGCGGACAGGGCCGGGCTATCGCCGAAAGGCTTGGCGCTCTGGGCTATTCCGTGGTGGCCTGTGATCGGCGGACCGATGAACTCGGAGCCGTGGTGGCCCGATTGGACGACGGCATTGCGGGCGACGTGATCGGCGTCCAGCTTGACGTGACCTCCGCGGAACAGTGGGACGCCGCGGTGAGCGGCGCCGTCCGGCGCTTCGGGGCACTGACGACGCTGGTCAACAACGCCGGCGTGCTGCACCGCGCACAGCTGTCCGACGAGACGGTCGAGGGTTTCGAAAACTCCTGGCGCGTCAACTGTTTGGGCGCCTTTTTGGGCATACGCGCGACACTCGATCAGCTGAAAAAGGCGGACAACGCCTCGATCGTGAACATCTGCAGCACCGGAGCGATCCGCCCCTTCCCGCAGCACTGTGCATACGGTTCGGCCAAGTGGGCGCTGCGTGGCCTGACCCAAAACGCCGCGGCCGAACTCGCCCCGTCCGGCATCCGGGTCAACGCGGTATTCCCCGGCCCGATCGCCACCCCGATGCTCGACGCGGCTACTCAGCAGCGGCTGGCCGCGTCGGCGACGTTCGGAAGGCTCGGTCGGCCGGGTGAAATCGCCGATGCGGTCGCGTTTTTGGTGTCCGCCGAGGCGTCCTTCATCACCGGTTCGGAACTGGTCGTCGACGGTGGCCAATGCGTGCAGATCCGATGAGGGCGAAGCCGTCGGTCGGCACCATGGACGGCGCCGCCCGGCTCGATCCGGTCCTGCGCGCCGTCGCGACCATGCGCACCGACTTCTCGCCGGCGGCGATCCAGGTGCTGCGCGAGCCGTTCAACCAGCGTCGCCGCGACACCGTCGCGCACGACGTCGCGGCGGCTCCGGTTTTCGGAATCACGCAGGACAGTGTGGCCGGACCGGGCGGTCCGGTGCCGGTGCGCATCTATCGTGGCGGAGCCGCCTGGTCGCCGGTGGTCGTCTACTGCCACGCGGGTGGGTTCGCGCTGGGAAACCTGGACACCGATGATCGGCAGTGTCGCGAGCTGGCCCGGCGCGCCCGTTGTGTAGTGGTGTCGGTCGATTACCGGTTGGCGCCCGAGCACCCGTACCCGGCCGCGCTCGACGACGCGTTCGCGGTCGTTAACTGGGTGGCCACCAACGCTTCGGAACTGGGCGTGGACGCCACGCGTCTGGCGGTGGCGGGCAGCAGTGCGGGCGCCACGCTGGCCGCCTGTCTGGCGCACCGCGCCGCGGAGGCCTCGTCGCCGCCCGTCGTATTCCAGCTGCTGCACCAGCCCGTCCTGGACGATCGCGGCACCGGCTCGAAGGCCGAATTCCGCACCAGCCCGGCCTTCGACGGCGAAGCGGCCGAATGGATGTGGAGTTACTACCTGGCCGGTGCGGCGCCGGAATCGGCCGTGCCCGCCCGGCGGCACCAATTGGGAGGTCTGCCAACCACTTTGATCACGTGCGCCGAGATCGATCCCTTTCGTGACGAGGCCGTCGACTACGCGCGCCGCTTGCTGGAGGCCGGAGTCTGCACCGAGCTGCACGTGTTTCCACGCGTCTGTCACGGATTCGATTCGCTGCTGCCGGACTGGTCGGTGTCCCAGCGGCTGTTCGACCTGCAGGCCCACGCCCTGTCCAACGCGTTTACTCCGAGCTGAGCCATGGTCCCGCCCGCACCGAATGACCTGACCAGCAACGACTTCCCGGTGTTGTGGCAGGTCGGGACCCGCTGGGCCGACAACGACATGTTCGGTCACCTCAACAACGCCGTGTACTACGAGCTGTTCGACACCGCGATCAACGCCTGGATCAACACCAGCGTCGGACTCGACCCGCTCACCACGCCCGCGCTGGGCATTGTCGCCGAGTCGGGCTGCCGATACTTCTCCGAACTGCATTTCCCGGAAAGCCTCGCGGTGGGCGTGGCGGTGACGCGGCTGGGACGCAGCAGCGTGACCTATCGGCTCGGCGTGTTCCGCGCGCAGGCAGCCGACGAAGAAGCGCAGCCGATCACCGCGCTGGGGCACTGGGTGCACGTATATGTGGATCGGACGACCCGCAAGCCGGTTCCGATTCCCGACGGCATCCGGGCACTGTTGGCCACGGCTGTCGTCAGCTGAGGCCTTGGCGAGCTCGCAGCTGAGATTGCCTTCCGGCGATCACTTTTGGGGCCCCTGAGTATGCTGCGCCAATGCCTGTGTTGAGCAAGACCGTCGAGGTCGGCGCGGACGCCGCGGCGATCATGGCGATCGTCGGAGACTTCGAGCGCTACCCGGAGTGGAACGAGGGGGTCAAGGGCTGCTGGATACTCGCTCGCTACGACGACGGTCGGCCCAGCCAGCTTCGGCTTGATATGGCCTACCAAGGCTTCGAGGGCACCTATATCCAGGCGGTCTACTACCCGGGCCCGGCCCAGATTCAGACCGTCATGCAGCAGGGCGAGCTATTTTCCAAGCAGGAGCAGCTGTTCAGCGTGGTGGCGAGCGGCGCGGCGAGCCTGCTGACGGTGGACATCGACGTGGAGACCACCATGCCGGTGCCCGCGCCGATGGTGAAGATGATGCTGAACAACGTGTTGGACCATCTTGCCGGCAACCTCAAACAGCGCGCCGAGCAATTGGCGGCCGGCTAGGCGAACCGGCACCTCAGTCGAAAATGCCGCTCCGATCCAGCTTTTCGGTCAGCCGCCGCGCTCCGTCGGTGAATTGCCATTCGATGTGCTCCACCACGGCCGCCGCGTCGCGGCGGCGCAGCGCGGCGATCAGCCCCCGGTGGTTATCGACGGCGGCCACACCCCACTGCGGATCGGCGGCATACACCAAGACCGGCATGTAGCGGGCCGCGTTGAGCAGGAACCACGCCAGCTTGATGCGGCCGCTGGCCTGATAGAACACCCGATGAAAGGCGAACTCGGTCGCCGCGATGGTGTCGGCGTCACCGGCCTCGACGGCGTCGGCCAGGGTGTCGTGGATGTGGTCGAGGTCGTCGATCTCGTGGTCGGTGATGTGGTCGGTCGTGGCGACGGCCAGCTCCCTGGCGATGGTTGCCTGAAGCCAGAAGATATCGTCGACGTCCTGCCTGCTCAACGGCAACACGACGTGGCCGCGATGCGGTTCCAGCTGCACCATGCCCTCACCACGCAGTTTGAGCAGCGCCTCGCGCACGGGCGTGATGCTGACACCGAGCTCAGCTGCGGTCTCATCGAGGCGGATGAAGGTCCCCGGACGCAAGGTGCCCGACATGATCGCCGCCCGGAGGTGGCCGGCGACCTCGTCGGACAATTGCGCCCGGCGCAACGGCCGCCGTCGGCGCGGCTGCGCTGATATTCGGGCTTTCACGCGGTCTGCCAGCACTTTCGAGGGCTTGTGTTCGGGCCGCCAAGGCCATAGTGTGACCCAGACAACACTATGTTTGATCAAATATCAACCCGGCGCAAGCGGTGCGGAAGTGAAGGGAGTAGTAGTTGACCGCGGAATTGGTCAGCCACCTTACGCAGGCCTACGAGCAGCCGTATCTGGCGCGGCGGCAGAACTGGATCAACCAGCTCGAGCGGCACGCCATGATGCAACCGAACGCGACGGCGTTGAGGTTCCTCGGTACCACCGTCACATGGGCTGAGCTGCGGCGACGGGTCGCGGCATTGGCAGGTGCGCTGAGCCGACGAGGGGTCGGCTTCGGCGACCGGGTGATGATCCTGATGCTCAATCGCACCGAGTTCGTCGAGTCGGTGTTGGCCGTCAACATGCTCGGGGCCATCGCGGTCCCGCTGAACTTCCGGCTCACCCCGGCGGAGATCGCGTTCCTGGTCGAGGACTGCGGAGCGGGCGCGATGATCACCGAGGCCGTGCTGGCGCCGGTGGCCACGGGCGTGCGTGCCATGCAGCCGCTGCTGCACATGGTTGTGGTGGCCGGTGGTACCCCCGACGACGGCGTGCTCGGCTACGAGGACGTGTTGAACGAGCCCGGCGGTGGGCCGCGCCCGGTCGACATCCCCGACGACTCGCCGGCCCTGATCATGTACACCTCGGGCACCACCGGCCGCCCCAAGGGCGCGGTGCTGACTCACTCCAACCTGACCGGCGAGACCATGACCGGGCTGTACACCACCGGCGCCGACATCAACAACGACGTCGGCTTCGTCGGAGTCCCCTTTTTCCATATCGCCGGGATCGGCAACATGCTGACCGGGATGTTGCTCGGCGTGCCCACCGTGATCTATCCGTTGGGCGCGTTCGACCCCGGGCAGCTGCTCGACGTGCTGGAGGCGGAAAAAGTCACCGGAATCTTCCTGGTGCCCGCGCAGTGGCAGGCCGTCTGCGCCGAGCAGCGGGCGAGGCCACGTGAGCTGGCGCTGAGGGTGATGTCGTGGGGGGCGGCACCGGCGCCGGACGCACTACTGCGGCAGATGTCGGAGATCTTCCCCGGCACCCACATCCTGGCCGCGTTCGGTCAGACCGAGATGTCCCCCGTCACTTGCATGCTGCTCGGCGACGATGCCATCCGGAAGCGGGGGTCGGTGGGCAAGGTGATCCCGACGGTGACCGCCCGCGTCGTCGACGAGAACATGAACGACGTGCCCGTCGGGGAGGTGGGCGAAATCGTCTACCGGGCACCGACCTTGATGAGTGGCTATTGGAACAATCCCGAGGCCACCGCCGAAGCATTCGCGGGCGGCTGGTTCCATTCCGGGGACCTCGTTCGGATGGACGAGGACGGTTACGTCTGGGTGGTGGATCGCAAGAAGGACATGATCATCTCCGGCGGCGAGAACATTTACTGCGCCGAAGTGGAGAACGTCCTTGCCGGCCATTCCCAGATCGTCGAAGTCGCGGTGATCGGGCGGGCCGACGAGAAATGGGGCGAGGTGCCGATCGCGGTCGCGGCCGTGACGGACGCCGCCCTCGCGCTCGATGACTTGGCCGAGTTCCTGAACGAACGGCTCGCACGCTACAAGCACCCCAAGGCGCTCGAGATCGTGAAGACGTTACCCCGCAACCCGGCCGGCAAGGTTCTCAAGACCGAACTGCGAGCCCGCTTCGGCCGTGCGAAGGGGCCCTGAAAGAGGCCGAAATCGTTCTGCGTCAACCGATTTAATGACAAGACAGGAGGCCCCGCGGAGAGCGTAACGTTTGCCGGCTGTTGACGAAGGGTTAATTGTGCGGATGCGGTTCACACCTGGACGACCATCGGGTACATTCCTGTGGTCTCCGTTACTACCCGCGAGTAGGGAGTCGGCGGTCACACACCAGGGTCGGTGCAAGGGAGGAGGCGTGCGACATGATTCGCCGCGGCGCCGCGACACCGCTGGGCCCCGTCGCGATGGGTCTTACCGTCATGATGGGCCCGCTGTAGTGAGGGGCCAGCCGTGACAACGTCGACGCGCCCGAGTCTTGTCGGTTACGCCCGTGATCAGCTGCGGCCGCCGCTGATGCTGATCGGCGGCTTTTTCCGGATGTGTGTGCTGACCGGAAAGGCACTCTTCGTCTGGCCGTTCCAATGGCGCGAGTTCATCCAGCAGTGCTGGTTCATCATGCGGGTGGCGTTCCTGCCGACCATCATGGTCTCGATCCCGCTGACCGTGCTGTTGATCTTCACCCTCAACGTGCTGCTGGCGCAGTTCGGTGCCGCTGACCTCTCCGGCGCGGGCGCCGCGATCGGCGCCGTCACCCAGCTCGGACCACTGACCACGGTGCTGGTGGTCGCCGGCGCCGGATCGACCGCCATCTGCGCCGACCTGGGGGCCCGCACCATCCGCGAAGAGATCGACGCCATGGAGGTGCTGGGCATCGACCCGATCCAGCGGCTGGTGGTCCCCCGGGTGATCGCGGCGACCCTGGTGGCCACCCTGCTCAACGGCCTGGTCATCACCGTCGGCCTGGTGGGCGGCTACTTGTTCGGCGTCTACCTGCAGAACGTGTCGGGCGGCGCCTACCTGGCGACCCTGACCACCATCACCGGCCTGCCCGAGGTCGTCATCGCGACCGTCAAAGCCGCCACGTTCGGCCTGATCGCCGGGTTGGTCGGCTGTTACCGCGGGCTGACCGTGCGCGGCGGCTCCAAGGGGCTGGGCACCGCGGTCAACGAGACCGTGGTGCTGTGTGTGGTCGCGCTGTACGCGGTCAACGTGGTGCTGACCACCATCGGTGTGCGCTTCGGAACGGGGCACTGACATGTCGACCGGTGCCGTTGTTCGTTCCCGCTTCCCAAGGGCGGTCGAGAATCTCAACAAGTACGGCGGCGCCGCGGGTCGTGGGCTCGACGAGATCGGCCAGATGGCCTGGTTCAGCCTGCTCACGCTGGGGAACGTCCCGCACGCGCTGTCCCGCTACCGCAAGGAGACGCTGCGGCTGATCGCCCAGATCGGCATGGGCACCGGCGCCATGGCCGTCGTCGGTGGCACCACCGCGATCGTTGGATTCGTGACCCTGTCCGGTAGCTCGCTGGTCGCGATCCAAGGGTTCGCGTCGTTGGGAAACATCGGTGTCGAGGCGTTCACCGGCTTCTTCGCCGCCCTGATCAACGTGCGCATCGCCGCGCCAGTGGTCACCGGTATCGCCATGGCCGCCACGGTGGGCGCGGGCGCCACCGCCGAGCTCGGCGCCATGCGGATCAGCGAAGAGATCGATGCCCTGGAAGTGATGGGGATCAAGTCGATCTCGTTCCTGTCGAGCACCCGCGTAATAGCCGGGATGGTGGTCATCATCCCGATCTATGCCCTGGCCATCATCATGTGCTTCCTGTCCCCGCAGATCACCACCACGGTGTTGTACGGGCAGTCGCACGGCACCTACGACCACTACTTCCGCACCTTCCTGCGGCCCGACGACGTGTTCTGGTCGTTCCTTGAGGCCATCATCATCACCGCGGTCGTGATGGTCACGCACTGCTATTACGGCTACAACGCCGGCGGCGGACCGGTCGGCGTCGGCGAGGCGGTCGGGCGGTCGATGCGCTTCTCGCTGGTGTCGGTCCAGGTCGTGGTGTTGTCCGCCGCGTTGGCGCTGTACGGCGTCAATCCCAACTTCGCTCTGACCGTGTAGCGCCATGACGACGCCGGTAGCCAAAACCAACGAGGCGCGCACCCCGCCGTACAAGTGGGCGGGCGTCGCGCTGCTGGTGATCAGCGCGGTGGTTCTGGTCCTGGTGTACGGGCAGTTCCGGGGAGACTTCACGACCAAGAGCAAGCTGACGATGCTGGCCGACAGGGCGGGTCTGGTGATGGACCCGGGCTCCAAGGTCACCTACAACGGCGTGGAGATCGGGCGAGTCGCCGACATCACGGAGGTCACCAGGCCGGACGGCAAGCCGGGTGCGAAGTTCGGCTTGGACGTGTATCCCCGCTACCTCGGCCCCAACGGGGTGATCCCGGAGAACGTCAACGTCCAGATCAAGGCGACCACGGTGTTCGGCGGTAAGTACGTCTCCCTGACAACGCCGCGGGACCCTGCGGGCAACATCGTGGCCCACGGGCATCTCAAGGCCAACAGCGTGATCGATGCCAGCGCCGTGACGACCGAGATCAACACGCTGTTCGAGACCATCACCGCGATCGCGCAGCGGGTGGACCCGGTCAAGCTGAACCTGACGCTGAGCGCCGCCGCGCAGTCACTGGCCGGGCTGGGCGACAAGTTCGGGCAGTCGATCGTCAACGGCAACGCGATCCTCGACGACGTCAACCCGCAGATGCCGCAGGCCCGTCGCGACATCCAGGGCCTGGCGGCCCTGGCCGATACCTACGCCAACGCCTCGCCCGACCTGTTCGACTTCCTCAACAACGCGGTGGTCACGTCGCGCACGATCAACCGTCAGCAAAAGGACCTGGATCAGGCGCTGCTGTCGGCGGCGGGCTTCGGTAACACCGGCGCCGACATTTTCGAGCGGGGCGGGCCGTACCTGGCGCGGGGCGCCGCCGACCTGGTGCCGAGCGCCCAGTTGCTGGACACCTACAGCCCGGCGGTGTACTGCACGCTGCGCAACTACCACGACATCGAGCCCAAGGCCGCCTCGTTCCTGGGCGGCAACGGCTACTCTCTCGCTGCCCACACCCAGCTGTTGTCGGGCTTGGGTTTAATGCTGAACCCGCTGGCCATCCTGCCGCTGCTGCTCTCCCAGGTCGGCGGGCTGGCCGGGCTCGTCGGTGGCGCGCCGAACCCCTACACGTACCCGGAGAATCTCCCGCGGGTGAACGCGCGCGGCGGGCCGGGGGGCGCGCCGGGTTGCTGGCAGCACATCACCCACGACCTATGGCCCGCGCCCGAGCTGGTGATGGACACCGGCAACAGCATCGCGCCGTACAACCACCTAGACACCGGTTCGCCCTACGCGATCGAGTACGTGTGGGGCCGTCAGGTAGGGGATAACACGATCAACCCATGAAAATCACCGGTACCATCGTCCGACTCGGCATCTTCTCCCTGGTGCTGCTGCTGTTCACCGTGATGATCATCGTGGTGTTCGGACAGATGCGCTTTGACCGGACCAATGGATATTCGGCGGAATTCAGCAATGTCAGTGGGTTACGGGCGGGCCAGTTCGTCCGCGCCTCCGGCGTGGAGATCGGCAAGGTCGACTCGGTTGACCTGATCGACGGCGGCACCCGGGCGCTGGTGAAGTTCAACGTCGACCGCGCGGTGCCGCTGTATCAGTCGACGATCGCACAGATCCGCTACCTAGACCTGATCGGCAACCGCTACCTGGAGCTCAAGCGCTGCGCCCAACCTGGAGATTGGAGCTGCGAAGGCGGGCAGACGGTGCTGCGGCCGGGTGGGTTCATCCCGCTGGCGCGGACGTCACCGGCGCTGGACCTCGACGCGCTCATCGGTGGCTTCAAGCCGCTGTTCCGGGCGCTGGACCCGGACAAGGTCAACACCATCGCGACGGCCCTGATCACCGTGTTCCAGGGGCAGGGCGGCACCATCAATGACATCCTCGACCACACCGCGCAGCTGACCAAACAACTGGGCGCACAGGACACGGCGATCGGCGAGGTCATCAAGAACCTCAACATCGTCCTCGACACGACCGTGAAGCACCGCAAGGACTTCGACCAGACCGTCAACAACCTCGAAGTGCTCATCACCGGGCTGAAGGAACACGGCGACCAGCTGGCCGGCGGGACCGCGCACATCAGCGGCGCCGCCGGAACGGTCGCGGACCTGCTGGCCGAGGACCGCGGCCTGCTGCACAAAGAACTCAACTACCTGGACGCGATCCAACAGCCGCTCCTCGATCAGCGTGCGGCGCTCGACGATTTCCTGCACAAGGTGCCGAACGCGTTGAATCTGATCGGGCGCGGCATCGGCTCCTACGGCGACTTCGTCAACTTCTATAGCTGCGACATCACGCTCAGGCTCAACGGGCTGCAGGCTGGTGGTCCGGTCCGCACGGTGCGGCTCTTCTCGCAGCCGTCGGGTAGGTGCTCGCCGCAATGAGAACCCTGGAGCCACCCAACCGGATGCGGATCGGCCTGATGGGCATCGTGGTAGTGCTGCTCGTCATCGGAGTGGGGCAAAGCTTCACCAGTGTTCCGATGATCTTCGCCAGGCCCTCTTACTTCGGGCAGTTCACCGACTCGGGCGGAATCAACAAGGGCGACAAGGTGCGCATCGCGGGCGTCGACGTCGGCAAGGTCGAAGCGCTCGAGATCGACGGCGACCACATCGTGATGCAGTTCTCGATCGGCACCAACAGCATCGGCACCGAGAGCCGGCTGTCGATCCGCACCGACACAATCCTCGGCAAGAAGGTCATGGAGATCGAGCCGCGCGGCAGCCAGCCGCTGCGGCCCGGGGCCAGCTTGCCGCTGGGGCAGAGCACCACCCCGTACCAGATCTATGACGCGTTCTTCGACGTCACCAGGGCGGCGACCGGCTGGAACATCGACACGGTCAAGCAGTCGCTGCATGTGCTGTCGGAGACCATCGACCAGACTTACCCGCACCTGAAGGACGCGCTCGAAGGGGTGGCCAACTTCTCCGACACGATCGGCAAGCGCGACGAGGAGGTCAAGCACCTGCTCGCCCAGGCCAACCAGGTTGCCAGCGTGCTGGGTGACCGCAGCGAGCAGGTGGACCGGTTGCTGGTCAACGCCAAGACACTGCTGGCCGCGTTCGACGAGCGCGGGCGTGCGATCGATGCGTTGTTGGGCAACATCGCGGCGTTCTCGACGCAGGTGCAGGGGCTGATCAACGACAACCCGAACCTCAACCACGTGCTGGAACAGTTGCACCAGCTCAGCGACATCCTGTTGCAGCGCAAGGACGACGTGGCCAGGGGTCTGGTCGAGGTCGGCGGGTTCCTGCCGTCGTTGAACGAGGCCATCGCTTCGGGGCCGTTCTTCAAGGTGGTCTTGCACAACCTGCTCCCGGGGCAGATCGTGCAACCGTTCGTCGACGCCGCATTCAAGAGGCGTGGCCTCAGCCCGGAGGACTTCTGGCGTAGCGCGGGCCTGCCGGAGTACCGGTTCCCCGATCCCAACGGCACCCGGTTCCCCAACGGGGCGCCGCCGCCGGCACCGCAGGTGCTGGAAGGCACCCCCGAGCATCCGGGACCGGCCGTCCCGCCCGGGTCACCGTGCTCCTACACGCCGGCGGCGGGCGCTCTGCCCGGGCCGGGCAATCCGCTGCCGTGCGCCGGCACCGCAATCGGTCCGTTCGGCGGGGTCGCCTTCCCGGCGCCGGTCGACGTCGCGGCGTCGCCGCCCAACCCGGACGGTGTGCCACCCGCGCCGGGCATCCCGATTGCGGGGCGCCCGGGACTGCCGGCTCCGGACGTTCCCGGCACCCCGGTGCCGTTGCCGGCCGCACCTCCGGGCGGGCGCGCGGATCCGGCGGGGCCGGTACCGCCACCTTCGACGTTCGCCCCAGGGCTGCCGCCGGGTCCACCGGCGCCACCCGGACCCGGGGCGCAGCTGCCGGCCCCTTTCATCAACCCAGGTGGAACGGGCGGTAGCGGCCTGACGGGAGGTAGCGGGAATTGAGTACCGCATTTGACATCCGCAGCATCAAGTTGCCCAGGATGTCCCGGGCAACGGTGATCATCGGAATCCTCGCGGTGGTCCTAACTCTCGTCGTCGGGTATTACGGCTGGCAGCTTTACCAGAAGCTGACCAACAACACCGTGGTCGCTTACTTCCCCGCTGCGAACGCGCTCTACGCGGGAGACAAGGTCCAGATCATGGGTCTGCGGGTCGGCGCGATCGACAAGATCGAACCGTCCGGCGACAAGATGAAGGTCACCTTCCACTACGAGAACAAGTACAAGGTTCCGGCCAACGCGTCGGCGGTGATCCTCAACCCCACTCTGGTGGCGTCGCGCAGCATCCAGTTGGAGCCGCCCTACAAGGGTGGTCCGGTGCTGGCCGACCACGCGGTGATCCCGGAAGAGCGCACTCAGGTACCGGTGGAGTGGGACGAGCTGCGTAACAGCATTACCAACATCATCTCCAAGCTGGGCCCCACCAAGGAACAGCCAAAGGGGCCGTTCGGTGAGGTCATCGAATCGTTTGCGAACGGACTGGCCGGCAAGGGCAAGCAGATCAACACCACCCTGAACAGCCTTTCGCAGGCGTTGACAGCGCTGAACGAAGGGCGCGGCGACTTTTTCGCCGTGGTGCGCAGCCTCGCGCTCTTCGTCAACGCGCTGCACCAGGACGATCAGCAGTTTGTGGCGCTCAACCAGAACCTGGCGGACTTCACCACCAGGCTGACGCGCTCGGACTCCGACCTGTCCAACGCGATACAACAGTTCGACTCGCTGTTGTCGACCGTGCGCCCGTTCCTCGACAAGAACCGCGAAGTGCTCACCACGGACATCAACAACCTCGCCTCGGTGACCGACACGCTGCTGCAACCGGAGCCCCTCAACGGGCTGGAGACCGCCCTGCACATCCTCCCGACGGCCGCGGCAAACATCAACCAGATCTATCACCCGTCGCACGGGTCGGTGGTCGCCATCCCGGCGATCACCAGCTTCGCCAACCCGATGCAGTTCGTCTGCAGCTCAATTCAGGCGGGCAGCCGACTGGGCTATCAGGATTCCGCCGAGCTGTGCGCGCAATACCTGGCGCCGATCCTCGATGCGATCAAGTTCAACTACCTGCCGTTCGGTCTGAACCTGTTCAGCACGGCTGAGACGCTGCCCAAGCAAGTCGCCTACTCCGAGCCGCGGCTGCAGCCGCCGCCGGGGTACAAGGACACCACCGTCCCGGGCATCTGGGTACCGGACACGCCGCCGTCGTACCGCAACACCCAGCATGGCTGGATCGTTGCCCCGGGCATGCAGGGCCAGCAGGTTGGGCCGATCACGGCGGGCCTGATGACGCCGGAATCGCTGGCTGAACTCATGGGCGGCCCCAACATCGAGCCGGTGCAGTCGACGCTGCAGACACCGCCGGGACCGCCGAACGCGTACGACGAGTATCCGGTGGTGCCGCCCAGCGGCGTCCACGCGCCGCAGGTGCCGATACCACCCCCGCCGCCGGGACCGAATGTGCTCCCGGGCCCGGTTGCTCCGACGCCCGCGCCGGTGTCCGCGCCCGCGCCCGGCGCGGGCGGGCCGCCGCTGCCGGCTGAGGCAGGAGCGGGACAGTGATCGCATCGCGCGTGATGGTTTTGGGGACGCTGGTCCGGCGCCGGGCGTGGCAGGGGATGGCGCTCCTGGCGGTCGCCCTGGTGCTGAGCTCGTGCGGTTGGCGAGGAATCTCCAACGTCGCGATTCCGGGTAGTCCCGGCAGCGGCGACGGGTCCTATGTCGTCTATGTGCAGGTGCCGGACACGCTGGCAATCAATGGCAACAGCAAGGTGATGGTTGCCGACGTAGCCGTCGGCTCGATTCGGTCCATCGACTTGAGGGACTGGGTGGCCACCATGAAGCTGGGGCTGAAGAAGGGCGTCAAGCTGCCCAAGAATGCCTTGGCCAAGATCGGGCAGACATCCTTGCTGGGTTCCCAGCACGTAGAGCTGCTAGCGCCGCCCAACCCGTCGCCAGAGTTGCTCAAGAACGGCGATACCATCCCGCTGAAGAACTCGTCGGCGTATCCCAGCACCGAGCAGACGCTGGCCAGCCTGTCCATGATCTTGCGCGGTGGCGGCATCCCGAACCTGGAGGTGTTGCAGAACGAGGTCTTCGACATCTTCCACGGTCGCGGCGAGCAGATCCGGGCCTTCCTCGGCAAGCTGGACACCTTCACCGACCAGCTCAACCAGCAGCGTGATGACATCACCCACGCCATTGACTCCACCAACCGGCTGCTGACTTATGTGGGTGGCCGCAACGACGTCCTGGAGCGGGTGCTCACCGACATCCCGCCGCTGCTCAAGCATTTCGCCGACACCAAGAACCTGCTGATCAACGCCGTCGACTCGGTCGGCAGGCTCAGCCAGGTGACTGACCAGTACCTGTCGGGGGCGCGCAGCAACCTGCATACCGACCTCGAGTCGCTGCAGTGTCCGCTACGGGAGCTCGGCCGCAGCTCGCCCTATCTGATCGGGGCGTTGAAGCTGATCCTGACGCAGCCTTTCGACATTGACACGGTGCCGAAGCTGTTCCGCGGTGACTACATAAACGTGTCGTTGACACTGGACCTGACCTTCAGTTCCGTCGACAACGCGTTCCTCACGGGTACCGGGTTGTCCGGAGCCCTGCGCGCGCTCGAGCAGTCCTGGGGCCGCGATCCCGAGACGATGATCCCCGACGTCCGCTACACGCCGAACCCGAATGACGCGCCGGGCGGACCGCTGGTCGAAAGGGCGGAGCGAGGCCAATGCTGACTCCCTTCATCAGACGCCAGCTGATCGCATTCGGCGTCCTGACCGTCATCGCGCTGCTGGTGTTGGGCATTTACTACCTACGGGTGCCAAGTCTGGTGGGCGTCGGCCGGTATGAACTCAAGGCGCAGCTGCCCGCCTCGGGCGGTTTGTACCCGACGGCTAACGTGACGTATCGCGGCATCACCATCGGCAAGGTCACCACGGTCGAGCCGACCGAAGCCGGCGCGCTGGCCACGATGAGCATCGAGAGTCGCTACAAGATCCCGATCGACGCGACCGCCAACGTGCACTCGGTTTCGGCGGTGGGTGAGCAGTATCTGGACCTGGTGTCCACTGGCAACTCGGGCAAGTTCTTCTCCGACGGGCAAACCATCGCCAAGGGCACCGTGCCAAGTGAGATTGGGCCGGCGCTGGACACCGCCTATCAGGGGCTGGAGGCTTTGCCCAAGGACAAGATCGCCTCGTTGCTCGACGAGACGGCGCAATCCGTGGGTGGTTTGGGTCCCGCGCTGCAGCGGCTGGTCGAATCGACTCAGGCCATCGTGGGCGACTTCAAGACCCAGATCACCGACATCAACGACATCATCCAGCACTCGGGGCCGATCATCGACAGCCAGGTCAATTCGGGCGGCGCGATCGAGCGCTGGGCGCGCAACCTGAACAGTCTGGCGGCACAGAGCGCGGAGCGGGACCAGAACCTGCGGAGCGTGCTGACCCAGGCGGCGCCCACCGCCGATCAGGTCAACGAGGTCTTCGGCGATGTCCGTGAGTCGCTGCCGCAGGTGCTGGCGAACCTCGAGGTCGTGTTCGACCTGCTGAAGAAGTACCACACCGGGCTGGAGCAGATCCTGGTGTTCCTGCCGCAAGGCGCCTCGATCGCCCAGACGGTGGCCGCGCCGTTCCCGAATATGGCCGCCCTGGACCTCGCATTGTCGATCAACCAACCCCCGCCCTGCCTGACCGGTTTCATTCCGGCATCGGAATGGCGGTCTCCGGCCGAGACCAGCATCGCGCCATTGCCGACGGGCACCTACTGCAAGATCCCGATGGAGACGCCGGCCAACAGCGTGCGCGGTTCGCGCAACATCCCTTGTGTCGATGTGCCCAGTAAGCGGGCGGCCACGCCCCGGGAGTGCCGCGACCCCAGGCCATACGTTCCGGCGGGGACCAACCCCTGGTTCGGCGACCCCAACCAGATCCTGACCTGTCCGGCGCCCGCGGCGCGCTGCGACCAGTCGGTGCGGCCGGGCATGGTGATCCCCGCGCCGTCGGTCAACAACGGTGTGAACCCCGCACCGGCCGACAGACTGCCACCGGGCGGTCTGACGCCACCCCCGAAGAGCGACCCGCTGCAGCGTCCCGGTTCGGGGACCGTGCAGTGCAATGGGCAGCAGCCAAACCCGTGTGTTTACACTCCAAGCGGGCCTCCCTCGGCGATATACAGCCCGCAGAGCGGTGAACTGGTGGGTCCCGACGGAGTCAAGTATTCGGTCCGAAACTCGACCAAAACAGGAGACGACGGATGGAAGGAGATGCTGGCGCCGCCCGGAGCCGGCTGACCCCATCATCTATGTCGAGGATTCGTCGTCTGCGCGGGTCCGGCCGGAAACAAAGGCCGGAGACTAGTCAGGAACCCGAAACCGCCGTCGACCCGGACGGCGCCGAGGCGACGGCCGAGGATTCTTCGGAATCGGAGGTCGGAGCCG
>NZ_JAFBAR010000012.1 GCF_019247635.1 Mycobacterium sp.
AAGCCCAGCGCCTGCGGGATGGTGATCGGCAGCTTGCACTGCGTCGATAGATTGGTCAGCGGCTGGGCGATCCCCGTCATATCGCCGGACGCCTTGGGGTTGGCCTCGAAGTAGCTCTTCAGCAAACCGACCGATTGCGGGCCCGCCGGCTGTTGCAAGACCGTCGTCAGCGCCTGGTTGGTCTCCGGATGCGAGTCCAAATAGTCGCCCATCTGCTTGGAGACCGAACCGATTGTCCGCGCGACTTCGCTGGCGGCGCAGGGATCGGACGAACCGTGGGCCGTCGGCGCCGACGACGCTGACGACACGGCCAGGACCAGGACCGCGACCCCCGGCACCGCGGCGGCAGCCAATGCGGCCAGGACCTTGCGACGCGCAGCGGTCGCCTTCATCAACAACTCCCTCACGATTTGCGAATCCCCTTGGCGCCCAGCGGGCCCCACCCCGCGACGCAGCGCGTCGTCCCTCGCATCCTGCCATCCGGTGCCGCGGCGCCGCCAATCCAGCGTCCCGGTGAGCTCCACTGGACGCGGAATGGGCCCGCCGATGAGGGCCGAGGGTGCTCATAGCCGCAGCTCAGCAACTCCTAACGAGACCTAACTCACAGGGTGCTGCGGTATTCTCGGCTGCGACGCACTGCGCGAAAAATACGGGGAGTCCGAGATCCAGCAGTTCATGATGCGCCTAAGCCGCAGCCTGCGCAGATACCGCTGGTTGGTCTTCACAGGCTGGCTGCTCGCATTGGTGCCGGCAATCTATTTGGCGATGACGCAATCCGGACATCTCACCGGCGGCGGTTTCGAAGTGGCCGGCTCGCAGTCGCTGCTGGTCCACGATCAACTCGACCAGCAATACCACGGCCAGGGAGCATCTTCACTCGCGCTGGTGGCCGCGCCCCGCCCCGACGCCAGCTATCAGGACATCAACGACGCCGTCGCCCAGTTGCGCCACATTGCCGCCGACATCCCCGGCATCTCGGAAGTGCCCAACCCCACCCAACGGCCCCCGCAACCCGACCGGCCCTATGTGGTCTCGCTGCGCCTGGAATCCCATAACACCAGCGACGTCGCCAAGCAACTCCGCACCCGCGTCGGCATCCAAGGCGATCAGGCCGGGCAGACGGCGGACGGCAGGGTGCGACTCTATGTCATCGGGCAGGGCGCGCTGAGCGCCGCGGCGGCGGCAAACACCAAGCACGACATCGCCAAAGCCGAAGAATGGAACCTGCCGATCATCTTGATCGTCCTGCTCGCGGTGTTCGGGTCGCTGGCGGCCGCGGCGATCCCGCTGACCCTCGGCGTCTGCACGGTCGTGGTCACCATGGGCATGGTCTACCTGTTGTCGATGTTCACCACCATGTCGGTGTTTGTGACGTCGACGGTGTCCATGTTCGGCATCGCGCTGGCCGTCGACTATTCGCTGTTCATCCTGATGAGATTCCGTGAGGAGTTGCGCTCCGGGCGCCAGCCCACCGAGGCCGTCGACGCGGCGATGGCCACCTCCGGGCTCGCGGTGGTGCTGTCCGGAATGACCGTCATCGCCTCGCTCACCGCGATTTACCTGATCAACACCCCGGCGCTGCGCTCGATGGCCACCGGCGCGATCCTCGCCGTCGCGGTCGCGATGTTGACCGCCGCCACCCTGACCCCAGCTGCCCTGGCCACGTTCGGCCGATCGGCGGCCAAGCGGTCGGTCCTGCTGCACTGGTCGCGCCAGCCCGAATACACCCAGTCCCGGTTCTGGACGCGCTGGGTAACCAGGGTGATGCGCCGGCCCTGGATGTCGGCGCTGTCCGCGTCGGTGGTGCTCATCGCCATGGCGGCGCCGGCCCTGTCGATGGTGCTGGGCAACAGCCTGTTGCGCCAGTTCGACTCGTCGCACGAGATCCGCGCCGGGGTGGCCGCGGCGGCCCAGGCACTGGGCCCCGGCGCGCTGGGCCCGGTTCAGGTGCTGACCACGTTTTCCGACGGCGGCGCGTCCGAACCGCAGAACGCGCAGACGATCAACGCGCTGCGGCAAAAGATGACCCAGGCGCCCAACGTCGTGTCCGTCTCCCCGCCGCAATTTGCCGACGACAACAGCAGCGTTTTGCTCAGCGCGGTGCTGTCGGTCGACCCCGAGGACCTGGGCGCGCGGGAAACCGTGGGTTGGATGCGCAGCCAGCTACCCCAAGTCGCCGAACCCGGTGTGGCCGACGTGGCCGTCGGCGGATCAACCGCGCTGATCAAGGACTTCGACGACCGGGTCGCCGAGACCGAGCCGGTGGTGCTGATCGTCGTCGCGCTGATCGCCTTTGTGATGCTGTTGGTTTCGATTCACTCGGTGTTCCTGGCGTTCAAGGGCGTGCTCATGACGTTGCTGTCGGTGGCGGCCGCCTACGGCAGCCTGGTCATGGTGTTCCAGTGGGGGTGGCTGGAAAAGCTGGGCTTCAGCCATATCAGTTCGATCGACAGCACCGTTCCCCCTCTCGTGCTCGCCATGACGTTCGGGTTGTCGATGGACTACGAGATCTTCCTACTCACCCGCATCCGGGAACGCTTCCTGCAGACCGGCCACACCCGCGATGCGGTCGCCTACGGGGTGAGCACCAGTGCGCGCACCATCACCAGCGCCGCGCTGATCATGATCGCGGTGTTCATCGGGTTCGCGTTCGCCGGCATGCCGCTGGTCGCCGAGATCGGCGTGGCGTGCGCCGTCGCGATCGCCGTGGACGCGAGCATCGTGCGGCTGATCCTGGTGCCGGCGCTGATGGCGATGTTCGCGCAGTGGAACTGGTGGCTGCCGCGCTGGCTGTCCCGCGTGCTGCCGTCGGTCGACTTCGACCGGCCGCTGCCCGCGGTCGACCTCGGCGACGTCGTGGTCATCCCCGACGAGATCGTGGCCGCGTCCATAGCGCCCAGCGCCGACCTGCGCATGGTGCTCAAGTCGGCGGCCAAACTCAAGCACTTGGCGCCCGACGTCATCTGTGTGGCCGACCCCCTGGCCTTCACCGGTTGCGGGAGCAACGGCAAAGAAACGCTCACCCCCGAAAGCGCCGACACGGCCCCCCTCCGGGAGGCCAAGACCGGCACCAACGGCGACTCCGGTGCCAAGAAGCCGTCGCCTCGCAACGGGATAACCCGGGCCACGGCGTGGGGCGGCCGGCCGATTCACCCCGTCACGCTGTGGCGCCGGCGGCTCTCGGTTGCCCTTGACGCCCTGGAAACCCGGCCTTCCGACAAGGCCGCCGAGCGGCCCGCCTACCAGCGGCGCAGCCCGGTCGAGGCCACCAATGTGCAACTGCCCACCGGCGACCGGCTGTTGGTCCCGACGGGCGCGGAAACGCTACGACTCAAGGGCTACCTGATCATGTGCCGTAACAGTTGCCGCGATTATGCCGAATTTGCTGACATGGTCGAGACGCTGGAACCCGAGACCGCCGCCTTGGTGCTGGCCGGAATCGATAGGTATTACTGTTGTCAACCACCCCGGCAGCGCGTCGGACCGCTTCCCGAACAACAATGGATGGCCACCCAGCTGGTTCGCCAGCTCGCTGATCCGCATCCGGTTGACCTCACTGATGACCAGTGGTCCGATCCCGAAGCCAGGGCGGACTGGGACGAGGTCAGGCAGCGCTGCCTGTCGGTGGCTGTGGCGATGTTGGAGGAGGCGAGGTGACGTTGGCAGCCGACCGACGCCCGCCGGCGCCCCCACAACAGCGCCCCCTCCAGGGGCGTCCCTACGAGCTCGAGCAGCCGGTGGAGTTCTGGCCGACCGCGGCGATCCGCTCGGCGCTGGAGTGCGACGACATCGCCGTGTGGAAGCGCATCGCGGCTGCGCTCAAGCGCGATCCATTCGGCCGGACGGCTCGTCAGGTCGAGGAGGTGCTCGACGGCACGCGGCCGTTCGGTATCGCCAAGGCGCTCTGGGAGGTGCTGGACCGCTCCCGCGCACACCTGGAGGCCAACGAACGCGCCGAGGTCGCGCGCCACGTGCGGCTGCTGATCGAACGGTCGGGTTTGGCCGAGCTGGAATTCGCGTCCCGAATCGGGGTGGCCCCTGAAGACCTGGCCGCCTATCTCGACGGCAGCACCAGCCCGTCGGCGTCGCTCATGATCCGCATACGACGGCTGTCGGATCGCTTCGTCAAGGTGAAGTCGGTGCGATCGGAGCAGACCGGGTCCGGTTAGCGTGAGTTCAGCGGCGCCACGTCCACCACCAGCCAGATGTTGTCGCGTTTGGTGAGGGTCACCCGCAGCGCCGGTGCCGCCTGGCTGGTCGGCTGATTGGGCTCGTTCTGGGTTACCCGAAGGATCACCGCCACGCTGGCCGCCGACGGACCCAGCGCCTCGATACCGGCAGACAGGGTGGCGGCCTGCGCCGTGACGTTGCGCTGCACCATGTCGGCGGTGGCCTTGGCGTACTGCTCTTTGAAGGCACCCGCACGGTCCGGCACCATCATTGCCGCGGCCCGGTCCAGCGAGGCCGAGGGCGCGGCCGGTGAGAACGACGCCATCGCCTCCGCCATGCCCGTTGCGGTCTGCACCACCTGCCGGCTGTCCCGTTTGAACTCGTCGTCCGGCCTCGTCCAGTGGGTATATCCGGTCAACACCGCGGCGACCAGGGCGGCGGTGCACAGCAAGACGACGGACAATCGCAGCACGGGGGCGTCGTCGTCGGTGCCCACGGTCACCGAATCCCGGCGCAGCAGCCAGAAGTTGACTGCGACACCTTCGACAACCAGCAGCACCAGGACCGAGCACAGTGAAATCCACCAGGGCGGCCAGCCGAGCACGACTCCGATCGCCAGCAGCGCAGCGATCGCGGCCAGCGGCGCGAGGATGTCAAAGGCCAGCAGTCGCCACAGGTTTCTCATCGGATCGACTCCAACTCGGAGATCATCGGCTTGCCTTCGACGTCGGAGACACCCAGCCGCAAATTCCAGTGCACCGTCTGCGGCTTGCCGCCGACGTTCTCGGCCACCGAAGTGGCGACCACCATGACCGTGTCGGTGCGGGTGGCGAATGCCGGCAGTTTCGTGGTGACGACGGGACGGGCGACACCGGGCTGGGTGTCCAGGTCGTGGCGCACGGTTTCGACTGCCACCGCGTCGATCTGGCCGTGACTCTGCGACTGCAGCTTCTGCACCACCTGCCGGTATGGCTGGACCGCGGCGTCGAAGTCGGTGTTGAGCTCGCCGACAGTCTTGTCGTGCAACTGCTGCAGGCTGGTGTCGATGTTGCCGCTGTTCATGTTGATCAGCACACCGGTCCAATCGGCTGCGGTCTGCATGATCCGGGTGAGGTAGACGCGCTCGTCGAAGTCGTCGCGGTGCGCCGACCAGACGAGCGCACCGAGCACCACCGCGGCCACCGACACGACCGCCAACAACGTCGACGCCAACCCGTACGTGGACAACATCGGCCCCTCGCCGGGGTCGGCTGCTGCCGCATCGGCCCGGTCCTCCTGGTCGTCGTGTTCTGGTCGGTCGGCTTCTTCCTGGTCAGCCATGGGCCGATCGTCGCACCCGAAAAGAGATGGAAGGATGGCGGGGTGACAGTAGAGGCCATCCGCTCGGGCATCGACCTGAGCTACGTCGACACCGAAGCCCGACCCCAAGACGACCTGTTTGGTCACGTCAACGGCCGCTGGCTGGCCGACTACGACATGCCCGCCGACCGCGCCACCGACGGCGCCTTCCGCGCCCTGTACGACCGGGCCGAGGAGCAGGTGCGAGACCTGATCATCGAGGCCAGCAAGTCTGGTGCCGCAGCGGACACCGATCAGCAGCGCATCGGCGACTTGTACGCGAGCTTCCTGGACGAGGAAGCCGTCGAGCGCAGAGGCACACAACCGCTGCTGGACGAACTGAAGGTGCTGGACGACGCCACCGATCCGGCCGCGCTGGCCGCCGCGATGGGTGGGCTGGAACGCACGGGGATGGCCGGCGGTGTCGGACTGTACGTGGACACCGACTCGAAAGACTCGACCCGCTACCTGCTGCACTTCACCCAGGCCGGGCTCGGGTTGCCCGACGAGTCGTATTACCGCGACCCGCAGCATGCCGAGGTGCTGGCGGCCTACCCGGCTCACATCGCGCGGATGTTCCGCCTGGTGTTCGGGGGCACCGACGAAGACCACACGGACGCGGCGGCCCGCATCGTGGCGCTGGAGACCAAACTGGCCGCCGCGCACTGGGACGTGGTCAAGCGCCGCGACGCCGAGCTCAGCTACAACCTGCGCACCCTTGCCGAACTGCGGGCCGAGGCGGCGGGCTTCGACTGGGCGGGCTGGTTGACCGCACTGGGCACCACCACCGAAACGGTCGCGGAACTGGTTGTGCGCCAACCTGATTACCTCACCGCGTTCGCGGCGCTGTGGACTAGCGAGGACCTCGAAGACTGGAAGCGGTGGGCGCGCTGGGGTCTGATCCGCGCGCGCGCCAGCTTGTTGACCGACGCCCTGGTCGCCGCCAACTTCGATTTCTACGGACGCCTGCTGACCGGCACCGAGCAGATCCGGGACCGCTGGAAACGGGCGGTGTCGCTGGTCGAGGGCATGATGGGCGACGCCGCCGGAAAGCTTTACGTGCAAAGGCATTTCCCGCCCAACGCCAAGGCCCGTATCGACACGCTGGTGGAAAACCTGCAAGAGGCCTACCGGGTCAGCATCAGCAACCTGGAGTGGATGACTCCCCAGACCCGGGAGCGCGCGCTGGCCAAGCTGGACAAGTTCACGGCCAAGGTCGGTTATCCGGCCGAGTGGCGCGACTACTCCCAGCTGGTGGTCGACCGCGACGACCTGTACGGCAACTACCAACGCGGGTGCGCGGTCAACCACGACCGCGAATTGGCCAAGCTCGGCCGCCCCGTGGACCGCGACGAGTGGTTCATGACACCGCAGACGGTCAACGCCTACTACAACCCGGGCATGAACGAAATCGTCTTTCCCGCAGCGATTCTGCAACCACCCTTCTTCGATGCCGAAGCCGACGACGCGGCCAACTACGGTGGCATCGGGGCGGTGATCGGCCACGAGATCGGGCACGGCTTCGACGACCAGGGCGCCAAGTACGACGGGGACGGCAACCTGGTCGACTGGTGGACCGACGACGACCGGGCCGAATTTGGCTCGCGCACAAAGGCTCTCATCGAACAGTACGAGGCCTACACGCCGCGGGAGCTGGACGGCGGCCAGCACGTCAACGGGGCGTTCACCGTCGGTGAGAATATTGGCGACCTGGGTGGACTGTCGATCGCGCTGCTGGCCTACCAGCTGTCGCTGAACGGCAAGCCGGCACCCGTGATCGACGGCCTGACCGGCGTGCAACGCGTGTTCTTCGGCTGGGCGCAGGTGTGGCGTACGAAATCACGTGACGCAGAAGCGATCCGGCGGTTGGCGGTCGACCCGCACTCCCCGCCGGAATTCCGGTGCAACGGCGTCATCCGTAACCTCGACGCGTTTTACGAAGCCTTTACCGTCGCGGAAGACGACGCGCTGTTCCTGGATCCGGGGAACAGGGTGCGGATCTGGAACTGAAACTCGCCGAGTGAGTCAGGATGCTTTGGCGTACCTGCGGACGAACTCGTCTTCCCGGTAGGTGTCCGTGTGCTGCAGACCGTGCTCGTCGCGGCCAAAGAATGTCCATCGCCGGGGAACTGTCTGCGGCCCACTGATCATCTTGACCGTGTAGCGCAGGTGAGTCGGCTTCACCGTGCCGATGACGTCACCGACCCGGATCTCCGACGGATGAATCTGGGGTGCATCGCCCCAGTTTTGAACGGCCATGCCACCCATCCTCACCTTGTTGCCGTCACACTACCCTCGATCCGTGCCGACCGCCCCGACTTCGGTAAGGCGGCTGATGGCGTACCGTCAACCATGAGCCGTTTCGTTGTCAGCGGTGGTCCCCCGCGGTTAGCGCGGACGACATCCACGGGCAATGTGATTCCTCCGTCCGCTCCGCGACCATGCGGCGGACGATGTCGACCCTACAAGGAACGCCCCGTGGATTGCGCAGCCCCTCCCATCGCCCGACTTCCTGGCGTTCGAAGTCCGTTCTTCCCCCACCGCCACTCCCTACGACGATGTCTGCAATGACGCATCCGTTCGGCGGGCGTGGCCGGACCAACCCGATCCGGCTCTCGGTGGCACGTGAGCTCGGCCGCGACATCGACGGTGCGTGGTGGCCGCGCGCAGACCGCCTCACGGGTGAACTGCCAGACCTTGTCGCGGTCCTCACGCCCGTGCTCGGAGACATCGCCGCCATCAACGTCAACTGGCCGCCGCTGCAAAGACCACCCGACTTCAACTGGTGTGGATGGGAACACAAACGCCAGCACGTGATAACCCTGACCGGTGTGGACGCCTGCGCCAACCTGCTGATCATCCCGTACGCGACCCACAGCGCGCTCGCCCTGATGGTCCTGCGCTGCGCGGCCGACCTGCCCATCGAGGCCACCGACCGGCACAAACCCGCGTTCCTGACTGCCGGCTCGATCCTGCGGGCCGCCCAGCAACAACGCACCTCCGGCTGTCCCTGACTCCGCACGAGACAGCAGGGCCGCGAGACGCACAGGTACCGTTAGACGGCTTCTGCGCCCACGCAAGGCTCGATGCGCGCGGGCACGTGCTTGTGCCACGGTGTGCCTGCGTAGGGGTCTCGCCATTCCGTGGAGGTAAGCCCATTGGGCGCGACGCCAGGTGTGATGGTGTGGCCGTGGTCATCGACGTAGTCGAGCCCAAAGCCGTTGGGCAGTGCGGCATGTCCGGGCAGCATCGTCTCGGTGACCTCAACGGAAGCCTGGGCGCTGCCGGCAGCGGTGGTGATGCGGGCTTGGCACCCGTCGACGAGTCCGAGGGCTTCGGCGTCTTCGACGCTGACGCGCAGCGCCCCGTGGGCGTCGCGCTTGCGCCACGTCGGGTCCCGGAAGATGTCGTTGGCGGTGTAGGCGCGGCGCTCGCCCACCGACAGCACGATCGGCAACTCAGGTGTGGTTAACTGCGTCCCGGCTTTATCCAATGCCCTTATTTCGTCCAGCATTTCGGGGATATGTAGCGCCAGCTTGTGATCGGCGTGGCTGATCAACGCGAAGTCGTCCTCGTAGTTGTGCACCGTGAACGTAACACCGGAGGGACTGTTCAGGATCGCATCGAACAACGCGTTGCCGTCGGCGTGGCCGGCGCGGTGAACGGCTTCGGGATAGTTCAGCGCCGTCTTCTGGGCGAGTCCCCACAGGGCCGCGGCCGCGGCCAGGCCGTCCGGCAACGTCGGACCGAGCGTCTCGTAGAGCACATACGGAAGCAGTTTGGCCACAGTCGGATTGGATCCCACCGCACCGAGGAACGCGTCGGTATACGCCTGACGGCCGTGCTGGGCGGCTTCGCGCAGCGGCCGCAGGTCGGCATCGTCGACCACACCCAGAGCGCGGACCAGCCGTGCCCACATCTCCGGTTCGGGCAGCGTGCCCGGCAACGGCTCCAGTAACGGGCGACGCAGCTGAAAACTGTTGCGCGGAAACTCCATATTGAAGAACGTGGCTTCCGGCTTCTCGAACTGGGACGACGCCGGCAGCACGTAGTGCGCGAGCCTGGCGGTCTCGGTCATCGCGACGTCGACGACGACCATCAGCTCCAGTGCCTGGAACGCCCGCCGGCACGCGGCCGAATTGGCCAGGGAATGTGCGGGATTGCTGCTTTCGACGATCATGGCGCGGAATCGGTCCGGGTGGTCGGTCAGGATCTCCTCCGGCACCACATTGCCAGGCACCAGCCCCGAAATGATGCGGGCGCCGGTGACCGGCGTGCGACCAAAGACCGGACTGAACAGCGGCGCGAACGACGAGTGTAGATGCTGGCCACCCTTTTTCGCGAAGCTGCCGGTGAGGATCCAGAGCAACTTGTTCAGGTACGAGCACAGCGTGCTGTTGGGCGCCTGCTGCACACCGAGGTCTTCGAACACCGAGACGCTGGACGCCGCGGCGATGCGGCGCGCCGCCGCCCGGACCAACTCCTCGTCCACCCCGCAGCGCTGCGCATAGTCGGTTACCGGCACCTCCCCCAACACCGCGCGAACCGCGTCGGCTCCCCGCACATGCTCAACGAGAAACGCTTCGTCGCATAGGTTTTCCTGAACCAGCACCGCGGCCAGAGCCGCTAGACACCACGCGTCGGCGCCGGGCCGCACCCGTAGATGGAAGTCGGCCATCTTCGCAGTGTCGGTGATCACCGGATCGATCACGATCATCGACCGGGCCGGATCCTTGGCGATCTCGTTGAGCACCACCCGGGCTCGGGGGAAGCTCTGCGACATCCACGGATTCTTGCCGACGAACACCGACACCTCGGCGTGCTCGAACTCGCCGCGCGTGTGGCCGCCATACAGCTGCCAATCGATCCACGCTTCGCCGGTCTTCTCCTGCGCCAACGCATTTGACCGGTAGCGCGCCCCCAAAGCCTTGAGAAACGCGCCGCTGTACGCGCCGCCGAGGTGGTTGCCCTGCCCCCCGCCGCCGTAATAGAAGATCTTGTCGCCACCGTAGCTATCGCGGATCCGCTTGAACCCCTCGGCGATCTCGACAATCGCGGTGTCCCAATCGATTTCCTCGTACGTACCGTCCGGGCGGCGGCGCATCGGCGAGGTCAGGCGGGCGCGGCTGTTCTGGTAGTGGTCCAGCCGCAACGCCTTGTTGCAGGTGTAGCCCCGCGACGCCGGATGTTCCTTGTCGCCCCGGATGCGGGCCAGCCGGCCATCGTCGACCTGAACGACGATGCCGCAGTTGCATTCGCACAGGATGCAGGCGGTGGGCTGCCAGTCGGTGATGCTCATCGCAGGTTTCCTTCCGGGCGCTCGGCCAGCAGCAGGTCACGCAGATGGCGGCCAACAAGCTCGAGCGGCGTCAGGTCGCGCCGGGCCCGGGCCAGCAGAATGGCACCCTGGATCGCCGACGCCGCCAACACCGCCAATTCGTGCGCCCGATCCGTCGCTATGCCGTCGGCCGCAAGGCGCTGCTCGATCAGCTCGGTCCAGCGGCCGAACGCCGCGCCCGCGCGCTCGACCACACGGGCTTCGTCAGCCTCCACCGACACCGCCGCGACCGGGCAGCCCGCGCGGAAGTCGGTGGCCAGCAGTTGCTGGCGGTACTTGTCGATGAGAATGTCCAACAGCTGCATGCTCCCGTCAGCCTCGGCAATGATGGCGGCAACATGCTCGCCGGCGTAGTCGACGGCCTCGCACAGCAGTTGGGTGCGCCCGCCCGGGAAGTGGTGGTAGGCCGACCCGCGAGGCGCGCCGCTGTGCTGAAGTACGTCCGAAATGGCGGTGGCATGCGCACCGCGTTCCCTGATCAGCAGCGCGGCTGACACGACCATCCGCTCACGGGGGCTTGGCATATGTATGATGCTATACATAACTGCCCGGCGCGAGAAGACGCAAAATCCCCCCTTTCACCACGAAAAGGGGGGATTTTGCGTCTGGTCGCGACTAGGACGTGGTTACGTCTGCCAGTCGTTGGAGCCGTCGTTCTTGGTGTAGGTGCCGCCGCTGGAGTTCTTCACGACGATGGGATCCCCGGCGCCGAAATTGTCGAAAAACCACTTCGCGTTGCTGGGGCTGATGTTTATGCAGCCGTGGCTGACATCGCGCTTGCCCTGGTCGTCCACGGACCACGGGGCGCTGTGCACGAAGTCGCCGACGTTGTCGAAACGGACGGCCAGTTCGACAGTCACCTTGTAGCCGTACGCCGAATTGACCGGTACGCCGTAGGTCGAGGAGTCCATCACCACCGAGGGCAGCTTCTCTTGCACATAGTAGGTGCCGTTAGGGGTTTGGTGATTGCCCGCCGACATACCCATCGACATGGGGAATGTCTTCTCCACGGTGCCGTTGCGGGTGATGGTCAGCTGGTGGGTGGCATCGTCGGCCGTGGCGATCAGCGTGTCCCCGGTCTGGAAGGAGGACACCGTACCGCCCGCGTCGACGGTCACCGCGGTGTGGGCGGGCCAGAAGCTCAATGGCCGCCAGCGCAGCTGTGTCGGGGTCATCCAATAGAACTTGCCCGCGACCGGCGGGACCGACGAGACGTGCACCGCGTTCTGGGCGGCGCCCGCGTCGTCAACCCGGCCGGGGAAGTTGATGATTATCGGCTGACCCACACCCACCGTCGACCCGTTGGCCGGGACGAACTTCGGCGGGCCGAACGGCGCCGTCCCCGTGAACGGTGTCGGGTCCTGGCCGGCCGCAGCGGCCGCCGGCGCCGCGAACGGCGCGAACGGTGCGGGCGGCGCGAACGGATCGGCCGGCGGCGCGGCCACCACCGGCGGAACCAGCCCGTCGGCCGCGGGCGCTTGGGGACCGGCAGGCGCCGCGACCCCGGGATCGCCCGGCGGTTGATCCGGATCCGCTCCGGCCGGACCGGTTCCCAGCACCAGCACAGCAACCACCGCAGCTGCGTTCAAAGCGGCGAGGATTCCAACCCTCGTCCTGCGCGACATATGCGTCCCTCCCGTCACGTAATGCAACCAGTGTGGCATAGCGGAGGGACCGCACCCGCCTTCAGCGGTCGCCCCGCGCTGGATTTCGGCCCGCTGAGCTGCGGCGTTACGAATCGCCGCAAGCGGGCGCAGGGGCCTCGAACAAGCGGCGGCTGGCCGCCATGCCGATCAGCGCGACACCCATCAACCCCGCCGACGCGGCCAGCATCAGCTCGATGCTGCGCTCATACAACAAACCGCCGCCCAGCGAACCGGCCATGATGCCCACCTGGAACGCCGTCACGTACATGCCCGAAGCCCCATCGGGGTCGTCGGCCCCGGTGCGCA
The DNA here is from genome assembly GCF_019247635.1 of Mycobacterium sp. GTDB lineage: Bacteria > Actinomycetota > Actinomycetes > Mycobacteriales > Mycobacteriaceae > Mycobacterium. The sequence continues at coordinate 12,799 of NZ_JAFBAR010000012.1, forward strand.
TCGCCGCGGACTGCAGCATCGGCGACACCGCGGTGGCCATGGCCCCCCACAGCACGATCGCGCCCGTGCCGACCAGCAGCGTCGTGGTCGTGGATCGGCTAGCGCCGAACGCCAGCCCGGCCAGCAGCACGAACGCGGACGTCAGCCCGGCAATGCAAAAGATGATGGCACCCTTCGGCCGGCGGTCCAGCGGCCGCGCCACCATGGGCACCGCGATCACGCCGGCGACGCCGTAGGCGGCCAGCACCCAGGCCAGGTCGGCGCCGCGGACGCCGATGACTTCACGAATGATCACCACGATGTAGGTGTAGGAGACGAAATGGCCGGTGACGCCGATCATGGCGATCAAGCTCACGATGATCAGCGACCGATTGCGGTGGTGGCGCGCCCGCGGCCCCACGTATTTGAGCTGGTCCTCGCTGAGCACCAGGTCGGGCAGCAGCAGCCTGGCCGCCACCGTCACCACGGCCGCGGCGACGGTCACGCAGGCCGCGGCCAGCCGCCAGCCCACGATCAGGCTCATGGCCGCCGTCAGCGGGCTGCCGACCACCAGGGCCAGGCTGGTCCCAATGTAGATCGACATCGTGGCGCGCCCCGCGTGGCTGGCCGGCACCAGCCGCGTGGCGATCGGGGCGATCACCGACCACAGCAACCCATGGGTGACCGCGCACAGCACCCGCCCGGCGGCCAGGACCGCGAAGGTGGGCGCCAACGCCGAGATCAGCTGGGACACGGTCAGACAGGCCAGACTGAGCATCAGCACCCGCCGCCGCGGCCAGTGCGCCGTCCAGCGCACCAGCGGAAAGGTCGTCAACGCCGCCACCAGCGCATACCAGGTCAGCAGCGTGCCCACCAACACCAGGCTGACGTGCAGCTCGCGCGCGATGGCCGACAGCGCGCCCACCGGCAGGATCTCGGCGGTGACGTAGATGAAGGCCGCGGCGGCCAGGACGGTCAATTGCGTGGCGACCCGCGGTGTCCACGCGCGGGTGGCGGAGGCGGTGGATCCAATTTCGGCAGTCATGACTCGAGGCCTTGAAGGGTGCGATGTCGTATGCGCGATGCCCCTTACCGTACGCACCCCGGCGACGGCCCCAGCCGTCAACACGCGTAAATCAGGAGCGAACCAGGCGCGCGATGGCCGCCGACGCTTCGGCAAGCTTGCCGTCCGCCTCGGCGCCGCCCTCGGTCACCGCGCGGGTGACGCAGTGCCCCAGGTGCTCGTCGAGCAGATTCAGCGCCACCGATCGGAGGGCGCTGTTGACGGCGCTGATCTGGGTCAGGACGTCGATACAGTACTTGTCCTCGTCGATCATCCGCGCGATGCCACGCACCTGACCCTCGATACGACGCAGCCGCTTCGCGTAGTTGTCCTTCTGCTGGGTATATCCGTGTGTCGCGCGTGTCGGTGTCATCGCGTGGCCAGATCCTCTCCCAAAAGCTCCCAGCGCCCCGGCGCCGCCAAACCTAAGCGTATACCCCTACGGGGTATGATAAATGATTTTGGCGACGATGGCGCCTCGCGCATACTTGGACGCGTGGTCGCTGATATCAAACCCCGCAGTCGTGACGTCACGGATGGCCTGGAAAAGACCGCCGCCCGCGGCATGTTGCGCGCGGTAGGCATGGACGACGAAGACTTCGCCAAGGCCCAAATCGGCGTGGCCTCGTCGTGGAATGAAATCACCCCGTGCAACCTCTCGCTGGATCGCCTGGCCAAGGCTGTCAAGGAGGGCGTGTTCGCCGCCGGCGGCTACCCGCTCGAGTTCGGGACGATCTCGGTGTCCGACGGCATCGCGATGGGTCACGAGGGGATGCATTTCTCGCTGGTCTCGCGCGAGGTCATCGCCGACAGCGTCGAGACCGTCATGCAGGCCGAACGGCTGGACGGTTCGGTGCTGTTGGCCGGATGTGACAAGTCGCTGCCCGGAATGCTGATGGCCGCAGCCCGTCTCGATCTGGCCGCGGTGTTCCTCTACGCGGGCTCCATCCTGCCGGGGGTGGCCAAGCTCTCCGACGGCAGCGAGCGCGAGGTCACCATCATCGATGCTTTCGAGGCGGTGGGCGCGTGCTCGCGGGGATTGATGTCCCGCGAAGACGTCGATGCGATCGAGCGCGCGATCTGCCCGGGTGAGGGCGCCTGCGGCGGCATGTACACCGCCAACACCATGGCCAGCGCCGCCGAGGCACTGGGCATGTCGCTGCCGGGCAGCGCGGCGCCGCCGGCCACCGACCGCCGCCGCGACGGGTTCGCCCGCCGCAGCGGCCAGGCCGTCATCGAACTGCTGCGGCGCGGCATCACCGCACGCGACATCCTCACCAAGGAGGCGTTCGACAACGCGATCGCGGTGGTGATGGCTTTCGGCGGCTCGACGAACGCGGTGCTGCACCTGCTGGCCATCGCGCACGAGGCCGATGTCGCGCTGTCGCTCGACGACTTCAGCCGGATCGGCTCCAAGGTGCCGCATCTGGCCGACGTGAAGCCGTTCGGCCGCCACGTGATGTCGCACGTCGACCACGTTGGCGGAGTGCCGGTGGTGATGAAAGCGCTGCTGGATGCGGGTCTGCTGCACGGCGACGCGCTGACCGTGACCGGCCAGACGCTGGCCGAGAACCTTGCCGCGCTCGCCCCGCCGGACCCGGACGGCAAGGTGTTACGCGCCCTGGACAAGCCGATCCACGCGACGGGCGGGATCACGATTCTGCGCGGTTCGCTGGCCCCCGACGGCGCGGTGGTCAAGTCGGCGGGCTTCGACTCCGACGTGTTTGAAGGCACGGCAAGGGTTTTCGACGGCGAACGGGCCGCGCTGGACGCCCTCGAGGATGGCACCATCACCAAGGGCGACGCGGTGGTGATCCGCTACGAAGGCCCCAAGGGCGGCCCCGGGATGCGCGAAATGCTCGCCATCACGGGCGCGATCAAAGGCGCGGGACTGGGCAAGGACGTGCTGTTGCTGACCGACGGCCGGTTCTCCGGTGGGACCACCGGCCTGTGCGTGGGACACATCGCCCCGGAGGCCGTCGACGGCGGACCGATCGCCTTCCTGCGCGACGGCGACCGGATCCGGCTCGACGTCGCCGGCCATTCCCTCGACGTGCTGGGCGATGCCGACGAATTCTCCTCTCGCCAAAAGGATTTCACTCCCCCACCACCGCGCTACAAGACCGGAGTGCTGGCCAAGTACGTCAAGCTCGTCGGCTCGGCCTCGGGTGGCGCGGTCTGCGGCTGACGCTCGCCGCTACAGGACGTAACTAGCGCACCAACGCGACCGCGAAACCGTCCCAACGCTTGGCCCCCACCGTCTGGATCACCGCGGCCTCCAACCGGGGGTGCTCGCCCATCACCCGTAGCGTCTCCTGGACCGCGTGGGCCGCACCATCCTCCGCCGTGAGCACCCTGCCTTCCCGAACGACGTTGTCGGCCACGATGACTGAGCCCGGACGCGACAGCCGGATCGCCCATTCGAGGTAGGCGACGTAGTTTTCCTTGTCGGCGTCGATGAACACCAGGTCGAAGGGGCCGTCGTGCACCGTCGGCAATGTGTCTAGAGCGGCACCGACCTTGATCTCCACCCGATCGCCCACACCGGCCCGCTGCAGGTTGGCCCGCGCGACTTCGGCGTGCTTGGGCTCGTATTCCAGCGTCACGACCCGACCCTGCGGGCCCGTGCCTCGTGCCAGCCAAATGGTGCTGAAGCCACCCAGCGTGCCGATCTCGAGGATGCGGCGCGCCTGCATCGCGCCGGCCAGCAGCGACAGGAACTTGCCCTGTTGCGCGGATACGGCGATGCGGGGCAACCCGGCGGCATCGCTGTCCACCAACGCCGCCGACAGCACCGGGTCGTCCCCAACCAGCGTGCTGTCCAGGAACGCGTCGACATCTTGCGGAGTTGGTTCGTGAGCCATGCCCCCAGGCTAGGCGAGTGCTGAAACCGCCCCAAATTCTCCCGCTTCATTTACCTAATACCCCCATGGGGTATACAGTGCGAGTCGCGCTAACCATTCGGACTTCGGTCCCCGACCCATACGAAGGCGGTACAAATGGCAACTCACGACGCTGGAACCCTGTTGAGCTGTGGTCACGACGGCTGCGGCTGTCGCGTTCGGATCGAGGTCCCATGCCATTGCTCCGAAGCCACCCAGGCGTACCGTTGCACCTGCGGCGACGAACTGGTCCCAGTCCAGTAGGCCCGGCTGGCCGCGTGCGTTCGGATGCGCCCCTCAGCGCCCGAACGCACGCCCCGCCAGTTCGACCTCGGCTGTGAGCTCGAGAGCGACCGCCGAGGAACCCACCGCCACGGTGTATCCACCCGGCTCGATGCGCCACCGGCCGGCGCTGCCGTCGTAGCGGGCCAGCAGCCGCGGATCGGCTTTTAGGCTCACCCGGCGGGACTGACCGGGGTCGAGTTCGACCCGCTCGAACCCCAACAACCGCAACCGACGCCCGCCTGGGGCGGCCGCCAGATACACCTGCGGGATGTCTGTCCCGCCACGATCGCCGACGTTGACGACGGTGAATCCGGCGGTGACCGTGTCACCGCCGGCCACCACCATGTCCGTGTACTCGAAGCCGGTGTAGGACAGGCCGTGACCGAACGCGAACATCGGGCTACGGCCGTGCCGCGCGAACCAGCGGTACCCGACGTCTGCTCCTTCCGAATAGTGGATGGTGGTCGGTGTTCCCCACGGGGCGCCGAGCCCGGGCAGCTCCGGACGGGGGGTCTGCTCCAGATCGACCGGGAAGGTGATCGGCAGCCGGCCAGACGGATTGACCTGGCCGACAAGGACTTCCGCGATGGCCCTCCCGCCGGCCTGGCCCGGATACCATGCCGCAACGATTGCGTTCACCGAGTCGCGCCACGGCATGGCGACCGGGTTTCCGGTCTCGAGCACCACGACGGTATTCGGGTTGGCGGCCGCGACGGCGGCGATCACCGCGTCCTGCCCCCACGGGAGCGACAGGTCGGCGATATCGAAGCCCTCGCCTTCGACGCGGACCGCGAACACGATCGCGACGTCCGCCCGACGCGCCGCCAGCACCGCCTCGGCGGGACTGATGCCGGGATCGAACTCGATGTGCGCCATGGGAAGTTGCTTTCTCAGCTCGTCCAGCGGGCTGGACGGCAGTAAGTACAGATTGCGCATCCCGCCCATCAGGCCCGCGCCACCGATCGGGATCACGTCCGCGTAGCCGTCCGGCGGAACGACGGCACTCGACCCGCAACCGGTCGGCACACCCATGTGGGCATAGCCACCGATGACGGCGATGCGCGCCGCGGAATCGGCCGCCAGGGGCAGCACCCCGCGGTTGGCCAGCAGCACTATTCCCTGGCGGGCGACTTGCAGCGCAATCTCGTTGTGCGCGGCCATATCCGGTTCGGGCCAGGCGTCCCAGCGGTCGATTCCGACCGCGAACATCGAGCGCAGGATGCGCCGGACCATGTCCGCAAGGCGCTGCCTGGGCAACCTGCCGTCGGCGTAGGCGGCTCGCAGGCGATCGCTGAACGCCTCCGACTGCCAGAAGACGGCGTCGAGCTGGGCGCCACACTCCTGGTCCAGGCCGTGCAGCGCGCACTCCCAACCCGGTGTCCCGCCCCAGTCCGACATCACCCAGCCGCGGTATCCCCAGGCGCCCTTCAGCACGTCGTTGATCAGTACGTCGTTGTCCGCGGCATAGTCGCCGTTGACCTTGTTATACGCGGTCATGACCGCGCCGGGTGATGAGCGCTCGATGGCGATTTCGAAGGCCAGCAAGTCGCATTCGCGGTGCGCGTCGGGATCGATGACCGCGTTCAGCCAGTGCCGGTTGGTTTCGTTGCAGTTCAGGCAGAAGTGCTTGGTGGTGGAGATGACACCCTGGCGCTGGATGCCGTTGATCGATTCCGCCGCCATCACCGCGGTCAAAAGTGGGTCCTCGGAAAGGTATTCGAAGTTGCGGCCGTTACGCGGGTCGCGCGCCAGGTTCATCGCGCCGGCCAGTTGCACGTTGAATCCGCGGCTGCGCGCCTCGCGGCCGATCACCGCGCCGGCAGCGTGGGCCAACGCCGGGTTGAAGCTCGCGGCCAGGGCCTGGCCCGACGGCAGCGCGGTGGCGGTGTCACCCGCACGGTAGCCGGGGTTGGTCACACCGAGCCCCGCGTCGCTCATGCGTAATGCCGGGATGCCAAGGCGCGCAATGCCCGGCACATAACCGGCGCTGGAGGCGACGCCGTCGGGGATGCGCTCGTCGCGCAGCGGCCACATCTCGCCATGCCCCATCACGCAGACCAGCAGCGCGAACCGCTCGTCATCGGTCAACTGGGCCTCGATCTCGCGGGCACGGGCGTCGGCGTCCCCGGACCGACTCATCGCACCCCTTCCTTCGCGTACACCACCCGCAACACGTGGCCGACTTCCGGGCCCATCACCAGCTCGGTCAATGTGCACATCGTCGCCACAAATTCCGCGCCGTGTGGCGGCTGCGCCTGGCACAGGTGATGGGCCACCTCATGGAGCACCACCAGCTCACGCATCGCCCAGTCGGCGGTGTCATGGTCGGGAACCGCGATGGTGCCTGCGCCGTCACGGTTTTCGTAATGCGCCGCGGTCGCGGCGCGGCGGGGACGCACACGCGGCCTCGAGGCCGCCGGCCAGCGCTGCCGCACCGCCGGCAGGGCCAGCACGTCGTCGATATAGCGCTGCACCGACGCCACCGAACCGAACCGGCCTTCCGGCGGCAGCGTCAACTGGGTGCCGAAGAACTCCAGCGACGGCGACTCGCGTTCGACGGCGCGGTCGAACAACGTGCGGACGAAATCCTCGGCCGCATACACTTTGGACCGCTGCGAGTCCCGTGGAGCTGAATCCCCCAACCGTCACCGGCTCAGCCGGGTCCGCGCCCCGGGTAGCTCCGGGCTGCTGCCGAGCCGCGCCCGCCGCCCCGCGCGGTCCCCCGCGCGCCGCGCGGCCGATGAATACCCGGCCGTGGCACTGCTGGCCCGCCAGGTGCCACGCGCTTTGGACGCGCTACGGTAGTGGTCACGCAGCTCGATTTCCTTGTCCCGCAATGCGATAGCGGTGCCCGGTGCACGGTCCCGATCTTTGGCGACCGTGCTGCGGGCCTGCTCGCGAGCCTCGGCCAGGCGCTGGCCGACCCGGCCGCCGAACGCCAGCTGGAAGTTGAGCCGCGCGGTGATCGTCGGCGTCGGCCGGTGCGCCCCCGAGGCCAGATAGGTGTCCGAGGCCCGCACCATCTGGACCACCAGGCTGGCATACAGGGCGTGGGTGGTGTCGATGTCCTCGCTGAATCCATAGGCGTAGACGAACGTCGAGTTCGACGCCACATCACAGCGGACGTCGTTGGCGGCGGCGATGACCACGAAGAGCTGCACGTAGGTCCGCAGCCCCCGGGTGCCCGCGCTGCCGATGGTGACGGTGCGCTGGGTGGGGACTTGCGCCGCCGTGCGCTTGGCCGCGTGCGACCGGGCCACCGCCAGGTCGATCGATGATGCCGTCGCCAACCGCTGCGCGGCGGTCATGAACGCGTCCGCCTCGTGCGTATTGTCGGTGCCTTCGGCCTGGCGCAACAGGGCGGCGATGCGCGCCAGCGTTTTGTCGTCGCTCGCCATCTTGTAATCCGTCATAGCGCCAAACTACGGGAGTGGTACGACATCTCGGTGACAGCCGCTCACAACCGCTTATTGATCCAGGTGACCACGTCGGCGAGCACTTGGTCGCCCTCCGGTTCGTTGAAGACCTCGTGATAGAGCACCGGGTAGACCTTCAGTTCGACGTCGGTGGCTCCCACACACTCCACTAGTCGGCGGCTGCCCGAGACCGGGATCAACCGGTCGTCGGCGCCGTGCACCACCAGCAGCGGCGCGGTCAATGCCGGTGCCCGCTGCGGCATGGTCTCGCCCACCTGCAGCAGCGCCCGCCCGATGCCGAAGGGAACCTTGCCGTGGTACACCAGCGGGTCATTCTTGTAGGCGGCCACCACCGCCGGGTCGCGGGAAATGCCGTCGACGTCGAGTTCCTGCACGGGGACCCCGGGTATCAGCGCGCCCAGGACTTTGGCGAGCCACGCCATCGGCGCCGACACCACCTCCTGGGCGGCCACCGCCGGTCCGGACAGCACCATCAGGTCATAGTTGTCCGGGCGCTCCACGCCGTAGGCAAAGACGATGCCGCCGCCCATGCTGTGGCCCAGCACGACGCACTTGAGGCCGGGGTGTTCGCGCTTGGCGATGCCGACCAGCGTGTCGAAGTCGGCGGTGTACTCCGTGATGTCCCGCACCAGCACGCGCTTGCCACCCGAGCGGCCGTGGCCTCGGTGATCCAGCGCGTAGGTGACCAACCCGGCCTCGCCGAACCGCTGCGCGACGTGGTCGTAGCGGCGGGCGTGCTCACCCAGGCCGTGGGCCAGCACCACCACCGCACGCGCCGGGGAGTCCGGCGTCCATACGTCGTAGACGATGCGCACGCCGCCCACACCGTCGAAATTCCGTTCAGTGCGGGTCGTAGCCATGAGGGGCAGCTTAAAGGTAGGTCAACGGCTCGGCCTGCCCGAGGCTTTAGCCCATCGAGATTGCCGCCAGGGTCGTGATCCGCGGCCGACCACAACCCCCACGGCAATCTCGCCGCGCGGCCACCACATTGGGGCCCAGGACTAGAACAGGCGGCTGTCCGGGGGCGGTCCCTTGACCTGCCCGACTAGACCGGCCCCAGTAACCAGCGGCATATCCAGCGCGGACAGCAGACCCGGCGGGGCCGCGCACACCGCGGGTATCGCGTTGACCATGCGCGACGCGCCCGCGATCCGCGCACCCAGGTCATGGTCGTGGTCGTCGGCCATCTCGAATTCGCACCGCATGCTCGGGGAACCCTCGATCTCGACGCGATAGAGCCCACGGCCGGACGCCAACCCGTAGCCGAGGTCCTTCGGGGCGATGGAGATGTGGGGTTGCGGCCAGTCCGGCGCGATATCGTCGCGCATCCGCGTCACGTGATCGAGGACGAAAGTGGCTGTCCCGCCGACATATCCGGTCAGCGTCGAACGCATTGCCGCGATGGTCCCGGCCTCGATGCGACCGGTGGGCGTGTCGAAGGACTCGGATGCCGGGATGCGTTCGTTGGTCTCGTCGATGTGGTCGATCTTGACGCCCAGCCCGGCCGCGAGCTGGTGCAGCACCGGGCCCCAGCCGAAGGTGAACACACCGGGCGTCGCCGCGAACGCGGTGAACTCCGGCGGCTTGCCGAACCCGAGTATCTCGTAGACCGCCGACCTGTCGGGATAGGTGGCGTAGTTGAACATCTCCGTCACCCGAACCGATTCGATCACCCGGGCGACCCCCGTAAGCACCAGCGGCAGAACGTCATTGGCGAACCCGGAGTCGATGCCGGTGGTGAAGAACGACACACCGCCGTCCAACGCGGCCTGGCGCAACGGCCCGGTGAACGCCGCGTCGAGCGCGTCGGGGAACACCAGCGGCACCACCGAACACGACACCACGTTCTTGCCGGCTCGCAGGATCGACACCATGTCCTCGACGGCCTGCAACGGGCGCAGGTTGGCGCCGGCGGCGTAGACCACCACGTCCGCGTCGCCGGCGAGCATGGCCGCCGGATCCTGGGTGGCCGCCACGCCCACCGGCCCGGCCCCACACAGTTCGCCGGCGTCGTGGCCCGCCTTGGCATCGCTGTGCACGACGAGATCGACCAGTTGCAGCTCCGGATGATCGATCACCCCACGCAGCGCGATCAGACCCATCGAGCCCGGTCCCCACAGTCCGACCTTGAGCATGACGTCGTCCCACCATCCGCTATGTGTCCTAATATTAGGACCGCATGACTCACATTTTGGACGAATGGTAAGGAGCCGGTCGTGGAGGCGTCAACCACCAAGTCGCCCCCGACCGCCCGGGTGATGGACCTGCTCACCGCGCTGGCGGCGGCGCCGAACGGGCGGACCTCGGCCGAACTGGCCAGGGCCTGCGGGATCAGCACCTCGACCTGTGCGCTGGTGCTGGCCGAACTCGAAAAACGCGCCTGGGTGGCCCGCCGCGAGGATCGCCATTACGCGCTCGGTGACGGATTGTTCGGGCTGGTGCACGGACTGCGGACGCAGTTTCCGTTGCTGGACCGAGGGCGTGCTGCGCTGAGCTTCCTGCACGACACGCTCGGTGCGGGCTGTTCGATGTCGAGGATCGGCGAGCGACATCTGATCACGGTCGATGCGGTCGGCCACGGCGCCGAAGGTCAGCGCGCTGTCGGTCAGCGCTTCCCCATCGATCCGCCGTTCGGATTGGTCGCGATGGCCTGGCGGGACGACGACTTCGTCCAGGCTTGGCTGCGCCGGGTCATGCCCCGGCTGGGCCGCGCCGAGATCGCGCAGCACCAACGGGTGCTGGCCCACATCCGGGTCCGCGGTTACGGCGCCTGGCGGTTCGACGAGAACCATCAGTCGCTGCACCACCGACTGACCGGCGTGCTGGCGTCGTTCGAACCGACCGCGCAGGTGGCCCGCCAGGTCACCGCGCTGATGACGATGGTGACGCTACGGTCGGTCACCGATGTGCTCGAAACGGAGCTGGCGGCAACGGAATTCGTCGTCCTGCCGATTTTCGGCCGGGATGCCCAGCCGGAGTACCAGATTGAGATCCATCTGGGTGGCTCGGTTGGCTTGACGCTGGCGGAGCTCGACGCCGCCCTGCGGCACGCCCAGGGACTGCTGACCGCATTACTCTAGAAAAATGCCTGCCACCGTGGAGATACGGCGTGCGGCCGACCGCGCCGTCACCGTTACCTCCTGGCTGCGGTCCAGCCACTCGTTCTCGTTCGGCGATCACTACGATCCCGGCAACACCCACCACGGGTTGCTGCTGGTGAACAACGACGACCGCGTAGAACCGGGCACAGGTTTCGAGACTCACTCCCACCGCGACATGGAGATCGTCACCTGGGTGCTCAGTGGCCAACTGACACATCAGGATTCGGCCGGCAATCGCGGGGTCATCCACCCCGGCCTGGCCCAACGGATGTCGGCGGGCAGCGGCATACTGCATTCGGAGAGGAACGACTCGTCAACCGAGCCAGTGCATTTCGTGCAGATGTGGGTCGCGCCGGACGAGACCGGTATCACACCGGCCTACCAGCAGAACGAAATTCACGACAACCAGTTGAGCGGCGGCCTGGTCACAATCGCCTCCGGGGTGCCCGGGCACGACCCGGCCATCACGCTGCACAACCGCCACGCCGCGCTGCACGGGGCGCGGCTGTCGCCGGGGGGCACCGCCATCCTTCCGATGGCGCCCTACCTGCATCTATTCGTCGCACGGGGGCGACTCACCTTGGAGGCGGCGGGCGAACTCGAAGCGGGCGACGCGGTCCGGTTCACCGATGCCGAGGGGCGGCGGCTGGCCGCCGTGGAGCCCTCGGAGGTCCTGATCTGGGAGATGCACGCAAAACTGGGCGCCTGAACGTCATAGAGTGGGCACGACAGACAGGAGCCCGCATGTCCCAATCGCAACCGCGACACGCTGCGCCGAACCCCAAGCACAACATCAAAGCCATTCGGACCGTGCGGTTCTGGGCGGCCCCGATCGTGGCCACGTTGGCTTTGATGTCGGCGCTGGCCGCGCTGTACCTGGGCGGCATCCTGAATCCGACCACCAACCTCCGGCATTTCCCCATCGCGGTGGTGAACGAGGACGCCGGGCCATGGGGCGCAAAAATTGTCGAGGGCATGACCGCCAGCCCTGAGCTGGACAAGAACAAGTTCGACATCCGGGTGGTTTCGCACGACGAGGCCCAGCGGCAGTTGGACACCGCCCAGGTATACGGCGAGATGGTGATCCCACCGTCCTTCTCGTCGCGGCTTCAGGACCTCGGCGAGAGCTCGGTGATGCCCACGCGCGCGGAACGGCCTTCGATCGCGATTTTCACCAATCAGCGCGCCGGCACCCTGGGCTCCAGCATTGCCGGGCAGACCCTGAACCTGGCGGCGGCGAAGGTCAATGCGCAAGTAGGCAAACAGCTTTCGGAATCGGTCGCCGCACAGACCGCCGACACGCCGGTTGCCGGCGCGGCGGCGTTGACGCTCGCGAGTCCCATCGACATCAAGACCACCGTGTACAAGCCGCTGCCCAACGGCACCGGCAACGGGCTGTCGGCCTTCTACTATTCGTTGCTGCTGCTGCTGGCCGGCTTTACCGGCAGCATCGTGGTCAGCACGCTGGTGGACTCGATGCTGGGTTATGTACCGGCCGAATACGGCCCGGTGTATCGCTTCGCCGAACAGGTGCGCATTTCCCGGTTCCAAACACTGCTCGTCAAATGGGCGCTGATGGTGACGCTGGCGCTGATCACGTCGGCGCTCTACATGGCGATCGGTCACGGACTGGGCATGCCGATCGACCACGCGTGGCATTTGTGGCTCTTCGGGGTGTTCGCGATCAGCGCCGTGGGCATCACGTCCAGTTCTCTCATCGCGGTGCTGGGTTCGATGGGCATGCTGTTCAGCATGCTCGTGTTCGTCATCCTGGGGTTGCCGTCAGCGGGTGCCACGGTCCCCCTCGAGGCGGTGCCGCCATTCTTCGGCTGGTTGGCCAAATTCGAGCCGATGCATCAGGTGTTTCTTGGCGTGCGCTCGCTGGTGTACCTGGACGGTCACGCGGACGCCGGTTTGTCCCAGGCTTTGCTGATGACGTCGATCGGACTGGTGATCGGCCTGTTGGTGGGCGGCATCATCACGCATCTGTACGACCGCAAGGGATTCCACCGGATTCAGGGGGCGATCGAGATGGCAATCGCCGTGGAACACCAGGCGCAGCATCAGCGCGAAAAGGCGCGTCAGCCCCAGCCCGAGCCCGAGCTTGATCCCGATCCCGAGCGCGAAGCCGAAAGCTCAAGCGAGCAAACGTAATTCGACTGCGGCTCAACCGTCACGCGCCTGTTACTAAAGTTGACAGTGTGACAGATGTGACTGATTCTGAGGTAGTTACATCCGGATCCGGGCCGAAGGGGCTACCGTGCGCTCACCACTCGCCGGGCTGCGGCGGCTGGCGGCGTGCTGCGCCGCCGTGGCCGTCTGCGTGACGCTGGCAAGCACCTCGGGACCGCCGGTCGCGCGGGCAGCCGACGGACGCGAGATGCTCGAAGCCGCCATCGCCGGAACGAAGGGCTCCTACCTGGTCTACAACTTCGGCGCCGGTCACCCCATGCCCATGCTCAACGCCGGTGGCGGCTGGTACGAGGGCGACAACGGCGGGCACCTGATGATCATCAAGAATGCGGCGCAGCGGCTTGAACCGCATCTGCTGGTGGACAGCCACCAGGGTGACCAGGCTCGCTGCGAAAACAACCCCGGCGCGCGGACGAGCGAAGGGTTGATGCAGGCGTCCGAGTTGTACGCGCCGCTGCAGGCCTGGCAGCGAATGGGTGAGCCGACGATCGCGATCAACGCCAACTTCTTCGACGTGCGCGGGCAGAAGGGCGGCGCGTGGCGCACGACAGGCTGCAGCTCCCCGCTGGGTGCCTTCGTGGACAACACACACGGGCAGGGCCGCGCCAACATGGCGGTCACCGGCACCATCGCCTACCCCGGCAAGCAAGGCCTCTCCGGCGGTGGGGAAAGCTGGTCGTCGCTGACGACGATGATCCTGCCCGCCGGTGGCGCGCCATATGTGTTGCGCCCCAGGGGCAGAGACGACTACGACGAAGCCACCCCCGTGATCACGGACCTGGTCAACAAGGACGAACGATTTGTCGCGGTGTCGGGCATTGGGCTGTTGTCACCCGGCAAAACCGGCCAGCTCAACGACGGCGGCCCCAGTGCGGCGCGAACGGCGCTGGCCTACTCGAAGCAGAAAGACGAGATGTACATCTTTGAGGGTGGCAGCTACACGCCCGACAACATTCAGGACCTGTTCCGCGGGTTGGGTAGCGACACGGCAATCCTGCTCGACGGCGGCGGCTCGTCGGCAATCGTGCTGCGGCGCGACACCGGCGGCATGTGGGCCGGCGCCGGGTCACCCAGGGGATCGTGTGACACGCGCCAGGTGCTCTGCGATTCGCACGAGCGTGCCCTGCCCAGCTGGCTCGCGTTCAATTAGATTCGGCCGCAAGCGATCTTCATCGATCGAAACTGCGCTCAGGGCGGGAAGATCCGCCCAACCTAAGCCCCAGACGCAGACTCGGCGCCACCACCGCAGACTCGGCGGCAACTCAGGCGCTCACGGGATCGGGCTCACTTCGCGGCCCGAAGCGGAAGATCAGCATACTGGCGGCGACCACGGCCGCGGTCACCGCGAACACCGGAGCGACGACGAAGCGCGACATCGTCGCGCCCAGAAAGGCGCCGGCGCACATGGTGAAAACGACACTGATGCGCAGTTTTTCGCGCGCACCCGTGCCACCGGCCAGATGACTGTCCAGGCCGAGGCTGACGATCGTCGAGGTCAACACCGTGGTGGACAGTTCCTGGATCCCGAACTGGCGGGCGCTCGAATGCTGCAGACCGAACGTCACCGCGAGCACGCCAATGATGATGAGTTTGGTGTCGTCGTGATAGGACAGCACACCCGTGCCGGCCAGGACCGACAGCGCCACCAGCAACACGATTTCGATGGCCAGCACAGTGGTGATCCAGCGGCGTGTCCGCTCACCGAAGTGCCGGAACATCCGACCGCTGACTATGGTCGTGCAAACGAAGGTAGGCAGGGCGGTCACGACGGCGGTCAGGTCGATGCTGGTGCTCGGGGCGAGCCAGAAGCCAAGGAAGATGACGTTGCCTGTCATGTTGGCCACGAACACATGCCCGAGCACCAGGATGCTGATCGCGTCGGCCAGACCGGTGGCAAACGTCAGCAGCAATAGCGCTGCGACGGTCAGCCGCTCGGATACCGGCGAAGTTAGGGCCATGCGGGCGGTCAGTCGTGCGGCGTCAGATCCAACGACGTCACGGTCGTCATCCTGGTCACCAACCACCGACCGTCGATGCGCTTCATGAACAGCCGGTAGGAGAGGTACTTCAACGACGGAATGTTCTTGGTCAGCGGGCTGGTGGACGTGGTATTGGTGTACACCATCGCGACGGCATTCGGGGTGTCCAGCGACTCGACCGCCACGCCGGTGACCTCGGTGCTGTTGGTGATCTTGGCCTGCTTGTTGGGTGCCACTATCGCGTCGACGAATTTGCGGTACTGGGCTTCGAAATCACCGCTGAGATAGGTCGATGCGCGATCGGCGAGGGTATCCATGTTCTCCGGCGTATAGCTCCACAGCGCGGTTATCGCATTGGCGGCGGTCCGCGCCACTCTGAGTTTGGTTGCGACAGTGGCGCGGTCGATCAGGTATGGCTTCACGGTCGCGCCTGCGAACGCCGCGGACCCGACGAACAAGGCCGCGGCGACGGCGACAAGCGCGACGAACCGCTTGCTCACCGATTTCCTGGCGGGAGCGTCCCCCTGATCCTTGTCGGCGGCGTCGTCGGACCCTGCGTCGGATTCCTCTGTTACGTCCGCGGTTTCAGCGGCCGCGTCAGCCGACGGGGCTTCGGTGGCTTCTCCGACCTCGGGTTCGTCGTCGCGGATCTCTACGGTCAGATCACCTGAGCCAGGTTGCTGATCTTCCACTGATTCCCCTCCTGCCTGGCCGTCGCCGTCCAACGATTGGTGTTCTCGAATACTTGCTTTTCGTCCGGGGACTTGGAGATGACGTCGGTGGCCACCAATATGTTGACGCTGCCGTCGTCGTTCCACCGTTCCACGCCGGCGTCGAGCACCGTGCCGGTGGCTCGTTCGGCTCTGGCGACCTGGAACAGGATCTGGTTCGCCTGGTCGGTGTATTGCTTGGCGAAGTCGCCGGTGGCTTGGGCCAGCACTTTGTCGACGTACTCGTTGGCGTGATACGGGTCGACGGAGGTGAACATCTCCATGAACCATTTCACGTAGCCGATCGCCTGCTGATCCTTGTGCGTCGCGTTGTCCCGGGATACATGCGACACGAGCGACAGCGTGGACAGCGCGATCGCCAGCACCGCGACCAGTGTGGCGACCGCGGCGGCGACGGGTAACCCCCACGGCCGCGGTTGCAGGGCCTGCGCTACGAGCAGGGAATCCTCGCCGGGCCGAAACCTGCGGCGCGGACTCATTTTCGGGTCCCCGGGGGCTTCGGCTTGGCCAGCACGTCTAGGGCGTCGACGCGCCACTGGTCGTCGCGGTCTTTGACAAAGGTCACCCGCAGCGTCGCGGTGATGATGCGTTCGTTCGGCGGCGCACCGCGGCGACCGTCCATGAACAGCAGCATCGTCGCGCGATCCGGCGACGCAGACTGTATCGAGCTGTCGATCGACCGGTATTCGTTACTGACGGGTTGGCCCTTCTTGACTTCGTCCTGCTGCGCGGCCAGTTCGCCGCGGTATTTATTGGTGGCCAGCGACAGGGCGCGCTTGAAGTCGTCTTCCAACGTGTTCGGGTCGTACGTCAGAATCTGGGCGACGATCTTCGGTCCCTGCACCGCGATTTGCGCGCGCGTCCGATCGGTCGCCCGATCCTGCGCATACCCCACCGCGTAGCTGAGCCCCGCGCCGGCCAGGCAAATGCCCGCGGCGCTCAGCACCGCCACTGCGCTCCACCGCCGGACCCCCGCCGGCCGCCTGTCCGGGTCGACGAGGCGGACCTCGGTGCGCACCAGCATGTCGGCGAACGTGCGGCGCCGCGAATCCCACAGCGGCCAAAACCATCCCACCAGCGCCCCCGCCGTGTCGAGCAGGTGGGCGAGGTCCCTGACCAGTAGCCGCCATGGACCGGTGGGCGTGCCGTCGCACCCCGACACCGCGATGCCGAACAGGGCGCGTCCCAAACTCCAGCCGGTGATGGCCGGCAATAGCAATCGGTCGACCAAGGTCAGCAGGATCGCCGCGCCAAGGACGGACACGGACACCCACCACCACGCGCCGCGTGCCGGCACGGTGAACGACACCAAGGCCATCGTCGCGAATACGGCGGCACCCGGCAGGACATCAACAGCGAACGCGGCGGCGCGAATGTGCCAGGGCGCCAAGCCAACTGGGGGTGACTCGGGGATGGCCGCCGTGCTGCGTTTCTCGTCGACCACCACCGTCACTTCGTCACCTGGTCGAGCCTTGAGATTCGGTACTGGCCTTCCGAGAACGCCATTCGCACGCGCAGGCGGTAGCCGGTTTCCTGGGCCTGGGCCTGATCGTTGGCCACCTTGACGCGGAGTGCGACCAGGATATCGACCGTGCCGTCGGGGTTGTTGCGTTCGACCGCGGCCCGCATATCGGACACCTGCACGTGCACGTTCGCGGCTTGATAGGCCTGCACGAACACGCTGGTGTACAGCAGCGCCTGGGAGCGGAATTGGTCGGTGCCGCAATCGATGATCTTCTGCTCGCTGGCGCTCATCGTGCTGGGGTCCGGCGCCTGCGTCGCCGCCACGCAATCCTTGGCCACTTGCAGCGCCGCGGTGTTGCTGCGCGCCTGGGCTTGGCTTTGCAGGTGCGCGCGAAGCGCGAAGTAGCCGCCGGTTCCGACACCGCCGGCGAGCAGCAGAAGCGCCGCGCTGATTCCGGCCAGCCATCTCCGACCGACACGTGACGGGCCCCGCTCGACTACGGCGGCGGCTTCGGATTCCTGCGACTCCTCGATTTCCGGCGAATCCTCGGTTCCCGGCGATTCCTCGGTTCCCGCAGTATCTTCGGTTCCCGGCGAATCCTCGGCCGTCGCCTCGGCGCCAGCCTGGTCGGCTCCGACCTCCGATTCCGAAGAATCCTCGGCCGTCGCCTCGGTGCCGGCCTGGTCGGCTCCGACCTCCGATTCCGAAGAATCCTCGGCCGTCGCCTCGGTGCCAGCCTGGACGGCTCCGACCTCCGATTCCGAAGAATCCTCGGCCGTCGCCTCGGCGCCGTCCGGGTCGACGGCGGTTTCGGGTTCCTGACTAGTCTCCGGCCTTTGTTTCCGGCCGGACCCGCGCAGACGACGAATCCTCGACATAGATGATGGGG
>NZ_JAFBAR010000023.1 GCF_019247635.1 Mycobacterium sp.
GAGGAGAAGTCTGGCAAAGACGAGAAGTCTGACAAAGACGAGTCTGGCAAAGACGAGAAGTCTGACAAAGACGAGTCTGGCAAAGCGGAGCCTGGAAAAGCCGAGCCAGCCGAAGACGAGTCGGAGCACAAGTCCGAAAGCGCCAAGGACGAGAAGCCCGAGGAACAGGACTCCAAGCGCAGAAACACCAATGATGAAAGCGACCGCGGCACCCGGGCCGATCAGACGGCCGAAGACAAGTCGGTCGAACAGCTGAACAAAGAGGCCCGGGAGAAGGCGGAAGAAAACGTCGAGAAAGACAAGGCTTTCAACGAGCAGATTCTCAAAGAGGCCAAGGACCAAGCCAAGGACCAAAAGGAAGGCGCGAGCACTTAACTCGTCTCAGTGCCGCACACTCGCCTTCAAACCGGCAATTGCCGGTAGCGAAACCGCACCCGGAGGTGTCAGCCCCGGAGCGTTGATGCCAGGAATTTGCGGCAGTCCCGGGATTTGAGGAATCGCCGGCACCGCCGGCGGACTGATCGGCGCAGGGGCTTGCTGTTGGGTGACGGGTGCTTGGGGCACGGCAGACGAGGCCGGAGGCACGGCAGACGAGGCCGGAGGCGTCTCGGCGGTCGTCGCCGGCGGCGGGCTCGTATCCGTGGGACTCGGTGGCGACGTCGGCTGCTGGCTCGCCGGGGCAGGCGCGGGAACTTCGCCGTTGCTCGCCGGTGGCGCACCAGATGGGGCCGGGGCCGGGGTGGAGCTGACGCCCGGCGACGGCGCCGTCGGCTTGTTATCGGAGCTCAGCCCGATCGCCACCGCCGCTCCCACGAGGACCACCGCCACCGCCGTGCTGATGATGATTACCGCCGGCAGGCGATACCAAGGGAGGATCGGTTGCTTAGGCTTTGCCGCGTTTGACCCTGGCGTCGACTCGCGCTCAAAGGTCAGCTGCGGGCGGGCGGAGGTAAGCCCCGAGCCGTCACCGCTCGGCACGGCGCGGGACGCGTCGTCGGCTTCCGACCAGGCCAAGGCGGGCTGCATGACCGAAGCGGGTGCCGCGCCGTGCGCGTGCTGGTAGGCCTCCCGGGCCGGCAGCGGTGCGCGTGCGTGGTCAACTCCGGCCTGCCGAGCGGCCGAAGCTTTCGAGGCTCCCGCCGCCGCGGGTGCGGGCGTCAACCTGGTCGCGCTTGCGTCGGCCGGACCACGGGCTGCCCGCAACGCACCGCCGATAGCTGCCGTCAATTGCGGGCGCGGTGCCGTGACGACCGGGATGCGAAAGTGCCCCGACAGCATCGTGGTGACGGCCGGGATGTTGGCACCACCGCCGACCGAGACGACGGCGGCCAGATCAGCAGCGCGAATTGCGTTGCGCGCCAACATTTCTTCCAACACAAGCATGAAGTTGTTCAGTGAGTCGTGCATGACGTCATCAAGCTCGGTGCGGGTGATCCGAATGCCGCCGTGCGCTTGGGGCAATTCGCTGAGCGTGGTCACCGTGCTCGACGAGAGCTGCTCCTTGGCGGCCCGACATTCGGCCCGCAGCCGGGCCAGCGAACCGATCGCCGACGTACCGGCCGGGTCAAACGCACCCGTGTTCGGTAACTCGCCCATCACATAGGTCAACAACGCCTGATCGATGAGGCCGCCGGAGAAGTCGTGGTGGCGCACGGTACCCGCCAGGGGCTGGTACTCGGCTGCGGCATCCACCAACGTGATGCTGGTGCCGCTGCCACCGAAATCGCACACTGCGACAACCCCGCGGGCAGGTATGCCCGGGTTGGCCCGCGCCGCAATGAGCGCCGCCGCCGCATCCGGTATGAGCGTCAGCGGCCGGGCCCGGTTCGACCATTCGGCTACCCGGCTCAGTGCGGCACCCAGTGCGTCCACCGCAGCAGATCCCCAGTGAGCTGGGTAGGTCACGGTGACATTTTCGGGCAGGGCGTGGCCGCCGGTGGCGGTGTAGGCCAGTGCCCGTAGCCCGTCGGCCACCAGCGCTTCGCTGCGGTGCATCGAACCGTCGGCCGCCACGATTCCGACCGGGTCGCCCACCCTGTCGACGAATTCGGTGATCACCAGGCCCGGCTCGTCGAGTCGCGGGTTTTCCGACGGCACACCGACCTCGGGCGGACGCTGCCGATACAGCGTCAATACGGGCTTGCGAGTGATGGAGTGATCGGCCGTCACGGCCGCCAGGTTGGTGGCACCGATAGACAAGCCCAGTGCGGGCCTAGCTCCTTCTGCCATCTGGTCCAATCCCCGTGTCTGGCGATCTGTCCCTTCAAATCCGCCCTACTCAAACTTAGTCGTAAAAGGCTATCGCCCATCTTTGTGTTAGCTATGCGGGAGCTGTATAACGGCCGGGTCAGCGGATCGTGCCGACCCCGGCTATCAGCGGCAGGTCGAGCGGGGTCACCCAGCCCGGCGGCAGGTCATTGACGGCCGGGACCGCATTGAGCGCGCGCAGCCCGGTGGATAGGCAGCCGGCTGTGGCGGCATCGCGGCCGGTGCCGTCGGTAAACCGGAACGCGGTTTCCTGGAAGATGCTGGGAGTCCCTTCGATGTCGACCCGGTAGACGTCATCGTCGTGGCCGGACGGCCAGTCAGGGGCGGCGTCGCGACCGATGCGGTTCACGTGTTCCAACTGGATCCGCGTTTCGCCCTGGTAGATCCCGTTGATGGTGAAGCGGACCGCGGCTACGTGGCCCGGCTTGATGACGCCCTTGACCGTGTTGCGTTCGGCGGGAGTGACCCACTTGTCCCAGGTGGTGGTGATCTCGTCGAGCATGATGCCGGCGGCGTGGGCGATCATCGGGACGGTGGCGCCCCACGCGAAGATCAGCACGTCGCGGTTCTCCAGCATGGGGCTGTACTCGGGCTCGCGGCCGATACCCATCTCGACCTCGTAGTCACCTTCGTAGTTGGTGTAGTCCAGCAACTCCGACGCGCGCACCCGGCGCACCTCGGAACACAGGCCCATCAGCGTCATGGGGAACAGGTCGTTGGCGAACCCCGGGTCGATGCCGGTGGTGAAACACGACGATTCACCCAGCTCGCAGGCATCGGTGATCGGCTCGATCCACTGCGGCGGGTTGAGGTGCATGGTCGGCCACACCCACGGCGTCATCGCGGTCGAGCAGACGTCGATGCCGGCCCGCAGGAAACGCGTGATGAGCGAGATGTTGTCCTTGGCGTGCATCGCCGTCGGACCGTAGTGCACCAAGGCGTCGGGCTTGAGCGCGATCAGGGCGTCGACGTCGTCCGTCGCAGTGACGCCGACGGGCTCGGCCAGACCACAGATGTCACCGACGTCGCGGCCTGCCTTGGCCGGGTTGCTCACGCCCACGCCAACCAACTCGAAGAGCGGATGTTTGACGACCTCCGCGATCACCATCCGGCCCACGAAGCCGGTGCCCCACACCACGATGCGCTTTGGCTCACGCGCCGAGATACCCAACTTCCGACCCACCTTCCGATCTTGACCCGCCGCTCTGACTCACACTAAGCGCGCCGCGCCGGGGCATCTAGACGGACCGGCGGCCGTTCGCCAAATGGCCCTGTTCGAGCGCTGGATCGGTACCATTGCTAGCCGGATCCTGGCGACGGAAGGGCTGCCGGTGGACGAGGTGGTGTTTGGTCGTTACCGGCTTTTGTCGGTGATCGGCGAGGGCGGCATGGGAAGGGTCTACCGAGCCCACGACACGGTGATCGGCCGCGATGTCGCGATCAAGGTGCTATCCGCCGACCTCAGTGCCGAGCCTGGCTATCAGGAACGGTTTCGTCGCGAGGCGCACATCGCGGCCCGGCTGGCCGAGCCACACATCATCCCCATTCATGACACCGGGGAAATCGACGGCCAGCTGTATTTGGTCATGCCGGTTGTCCAGGGCACCAATATCCAGGATCTGCTGGAGCGGGACGGGCCCATGTCGCCGCGCCGGGCGGCTGGCGTGATTGAGCAGTTGGCCGCCGCACTGGACGCCGCCCATACCGTCGGGCTGGTGCACCGCGACGTCAAGCCCTCCAACGCCCTGGTAACCGCTCGCGACTTCACCTACCTAATCGACTTTGGCATCGCCCACGACAGCGCGGCCACCAAACTGACCCGGACCGGCACCATCGTGGGCAGCTGGGCATATATGGCCCCAGAGCGGTTCAGCGCCGGCTCCGCTGATGCGCGCGCCGACATCTACGCCCTGGCATGTGTGCTACATGAATGCCTCACCGGCGCGCAGCCATATCCCGGCGACAGTCTGGAACAACAATTCACCGGGCACTATTCGCTCGAACCGCCAAGACCCAGCGGGCTGAATCCCTCGGTCCCGACCGGGTTCGACGAAGTGATCGCCCGCGGCATGGCCAAAGACCCCAACCACCGTTACCAAAGCGCATACGACCTGGCGACGGCCGCCAACCATGCCCTCGCGACCCAACCGGCGAGCACAGTGGTCCACGGTCGCCCGCCCCCGGCTCCTACAGCTGCACTGCAACCGCTGTGGCAGCAGTCCGCGCCCGCGAACGACGTGGCTCCCCCGCAAGGCGCGTCCGGGTGGGGCTTCGCCCCGCAAGCCCAGCCCGCCCTGGCCGGGGCACCCCAAGCCGCAGCGCCACCAGCCGCACCCGCGTACTGGCCCACCCCCGCGGGGAGCCCACCATCCGCGCCGCAGTGGCAGCCGCGACGCCGAAGGAAGTGGCCACTGATCACCGGGGCCGCGGTGACGCTGGCCGTCGTCGTCTCCGTCGCGGCGTACCTGTTGCTCGGGGGCCGGACCGCGTCCCGCACGCCAACGGCGCAACCCGCACCGGCTTCGAGTCCGACTCCCAGCACGGCGCCGGCGCCCGCCTCCAGCACTGCCCAGGCGCCCGCGCCGTCGGCAAATGGGCTGGATGGTTTGCTGCTCAGCGCCGACCAAATCAACGCCGCGATGGACACCACCGGAATGACTTCCGTCGGCACCATGACCACGATGCCCGACCAGAGCAGTTTTGTGTCCGACAAGGCGTGCCTGCCCCTGGCCTACGCGGTCCAGGCCAGCGTGTACGCGGGCAGCGGGTCGAGCGACATGCGCGCTCAGGTGTTGGCAAAAGGCCAACAGAACGCTGTGACCCAGGCCGTCGTGTTATTTTCCTCGGCGCATGATGCGGCCTCGTTCTTCACCGCGTCCACCCAAAGCTGGGGAAGCTGCTCGAATCGTCAATTCACCATTGCCATCAACGGCAATTCGCAGCTGCACACGGTGGGGCCGGTTTCCAACGCCAACGGCATTCTCAGCGCCACCGTCACACCCGCTAACAGCGCCGGCACCTGCGAGCGGGCACTTACCGTGGCCAACAACGTCGCGGTAGACGTCACCGTATGCCTCGGCCCGCCCACCGCCGCCGTCGACATCGCCCGTCAGATCGGCGCCAAAGTGCCCAAATCGTAGTGCGACCCGTCGCGTCTCGTGGATGACCATGAACGCGGCGTCCTTTGCGAGCTTGTCGAACGGACCACACGGCGCTGAGCGCAGTCAACGACGGCGCGATCGAGCGCCGTGCGTCACTGGCACGCCACGCTGCGCGTAGCGGTCGGAAATCAACCGGAAAAAGCTTTCGCGGGCCATCGCGGTGATGACAACATGAACACCATGACCCGGAAGATCCTGTTCGCTGCCTGCCTGGGGTTCGCGGCCAGCTATGGCACCGGAGTGGCGACTGCCGACAACATGCCTCAGGTCCGCTACGAGGTGACCGGCAGCTCCCCCACCGCCGAATACGTCTCGTTCCAAACCGATAGCGGTCAGCAGCGCGCGGTGAACGTCCAGCTGCCCTGGTCGACGCAGTTCACCGCGTTTGCGGGCCAGGTGTTCGTCCTCAGTGCGCAGGGCCAGGGCACGATCGCGTGCAGGATCATCGTCGACGGCAAGTCCGTGTTCGATGCGAAATCGTCGGGGACGCCCGGAAGAACTGTCTGTTCGCACTGATGAAGTCCGCCGAGCAGACGCAAAAGCACCCGACACGCCGTGCGTGCGGGTGACTTTGCGTCTGCTCGCGCACGGTGAGGAAGGTGGCCCCCATGGGTCTGGCGACTCGAGTCAACGGCGTGGCACCGCCCGAGCTTGCGCTCGCCGACTTTGACCTCGGCTCGTTGGATTTCTGGGGCCTCGACGACGACATCCGCGACGCCGCTTTCGCCGCCTTGCGACGAGAGGCCCCCATCTCGTTCTGGCCCGCACTCGACATTGCCGGCTTCACCCCCGGCGAGGGGCATTGGGCGCTCACCAGACACGACGACGTCCACTTTGCCAGCCGCCATCCGGACATTTTCAGCTCGAGCCCCAACATCACCGTCAACGACCAAACCCCAGAGTTGGCGGAATATTTCGGCTCGATGATCGTCATGGACGATCCCCGGCACCAGCGGCTGCGGTCGATCGTCAGTAGGGCATTCACGCCGAAAGTGGTGGCCCGTATCGAAGCGTCGGTGCGCGAGCGCGCCCACCAGGCGGTGGCGTCGATGGTCGCCAACCATCCCGACGGCCAGGCCGAGGTGGTCAACGAGCTCGCGGGGCTGCTGCCGCTGCAGGTGATCTGCGACATGATGGGTATTCCCGAGGAGGACCACCAGCGCGTATTCCATTGGACCAACGTGATTCTCGGCTTCGGCGACCCAGACCTGGCGACCGATTTCGAGGAGTTCCTCAAGGTGTCGATGGATATCGGGGCCTACGGCACCGCCTTGGCGGAGGACCGTCGCATCAATCACCGCGACGATCTGACGACGAGCCTGGTGGAGGCTGAGGTCGACGGCGAGCGGTTGTCGTCGCAGGAGATCTCGTCCTTCTTCATCCTGCTGGTCGTGGCGGGCAACGAAACGACGCGCAACGCGATCAGTCATGGTGTGCTGGCGCTGTCCCGCTACCCCGCCGAACGTGAGAAATGGTGGTCAAATTTCGACGCGTTGACGCCGACCGCCGTCGAGGAGATCGTGCGGTGGGCTTCCCCGGTGGTCTACATGCGACGCACCGTGACCCGCGACATCGAGCTCAGCGGCACCAGGCTGGCGGCCGGCGACAAGGCCACGCTGTGGTACAACTCTGCCAACCGCGACGAGTCAAAGTTCGCTAATCCGTGGGTTTTCGACGTCGCACGCAACCCCAACCCGCATCTCGGGTTCGGGGGCGGAGGTGCCCACTTCTGCCTGGGCGCGAACCTGGCCCGGCGCGAGATTCGAGTCGTCTTCGACGAACTGCACCGCGAAATCCCCGATATCGTTGCGACCGAGGAGCCCGCACGGCTGCTCTCGCAGTTCATCCACGGCATCAAGCGCCTGCCTGTTTCGTGGAGCTGACCCCGCGAGCCGACACAAAATCGCACGGCGCGCGTTGGTGGTGCGCGATCTCGTCTCTGCCCGCCGTTGACTGGCACCGCGATTGCGAGTACGCCTTTCACCATGACTGACGTCGACTTCTGCGTAATAGGTGCGGGTTTCGCGGGACTGACCGCGGCGCTACGACTCAAGCAGGCGGGCCACTCGGTGGCGGTGCTGGAAGCTCGGGACAGGGTTGGCGGCCGGACATTTACCGTTCCGTGCGACGACGGGTCGTGGATCGACCGCGGCGGAGCATGGGTGGGGCCGACGCAGGACCGGATCTACGCGCTGATGAACGAATTCGGCGTGCAGACCTTCAAGCAGTACACCGACGGCGACGCCATGATGGTCGTCGACGGAAAGCAGCACCGCTACAGCGGAATGGTTCCCTGGACCATGAGCCTGTGGGCCTCGCTGAGCTTGGGGGCGGCCATGTTCGAACTGGGTCAGATGTGCAAGTCGGTCCCGCTGGAGGCGCCCTGGGAAGCCAAGAAGGCGCAGAAGTGGGACCGCATGACGTTGGCCCAATGGCTGGAGAAGAATGTCAAATCCGCGGCGGCGCATGCCCTCCTGGACACCGCGGTCTCCGGTTGCTACACATCGGCGGCATCCGAGGTGTCGATGCTGTTCATGCTTTACCAGATGGGATCGGCCGGCGGCCCCACCTTCGTGTTAGGTGGGAAGGACGGCTCGCAAGACGCGCGGGTCATCGGTGGCATGGGCGCGATCTACCAGCCGATGGCCGACCAGCTGGGCGACGCGATCCAGTTGTCGCAACCGGTCCGCTACATCACGCAGGACGCCGACGGCGTCACCGTGCGGTCCGAACACGGCAGCGTTCGGGCCCTGCGGGCGATCGTCGCGGTACCGCTGGCCATCGCCAGCCAAATCATCTATGAGCCAATGCTTCCCACCGATCGCGCGTTCCTACATCAGCGGATGCCCAGCGGCGCGGTCGTGAAGATCTCGATCGTTTACGACGAGCCGTTCTGGCGCGCCGACGGCCTGTGCGGCCAGAGCGCCGCACCGGGGTCGCTGGCTACCGTGACGATCGATGCCTGCACGGACACCGGTACACCGGGGATCCTGTGCGTCGTCATCGAGGGACCGGTCGCACGCCAATACGAACGTCTCGACTCGCACGAGCGGCGCCAGGGCGTGCTGGACGCGCTCGTGGAGCGGTTCGGCGCCAAGGCCGGCAAACCGGTCGACTACCACGAGCAAAACTGGACCCGCGAGCCTTTTTCCGGGGGCGGGATGCTCAGCCACGCGCCGCCCGGTGTGCTCACCGAGTTCGGCCATGCGCTGCGCGAACCGTGCGGCCGCATTCACTGGGCCGGCACCGAGACCTCGACAAAGATGTGCGGCTGGATTGACGGCGCGATTCGCTCCGGCGAACGGGCCGCCGACGAAGTCATGACGCGTACACATACAGTACGTGCCGGTACAGGGTGAGTCATTCCGGCGGTTAAGGAACTACCGCGACACGAGTAGCGTTGTCGTCCAGCCACTCCAAGTGCCGTGCGATATTCGCCGATGCGCGCCGGCGGGAACGGGTAGTGGTAGTACCGCGTATGCCGGAAGGGCAGTTGGCGCGACGAAACTCTTTGATGTCCACGCGGCCCGGCCGCGGGCCGCAAGACGTTCCGGGGCTGCCCGACCCCTTGCCGATCTGCTCGGTAAACGGTTGCCTAGCCGTCATTTTGCCGTGAGTCCTAGTAGGTGCCAGCAAAAGCGGCGTCACTTGCACCAACAGGACTTACAATCGCTGCCATGCGAGGGGGCCACCGGCTATGCGGTCTGTCTACGGTCGCGGTGTTGGCGGCCTGCGCGACCAACGGCGTCCAGGCCGGCCCAGCATCAACGGCCCCGTCACCCACAAGCCCAGCGGCAAAAGCGATTACGGCAACCGGACCCGTCGCTCCCCCCACGCCTCGGTCCCGGACCGAGTCGTGGATCGAACTCCAAGTAGGCGACTGCGTCGCCGACCTGCCGCCTGCCGACCTCAGCCGGATCATGGTCACCGTTGTCGATTGCACGACAGCACATTTGGCTGAGGTATATCTGCGCGCACCGCTGGCCGTCGACACGGCCATCGCCAGCGTTGCCAATCGAACGTGTGCTGCGGGGGTTGCTTCCTACACCGGTCAGTCCATCGACGGTAGCCCCTATTCCGTGACATACCTGATCGATTCCAATCAGGACCGCACCGGCGCGAATCCCACGCCGAGCACCGTCATATGTTTGCTCCAGGGAGCCAACGGTCAACTGCTGAGCGGATCCGCGCATCGCTGAGGCGGTTCGGGCATAGATTTCGTGGGTGAGGCCAACCCCTCACTGCGCCAAGGCTGTTGAGGCGCAGTCGCATCCGTCACCTGTGTCCGTGGTGGTGGGCACTGGTGTTGCCCGCCTACCAGCGACTGTCGGGGCCGCGAGGTGTGGGACAGTTCACCAGCGTAACGGCACTGCGATTCTCGGGTGGCGAATTCCCGCAGTGACGGTACGCTCGCGGTCCAGAATTGCGCCGGCCGACTGCGCGCGCGGGGGCCGACCGCGCGCGGGCGGCGGCCGACCGCACACGGGCGGCCTGTCGCGCGTAGGCGGGCACAAAGGGGTGCCATCCTCCTGAGCTCAACCCAGATGCGGCGGTGTCGAGACTGACGGCGCCGGTGTGCGCTCGTACTCGAACAGCGCGGCCATAGTCACGATCGCGGCCATTACGGCCAACACCGCGAGAATGACGATCGCCCGCACGACGACCGGACGGGTCAACCAGCGCGGCGACACCGTCGGCTAGCCGGCTTTGGCGCTCAGATACGACGTAATCCCCTGGACAACGGCATTTGCGTAGCTCGCACGCCCGTCCGCGCTTTCCATTCGGGCGGCTTCGTCCGCGTTGCGCATGTTGCCGAGTTCGACGAGCACGGCCGGGTATAGGGCCAGGTTCAGCCCGGCGAGGTCGTCGCGGCCATATAGCCCGTCGGAGCCGATGTAGGTGGACGGCTGAAAACCGGCCGCAACCAGGGCCTCACGCATCGTCCGGGCCAGCTGTATCGCGGGACCCGACTGGGCATCGTTCAGGGGCGGGCTGGAGTAGTTGACGTGGAAGCCGCGGCCTGACGGCGGTCCCCCGTCGGCGTGGATGCTCACAATCGCGTCCGGGTGCATCGCGTTGGCCAACGCGGCGCGCTGGTCCACGCAGGGCCCGGCCGAGCTGTCGTCGTTTCGCGACAACTGCGTGCGCACGCCCAATTGGTTGAGGGCACCGGCGATAAGCCCAACGACGGCCCATGTGAACGCATGCTCCGGGTAGCCGTCATCGGTGGAGGTGCCCGACGTGTTGCACTGCTTTGTACCACCCCGGCCGTTGGGAACCTGCTGGGTAATCGACGCGTCGTTTACCGCGTTGTGGCCGGGGTCTAGGAACACGGCCATGCCGGCGATACCGACGGCCGACGAGCGTGGGGCGCCCAGCACCGCCGCGGCACCGAAGGTCGCCGGCGCGCCAGCCGCGTACTTCAGGACATCACGTCGTGATAGGGCGTAGGTCGGGGGCACACCCGGAGGGCTCACCGCGCGATGGTAACAATGGCGCGTCTGCGCGCGGACACCCGCGATGAGATCCGGCGTCAGCGGCGGTCATAACCGGGGCGGGTCCGGCGCTTGACGCGGTCGTGCGCCGGATACAGGTAGCGCATGAGTTCGGCGCCCTCGACGCCGTAGATTCCGCGGGTGTCGCCGCGCAATACCCAGTTGTGCTGTTGGTCGGCACGCGCGGCGAGCGCCTCCCGATAGCGCGCATAGGCGGCTTCGCGTCGGCGGTACTGGCGCACCAGCGCGCGCACCGCGATGTAGAGACCGATCAGCGCGGCGACCCCGAGAAGCCACCAGATGAACCGGATGATGATCGCGACGATCAGCAACACGCCCACTACACCGGCGAAGCCGCCATTCGCACTCGTTCTGGTACTCATGCCGGCAACGTACGCGGCACCGCCGACAGTTCCCCCCGGCGAGCAGACACAAAAGCACCCGACACGCCGACGTTTCGGGTGCGTTTGCGTCTGCTCGGTCAATGTGGCGACACACGATCCATACAAAAGAGTATGGTAGGGTCAACGGCGTGTCCGTCATCGACAGCCCGGCGGTATACGGCATCACCGACGACTTTGTCGGGCGCCTGGCCCAGCGCGCCGACGAGGCCGAGCGACTGCGCCGACTGCCCGCCGCCACCGTCAGCGAATTCAGGCAACTGGACCTGGCTCGACTGCTGCTACCGGCACGCTTCGGCGGTATCCAAGCGTCGTTTCCTGAACTGCTGGAACCGATTCGGCGCATGGCGCACGGATGTACCTCGAGCGCATGGACTTTGGGCTTCTACGCGCTGCATAACTGGATGTTGTCATTGTTCGATCCACGTGCCCAGGACGAAGTATTTGCCTCGGGACCTGTCCTGGCGCCGGCGCCCCTGGCTCCCACCGGCCGGGGCGCACCGACGGATGGCGGAGCACGGCTGACCGGCAGGTGGTCGTGGGCGACCGGCGCGATGGATGCCGATTGGGTCATTGTCGGGGCGCTGATACCGCGGCAGGACCGGATTGATCCGATGCTGGCGGTGGTGCCCGCCGACGACGTCGTGGTCGCCGATGTCTGGCACACCGCGGGCATGCGCGGCACCGGTTCTCAAGACGTGATCGTCACGGACGTCTTTGTGCCCGAGCACCGCATGATCTCAGTCGCCGACATCTACGCGGGTGATGGGCCAGGGGCGCATGCCCATGATGTCTCGACCTATCGCTGGCCGATGGTTCCGGCGCTCGCGCTGACCGCGGCGATGCCGGTGCTGGGTGCCGCCGAATGGGTGACCGAACTCTTCGCGAAACGGCTCGGCGATCGGATCCTCGCGTATAGCGGGGTGGCGCAGAAAGATCAACCCGCCGCCCAGGCCAGGTTGGCGGACGCGATCGTGCGACTGCGCGCATTGCGAACGCTCATCGCCGATACCGCCGACGACATCGAGCGCATCGTCGCCACTGGCACGCGTGTCAATCGAGCCACGCGGGCCAACGCACGGTTAGCCGCGGCGCACACGGTGCGCGAGTGCCGGTGGATCATCAGCGATCTGATGGAGGCGTCCGGGGCAAGCGCCCACTTCTTGTCCAGCCCTTTGCAGCGCGCCAAGCGCGACGTGGACATCGCGTCGGGGCACGTCGTGTTCGACTACGACGTCAGTCGGGAGCTGGCCGGGGCGCTGGCGATCGGTGCGAAGATCTCCCCGATGGCCATGATCTGAACGCATCACGTGCCATCGGCCAGCATGAGGTCCAGGAATCGTTCGCGTTGAGATGCCTTCTGCGCCTGGGCCGCCGAGTCCGCGAGGTGCAATAACCCGATCCCAGCCGCGAACGTCAACTCGGCACGCAGTTTTGCATCGCTAGGGCTCAAGCCGTAGTCGCTGTAAGCGCGGGCGACGGCGCGAAGCAGGCGGCGATCGGCCGCGCGGACATTGGCGGCGGCGGTCGGGTCCGAACGCGCCCATTCGCGCATCGCACGCTCCAGCGTCCAGTGCTGTGGCGAAACCAGCGCCGTCATCATGGCGGACAGGCGTTCCCGAGGTGGCAACGCATCGAGCTCAGTCAGGTGACAACGGTCATGTTCGAGGAACGCGTTCCACGATTCGACGAGCGCGCCCCGGTAGCTGTCCATGTCGTCGAAGTGCCAGTAGAAACTTCCCCGGGTGGCACCCACCTGCTGACACAGACGCTCGACTTTGAGTGCTCGTACACCGTGTTCGGCGAGCAAGGTGTAACCCGCCTGCAGCCAGTCTTCGACCGACAGACGCGACGGGGGCTTCTGTGCTGCCACACCGTGAAGGTTACGGGCAACAACGCCGCAGCCCCTGGCCCCTACCCCGGAATCGGCGGCACCACCGACAACCACCCGTCCGAAAGCAACTCCAGCAGTTGGCCGTCCGGGTCGCGGACCATCGCCGACCCCGCGGAGACGGTACCGTCGACCACCGTTCCCCCGAACTCGGCAACCTTGGCCAACACGCCGGCGAGATCGGACACCGAAAACGAGATATGCGTCAGCCCAACCTGATCCATCACCCGGGCGGGCCCGGTGTGAACGGGGCGTCCCGAGTAGTCGAGGAGTTCGAGCACCAATCCGTCCCGGACCAGATACGTCGCATGCAGCCCGACGGGCTTCTCGAGCCGCAGCAACTCGGCGGTGCCGTCTTCGGGAGCGTCGAGCTCCCACCAGAACTGAAACCCGAGCAGGCCCTCGTAGAACCGACGTGACCGCTGGCGATCCGCGACGCACAAGCCGACGTGGTTGAAAGTTGTTCGGTTGCTTGTCATTACAGCCTCTCCTGCATGGTTGAAGCGCGGACGCTCGGGGCTGCCCACTTCTTTCCACCGCTCAAAAGCGTAATAATGCAAAGATAGCGTGATTAGCTGCCGGCATCGCCGATCGGTGCAGGCTTGGTGTGGTGGAGGCCTTTCGATGGCTACGCGTCGTAGCGATGTCAATGCCGATGTCGTGGTTGACTTCGACCATCATTCCGACGAGTTCAACCTTGACCAGCTCGCCATCAACGCCGAACTGAGACAGAAGTGTCCGGTGGCATGGAACCAGAACCACGGCGGATTTTGGTTCCTCACCAGCTACGAAGCGGTCAGCCAATCGGCCCGCGACGGTGACACCTTCGCCCACAAGTACGAGCCGAACTCGGGCGACGGCATCGACTATCAGGGCGAGATGGGTGTTCCGCGTCCCGACGGCCAGCCGGCCCTGGGCATCGGCGAGGTCGACGGCCCCTACCACCTGGCGCTGCGACACGCGCTTGCCCCGTTCTTCTCGCCGGGGGCCGTTCAGCGGATGCGGCCGTTCATGGAGCAATCCGCACACTGGTTCCTCGACCGGCGAATAACCGACGGGCGAATGGACCTAGTGCTCGACTATGCCAGTCCGGTTCCCGCCATCCTCACCATGAGGTTGATGGGCCTGCCCTACGACAACTGGCAGCTGTATGCCAACCTCTTCCACTCCGTCATGGCGGTCCCGCAGGACAGTCCGGAGTACGCCAGCGCCATCGCGGAAGTCCCCGCCATGATGCAGGGCGTTCTAGAGTTCGCGGCGGCCAGACGCACGGAGGCCCGCGACGACCTGACCAGCTTCCTCATCCGATTCGAGTTCGAGGGCGAGCGCCTCAGCGATGAGCAGCTGCTCAACATCCTGTGGAACCTGATCGCCGGCGGCGTGGACACCACCACCTCTCAGACCGCGCTGACCCTGCTCTACCTGGGCACCCACCCGGAGTTGCGCCGCCAACTCATCAAGCATCCGGAGCTGTATCGCACGGCCACCGACGAATTCCTGCGCTACTTCTCGGTCAACCAGCAACTGAGCCGCACGGTGACCCGCGACGTCGTGGTCGGTGGCCAGCAATTGCGGCGCAACGACCGGGTCGTCGTCAGCTGGTTGGCCGCCAATCACGACGAGCGGGAATTCGACCGACCCGACGAGATCATGCTGGATCGCGCGCCCAACCGGCACGTCGCGTTCGGGCTCGGCCCGCATCGATGCATCGGGTCACATCTGGCCCGGCTGATGTCGGAGGTGATGGTCAAGGCCGTGCTGGACCGCATCCCCGACTACCGGGTCGACCGTGACGGAGTCGACCATTACCTGGGCAACCCGAGCATGACGGGGTTGGGCAAACTGCCGGTCACCTTCCAGCCGGGGATCGATTTGGCGACATCGGCACCCTGGTGACTGCTCGCGGTCACCTCGATGTGAACGCTCGCCGGTCGATCGCTCCGTCCTCACCGTCGCAACGGCCAATGCGCTTGCGTCAACGACCATCACGTTCCGCCCGAGCGTGATCATCAGCAGTCGTGCACGACCTCAGCAGTAAAGTGATCGCTGTCAGGCACACACGGTGAGAAGGCGAGGCCTTCGATGAGCGACATGGCGGCGCTATTCACTGAAATCGTCGGTAAACACAACTTGCTGACCGGCGATGCGATCCCCGAGGACTACGCACACGACGAAGAGTTGACCCTGCCGCCACAGAAGCCGGCGTTCGTGGCAAAGCCGGCAAGCGCGGAAGAGGTTGCGGCACTGCTGAAGACGGCCTCGGAGCACGGCATTCCGGTCACTGCGCGTGGGTCCGGGAGCGGCTTGTCGGGGGCGGTGCGGCCATGCGAGGGCGGCCTGTTGGTCTCTTTCGAGCGGATGAACGCGGTCCTGGAAGTCGACACCACCAACCAGGTCGCGGTTGTCCAGCCGGGCGTGACTCTGACCGAATTAGATGCTGCCACAATTGGTTTCGGTCTTCGGTACATGGTTCATCCGGGCGAGCTGTCGTCGAGTGTCGGCGGGAACGTGGGTACCAACGCCGGGGGCATGCGTGCGGTCAAGTACGGCGTAGCCCGTCATAATGTCCTCGGGCTGCAGGCGGTGCTGCCGACCGGCGAGATCATTCGAACCGGCGGCAAGATTGCCAAGGTCTCCACCGGTTACGACCTGACTCAACTCATCGTCGGCTCCGAGGGCACCCTGGCATTGGCCACCGAGGTGATCGTCAAGCTGCACCCGCGGCTCGACCACAGTGCCACCGTGCTCGCACCGTTCGCCGACTTCGAACAGGTCATGGAGGCGGTGCCCAACGTCCTGGCCAGCGGGCTGGCGCCGTGCATCCTGGAATACATCGACAACATGACGATGGCGGCCCTCGTCCACACCCAGAATCTTGAGCTGGGCATCCCGGACCAGATCCGCACCAGCTGCGAGGCGTATCTTGTTGTGGCGCTGGAAAACCGGGATGCTGAACGACTGCGAGAGGACGTTGGGTCGACCGGCGAACTGCTCGTCGAGTTGGGTGCGGTTGACGCCTATGTGCTCGAAGGAGGTGCGGCCCGCAAGCTGATCGAGGCGCGCGAGAAAGCGTTTTGGGCCGCCAAGGCGGCGGGCGCCGACGACATCGTCGACACCGTCGTCCCGCGCAGCGCGATGCCGAAATTCCTTGGCACAGCTCGTGAACTGGCGTCAACCGCCGGTGTTGCCGTTATCGGCTGCGGACACGCCGGCGACGGTAACGTGCACCTGGCCATCTTCTGCAAAGATGCGTCAAAACGAAAGCACCTGATGTCTGACATTTTTGCGTTGGCAATGGAATTGGGGGGTGCGATCTCCGGAGAACATGGCCTCGGACGCGCCAAGACGCCGTACTTCCTCGATCTCGAAGACCCCGCCAAGATCGACGTCATGCGCCGAATCAAGCAAAGCTTCGACCCGGCGGGCATCCTCAACCCCGATGTGGTGTTCGCGACAACTAATGATTCATACAAAAAGGAGCTGGGATGTCAAAGCAAGGCGGGTGGGCCGTGGTGACCGGGGCGAGTTCCGGGCTGGGCGCGATCTTCGCCGACCAGCTGGCCAAGCGGGGTCTGTCGTTGGTGCTGGCCGGTCGGGACCACACGCGGCTGAGCGCTGTGGCGCAGCAGGTGAGCACGAACGTTGACGTCGAACTGGTCGTCGGTGACCTTGGCACCGAAGCTGGTATGAACGACCTGGTCGAACACCTGGCGGGTCGACCAATCGAGGTCCTGATCAACAACGCCGGGTTCGGCACCTACGGACGGTTCGCGGAGCTCGACGCCGGTCGGGAGCACGATCTGCTCGCGGTCAACGTCGACGCGCTGGTGCGCCTGACCCACGCGGTGCTCCCCGGCATGCTCGCCCGTGGTCGCGGCGGAATCCTGAATGTAGCTTCCGTCATCGCCTTTCAGCCGGGCCCCTATCAAGCCACCTACGGCGCTTCGAAGGCGTTCGTGCTGTCACTGAGCCAAGCCTTGTGGGCCGAGACCCGCGGCTCGGGCGTCACCGTTACAGCGTTGTGCCCCGGCCCCACCGACACCGGATTTGTCGGCGCCCTCGACTCGGATGTCTCGCACACCGCGATCTATCGACGCCTTGCCCCACCCGAACCCGTCGTCGCCGCCGGCTTGCGTGCGTTGGACCGCGGGCGGGCGGTAACCGTTACCGGATGGCGTAATCGATTGTTGGCCACGAGTTCACGACTCGCACCCGGTTGGCTCTCTGCGCGCATTGCCGGCCGGATGCTGCGGCCCGCCGCGACGTAACGAAATTAGATGCGCAGTACTGGGGCCAGGGCCGACAGCGGGATGTGAACTTGGACGGTGCCTCCGTCCATGTACCACTGCGGGAGCCCCGGTGAAAAGTCGAGCGGCTCGTCGTGACCCACCGGATAGTCGGGCATGTACAGAATCAATTCGTCGGGAGTCAGCGCCCACGCCTTATACGCGCCGGAATAGACCTTGTCGGGTGTCCAGCGGTCGATGACGAACGGGTAGGTCCCCGGATCGTGCGGCGGCGCAGCCTGATTGAGCGCGGTCTCGATGAAGGGCTGCGTCAACGGAGGGATGGCGGTGAGCGGATTCGATGTCGTCACGTCCGACAGCTGCAGTCGCCGCCCGCTGGTCACGTCAAACGTGAAGGTGCGATAGGCGTGGTTGGCCTGGGGCCCGTCGGCGTGGTAGTCCTCGTGGAACACCGCGCTAAGCAGGTTGTCGTGTCGGAAGATTTCGTAGTTTTCCTCGCCGTAGCTATCGGCGGCCATGTGGGCGTTGGCGTTTCGCCAGTTGTTCACCAGGGTGCGCAGATAGTCGCGGATCACCGGTCCGGTCGTCGAATTGTCGACGAGGTCGGGCACGGCGTGACACCATGATGGCCGCAAACAACATTTCGTTGCGGGACCGCCGCCGCGCAGAGTTGCTCCACGAGATCCAGCAGGCCGCCCACCGACTCTTTGCCGAGCGCGGATTCGCCGCGGTCACCACCGAGGACATCGCCACCGCGGCCTGCATATCGATCAGAACCTATTTTCGGCATGCCTCTACCACGGAGGACCTGCTAGTCGCACCCGTCCGCCAAGCGGTCGCCGAGACCGTCAATCGGCGTGGATCACCGAGACCGATGATCGCCAGTTCATCGAAATGGTCGCTGCGCGCATGGGTGTCGATGCGGCAATCGATATGCGCCGTCGCTTCTGGTCCACACAGGTTGGCCACTGCACGATTCCTGCTGCGGCGCTGGCTGAGCATGGATGCCGAGACGAGTCCGGAGTTGCACGTTCAGCTGGAAGAAGCGTTGGGCACCTCCGAGTGTGCATTTCACGACGGTCCGGCGGCGTGTTGCGTCGCAGGGTTCACACTCGGCAGGACGCTCCGGCAGCCGTACGGCAGGATGGGCTGGTGCTTGGGCTCGTCGTCATAGTCGCGCTCGTTGCCACCGTCATCGTGGGAACGATCCTGGGCCGCCGCTACCGCGTGGGGCCCCCCGTTCTGCTCATCCTCCTCGGCGGCCTGCTGGGTCTGATTCCCAGTTTCGGTAACGTCCGGATCGACGGCGAAATCGTGTTGCTGCTGTTCCTGCCAGCGATCCTGTATTGGGAGGGCATGAACACCAGTTTTCGCGAGGTCCGTACCAACGCTCGCGTCATCGTCTTTCTCAGCATCGGCCTGGTGATTGCCACCGCCGTAGCGGTGTCGTGGACGGCGCGAGCACTCGGCATGGAATCCCACGCGGCGGCGGTCCTAGGCGCCGTGCTCTCCCCCACCGACGCCGCCGCCGTGGCGGGCCTGGCCAAAAAGTTGCCGCGCCGCTCCCTGACCGTGCTGCGCGCCGAGAGCCTCATCAACGACGGGACCGCGCTGGTGCTGTATGCCGTGAGCGTCTCAGTAGCCATCGGAGGTGCCCCCGTCAGCCCCGCCGCGCTGACCGTGCGCTTCGTCAGCTCCTATCTCGGCGGCATTGCGGCGGGACTCCTCGTCGGTGGAGTGGTGACCCTGTTACGCCGGCGCATCGACTCACCGCTTGAGGAGGGTGCCCTCAGCCTGCTGACGCCCTTCGCGGCGTTTCTGCTTGCCCAGGCGTTCGACTGCAGCGGGGTGGTCGCGGTGCTGGGTTCGGCGTTCATGCTCACATACTTCGGTCCCAAGGTGATCCGGGCTCGTTCCCGGCTTCAGGCTTTCGCGTTCTGGGACATCACGACGTTTCTACTCAACGGCTCGCTGTGGGTGTTTGTCGGAGTCCAAATCCCAAGTGCCGCAAAGGGCATTACCCACGTCGACGGGGGGCTGCACCATGCCGTTTTACTCGCTCTGGCCGTCACCGGCGTCGTGGTGGTGTCGCGGCTTTTCTGGGGGGAAGCCACCACAGTATTGATTCGTGTCATCGACCGTCGCGAGGTGCAGCGCACCCGTCGAGTCACCTGGCGCCAACGGATGGTGACCGCCTGGGCGGGATTCCGCGGCGCGGTATCTCTCGCCGCGGCGCTGGCCATCCCCTTGACAACCTATGGCGGCCAGCCATTCCCCGACCGGAACTTGATCATCTTCGTCGTTGTGGTGGTCATCCTCCTGACCGTCGTAGTCCAAGGGACCACGCTGCCGGCCGTCGTTCGCTGGGCGCGGATGCCCGAGGACGTTGCCCACGCCGAAGAACTGCGTCTGGCCCGCACCCGCGGCGCTCAAGCCGCCCTTGACGCCCTGCCCTCAGTCGCCAGCGCGCTCGGGGCCGATCAGGAAATGCTGCGCCGGTTGCAACAGGAATACGAAAAACACACCGCGCTCATTCTGGCCACCGAGGACGACTCCGAGATCAGCCACTTGGCCGAGCGCAGAGAGCTGATTCGTCGGGTGCGGCTTGGAGTGCTCGCGCACAAGCGGGAGGAAATTACCGCGCTGCGCAACCAAAACCTGATCGACGACATCGTGCTGCGCGAGTTGCAGGCGGAGATGGACCTGGAGGAAGTGCAACTCCTCGATCCGGTAGACCAGGACTGACCGCGCCCGATGCGGCGCTGGGTCCGGCCCGAGTCGGGCGGCTAGGGGGCTGGGCGACCGGTCGGTAGTGGGTGATCGCGGGGGCGACCCACTGGCGCAGGTAGTCGCGGAGGTCGGCGCCCGAGCGCTGGGGACGTCCTGGATCGACGATGAACGACTGCAAAATCCGCAGCATGAATTCGACCAAGCCGTCGCGGCGGTCGTCAGTGAGGCCGACGCTGTCCCAGTCGACGTTGAATCGATCGATGATCGAACGACCCAGCGCGAGAGCCACATCCGAGGTCACGCTCGCCGAGTAGGACGGCATCCGATCGGTGGTCAGCAACAACCCCAGATATTGGTCGTCGGGTAGCTGTTCTAGGGTGTGGGCGATGCCCTCGACCACCGCTTCGGCGGGATCACGAATCGAGTTGAGGTGGGCAGCCATCCGGTCGAGATACGGGCCGACTCGGGACAGTGCCGTCGCCGCCAGCAGCGCGTCGGTGCTGGGAAAATATCGATACACGGTTTGCCGGGTAATCCCGAGGTCGCGGGCGATATCGCTGATCCTGATCTCCGCACCGAATTCCTCGATGGTGCGGCGTGCCGCGCCGATGATGCGCGCGATGGCCTCGTCGTCGCTCGCCGGCAGTTCCCCAGACCAACCGTGTCTTCGCATCGAATTGCTGGCTCAACGCTAGAGAAGTCCCAAGCCGAGCTGCTCGGCGAAGACCCTGATCATGTGTTGGACGCCAATCTCGTTGCGGCCGATGATCATATGGTCGTGCTGCGCCTGGCGCACGCCCTCACCGCATTGCGGCAGCATCGCGAAGTCCTCGTTGCGGACCGCCGCGTGCACCGCGTCGTAGATCATGTCGTATCCGGCGCGCATCTCATCGCTGGTGGCCGGGATGCGCGCCAGCCAAGTGTGCCGCACGGTGCACCGAGTTGGCGCACCGGCGGGAAGGATATCGATGACCTCCACGCCCACGGAGCTGTTGGCCAGCACCAGGTTCGGGTAGATCCAATAGATCAGACCCATGTTGTCGCGCACATCCCAGGAAGCACCGGCGTCGGTTTCCAGGTTGGTGATCCAGGTGAACGGAAACCCGAGCCTGTGATGCCTGCCGTATTCGTCGTAAGTCGCCATATTCGGCAACGCATTTTGCCCAATCAGACTCTCGCCGTGCACATACGGGAAGTGATAGCCCTCGGCGAAGGCCTCCAAAGCACCCCTCCACGACACGTCGGAGACGAATTCGCGATGGGTGTGATAGCCGAACGAGCCGTAGTCCAGTTCGGCCAGCTGCGAAGCCATCGGGCCAAGGTGGGCGTCGATGTCGATTGAACTGTCGGTGCTCAGCACCGCCCAAATGAAGCCGTATGCCTCCCGGCTGGGCAACTCGACCAGGCCGTAGTCTTCGGTCTTCATTTCCACGAAGCCGGATTTACCTGGGACGGTGAACAATTCACCTGTGTTCCGGTAGGTCCAGGCGTGATAGGGACAGGTGAATCGCGAGGCGTTGCCCGATCCGCAGGCCGGCATGGCGCCGCGGTGGCGGCAGTAGTTCAAGAGCACGTGGCTGGCGCCGGAGTGGTCCCGGGTGACCAGCAGCGAACTGCCCAGCACCGACCGGACTTCGAAGTCGTTCGGATTAGGGATCTGCACGCTGGGCAGGATCGCCAACGGCGTCCGGCGCAGGATCTGCGATTCCTCGATCTCGGGGAGCTTGGGGTCCCGGTAATAGTGCAACGGCACCCGCAACACGTCGGCGGCCATGTCCGTGGTTTTGGTCAGCGCCAATTGCAAAGCGCGCCGCGTCAAATCCTCGGTGATTTCCCGCTGCTCGAGTCCCTCCGCGGTCATACCAACAGACCATACACGATGAACTGCATGGATGGTCAAGACTAAATTCGCTCGTGGGGCGTGCACCTGGAAAGGTGGACACCGATGACCGCGGTCCCAGCGCATCGGTGCGCAGCGCGCAGAAGGTCATCGGCGCGTGGCCGCGCTCGGTAATCCCGATAAAGTCGGGATTTCACGGAGTGTTCAGGCCAGCGTCTATCCCGCATCGTTGACTGCACATGAGCGCCGGTTGATCTCAGGAGTATGCGTGTCGTTCAGGTCGCCAACTTCTATGGCCCTCGCTCCGGCGGCCTCCGGACGGCCGTGGACCGGATGGGTGCGGAATACTGCGCCGCCGGACACCGGGTGTTTCTGGTCGTTCCCGGTCCACGCGCCGGCCGCAGCCAGCTACGCAGCGGAGTCGTGCGAATCACGCTGCCCGCCAGATTGATTCCCTTCACGGGCGGTTACCGGGCGGTGCTGCCCGGACCCGTGCGAGAGCTGCTCGAGGAACTCAAGCCCGACGCCTTGGAGGTTTCCGATCGACTCACCTTGCGGTCGCTAGGCCCGTGGGGCCGTGAACACGGCGTCACTACGGTGATGATTTCCCACGAGCGGTTGGATCGCCTTGTCGGCCAAGTGCTTCCGCCTCGGACCGCCCAGAGATTCGCGGACTTCGCGAACCGACGCACCGCCGCCAACTACGACGCCGTCGTCTGCACCACCGGATTTGCGCGAGAAGAATTCGATCGGATCGGCGCGACGAACACGGTGACCGTCCCGCTGGGCGTGGACCTCCAGACGTTCCACCCCCGCCGCCACTCGGCCATGGTGCGGCAGCGCTGGGCCGCGCCAGCGCAGATCCTGCTGGTCCATTGCGGCCGGTTGTCGGTGGAAAAGCGGGCGGACCGCAGCATCGATGCCCTCGCCGCGCTGTGCGACGCCGGCGTCGACGCGCGACTGGTCGTCATGGGCGAGGGCCCGTTGAGGGCCAGGTTGCAACGCCAGTCCGCGGGGCTGCCGATCGACTTCACCGGCTTTGTTCCCAATCGGCAGGCCGTCGCCGCGCTGCTGGCCTCCGCCGACATCACGCTGGCGCCGGGGCCGCACGAGACGTTCGGTCTGGCCGCACTGGAGTCGCTGGCTTGCGGGACGCCGGTGGTGGTGTCGCGCACGTCGGCACTGACCGAGATCATCTCTCCAGACAGCGGTGCACTCGCCGACAACGACCCGCGGGCCATCGCGCGGGCGGTCACCGCGGTGGTCAGTAGACCCGAACACCACCGTCGCCGCTGCGCGAGGCGTCGCGCCGAAATGTTCACCTGGCAGCGGACAGCGGCCCACATGTTGACGACCTTGGGCGCAGTGGCCGATCGGCGCGGCGATTCCGAACACACGGCCTAGAGGCTAAAGGCGGCACCTGGCCGATGAAAACTCCGTTGGCGCGGTTGCACAATACATTTGAAAATCGTTCCGGCATTGGCCAATACCGTCGCCGCAGCGCCGGGCTACGCCGCGCTTGCGACCGTCGCTCGTCCCGATGGCGACGGCCCGCAGCGCCCGGCTACGCCGCGCTTGCGACCGTCGCTAGGTTCGAGGGCATGGACCCACGCGCACAGGTTTTGCTCACAGCTTCAGAGGTCGCCGAACGTATCCAGGCTGGCGACCCGGTGTCGATTCTGGACGTGCGCTGGCGCCTCGATGAGCCGGACGGGCGCGCGTCTTATTTGCAGGGCCACATACCCGGGGCGGTGTATGTGTCCTTGGAGGACGAACTCAGCGATCACACGATCACCGGTCGGGGTCGTCATCCACTGCCGTCGGGGCCCAGCGTGGAAGCCGCCGCGCGCGGATGGGGAATCCGACAGAACGAGTTGGTCGTGGTGTACGACGACTGGAATCGAGCGGGCTCCGCGCGCGCGTGGTGGGTGTTGACCGCGGCCGGGATCCCCAACGTCCGCATTCTGGACGGCGGCCTGGTTGCGTGGCGATCAATCGGCGGAAGCCTCGAGACCCGTCCCGTCACCCCGTCGCGAGGGGATGTTGCTGTGCCGCAACAGGATTTGTATGACGGAAGCCTGCCGACCCTGACGGCGGAGCAAGCCAGCTCAGAAGCGTTGACATTGCTCGACGCGCGCACACCCGAACGCTTCCGCGGCGACGCCGAGCCCGTCGACGCCGTCGCCGGCCACATCCCCGGCGCAAAGAACATGCCAAGCGGCACAGTTTTGGCTGACGACGGCAGCTTTTTGGACAATGATGCGCTCGGTCGGCTGATCTCTGCGCGGGGCGTCGAACGGCACGACCATATCGGCGTCTACTGCGGCTCAGGCGTTACCGCCGCCATCACGGTCGCCGCGCTCACCGCCGCGGGCCAGGGGGCGGCGCTGTTTCCGGGTTCGTGGTCGGAGTGGATTTCGGATCCCGAGCGGCCCATTGCCCGCGGCCCCGAATAGCTTGTACCGCAGATCTTTCGGTCAGATGCCGGCGCAGTTTTCCATCAAGCCACGGTCGGCCGGG
The DNA here is from genome assembly GCF_019247635.1 of Mycobacterium sp. Lineage (GTDB taxonomy): Bacteria > Actinomycetota > Actinomycetes > Mycobacteriales > Mycobacteriaceae > Mycobacterium. The sequence continues at coordinate 24,554 of NZ_JAFBAR010000023.1, forward strand.
CGGCGTTTGTCCGCAGTGATTTGCTTGTAGTGCCAGACCCGCTCAAGTCACCGCACACCGTGGATGGTCACGTCGCATTTAGCACAACAGTCACATGCGTTTCTGCACCGGCCGATACGCGATGTGCCCGGCTCTCAGCGACAGATTGGTGGCGCGCTGTGTCGCGAATGAGGTTGTCGCGCAGAGGCGGACACATCGATGGTGTCTCCGAGGCAGTCCAGTGTTATGGATGCGGCTAGAGTTGCGCCCGCCGGCGAAGCAAAACGGCCACAGCAAGGGCTTGAACTCAATCGCCGAAGATACCTTCTTCGACATCCAATACGCGACGGCCATGGACGTCTGGCTAGTCAAAAAGCCGATTCCTTCGTAAACGACTTCGCCGAAATTCACTGGAAGCCGGACGTTCTCGGGTCGGTGTCGCCAGTTCAGCTGATAAGAGTCACCGATCGGTGCGATGTGTAAGTCGAGGTCGCCGGTAAATTTGCCTGCCGCGTCATAATATTGAACACGGTAATCGCCGGTGAAGCCCTTGGACGTGTCTCCCCTCGCCCGTCCAGAGCCAATCGCACGGCCGGACTTCGTCATCGAACGAGTAGTCACGTACTGCACGTCGATGATGCCGGTCTGCTCCGCGCTGATCCGGAATTCCCCAATCCCGATCACCCGTGTGTTGATCATCCGAGCATGGTAAGGGCTCCGCTGCGGTCTCGCCCGGCGAGTTTTCCGCCCGCGCAGCCGCCGCGATGCTTAGGTGGAAGAGCGAAGGAGGATAACCAGATGGCCCAACATCAGCAGGGCGTCCGCGGGACATCGCCACGACGCAGCGTGGCACGGCCGGGGCTTCGAAATATGCTGGCGGTCATCGGCTTAGCCGTGAGCGTGGCCGCGTGCTCAGCCAGTACGCCCACCTCCAACGGTCCGGCCCAAAACGATGCGCTCGCGGGGGTGACGGTGCCCGACGCGTTCACCCCGTTGGTTGTGCAGCCGATCAGCCAGCCGACCTTCCCCTTTCCCGGCACCGACGGCAGGTATCACCTCGCCTTCGACGTGCAGATCACCAACGCCACCGCGGCGCCGGCCAACCTCACCTCAGTCGACGTGGTCGACGCCCATGACCCGACGAAGGTGCTCGTCACCTTCTCCGGCAACCAATTGGTCGACCCCGCCTGCAACTACGGTGATTGCAACCGGCTGCGTCTGCTGCCCGCCGATCCTGCCCCCGACGCCACCATCCCGTCGCAAGCATCGCGCGCGCTGCTCCTCGATTTCACGTTCGACACGTTGGCGCAGTTTCCGAAAGCGGTCATGCTGCGGTTGCACGGCAGCGGCGCCCCAAGCCCCGTCTCGAAAGATCAGGTTGCGATCGATACGTTGGGCGATCCTTTCGACATCTCGGCGGGCACACCGCGGGTGATCAGCTCGCCGCTGCGAGGCAACGACTGGATCGCACTCAACGGGTGCTGCGATCCCGGGTGGGCACATCGCGACGCCATCATTCCGGCGAACATGAAGCTCAACAACAGCCAGCGCTTCGCGATCGACTGGATACGCACCGACGACCAGGGCAACTTCTACACCGGTGACAAAACCAAGAACGAGAGCTACGTCGCCTACGGATCCCCGGTATACGCGGTGGCCGATGGCACCGTGACCTCAACGCTGGACGATATGGACGCCAACGTCCCGGGCATCCTGCCCGCATCCGATCCTGTCCTCGCCGCCAAGCTGACGGTTGAGAACATCGACGGCAACCACATCATCATGGACCTTGGCGACGGCGTATACGCCATGTACGCGCACTTCATCAAGGGCTCACTGTTGGTCAAACCCGGTGACAAGGTGAAGAAGGGCCAGCAGATCGCGAAACTGGGCAACACCGGCAACGCCAACGCACCGCACCTGCACTTTCAACTGATGAAAGGCCCGTCGATCCTCTACGCCGATGCGCTTCCCTACGTCCTGGACGATTTCGGCTACCAGGGTCAGGTCAGCCAGGCATCGATCTGGAACGTCGACAACTACCTCAGTGGAACGTTTTTCGGCCCGCAGCGGTTGCCCACGGAGCAACCGCGGGCAAAGCAACTGCCCCTGCTGCAGGCGATTGTGAACTTCCCGCACAGCTAGCTGCGCTGCGCGGCGCGCTGCGCCTCGCGCCGCGAGCAGCGCCTCGCCAAGGAACTAGCCCGTGCGGCACGGCAGGCGCTTGATGCCGTGGAAGAACGAGGACCGCAGCCGGTCGGGTGCGCCGATGACCTCCAGGCGGGGCACGCCGGCGTACAGCTCTTCGAGCATCACGCGCAACTCGAGCCGGGCCAGCTGGGCACCCAAACAGAAGTGCACTCCCCCGCCGCCGAAAGCAGCATGACCGGCGTCTACGCGGGTGACGTCGAACTCGTCGGGCCGGTCGAACACGTCCTCGTCCCGGTTGGCGGATAGATAGTGCAGCAACACCCAGTCACCGGCGGGAATCCACTGTCCGCGGATTTCGACGTCGCGGGTGACGGTGCGACGGAAGTGCATGACCGGCGTGGCCCATCGCAGCAGCTCCTCGACCGCGGGCTGGACTGCGTCGGGATTGCCGGCCAACAGGGCCTGCTGTTCGGGATGTTGAGCCAACGCCAAGATGCCGTGGCTGAGCGTGTTGCGGGTGGTCTCGTTGCCGGCGATCGCCAGCAACAGAAAGAACTCGTTGAGCTGATCACGGTTGAGTTTCTCACCGTCGACTTCTGCGGCCAGCAACGCCGACAAGATATCGTCGGTGAGGCCGTGTTTGCGCCGATGTTCCACCAATTCGCCGCAGTACGAGAACATTTCGGCTGCAGCCTGACCGAGAGCCTGCGGCGTGGGAGCGTAGTCGGGGTCCTCGATACCCAACGTTCCGATGGCGTTGCTCCACCGGAAGACCGCCATTCGGTCCTCGGCCGGCACGCCCAGCACGTCGGCGATCACCTGTAGCGACATCTCCGCGGAAATATCTGGTACGGCATCGAATTCGCGCTTTTCGGTGATGCCGGCGACGATATCGCGGGCAACCTTGCGCATCTTTGCCTCCAACCGAAGCACATTGCGTGCGGTAAAACCCTGGTTGATGAGCTTGCGGTAGCGGACGTGTTGCGGCGGATCGATTCCGGGCAGCATCGCCGATTTCGGCGCCGCCTCGGTGACGACCAGCGTATTGCCCTTGGTGCTGCTGAAGGTCTCGGTGTCACGGCTGACCCGCCGGACGTCGGCGTGTTTGGTCAACAGCCAGGCCCTGGGCAGCCCAGATAGCTGTACCGGATGCACCGGTGAGTCCGACCGCAACCGGCGCAATGCGTCAAACGGCGCGCCGACGACGAAGGTGTCGGGGTCGAGCACCGTCGCGGCATCGCGATCGGCGGCGCTGTTCTGGTTCTCGACGACCAGGGATCCCAGCTGCGGAACGTTCATCGGTCCTCCGCAGATACTTTGACACCGGCCACGATCACATCGAGCCCCGCGCGAAAACGTGCCGCCGCGTGGCGTCTGCCACGCGCTTCCTCCAGACTCACGGAGCCCAAGAGGTAGGTGTACAAGACCGTATGTGCTGCTGCGGCAACAGTTTTCGTGAGTCCCGCTTCGATCAGGAGCGAACGGCTGAGCCGGTCCAGGCGGCGTGCACATTCGCTGCTGCGGTTTTTCTGCAGCGTGCCGGCGACGCCGGGAACGGCGAGGATCACTTCACGTGCCGCACAGTACAGGTCGACCAAACGGGTATCCCACGGGCCGGTTTGCGGGACGGGGATCTCCGCCAGCACGGATTCGGCGAGCAGATCCAGCGCGGCCTGTTTGCCCGGCACGTGATAGTAAACCGACGGCACCGCGGCGCCGAGTTCGGCCGCCAGGTCACGCATCGTCACGTGCTGGACGCCGACACGCCGCGCCAGGCTGTGTAGCGCCGCCACCACTTGGGCACGGTCGAGTTCTCCGTAGGCCCGGCGCACCGCTGCCGTCATCGTGACACCTCCGTAGACAGATCCGATCCATGTTAGAAATAATTCGAGCGCTGTTAGAATCTAACGGAATCCAAACCATACCTGCCCGAATCGGTCCGCGTCGACACCGGAGCACAGATATGAAACTGTCGGTAGCCACACCCGAACTGGGCGTCGCGTGAACCGGGTCAAGGCAGGCGTTTTCAGCCTCACCCCCGCGACGCCGGACGACGAAGACGGCTACCTGCGCTGGCATCTGCTCGATCACATGCCCGAGCAATATCAACTGCCCGGCATCGTGCACGGACTGCGCTGGGTCGCCGACGGCGAGTATCTCGACAGCCGTTTGGCGTCCCACGGTCCGCTCGGGCAGCTCGGCAACGTCGTCCACTATCTCGTCAGCGATCCGGTCGAGGACACCTTCGCCGATTTCGTGGCGCTCGGCAGCGAACTGCGAGACAAGGGACGCTTCCCCATGATGCGATCCTTGCTGCAAATATCCGGGCCGCGGCTGCTGCTGTGGCAATCTTCGCCGCAGGCGCACGTTTCTGCGGAGGTGGTGCCGTTCCGGCCGCACCGGGGGGTGCTGCTGATCGTCGAGGAACCCACCCACGGCCACCCGGACCAGTGGCTGCAATGGCTGCACAGTGAGCACAATCCGGCCCTGCTCAGCACACCCGGCACCGCCGGAGCGTGGACCTTCGGTACGACGACCACATGGAAACGCCTGCCGCGTGGGTGGCGAGCCGATCCGCACTACATCACCGTCGTCTACCTCGACGACAACCCCCTCGCCGTGACCCGCGCACTGGCGCCGATCGTGGCAGAACGTTGGCGATCATCGGCCGTGCGACCGGCATTCGCCGGACCGCTACGGACCATGATCAGCTGGGAAGCCTGGCCGTCAGGCTAGGGTCGTCTCCGGACACCGTGCAGCTTCCGGAGAGGAACTGAGATGGCGAATCGCCAACCGGCCCGTCGGGCCCTTGTCTGCGTCGCCACGCTCGGCGTCGTCGGGCTCGGGACTACCCTGAGCGCCTGCTCGTATGACAACGCCCACCCGACTTCTCAACCAAGCTCCAGTCCACCGCCGACCACCGCAATGATCATGCTGGACGGCCACACTCACACGATCTCCACCGGAGTCAGTTGCACGACCACCGCTGCGCAGCCCAGTGCCACCCCCGCCGAGTCGGGGAATGAGACCACGCGGATCGAGGCGAAAGACGACTCGGCTTCGCTGTCACTATCTCTGTCGGACGAGACACCGCCTACGGTCAACAGCTTTGCGCTTTCGCTGAAGGCCGGGACAACCGACTATCAGATGCCCTATCAACCCATCCAGTCCGCGAGCCAGGTCCAAGCGACAAAGCAGGGCAAGGGGTACACGCTGGCCGGAACGGGCCAGACGATTACGACCGGTCAAAGCGATATGCGCCAGCTGCAGTTCGGCATCCACGTGACCTGTCCGTGAGAACGCCGATCAGACGACGATCAACGGCAGCGACCTGCGGAGCTCGAATTCAAAGGACGCACCTTTGCTCACCTTGGTGATAGCGACCTCGCCGAACTCTGTTGCGGGCTCGTCGGTCTCGATCACCCGCGCGCTCCAGCTCGTCTCCGAGCCGGTCAGCTCCACGCGCAGACGCGGGTCGACCGCCGCGACGATCGCCTGTAACGCGGCGTCATTGGCCGGCGTCACCAAGCTGATCCACGCTCCGTCTTCGACCGCCGGGGACGGCGACACACTCAGCTCATCCGGTCCGAACTCCGCGAACACGTACTCGCGCGGATTGAACAGCGGATGCAGCTCGAGCACTTTCTTCGCGCCGTCGACGCCGGCTGGCAACGACAGGCCGCGGTGGATGCGCTCCGCGGCGACCCCCGCGATCCCGGTCAGCGCTTTGCTGCAGATCTCCCTAACCAGATCGGCATCGTCACCGGCGCGTGCCCGGACAGCCAGGGCAAAGGACAGGTACAGCAGATGCATCTGGAGGCACACCTCGTCGGCCATGCGCACCAGTGCGGAGTGTGAGAACGAGGCGAAGTCGAAGTCGGAGACCAGCGCGCCGGAGTAATCCGAGCTGCCCTCGTCGGAGGTGTCTATCGGGTCGAGTTCCGTTGTCGCGGCACGTGTTCGGCTGAGGATGGCCAACTGAGGGGTCGCCTGGGCATCCGGGTATGAATCGTCGATGATGACCGTCCACGCGCAGTGCGGGTGCCGGTCGGCGGGCACCCGCGGGGGCCGGTGCAGCGGGCGGACCTGCGCCTTGGGGTTGGTCGCGATCGCGGTTGCGTCGAATGTCGGGTCCTCGATGGTGTGGCACATGCCGAAGACGTAGTCGTCGCCCATCGGCTCGACGTCCAGCAGCGCCCCGCAATGGTCGAGGTGGAATTCGCCGTGCCAGCGGTCGTGCACCGTGTAGCGGAAATCCATGAACTGCGGCGGCGCGCCGATGTCCAGCTGCAAACCCTTGAAGATGGTGATGACGTCGTCGCCCTCGTAACGGAGCGCCTGCTGCATCCGCCGGGTGTAGATCGGGCTGGCCGCCGCCCATTCCTCGATGGCAATCTGCAGCATTTCTTCGCGGCCGAAAGCCTGGATGCACCAGGCCATTCCGGACCGGTCGATGAGCTGTCCGATCAGCAGCAGTTCGGGAACCAGGGTGATCAGCTGGTCGCGGGAAAGACCGGCGTAACGGCTGGCCATAGCTCTCCTAGACAGGTGTCCACTTAATCTGTATGCAACAGTAACGGTGATTTGGCTACGAAACAAGCTTTGGCGCGATTGACCCCCACTAGCAGGCAAAACAATGTCTACCGGGCGCAGGGCCGGCTTGGACAGGTGTCCAGTGCACTACCGCTCGGGCAACGGCACCCATTCGCGCGACACCGAGCTGGTCCCGTCTGATCCACGTCGCTGCACGGATGCGTCCAGACCCTTGCGAGCGTCCGCGCAGCCATCAGCTGGTGGTGGAGTTGGAACACCTCTGCGATGCTTGCAGCTTGGACATCTTCGAGGAGTGGCAGAACGGCGCGACCAAATTTCGTTGGCGCTCGACAACCGCCGCCAACGACGGCAAAGAGGTCACGATATTCGGCCGTCGGTGCGGCACGCCCGGCGCTCCCCCGCTGGTCTTGGTGCACGGATTCCCGACGTCGAGCATCGACTATTTCGCCTTGGCGGGTGAACTGGGCGCTGAGTTCGACATCTTCCTGCTGGACTTCCCAGGTCACGGCCTGTCGGGCAAACCGCCTGAGCCATATGTCTATTCGTTGTATGACGACGCCCGGCTGCTGGTGCACGCGATCACGGAAGTGTGGGAGCTGTCGGACTACCGGATGCTCACCCATGACCGCGGCAGCAGTGTCGGCATGATCGCGCTAGGCATGTTGACCGCCTTACCCGCCGACGTCATCGTGACCAATGCCAATATCTACCTTCCGTTGTCGAACCTCACCGTCTTCCAGACCGCGCTGCTGGATCCCGCAACGGCGCGGGACACCGCCGCTGCGACGACGCCGGAGATGCTGGCGGCCGGCCTGGGAATGGCCACGTTCATGCCGCGACGCACCCTGGACGACCCCGAGATCGCAGCCCTGGCAAAATGCTTCGCGCATGACGACGGGATCCGCGTGCTGCCCGATGTCATCCAGTACCTCAACGAGCGGGCGGCCGATGAAACCGGTTGGCTGGAAGCGCTTTCCAAGACTTCGGTGAACACCACGCTGGTGTGGGGTGTGCATGACAACGTGTCGCCCCTACGGGTGGCCAACCACGTCTGGCAGAACTATCTGAGGGACAAGCCCGGCCGAAACCGCTACTGGGTGGTGCCGGGCGCCGATCACTACCTGCAGTGCGACGCGCCCGGGCAACTGGCTCAGATCGTTCGTCTCACCGCAGCGGGTGAGGACATCGCGCTCCAGACGCTCGGTAACCAACCCGAGGGCGCGGTTCTGGTGGATCAAAACACGGCGCGAGCAGTCGCAAAATCACCCTAAAACCCCGGTGGTTTGGGTGCCTTTGCGTCTGCTCGCGCCATTCGTAACAGGAGAACAGGAGTGGATATGACAGGTCGGTTGGCGGGCAAGGTCGCGTTGATCAGCGGCGGCGCGCGGGGCATGGGCGCGTCGCACGCGCGGTCGATGGTGGCCGAGGGCGCGAAGGTAGTGCTGGGCGACATCCTCGACGACGAGGGCGAGGTGGTGGCTAAGGAACTGGGTGAGCAGGCGCGCTACGTCCACCTCGACGTCACCCAGCCCGAAGACTGGGACTCGGCGGTCGCGACCGCAGTAGGCGAGTTCGGTGGCCTGGACGTCCTGGTCAACAACGCCGGGATCATCAACGTCGGGATGATCGAGGACTATGCATTGTCGGAATGGCAACGGATCCTCGACATCAACCTGACCGGGGTTTTCCTGGGCATCCGGGCCGCGGTAAAGCCGATGAAGCAGGCGGGCCGCGGTTCGATCATCAACATCTCGTCGATCGAGGGCATGGCCGGCACTCTTGGATGCCACGGCTACACCGCGACCAAGTTCGGGGTTCGGGGACTCACAAAGTCCACCGCACTGGAGTTGGGGCCCAGTGGAATTCGGGTCAACTCGATTCATCCGGGACTGGTCAAGACGCCGATGACGGAGTGGGTTCCCGAAGACATCTTCCAGTCGGCGCTCGGTCGGATCGCCCAGCCGCAGGAGGTATCGAACCTGGTGATCTATCTGGCCAGCGACGATTCCAGCTATTCGACGGGCTCGGAATTCGTCGTCGACGGCGGCACCACAGCCGGCTTGGCGCACAAGGACTTCAGCGCGGTGGACACCTCCCAACAACCCGAGTGGGTCACCTAGCCGGCGGAACTGCCGGCTCCAACGTGAGGCTGACCCCGTTCACCGCTAGCATCCTGGCGTGGCATCAAACCCACTCGAGGAACTGACGCTCGAACAGCTGCGCACCCGCACCAGCATGAAGTGGCGTGCGCACCCGGCTGACGTCTTGCCGCTGTGGGTCGCCGAGATGGACGTCAACCTCGCGCCCACGGTGGCCGAAGCCCTTCATGCCGCCGTCCGCTCGGGCGACACCGGCTATCCCTATGGAACCGGGTTTGCCGAAGCGGTCAGCGAATTCGCCTCGCGGCGTTGGCAATGGCACGGACTGGAGGTCGGCCGCACGGCACTCGTTCCCGATGTCATGCTGGGCATCGTCGAGACGCTGCGCCTGATCACTGATCGCGGCGGTGCGGTCATCGTCAACCCGCCGGTATACGCCCCGTTCTACGCTTTCGTGTCGCACGACGGCCGTCGGGTGATCGAGGCGCCGCTGAGCCCCGAGGGCCGAATCGACTTGGCGGTCCTAGAGTTAACGTTCGTGCGTGCGCGCGCCGCGGGCGGGAATGTTGCGTACCTACTCTGCAACCCGCACAACCCGACCGGCACCGTACACAGCGCCGACGAACTGCGTGCGGTGGCCGAACTTGCCCGCCGATCACGCGTCCGCGTCGTCTCCGATGAGATTCACGCGCCGGTGATCTTGCCCGGGGCGCGGTTCACCCCGTACCTGAGCGTCCCAGGCGCGGAGAATGCGTTCGCACTGACGTCAGCGTCCAAGGCGTGGAACCTGTCCGGCCTGAAGGCGGCCCTGGCGATAGCCGGTCCCGAGGCGGCCGCGGACCTGCGAAGGATGCCCGAGGAGGTTAGCCACGGACCGAGCCACCTCGGCGTCCGAGCGCACACGGAAGCATTCAAGACCGCGGGCGACTGGCTCGACGCGCTGCTGCAGGGACTTGACGCCAACCGAACGCTGCTCGGCAAGCTGATCGCCGAACACCTGCCCGGGGTCAAATACCAACCGCCGCAGGGTACTTACCTCGCTTGGCTGGATTGCCGGCACCTCGGCTTCGCCGACCAGAGCGCCGATGGCCTGCCGGTGGTCTCCGATCTGTCCGGACCCGCGCGCTGGTTCCTCGACCACGCCCGCGTCGCGCTCAGCTCCGGCCACGTCTTCGGAACTGGCGGAGACGGGCATGTACGCGTCAACTTCGCCACCTCCCAAGTGATCCTCACCGAAGCCCTAACGCGGATGGGCCGAGCGCTGACCCACGCGCACTCCCCAGTACCCCCACGCGAACGTGCGAGTCGGTACGACGACACGCCGCGTTAAGCGTCCTTGTGCGCACGCTCGTGGGGTGGCTGGTCCCAAAGGGGTCTACAGCCCAAACTGGTCGTCGATGATGCCGAGCCAGATCTGCGCGACGTCGATGGCGACCTTCTCGCTGATGAAGGCGTGCTGCGTGCCGGTGTAAATGTCGCGGAAGGCGCGCTCGAGCCGACTGCCCTCGCGGATCGAACTGGTTCCGGCGACCAGATGCGCCCATTCCGCACAGCCTCGCGCCATGTCGGTGGCGAAGACGGCCGCCACCCGCATGTCCGCCCGCAAGGCCGGGCTCAACTCGTCACCGGCGGCGACGGCGGCCTCGGCCGTCGTGAAGGCATCGAGCACCAACAGGCGCGCCGCGCGCCACGCGGCGACGTGGTGCGCCAGGCCCTTCTGAAAGGTCGGCCGGCTAGCCAGTGACGCCATGTCGCTCATCCGATACTTCGTCGCCGCCAATTCCGCGACATCGTCGAGCATGCTCTTGGCGACCCCGAGCGCCCAGGAAGCGTGACCGGCGGCCGTCACCGGCATCAGCCCCATGCGTGTGGCCGGCGAACCGCCCCGGTACGGTTCGCGGGAAAACAGAGCGAATGTCCGGCTGTGCGGGACGAACACGTCCTGGGCGCTGTAGTCATAAGACCCAGTTCCCTTGAGCCCTTGGACAAACCAGCCGTCGTTGAAGCTGATGTCCGCTCGGGGAACCACGGCCACCTGCATGTCGGGGATGCCTTCACTGATCCAGCGCATCTCGCCGTTGTCCATCGGAAAAAAGCCCGCGGCGATGTATTGCGAATGCCCGGTGCCGGAACCGAAGCTCCATGATCCGCTCAATTTGTAGCCGCCGTCGACCGCGGTCCCCTGGCCGTTGGGAAAGAACTGGCCACCCATGGTGACCCGGTTGTCGTGAGCGGTGAATACCTCGGCGAACCCCTCGTCGGGCAGATAGGCGGCAGCCGCGAAAGACGACGGCAGGTTAGCGATCCCGATCCAGCCGAACGAGCCGTCCTGCCAAGCCATTTCGATCCACGTCTCGATCATCTCGGCGAACGACGGCTCCACACCGCCCGCTTCGACCGGATTGAATGCCGACATCAGCCCGCCGCCCCACATCCCGTCGACGACCGCGTCGGTGAGCGTGCGCTTCCGTTCAGATTCGGCGGCCTCGGCCTGGACGAGTTCGCGCATCCCCCGGGCCATGGCGACGACCTTGCCGCCCATTGCGGTTGTCTCCGATGCCGAAGTCGAAGTCATGGCTGCTCTCCTATCAGTCGGTGGGGAAGCCGAATAGTGCGACCACGCCGTGATCGCGGCCCGCGGTGTAGCCGCCGTCGACGGCGATGGCCTGACCGGTGACAAAGGACGCTTCGGTCGACAGGAGGAAGGCGGCCACCGACGCGATCTCCTCCGGCCTGCCCAGCCGTTGCAAGGCGTGCTCCTTGGTGATGGAAGCGAGCGGATCTTCCATCCCGGGCATGCCAAAGACGCTGTGCGCCATGGGAGTTTCGATGAAGCCCGGGCAGATCGCGTTGGCCCGGATGCCACTCGGGCCGTAGTCGAGCGCGATGTTCTTGGTCAACAACACAACACCGCCCTTGGCGGCGTTGTACGAGCTGCCGCCCGCCGTACCTTCGAGACCCTCGATGCTGGCCAGGGTCACGATGGAGCCGCGTTCGCCCTCGACCCTGGGTTGCTCGATCATCCGGGCCAGGGCGGCCTTCGCCACCAGGTAGGTCGCGGTGAGGTTTATTCCGATTACCCGGTCCCATTCCTCGCGCGGGAGCAGATGCACCGGGCCGCCGCCGGCCACCCCGGCGGAGTGGACCACCCCGTCGAGGCGGTCGGGCACCGCGTCGAAGACGGCCGCGACCGCGGCCGCGTCGGTGACATCGGCCGTTACGAACCTGAAGTCCGGACCCAGCTCCGGCGGCGGAGCCAGGTCCGCGCCGACGACGGTTGCGCCTTCGTCCAGCAGGCGGCGGGCGGTGGCTAACCCGATGCCAGACGCCGCTCCCGTCACGACGAACGTTCGCGCGCGGGCGCGATCGGTGCTCACCATGGGTGCGGGGCTCCTCTCGCTCGCCAACCGCTTGACCATACATCCTGGCCCAAGTGTCTAGGGCATGGCGATGTTCAGCCGTTGTGTGAGCCTCGCGGGAGCAGCGCGAGGACGGGGATCGTGCGGCTCGTCTTGCGTTCGTAATCGGCGAATCCCGGGTAGCGCTTGGCCTGCTCGGCGTACTTCTCGTCGCGTTCGGCGCCTTCCAGTTCGACGGCGTGGACGTCCAGATGTTCGTCGCCCACCTCGATGTTGGCGTCGGGATTGGCGGCGAGGTTCCAATACCAGGCGGGGTTGCGGTCGGCTCCTGCCGCCGAGGCGAAGACCAGGTAGCGGTCACCGTCGGCGAGGTACATCATGGGGTTCACCCGTTCTTCGCCGCTGCGTGCTCCGATGCTGTGCAGCAAGAGAACTGGGGCACCTTCGAATTGGCCGCCGAGTCGACCATGGTTGGCACGGAACTCCTCGATGTTGCGGCGGTTGAAATCGTCGGTGTCGGTCATGGTGCCTCCTCGGGTTATCAGCGATGGCGCGCTCCCCTCGGTTCAAGGCAGTTGGCGTCCTGTCGCATCTTCTCACCAGAAGGCCCGGCGTGAAATTCCCGCCATAACCTGTAAATCTGGTACTCGTGAGCGACAACGGCAGCGCCCCTTCGTCGAGCCCGCTGCGGCGCGTTGCGCGCGAGCCCCGGACCGTGGCAGGCGCAATCCTGGCCGCAGAGCTGATCGCTGGGCTCGCCTTCGTCGGGGTGAAGCTGGCGCACAACCACCCAACCGCAGCGCCGCAGCCAGCCTCGTCGACTCCTGCGCCGCCGCCGTACGTCGCGATTCCCGGCTGCTACAAATCGGTCCCACCGGCCGAACGCCCGAAGACGCTCAACATTGTGGGATGCGCGAGTGTCGCCGTTGCGCTGCAAGACATGTCGTGGAGCGCATGGGGAGCGCAAGGCGCCGACGGGGCGGGCACCGCCGTGTTCAAAGTCTGCGATCCGAACTGTGCGATGGGCTATCAGCTCACCGACCAGGTCGTCGTGCACGCCTGGAATCCCCAGTCACCGAAAGCCGACGCCACCTGCCCGGTCGGCCTGAAGATCTTCGCGGACATGATCTTGGCGTTCCCGAAGGGCGTTCCCCCGGCTACGACCCAGAAAATGAACACTCAGTACAACGGAATGCCGGCGGTGCACTACGCCAACTACTCCACCGACAAGGCCGACAGCGAATTCATCGGCTACACGTTCTGCTACTAGACCTCGATGACGACGGCCCCACCCTGGCCGCCGCCCGCACACATCGCCGCCACTCCGATACCGCCGCCGCGCCGGGCCAGCTCATAGGTCAACGTGGTGACCATGCGCGCACCGGAGGCGGCGATGGGGTGTCCCAGGCTGCAGCCGCTGCCCGAGAAGTTCACCTTCTCCTCGTCGATGCCGTACTCCCGGCACGCCGCGATCGGCACCGAAGCGAACGCCTCGTTGATCTCCCAGAGCGCCACGTCGTCGACCGACAAACCGGCCCGCTGCAGCACCTTGCCGATGACCTTCACGGCACCCAGACCGCAGTCCCTGGCCGGCACACCCGCGGCGGCCCATGCCCTGATGGTGCCCAGCACGTTGAGGTTCTCGGCGCTGGCGTAATCGCGGTCGACGAGCGCGACCGCCGCGGCGGCGTCGTTGGTGCCGCTGCTGTTGCCTGCCGTAATCGAGAAACCTTCGATTTCGGGGTGCAGCACCTTGAGCCCGGCCAGTTTTTCGACGGTGGTGTCGCGACGGGGATGCTCATCGACGGCGAACTCGGTGACCGAACCGTCCGGTTGGGTGATCTTCAGCGCCAGGATCTCGTCGACGAACTTGCCGGCGTCCATCGCCGCGATGGCCCGCTGATGTGACCGGGCCGCCCAGGCGTCCATCTCCTCGCGGGTGATGCCGACCTTCTTCGCGGTGTTCCAGCCGACCGTGATCGACATGTCCTTGGCGGGCGCGTCGGGGGTTTCGACGTGCGTCGGCGGCATCCAACGCTCCTCGAACTTCAGCTCGGGGCCGGGAATGCGCCAATTGGTCAGCGGCGTCATCGACAGCGACTGCACACCGCCGGCGATGAGCACGCGCTCCATGCCCGAACCGATCTGTGCGGCGGCGTTGCCAATCGCGGTGAGGCTGCCCGCGCAGTGCCGGTTGACCGACTGGCCGGGGATGTCATCCATGCCCGCGGCGGTGGCGGCATACCGGGCCAAATCACCGCCGCCGTAATGCGATTCGGCGAAGATGATGTCGTCAATTGCCGAGGGGTCGACGCCGGACCTGCGCACCACCTCCGGAAGCACCGCCGTGATCAGTGTCTCGGGCGGGGTATTGACCAGCGTCCCCTTGAAGGAGCGGCCGATCGCCGTCCGGACGGCTCCGACGATCACGGGTGTAGCCATGTTGTCAACCTCGAAACTGTCTGGCTGCGGTAGGCAGCGCCGATGGGATTCGTTGGCGCGAATCGTAACAAATACTGTATGGGCAATAGTAAACGGCCTGAGGTCAGGTGCGGGCGGATATGCGCCGCGCAGGGGTGGGCAGGGCCGTCGCCTGGCGCGCCGGGCGTCCGAGTGACGCTCGGCGGAGCTTCCAAGAATCCACCAAGAATCCTTTGAGAATCCTTCAAGGAGTCATCACGAGCCTGGGCGCAATAGGCAAATAACACGGCGGCTTTTCCGCCGAGCAGACGCAAAGTCACCCCTTTGGGCACCGAATTGCGTGCTTTTGCGACTGCTCGCGGGGATGGGTTCGTCGAGAACGGACACGCCATGACCGACATCGCGCACGACCTGCCATTCACCGCGCGGCTCGGGGAGTTGGCCCCGCTATTCGACGCCCTGGCCGACGTCGCGATCCGCGGCGAGGTCCCGGGCCCCGAGTTGCTGGACCGCGTCGCCGCGACAGGGCCTGTGCTGTCGGCCCTGGCGCAAAACCCCAACGACGGCGAACCCTACTCACGGTCGATCCTGCGTGTCGACGACAAGGTCGAGATCATGCTCGCCCGCTGGCGGCCGGGTCACAGCTGCGCGCCGCACGACCACGGGGGCGCGGGCGGCTTCGTCGTCACCGTCGAGGGGACATTCCACGAACGCCGGTTCGGCTGGGACGGCCCACGGCTAGTGGTCAGCCACAGCACCATGCGGCACCAGGGCACCGCGATTCCCATCACTCCCGAGGTGATCCACGACATGAGGGCCGAGGACAGCGGGCTGACGCTGCACCTCTACAGCCCGCCGCCGGCCGGCATGCGGGTGTTCGATCTGGACCGGGCCGAAGCACTGGAACTGGTTGGCAACTATGGCGCCTGGATCCCGCAGGGTGATCACCCACGCATCCCCTTCGCAAACATCACACCCAAAGACCCAGGGACACCTATCATTTGGGTTGCGTACAGCACGCACTACCGCGGCGGGTCGGCCGAATTCGGCGTCGCCGCCGCGACCATGGCCCGTGAGCTGACGCTCGCGCATCCCGAGGCCGAGGTCATCGTCTCCGGGCTCGAGCACAAAGCGGATTTCACCGCCGAGTTGGCCCGGCTGGTCGATGTGGGACAAAAACTCAGCCAACTGCACCTGATCGGTCACGCGGGGATGTACGGCCCGATGTTCGGATCGACGGAGTGGCCCGAGCAGTTTTCGCCGCACGAGTGGCGAGCGATGACGATTCCGTTCGCCGACGACGGGCGAGCGTATTTCCACGCCTGCCGGACGGCGCGGTGGTTCGCTCCCTTCTTCGCCGACGTGTTCGGTGTTCCGACGTTCGGCAACCAGAACTACACCACTGTCTCTGCCCACAAAGACCATTTCGCGTGGGCGGGTCGTCACCCGGCGATCCGTCCGAATCTTTATATGATCGCCGCACCCGGCAAGAAATCGCACGGTTTGCGCGGCTCGGTCCGCAAGTACCTCGGCTGCGCCGCGGAGCCAATGCTGGAAAGCCGCCCTGCCGCAACGTATCCGGAGCGGACCTACGATCGCGTGGCCGACCTCTACGACCGCGCCTACGTCGACATCCGGGTGCGCGATGCCGAATGGCGCTGGATAACCGGCCGGGTTGCCGGGGTGCGCACCGAGCTCGGCCGTCCCCTGCGCGTTCTCGACATCGGCTGCGGCAATGGCGCTCTGCTGCGCGCGTTGGACGACCGCGGCGATATCGACTTCGGCATCGGGGTGGACAACTCCGCCGGCATGCTCGCCCGGGCGCGGCAACGCGGCCGCGACCGCGACCGCGCCAGACTACGGTTCATCAGGGTCAACGGGCCAGAGCTGGACGTTCCCGACGACCACGTCGACGCGGTGATCTCGTTTCTGTCCTTCCGGTACCTGGACTGGGATCCGGTCATGGCGGAGATCCGCCGGGTGCTGGCGCCCGGCGGACGGTTATGGGTGGTCGACATGGTCGAGCGCCCGGCGAGGATGCGCGACCTGCGGGTGCTCGCCGGGTCGGCCGTCGCGCACGTGCGGACCCGGCGCGCCCGACCCCAGTTCGCCACCGACCTCGCCGCTTTGACGACTCACCCTGACTGGCTGAACATGCTGCGGCACAATCCCATTCGCGCCGAGCACGAGTACCGTTGGTACTTTGGCAGCCGCTTTCCTGCCGCCGTGCTGGAAACGTTGACGGCAACCATGTCGGCGCGGGTGGTGGCCTTCGATTCAGGTCCCTTGGCCAAGGGGCATTCCGCTCCCCTCAGCTACCCATGAACGCCTGCCTTGGCATCGTCGACTGGGGCATCGGCGGCATCGGCCTGCTGGGCACCCTGGACCGGTTGGCGCCTGGGCTGCCGGTGCTGTACTGGTCGGATGCGGGGGTGACCCCATACGGCCGGATGAGTGCCGACGAGCTCACCGATCGCCTGACGACGGTGGTGATCGACCTCGCGGTGCGTGGCGCCACCGAGGTGGTGCTTGCGTGCAACGCGGCCAGCACCGTGATGAAAGCGCTTGGTGCGGCGCCGATCCCGGTGGAGGGAATCATCGACCACGGGGTGGCCTCCGTTCCGGACGACCTCGCGGGACCGATCGGCGTGGTCGGTGGTCGACGCACGATCGCCGCCGGACACTATCGGCGCGGGCTAACCAGACCCGGACGGGCGGTGTTGTCCCGTGTGGCGCAACCGTTGTCGGGGCACATCGAGGCAGGCCGCATCGGCTCCCCACAGTTCCGCGCCGATCTGACCAGGATTGTTGCTCCGCTCCACGAAGTGCAAGCGTTGGTGTTGGCCTGCACCCATTACCCGGCCGCGAGCCGCTGGTTTGCGGCAGCGCTGCCGCACGCGCTGCTGATCGACCCGGCCGAGCGCATGGCTACCGTGATTGCCGCGCGGTATCCGGGCGCGCGCGCCCTCCCCCGGGCTTCCCGAGCCTTTCTCACCACCGGCGATCCCGAAGCGATGCGCCTGGGTGCCGCCCGCGCTTGGGGTGCAACGGTGACGGCCAACCGGGCTGCGGTCGAGTCGACCCGTTCGGCCGCTTAGTCACGGCAAGGCCTCGGGCTCGTCGCATTCGAAAAGCGATGTTGCTCAAGACATCCAACACGGCGCCGGTGCCAGCCTCCTATTCACCGGATCGGAGCCCTGATCGTCAGCCGGGTCAACCGCTCGACGCGCACGTCCTCGGCGAGTGAACAGCCGATGGGCGGGGGGAACCTGCGGCGTTCTTCCTACAAGACACAATGGGGCGATGACCACCACACAGACCACCGCATACCGGCTCGCGACGTTGTTGATCGGCGTCGGCACGGTCCATTTCCTGGCACCCAAGCCGTTCGACGACATCATCCCCGTCGAACTGCCCGGCGAGCCGCGGCTCTACACCTACCTGTCGGGGGTCGCCGAGGTCGTCATCGGTGCGCTGCTGCTGCCGCGACGCACCCGTCGGGCCGCCGCGAGCGCCGCCGCGGCGCTGTTCGTTGGGGTATTTCCCGGGAACATCAACATGGTCCGGCTCTGGTGGGACAAGCCGTGGCCCATGCGCATTGCCGCGCTGGCCAGGCTGCCGTTGCAGATCCCGATGATCACGGCCGCGCTCAACGTCAGACGTGAAAGCTAGCGAGCCTCATGGCCGAGGCGGACATGGCTTCGCCGACCGGGGCGCTGGCCCGAAGCCAGGCCGCCGCTAGTGCCCAGCCGTAGCGGACTTGGCCGGCTCGTCCGTCTCCACGGCAGATTCGCCGCGGGCCGCCAAGGCGCCCGCGATTGATGCGCAGGCGATCGACAGCACCGCGCCGAGCATCATCGCCGACGCTTCGCCCGGAACCAGCAGGTGTTCTTCGGTGCCGATGGTCGCCGCGGCAACGGTCACGCCGAGCTGCGTGGCCGACAGCACCGCGAGAGTCAGCGGCTGCCGCAGCAGCCTTCCCACGCAATGCGCCAACACACCACCCAGACCCAGAGCCGCGCCCAGCAGAATGAGTTTCGGGTGCGCGCCCAGCTCGCGGACTTGCAGCGAGGCACCGAGCCAGACGAAGAACAACGGGCTGAAGAAACCGTCGGTGATCCCAAACAGCTGACGCGCCAACCGCCGCGGCTCACCGACCGAGGCGATCACCAGTCCCAGCGCGAAGCCCGCCAGCATGATCGACACCCCCGTCGTAACGGCTAGCGCCGCCAGCGCGAACAGCACAAGCAGGTTGGTCCGCAACTCCAGCGCCAACTCGTGCTTCTGGGAGTACTCATGGGTGCGATGCCGCCAGCCCCTGCGGTCGACCGCACGCAACACGAGGTAGAAGACCACCGCGCAGCCCGTGACCGCCAGGCCGCCCAGGGCCGCCGTGGGGGCCCGCTGAAAGTCAATCACCAAGGGCAGCAACACGATGCACGCGGCGTTGGCGATGGCGGTTTGCGCCTGCACGGAGAGCACCTGGGGTCCGCGCAACCGCAGCGAATCGATGATCGGCAATGTCAGCGCCGCCGACGAGGAGGCCATCAGCACCGCGTAGAGCGCGGCGTGGCCGGTGCCGAACGCCACCGCCAACCCGAGACCGAGAGGCGCCGCGACAGCACCCACCAGAACCGCCCGCGCCAATGCCATCGGCACCGCCGAGCGCAACTTGGGGTCGCGGACGGGAACATGGGTGCCGACGACAAACATCACCAGCGCAAAGCCGATATTCGCGAATAACTGAAACGTCGGGTTGGCGTCGTCAACCAGCGCGAATCCCGTCTTGCCGATGACCAGACCCACTATCAGCTCGGCGATGGTGATAGGAATCTGAAAGCGCGTCATTGACGCCACCAGCGGACCGGCGAAGCCGACGGCGGTCAGCAGCGCCAGCGTGTCGAAGCCGAACTTCTGCATGCCAGGCACCCTAACCGCTCTGCGAGCGTGCGCGTCTGTACAACGACACGCCGCTTAGGCCGTCATTCGGCGCACGCTCACGCGGCGTCGGCGTCGGCGTGGCAGGGTGAGACGGGTGCCAACCATCACTGAACAAGACCTGCGCGAGGTCAGCACTCCGGCAGGCGCTTTGCGTTACTACGACGGCGGACCTGAATCCGGCCCAGTGCTGCTGTTCCTGCACGGCTCCGGTCCGGGCGTCACGGGCTGGCGCAACTTCCGCGGGATACTCCCCACGTTCGCCGAGCACTTCCGCTGCCTGATCCTGGAATTCCCCGGCTTTGGTGTCAGCCCCGACTCCGGCGGCCACCCGATGGTCACCGCACAGGGAGTCACCGCACCGTTCCTGGACGCGCTGAGCGTCGACAAGGTGCACATCGTGGGCAACTCGATGGGCGGCGGCGTCGGCATCAACTTCGCCATCCGCAACCCGGACCGCATCGATCGGCTGGTGACGATCGGCGGCATCGGCACCAACATCTTCAGCCCAGGCCCCAGCGAGGGCATCCGGTTGCTGCAGGAGTTCACCGAGGACCCGACGCGGCAGCGGCTGGTCGACTGGCTCAAGTCGATGGTGTATGACCAGTCGCTGATCACGGAGGAGCTGATCGAGGAGCGCTGGCGTTTGGCCACTGACCCGGAGACGCTGGCCGCCGCGCGCCGCATGTACGGTAAGGCCGCATTCGCGGCGATGAATGCGGCGATGAGTGCCTCCGACCGGCCGCTGCCGTGGGCGGTCATGCACAAGGTGGCGGTGCCGACGCTGCTGACGTGGGGGCGCGACGACAGGGTCAGCCCACCCGACATGGCCCTCATCCCGATGCGCACCATTCCCAGGGCTGAACTGCATGTGTTCCCCAACTGCGGGCACTGGGCGATGATCGAGGCCAAGGCCGCCTTCGAAAGCGCGGTCCTGGCGTTCCTCACACGTCGTTAGCGACGCGTCCGGCCTCGCCCGGTGCGGTCGCCCTGGCCTTCGGCAACCGAGAAGCCGCCTCGCGCGCCCGCAGACGTGACCACCGCTTGACGCTTCCCCGGCCACCCGGCCGCGTAGCGGTAGTTTCGCTTGCAGGGTGTGTCGAAGGGGAGTTCACCTTGAAACGCTATAGCCCGTCGATCGACTGGGGTCGCGCAATCGTGGATTCGCTGACGTGGAGCATCGCGACCTGGGCGCTCAGCACAGTTTGCTTCCTGATCGTCGCTACGCTGCTGGCGCGATACACCGTGTGGGGCAGGCAATTCTGGCGAATCACCGGTGACTACTTCAAGGGCCGCACCAGCCTGCCGGCGTGGGGCCTGCTTTTGACGCTGATGATGCTCGTCATCATGGCCGTACGCATCGAGGTGTTGCTCAGCTACTACAACAACGACCTGTTTTCGGCCCTGCAGGTCGCCTTCGAGGGCGGCGCCACGCACAACGCAGCCGTGCGTGATTCGGGCATCCGCGGCTTCTGGATGGCGATCGCCACGTTCTGCGCCATCGCGGCCGCGCACGTTGTTCTGCTCTTGGTCGACCAATACGTCACGCAGCGATTCATCATTCGGTGGCGAGTCTGGCTGACCGAGCGACTCACCGGTGACTGGCTGACCGGAAGGGCGTACTACCGCGGTCCTTTCATCGACCGCACCATCGATAATCCGGATCAGCGGATCCAGATCGACGTCGACATCTTCACCACCGGGGTGGGCTCCAGCCCTAACCGCCCCAGCTACCGGACGTCGAACATCCTGCTCTTCGGTTCGGTCGAATCCGTGGTGATGGTGTTGTCGTTCGGCGCGATCCTGTGGCATCTGTCCGGCACCCTGACACTGGCGGGCCTGTCGATCCCCAGGGCGCTGTTTTGGATCGTGATCGTCTACGTGCTGGTGGCCACCGCCATCGCGTTTCGCATCGGGCATCCGCTGATCAGGCTCAGCTTCCGCAATGAGTCGTACAACGCCGCCTTCCGGTACTCGCTGGTACGGCTGCGTGACGCGGCGGAGCCCGTCGGCTTATACCGCGGCGAACGGGCCGAACACGTGTACGTCACCGGACGGTTCTCGGCGATCATCGACAACTACCGGCGCTACGTGCGGCGCACCGTCGGTCTGTCCGGCTGGAACATCGCCGTGGGCCAGGCGCTGAACCCGCTGCCTTTCGTCCTTCAGGCCCCGCGCCTGTTCGCGGGTGTGGTCAAACTCGGCGATGTCGCGCAGTCGGGCAGAGCCTTCGGCGCCATGCAAGGGTCGCTGTCGTTCTTCCGTAACTCCTACGACTCGTTCGCCAGCTACCGCGCCTCGATCATGCGATTGCACGGCCTAATGGTGGCGAACGAAAAAGCCCGTGCGCTGCCCGAGCTGAGCGCCGCGACGAGTGAGGACGGTTCGGTCGAGCTGATCGACGTCGAGGTGCGGACGCCATCCGGTGTCCAGCTGATAGACGAGTTGAAACTACGGCTGACGCCGGGTGATTCGCTGGTGGTCACGGGGCCGTCCGGAAGTGGAAAATCCACGCTGCTGCGCAGCCTGGCACAGCTGTGGCCATACGCCTCGGGCACATTGCGCCGCCCCGAAGGCGACACCGACGTCATGTTCGTGTCCCAGGCGCCGTATGTCCCGCTCGGCGACCTGCGCGGTGTCGTATCGTACCCCGCCGTGGCGGGCGATATTCCCGACGCCGAGCTGCAACGGGCACTGAATCAAGTTGCCCTTGCGCACCTGGCCCACCGTCTCGACGAGGTCGACGACTGGGCCAAGGCGCTGTCCCCTGGCGAGCAACAGCGCGTCGCATTCGCCCGAATCCTGCTGACAAAGCCCAAAGCGGTGTTCCTCGACGAATCCACCTCGGCGCTCGACGAAGGGGTGGAGTACGCGCTGTATCAGTCCCTGCGCAGCGAACGCCCGGGCATGATCGTGATCAGCGTGAGCCACCGGCCCGGCGTCGAGCAATTGCACGATCAGTACCTGCAGTTGCTGGGTGAGGGCGCGTGGCGGCTGGGTCTGGTCAACGGTTAATCGGCAGGGGCCTGACGGTGGCGACCTTGTCCCGCAATCCCCGCCGATGCCGTCATGCAATCTTGATCAGATCGAAGCCCTTGTACCCTGCGTCGGCGACCTCGGTGCAAATGTCGTTGTACACGGCGAATCCACCGATGAACAGCATGAAAACCCTTGGCTTTCCAGGAACATTGGCACCCATGTACCACGAGTTTGCCTTGGTGAACAGCGATTCGTCGGCACGCCTGGCCAATTCGGTGACCCAGCCGTCCACGGCGTCCCGGGTCGGTTCCATCGCGGCATAACCGTGGTCGTCGAGATACGCGATGGCGTGCGCGATCCAGTTCACGTGGGCCTCGGCGTGCAGCACCATGTTCGCCAGCACGGCCGGTGCTCCCGGACCTGAGATCACGAACAGATTGGGGAATCCGTTGACGCCCAGTCCCAGGTAGGTGCGCGGGCCGTGCTCCCAGTCGTCGCGCAGGCGAAGACCGTCGCGGCCGATGATGTCGATATTGGCCAGCGCACCCGTCATCGCGTCGAAACCGGTTGCCAGCACGATCATGTCGAGGTCGTAGTGCGATTCGGTGGTGTTGATACCGGCAGAGTCGACGGATTTGATCGGCGTAGCGCGCACACTGATCAGCGATACGTTGGGTTTGTTGAAGGTCTGAAAGTAGTTGCTGTCCGTACAGATTCGCTTGGTCCCAATCGGATGGTCATTGGGGATCAGCAGCTCGGCGACGGCCGGATCGTCGATGACCGCACGGACTTTTTCTTCGTAGAATCTGCGCGCCTCGTCGTTGGCCGTCATGTCGGTCATCTGGTCTGGGAAGGTCTTGGAGTACAGCACACCGCCCAGCTGCCAACGCTTTTCGAACGCGTTTCTGCGCTCCTCGGCGGTGAAATCCATGGTCGGCCTGGGAGCGGTGATGTGCGGAGACCCGCCGCCGCTGCGCCATGACAGGCGGCGACGCTCGGCGTAGCCGGCCTTGATCTCGTCGAGTTCGCCTTCGGAAAACGGCCGGTTGCCGGCAGGGACGCTGTAGTTGGGGGTCCGCTGGAAGACGTAGAGCTGCGCGGCCTGTTCCGCGATGATCGGAATCGTTTGGATGCCTGAGGATCCAGTGCCGATCACCGCGACCCGCTTGCCGGTGAAGTCGACGGGCTCATGCGGCCAGTGCGCCGTGTGATAGATCTCGCCGGCGAAGCTGTCCAGACCGGGGAAGTTCGGGGTCATGGCGGCCGACAGCGGTCCGGTTGCCATCAAACAGAACCGCGCCGTGTGCACCGCACCGCCATCAGTGGTGACCGTCCAGCGCAACGTCGTCTCGTCGAGCACCGCGGAGACGACGCGGGTGTTCAGCTCGATGTCGCGGCGGAGGTCGAGTTTGTCGGCGACCCAGTTCAGGTAGCGCAGAATCTCGCCCTGGGTGGCGTACTTCTCGGTCCAGTTCCACTCTTGCTGCAGTTCCTCGGAGAATGAGTAGCAGTAGTCGACGCTCTCGACGTCACACCGCGCGCCCGGGTACCGGTTGTAATACCAGGTGCCACCCAATTCGGGTGCGGCCTCGAGCACTCGGACCGAGAGGCCTTGGGCGCGCAGCCTGTGCAGGGCATACAGGCCGGCGAATCCGGCGCCCACCACTAGCGCATCTACGTTCACAAGCATTCACGGTAGGGCCTGTGCTGCAACGATCCCAACCCGGTCCCGGTCATCGGGCAGTGCAGACGAGTTTTCCCGGCCATCGGCTGATGGCAGAAGTCCCGCGCGTCGAGGTCGACCTGAACGGTAAGTCGCATACGTTGTGCTGGCCGGCGACAGTCATGCGGGGCGAGGTCGAGGCGGCTGCCTGCGACATCCTCGAACCGCAAAGGTTTGCGGGACGGGCTGATTCTCGCCTGCCTGGCCACGCCGGCGCCGATCTTCGGGTCGCGTTTTGACGGATTTTCGTCCGCTCACCGGGAATCGGCTTCGGGTCCGGCACGGACTGCGGTACACCATTAAGTACGCCCCCACACACGTTAGGACGACAGCATGAGCGATCGCGTACTCGATCGAGTGACGGACCTGGCCGACCAGCTACGCGAGCAGGCCCCCGAAGCCGAGCGGATCGGCCGGCTCACCGACGACACAGTCAAGCTGATGAAGTCGGCCGGTCTGATACGGCTGCTGCAGACCAAGCAGTACCGGGGGTTTGAGGCCCACCCACGCGAGTTTGCCGAGACCGTGATGGCGACGGCGGCGCTGGACCCCGCCGCCGGCTGGATCGTTGGCGTGGTGGGCGTGCACCCCTACCAGTTGGCCTATGCCGACCCGAAGGTGGCCGCCGAGATCTGGGCCGACGACGTCGACACGTGGATGGCGTCGCCGTACGCACCGCAGGGCGTGGCCAAGCCGGTCGACGGCGGTTACATCTTCAACGGCCGCTGGCAATTCAGTTCGGGCACTGACCATTGCGACTGGATCATCCTGGGCGCGATGCTCGGCGACGACAAGGGCATTCCGCTGATGCCACCCCAGATGCTGCACATGATCCTGCCCCGCAAGGACTACGAGATCGTCGAGGACTCATGGAATGTCGTGGGGCTGCGCGGAACCGGCTCCAAGGACGTCATTGTCAAGGACGCGTTCGTCCCGGCATACCGAACGATGGATGCGACGAAGGTGATGGACGGCACCGCTCAGCGTGAGGCCGGCATGACCGAGCCGCTGTATCTGATGCCGTGGTCGACGATGTTCCCGCTGGGCATCTCCGCGGCCACCCTGGGCATCGCGGAGGGAGCCCTCGCCGCACACCTGGATTACCAGCGGGAACGGGTCGGCGCCACCGGAACCGCCGTCAAGGACGACCCCTACGTCATGTACGCCGTCGGGGAGGCCGCCGCCGACATCAACGCCGCGCGGCAGGAACTGCTGGCCAACGCCGACCGCATCTACGACATGGTGGCCGCCGGCAAGGAGGTGTCCTTCGCGGACCGGGCCGCGGGTCGCCGCACCCAGGTTCGCGCGGTGTGGCGCGCGGTGTCCGCCGTCGACGATATCTTTGCCCGCTCGGGCGGCAACGCCTCCCGGATGGACAAGCCACTGCAGCGCTACTGGCGTGACGTACATGTCGGCCAGATGCACGCCATCCATGTCCCGGGCACCACCTACCACGCGTCGGCGCTGAGTTCGCTGGGCGTCGAACCTCCGGAGGGCCCGCTCCGGGCTCTGATTTAGTGGCGGCTACCATGACTGACCTGAAAAGCCTTGGCTATATTACTGTTTCGACTTCTGACATCGAGCGGTGGCGGCACTTCGCCTTCGACGTACTGGGTTTCGCCGAGGGCAAGGGCCCCGATCCGGCCGCCCTGTATTTGCGGATGGACGAGCGCGCCGCCCGGATCATCATCGTTCCCGGCGAGGCCGACCGGGTGATCAACATCGGCTGGGAAGTCCGCGACCGCACCGCATTACAGCGGGTCAAGGCGACCCTGGACGGCGCCGGGATGCCGTTCAAACAACTGCCCCTGGAGGAGGCAGAGGCACGCCGCGTCGAAGAGGCGATCACCTTCGAGGACCCGGCCGGGACCACGCTCGAGGTGTTCCACGGCGCGGTGCTGGACCACAGCCCGGTGGTCACCCCGTTCGGCGCCAGATTCGTCACCGGCGATCAGGGCCTGGGCCACGTCGTGATGCCGGGCACCGACCCGAACGGTCTGTTCGACTTCTACACCGAGATCCTGGGCTTCCGGTCCCGTGGCTCATTCCGGGTGCCGGCACCGCCGGAGTTCGGTCCCATTCGGGTACGCTTCCTCGGCATCAACGAGCGCCATCACAGCCTGGCGATCTGCCCGGCCATGCATCAACGTGACCCCGGCGTTGTCCACCTGATGGTCGAGGTCGACACCCTCGACACCGTGGGACAGGCCCTGGACCGCATCAACGCCGAGGGCATCCAACTCTCGTCGACTCTGGGGCGTCACACCAACGACAAGATGGTGTCGTTTTACGTTCGCACACCCGGCGACTGGGACATCGAATTCGGGACCGATGGTATGCGTGTCGACGAAACCTATTACACCGCAGAGGAAATCACCGCCGACAGCTACTGGGGCCACCAGTGGGTCAGCGACATGCCCGCCGCGATGCGGCCGTGACGGCCGATTTTGACGTCACGCCCGTCACGGCGGCATCGATCACGTCCTGGGACCACGAGGCCGACGTCGTCATCGCCGGCTACGGGATCGCCGGCGCGGCGGCCGCGGTCGAAGCGTCCCGCTGCGGCGCCGATGTCCTGGTGTTGGAGCGCACCGGCTCCTGGGGCGGGGCCGCGGCCATGGCTGGTGGATTCATCTACCTCGGCGGCGGCACCGAACTGCAAAAGGCTTGCGGCTTCGAGGATTCCGTCGACAACATGACGGCGTTCCTCAACGTCGCGATGGGGCCGGGCGCCGACGAGGACCGGATCGCGGACTACTGTGCCGGCAGCGTCGCCCACTTCGACTGGCTCGTCAGGTGCGGCGTGCCGTTCAAGGCGGAGTTCTTCTCCGAGCCCGGCTGGGAGCCGATGGGCGACCAGGGCCTGATGTACAGCGGCGGCGAGAACTCCTTTCCGTTCAACACCGTCGCCTCCCCGGCCCCGCGCGGACACGTCCCGCAGATGTCCAACAAGAAGCAAGGCGAAGCCAGCGCGGGCTACATGCTGATGAAGCCGTTGGTCGAGACGGCCGAGACGGCCGGCGTGCGGGCGTTGTACGACGTCCGGGTGCGCTGTCTGGTCGTGGAGTCGGACGGCCGGGTGGTCGGTGTGCGGGCGCGGCAATACGGCACCGAGATGACGATCCGGGCACGCCGCGGAATCGTGCTCGCGACAGGCAGTTTCGCCTACAACGACGCGATGGTGGCGCAGTACGCTCCGCGGATCGCCGGGCGTCCGGCCGCGTCGATCGAACAGCACGACGGGCAGGCGATCCGGATGGCGCAGGCACTGGGCGCCGACCTGGCTCACATGGACGCCACCGAGGTCGCGATCTTCATCGACCCCCAGCAGCTGGTGCGCGGCATCCTGGTCAACGGCCGCGGTCAGCGTTACGTCCCCGAGGACACCTACCCGGGCCGGATCGGGCAGCTCACGCTCTACCACCAGGACAACACCGCGTACCTGATCATTGACAGCGATGCCCAAGACGAAGCGATGGCGTCATGGTCGCCGAAATTGATGCTGCGGCCGGCGACGTGGGTGGCCGACACCGTCGTAGACCTGGAACGCGACATGGGCCTGTCCCCGGGTTCGCTGCAGGCGACGGTGACCGCCTACAACGAGGCCGCCGCGCGGGGCGAGGACCCGCTACTGCACAAGAAGCCGCAGTGGCTGAAGCCGATCGGTTCGCCCGTCGGGGCGATCGACCTGCGCGAAAACACCGGCGGCTTCACCCTGGGCGGCCTGCGCACCACGTTGGACGCCGAGGTGCTGCACGTCAACGGGGAGCCCATCCCGGGACTGTTTGCCGCCGGCCGATCTGCGGCCGGACTGGCCGCGTGGGGTTACGCCAGCGGTATCTCGCTGGGTGACGGCAGCTTCTACGGACGCCGCGCCGGGAGGGCCGCGGCGCGCTAGGTTCCGCGAGCAGGCGCGCGCTAGGTTCCGCGAGCAGACACAAAAGCACCATTTTGGAGCCAAAATGGGTGCTTTTGTGTCTGCTCGGCCGTGGTAGCCGCACTCTCCCACGCGCAACTGAGCCGGCGACAGTCAGCGCATTGCGAGACAGCCACGGGTGTAGTATTCCTAATAGGAATATGCCAGCCAGATACAAGTAGTCTTTTGGAGAACCCGTGACCGCACAGACCGTCGAACCAGCCACCGAGACCCCCAGCGCCGTCATCGACCGAATCTCCCTGGTCCTCGACGCATTCGACGGACCGGGCCGTCTGACGTTGGCTCAGATTGTGCGCCGTACAGGGCTGCCACGCTCGTCGGCGCACCGAATGTTGGAACGCCTGGTGCAGCTGCGCTGGCTGCGTCGCAGCGGTCGCGACTACGAGCTCGGCATGCGACTGGTGGAGTTGGGTTCGCTGGCGGTGCACCAGGACCGGCTGGTGCGGGCGGCCACGCCGCTGCTGGGTGAATTGCACTGCGCCACAAGGCTCGTCGTGCATTTGGCGGTACTGGACGGCCCCGACGTCGTCTACCTGGAGAAGATCGGTGACCGAGTGATCGGTGCGCTACCCAGTCGGGTCGGCGGTCGTCAACCCGCGCACTGCACGGCGGTAGGCAAGGCGATGCTGGCCTATGGCGACGACGACGTAGAGGTGGATTTGCAAGTCCGCAAGACCAAGTACTCGATCGCGACGAGCGCGCAACTGGCAATCGAACTGGCCAAGGTGCGGGCGCACGGCGTCGCGTTCGAGCGTGAAGAGTCGCAACTCGGATTCGGCTGTGTCGCGGCCCCAATCGGCAATCTCGGCGAAGCTGTAGCGGCTGTGTCAGTGAGTGGGCCGATGAACCGCATGATGTTCGACCAGCGTCTGGCCGCCCCGGTTCGGATGACCGCGATGGCCATCTGGCGCAACGTCGAAGACGGCCCGCAGCGGGTGGTGCCAACCCTGCAGTCGCTGCGCTCTATACGGCCCGTGCGGCCGGCTATGCAATACGCGTGACGCTCGATCCGCAGATCGCCGCCCTGATCGACACGCTGGACGCCGGCTTCCCGCCGGTGCACACCATGACCGGCGCGCAAGCCAGAGCCGTCATCAGGGCGCGGTTCGTCCCGGCCGCCGAGCCCGAGCCCGTCGCCGTGGTGCGTGACCAGACCATCCCGGGCCCGGGCGGCGACATCCCGGTACGCATCTACCGGCCCGTCGGTGACGGCCTACCTATGCTGGTCTTCGGTCACGGCGGCGGGTTTGTGTTCTGCGATCTGGACAGCCACGACGGACTGTGCCGCGATCTGGCCAATCGTCTTCGCGCCGTGGTGGTTTCGGTGGCATATCGGCTGGCGCCCGAAAACCGTTGGCCCGCAGCGGCTGAGGACTTCCATGCGGCCACACAATGGGTGGCGCGCAACGCCATGAGCCTTGGTGGTGACAGCGGACGCTTAGTTGTCAGCGGTGACAGCGCCGGCGGGAACCTGGCCGCCGTCACCGCTTTGATGGCCCGAGACCGCGGTCCGGCGATTGCCGCCCAGCTCTTGCTCTATCCCGTGTTGGCGGCCGATTTCGACACCGAGTCCTACCGGCTCTTCGAGCGCGGCTACTACAACCCCAAGCCGGCCATGCAATGGTACTGGGACCAGTACGTGCCGTCGAAGGCCGATCGCACCCATCCGTACGTCGCTCCGGTCAACGCCGACCTGAACGGGCTACCGCCCGCGGTGATCGTGATCGCCGGACACGACCCGTTGCGCGATGAGGCGCTGGCCTACGCGGCGGCGCTCGAAGCGGTGGGGGTACCCGTCGTGCGCGCCAGATTCGACGGCGGCATACACGGTTTCATGACTATGCCGACCTTGGACATCGCACACGAAGCCCGCCGCCGTGCCTGCGAGGAGATAAGCAAGTTGTTGCGATGACCCAAGGGCGCCCCTCAGCTCGCTTGGACCTCGAATACGAAGTCGTGGCCACAGATGCTGATCCGGTCGCCGTTGACGAGGGCGGCGCTCGGCCGAATTTGCCGCTGTTGGACTTCCACGCCGTTAGCCGACCTCAAATCGGTTATCACGAAACTACCACCGGTATCGATGATTACGGCGTGCTGCCTGCTGACGTCCTCGCCGTTCAGGACGATGTCATTGTCTGGATGGCGTCCGATCCTGGTGGCCGCTCCACGCAACGGGTGCTGTCGCCCCGCAGCATCGCGCAACGTGGCGAACACCGACTCGCGATCGAAAGTAATGTGCACAGCAGCTATTCCGCGCGCGGCGGTGGTCTTGGCGGCTTTCTTGGTGTCCAGGCGTTCTTGGCGCAGGATTCGACCATGCAGCGCGTTCACCGTGGGACCGGGGTCGATGCCGAGATCCTCCGCCAGCAAGGCTTTCAACCGTCGGTAGGCCTCGAGCGCGTCGGACTGCCTTTCCGCAACGTAGTAGGCAGTGATCAGCTGTGCCCATAGCGGTTCGTGGTACGGATACTTGGCGGCAAGCGTTTCGAGTTCAGCAATCATGGAGTTGGCGCGCCCGCAAGCGATTTCGGCTTCCGCGCGGGCGATTTGCACCAACATGTAGTCCGCCGCCAGCGCGGTAGCGAACTCCTCGACGAAAACGAAGGTGCGTAAGTCGTCAAGTGCCGGGCCGCGCCATTCGTCCAGCGCGGCCGACAGGTGGCTGCTGGCCTGGTCGAATCGTCCCGCGGCGGCGGCGCGCATACCCGCGGTCTTCCCGGCGATGAAGCGGTCGAGGTCGCAGTCCTTGTCGGCGACGTTGAGTCGATACCCCGGCGGCGCGCTGACCAACACGTGTTGCGGGTCCAATCCGGCGTCGCTCAGCAACCGGCGCAGGTTCGACACGTAGGAGTGGATGCTGGTACGCGCTGCCGGCACGGGCGACTGATCCCAGGTGGCGTCGATCAACGATTCTGTGCCGACCGCACGATTGCGGTTGATCAGCAGCATGGCCAACAGCGCCCGCTGCTTCGGTGTGCCCAACGGCACGGGCACATCCGACACCGTCATCAGCAACGGCCCCAGAAGACCGAACCTGGGACGAGTCTCGACCATCACTCTCCAAGCCTCCGGGTCATCGGCGACATCAGTTTGCCATTGCGATGCCGCGGGGCCAATCTGCGGCACCCGCTGCGAGGATTTTGCAATCAGTTCTCACTTGTCACTGACACTCACCGTTGTGGCGGACCGTCTCCCTTCAGGTGAGCCAGTTGGCTAGTTCGAGCGCGAGAGCGACCTCGATGTTGTTCTGGCTCAGTGGTTTTGGCAATAACCGTTCGGCTCGCGCAATGCGGGACAAGACCGTGTTGCGGTGGGTGAATAGCTGGGTGGCGGTGCGGGGGGCATTGGACTGCTCACGCAGGTAAATCCGTACGGTGTCGCGCAGTTCGGGATCGGCGCTGGCGAGCGGGCCGAGGGTGCGCTGAACGAACTCGCGGGCACGCGGCTCGTCCTGGCTTACCAAAGCGACCAGTTCGATAGATTCCCAGCGGGCAAGCTGGATGTGCTGTGCGCGCATCAGGAGCCTTTGGGTGGCCAGCGCCTCTAGATGGCTGCGGCGAAACCCATCGACGCCGAGAGCGGGAGAACCGAGCGCCACGAACACGTCGGGGTGGCGGCCCAGGATATTGCCGATGGGCTGAAGATCAGGATCGTGGCCGCTTGGTAGCCATACCCATAGCGCGCCGACGCTGGCAGTGACGGCCAAAGGTCGTGTTTCCCCCAGGGCGGCTGCCAACGCCTCGACAATTTCATCCAACACAGCCGCGTCGGGTTCGGGTTGGTTACTCCACACGATTGCCGCCAGGTGTGACCGGTCCAGCCGATAGCTCAGGCGGGTTTCGGCCAATGCGCGACGGATGGGCGCGCCGTTGATGATGAGGGTGACGGTCTGGAGTCGTTCGGCTTGGGTGCCGCGGGTGAGTTGTTCGCGCTCGCTACGCATCTGGGCGGAAATCAGGGCCGTGGTGGCGTCGACGTATCCAAAGATTGACCGAGCGCTGTAGTCGAGGAGTTCAGCGAGCTCGCGCGGGTCGTCGGTCAAGCCGAACGCGACGGTCATCCAGCGGCGCCATGCCATGTTCTGGCCCGCTCGCCAGGCTTGCAGCACGCTGTCGTCGAGTCCGCGCCGAACGAGGTCACGAGCGATGATCTTGGGCTCGGGCCCGGGATTGGCCGTCGCGGCAGCCCCGGGATCACGACGAATGGACTGTGCCCAAAACAAAAAGTTTGCGCGGTTGCTGCGGCGCATCGACGCGATCAGAGCGGGATCGTCCGACAACGCGGTGTCCTGGTCAGCCAGGGTGGCAGCATCGATGTCGGCCAGGAAGTCCGCCAACACGTCGCCGGGCGCATCGAGGATCTGCTGTACGCCGGCCTGCATCAATTCACCGATGCGCGATGAGGGTCGGTGCCATGCCATGCGTTTCACTCTAAAGCGGCGGCAGTGCAAATGCACATCCCACGCGGCAAATCTTGTGCCGTCGCCTATAGGCATACAGTGCCGTTGCGAGGAGCATCACCTGTAGCCCTTGAGCGGGTGGACATCACAGCCGTTGTGCGGCGGGGTCAAGCACACCCGCAACTGTTTTGCCGAAAGGAATGCTCCGTTGTCTACAAAGTTATTGATGCCGGGAACGGCCGCCATCACCCGCGCCCGTGCGGAGGCGCATAAAGACGTTGGGACACTTCCGCATCGCGAGGAGCAACCGACGAGCA
Source organism: Mycobacterium sp. (assembly GCF_019247635.1). GTDB lineage: Bacteria > Actinomycetota > Actinomycetes > Mycobacteriales > Mycobacteriaceae > Mycobacterium. The sequence continues at coordinate 57,410 of NZ_JAFBAR010000023.1, forward strand.
CGCGGCTAAATGTCGAGTTCGTCTCCGGCGATGCGACGTGCCATGCATGGTTGTACCTCCCGCAGGCTAATGCGCCGCGCCCCGTGGTGGTGATGGCCCACGGCCTGGGCGGTATCCGAGAGATGCGCTTGGACGCCTACGCGCAGCGGTTCACCCAGGCCGGGTATGCATGCCTGGTTTTCGACTATCGCCACTTCGGCGCCAGCGGCGGGCACCCCCGCCAGCTCCTCGACATCGGCCGCCAACTGGCGGACTGGTCGGCGGCGATCGCATTCGCCCGCAGCCGCACCGATGTCGACGGTGCACGAATCATATTGTGGGGAACTTCTTTTGGGGGAGGTCACGTCATCATCGCCGCGGCCCGTGAGGCCGGGATCGCTGCGGTCATCTCACAATGCCCGTTCACCGACGGTATCGCGTCGGCGTTGGCGACCGATCCGAAGAACCTGGCGAAGATGACCGTGCGAGCTGTCATCGACGTTCTCGCCGCCCGCTTCGGGAGACCTCCCGTTATGGTGCCTTTGGCGGGCCCACCCAAGTCGACTGCGTTGATGAACGCGGGTGATGCGGTGGCTGGCTATCTAGGGCTAGTTCCCGAAGACGCGCCGCACCGCAACGAGGTCGCAGCCCGTATTGCATTGCGTGTCCCGTTCCATAGTCCGGGGCGCTACGCAAAGCGAGTGTCATGCCCAATTCTGTTCTGCGTCTGCGAGACCGACAGCGTCGCACCGGCCAACGCCACCTTGCGACATGCCCGCACCGCGCCACGCGGCGAGGTGCGGCTCTACCCCGAAGGCCACTTCGACATTTACCTCGGTACACCGTTTCAGCGCGTCGTCGCCGACCAGATCAACTTTTTGCGACACCACGTCCCCATCATCAACCCGTGATCGGCCCAGCGAAGGAAAAAATCATGACCCACTATGACGTCACCGGACGCATCGTCGTCATCACCGGCTCCACCGGCGGGCTCGGATCGGCTCTCGCGCGAGCGCTGCGCGTCCGCGGTGCGAACCTGGCCCTCCTCGACCTCGACCTTACCGGCGCGGAAGCTCAGGCCGCGTCGCTTGGCGGTGACACCGTCGCCAAGGGCTTTCGCGCCGACGTGCGCGACATAGCTAGCCTGGACGCCGCGATGGCGCAGGCAGCGAAGCACTTTGGCCGCGTTGACATTGTCATCGCCAACGCCGGCATCGACACGATGGCCCCGATGGCGACCCTGGACCCTGATGCATTCGAACGGGTCATCGACATCAACCTCACCGGCACCTGGCGCACCTTCCGCGCCGCACTGCCCCATGTGCAACCCCACGCCGGGTATCTGTTAGCGATTTCCTCGATGGCCGCGTTCGTACACTCGCCCCTGCAGGCCTCCTATACCGCGAGCAAGGCCGGAGTTTGGGCGATGTGCGACAGCATCCGCCTCGAGCTGCGCCACCTCGGCGTCGACGTCGGCAGCGCGCATCCCACCTTCTTCCGCACCCCCATGATGGATGACGTCGTTGCCGATCCTGCGGGTCGCGAATTATGGGGCGGCAACAACCAAGGACTATGGAAGATGGTCCCACTCGACGCCGTCGTCACCGGCATCGTTGGCGGCATCGAACGGCGCGCCAAACAGATCATCATCCCCAAGAGCCTGACGCTGACCGCCAAGGCACCCGGGTTGGTCCGCCCTCTCGTCGAACGAATCGGCTTCCGCGGCAAAACTATCCAACGAGCAATCGCATTGGCCTCACCCGCCGGGTGGCACAACAGCGATGCGATCAGCCGGCACCAGCCGACGACGCCTGCCGCCGTCATGGTTCTGGGCTCGCGGGGTTAGAGATGGTATGCCTGGTTACCGCCTCGGCGTTTGGCGACGTACATGGCTGTATCTGCCATGTCGATGAGCTTGTCGATGAATCCGGGGAGGCCGCATGTTCTCGTTGGCCACAGGGCGGCAGTGGCAGTGCCGATGCTTGCCGTGATTCGGTGGGGAAGGGCGGCAATGGCAGAACCCAATCGCGCCGAGATCACCGCTGCGGTCGGCGATGGGCTGACGACGGCGATTAGGAACTCTTCGCCTCCTGCGCGACACAGCACTGCTGTGGGTGCCATGTTCTGTCGCAGCAGATCAGCGACGGCGATCAGCGCGCGGTCGCCCGCGGCGTGACCGAAGGTGTCGTTAACACGTTTGAACGCGTCGAGGTCGACCATGAGCAGGATCAGGTGGGCTTCCTCGACACGCAAATCGGCGAGTCGGCGGGTGAGAGCGGCGATGAACCCACGGCGGTTGAAAAGCCCTGTCAGAGCGTCTTCGTCGGCACGAACAGCATATGTTCCCACGGCCCGCGACATCCCTCGCATGACCAGGGGACACGATAGGTTGAGCATCCAGGTCACCCAGAACGCCACTACCGCCGTGCCGATGCTGGTCTCACGAGCCAGGTGCACCGCGGCCAGGGCAGCGACAGTGAGCGCCACGATGATATTGAAGACCAGTAATTTATTACTGTGGAAAAGGGCGATATAGCCGCCGTTAATAGCCATAGCGCAGCAGCCCAGCGCCGCCAGGGCGCCGACGGACTGGGTCAGGCTCCATCCCCCGATAAATGCCGCAGCGACAACTCCAAAAATCTCGGATTGAACCCTGGTCGGCCACCGCAGCAACCAGAAAACACTCACCCCGACTATGAAAATCGCCGCGGTGACGTTAACCAGTACGACGGCGGCGGTTGCCCGGCGTGTCCCGATCAGCGCGCTCACAGGGACCAGTACCGATGCCGATGTGACGACCGCCAGAATCCACCGCGCCGAGCGAAGTAGCCCTCGATCGCGCAAGATCCCGCTGATCCAGTCGAATTGATCGGGCTGAGTCAGCCACGACTTGAACGAAGACACGCCCCACGCCCTCTGAAGTCCTAGTGCAGAGCTTGCGCGCAGGTTCGATCGTGTGTTGTCCGGCGATCCTTTATGGCCAATCCCATCTGTGCCTTTCGCTCGATACCGTCGCAAAGATAACCGTTAAAGGGGGCTGCGGTCTGCTCCTTGGCCTAAACCGAGCAGGAACGGCACCGCTAGGTGAACGATGAATAGCTACGCGATTGCCAGTCCGGTGTCGTCCGTCCGGTAATTCCCCAGAGGTGTCGTCACGCAATTTCTTAGGTTGTCCATTCAGGCCTGGACCAGTCCCACCGCAGTGGTTTTCGATCAGCAACGGCGGGCCGACCTAAGACCTGCTCAACTGCGGATGTGAAAGCCTTGGTTGGTGAGGCCGCAGTTTATGTCACAGATCCGATGTGTGGTGTTTGACATCGGCGAAACGCTGGTTGATGAAACCGGGGTGTGGACTGCTCTGGCGCAGCGGGCGGGCTCGACGCCGTTTACGGTATGCGGGGTTGTTGGCGCGTTGATCGCCCTGGGCAGGGATCACAACGATGTTTGGGACGTGATCGGTGTGAAGCATCCTGGGTTTGCCGTTGATTCTGGGCGTGATCTGTACCCCGATGCCCTTGATTGCGTCGCGGCCGTGCGTCGTGCTGGGCTTGCGGTCGGGATTGCAGGTAACCAGCCTGCGGGTATCGAGACCCTGTTGCGCGCAACCGGTTTGGAGGCCGACTTCATTGCCTCATCGGCGGCGTGGGGAGTGGCCAAACCGGATCCTCAGTTCTTCCTGCGGCTGGTTGACGAAGCGCGGGTCCCTGCCGAAGACATGCTCTACGTGGGCGATCGGCTCGATAATGATGTGCTGCCTGCCCGTGCAGCCGGGATGCGCACCGTATTTGTTCGGCGCGGTCCATGGGGCTTTGTCCATGCTCTCAAATCTGAAGCGGCACTTGCCGATCTGCGCGTCGACTCGTTACGGGAGCTGGCGGCGTTGTTCACATCCAACGACGGTTGAACGAACGCTGCTCTGTGCGGCCGTAAAACCACAACGGGCAACCGCGGTCAGATTACCGACCCGACGTCGTCGCGCACGATGCGCTCAAGCGCCCGCTCAACGACGGCGGCGATGGTCATCGACGGGTTGCACGCCGCCGTGGTCCCCGGAATCAGCGCGCCGTCGAGCACATAGAGGCCTCGATGCCCCCCGACCCGCCCCTCGAGGTCGCAGACGGTGCCCATCGGGACTCCTCCGAGGGGGTGCCAGGTGCTGTTGTTGATGCGATTGGTGTCGGTGAGCATCCCGGCCCGCCCGACGATCCGTTTGGCCCTTTTGTGAATGTCCGCCCAGATGGCCGCGTCGCCCTTGCGCGGAAACGACAGCTTCACCTCGTCGGCGTCCCCGTCGTAGCTGAACCGGCCCCGCGCGGAACTCGTGCCGTAGCCGACCAACATGGTCGAGCGGATGTCCAAGCCTCCGAAGGGCGGCATGGAAGCTTGGATCAGCGTGTTGGCCCGGTGGGGGTCGTCCCAATCCTTGCTGCAGTACACGACCGGGCCGCCCTGTACCCCTCCGAAGGTGTCGGCAAGGTCAGTCCACACGTAGATCCGGTCCCCGTTGGTGCCCCAGTTCTCACCCACGCCGTCGGGCAAGTCGGGGATGTGCCCCAGCGCTGCCGCCCGCACCAGCAGCCGGCTGGTGTTGACACTGCCAGCGGCTAACACCAACGCGGAGGCGGTCAAGATCTTTGTCTCCCGCCGATGACCCTTCATGTCGAGCCGGTCCACCTCGACGCGCCAGTGGCCATCCGGCTCCAGGGCGATGCCGGTGACCTTGTGCAGCGTGTGCAGAGTGACTCGCGCCGTGGCTCGGGCGGCGGCCAAGTAGGTCTTGTCGACCGAGTGCTTGCCTGCGCTGTTCACACCAAAGACGCAGTCGCCGTTGCTGAGCGACGGCCGCGCCTCACCGCGCAGCTCAGCCAGGACGCAGTCCCAGTCGATGGGCATGGGCACCTTTTCGAGCGAATAACCCGCCCGGCGGACTCGCGCGGCAAAGACGCGACTCACCCGGTAGTTCTGGCTTTCGATCAGCTCGTCAGGCGCCGTAGCCAGCCGCAACATGCTGGCCACCCGCGGATAGTAGATCCGGTCCATCTCGTCGTAGTCGAGGCCCGACGGCAGGTGTGTCTCGAAGAGCTCCCTGGTGGGTTGCAGGCTCATGCCCTGGTATAGCAACGACCCGCCACCGACGCCCACCCCCGCGATCGACGCCACGTTGTCACCGGAGAAGGCACTGAGTACGCCGGGGTACGGCCCGCCGAGTATGGGACGCCCAAACACTTCCGGATTGGAGTCGAACCACAGCATCCTCTTGTCTAAAGGGTTGCTGGCCGGGCGCGGGAACGTGTCGCCATCGTGAGACACCTTCCATTCGACGCCTTGTTCGAGCACGGTGACCGGCACACCGGCCTCGGCCAGACGCAGTGCGGTGATCCCGCCGCCAAAACCCGAGCCGACGACGATCACCCGGTGCGTCTCCCGTGTCACCGGCACCCGGGCTGGCTGCGCACCGGCGTACTCGCGCATTGACGCGACCCAACCTCCCGCGCCGCGCGCCAGCCCGCGCATCCAGCTGCCGAACTCAGTCATGCGCAATCCTCTCGGTCCGCCCGACGACTCCGGGCATCTTTGCACCGCAAAGGCGCCCGTGGCGAGGGCTGACCTGCGATCGGCCCAAGCCAGCCCGTCCCGGCTATTGTTGGACTTCTGTCCAGCTATGACAGCGCGGCGAGCTGAATCAGAGGTCAATCTTATGCATGTGCTGGGATTTTGTCACTGGACAACTGTCCAGCTATGGTAGCAGGGAGGCAATCGGAGAGGGAGCCGCACATGGCCTACGTCATTACGCAGAACTGCTGCAAGGACGCCAGCTGCGTCCCTGTCTGCCCAGTTGACTGCATCCGGCCCGTAAATGAAGCGGGGCAACGCGCCACCGAGATGCTCTACATCGATCCCGAAACCTGCATCGACTGCGGCGCTTGCATGGAGGAGTGCCCCGTCGACGCCATTTTCTACGATGATGACCTGCCCCCCGAGCAGGCCCGATTCCAAGAAATCAACGCCGCATACTTCCAGGCGCATCCGCTTGAACAAGCAGCCGCCCAGGCAGTCAGCCAGCATCCGCCAGTTGCCGCAGGGGCGTTAAGGGTGGCCATTGTGGGCGCCGGTCCGGCTGCGTGTTACACCGCCGCGGACCTGATCGCCGTCGACGGCGTGGAAGTCAACCTCTTTGAGCGCCTGCCCACCCCATTCGGGCTCATTCGGGCCGGCGTGGCCCCGGACCACCAGCACACCAAGGCCATCGTGCGCATTTTCGAACATACTTTGGCCAGCGAGCGGATGCGCTGCTACCTCAACACCGAAATGGGAACGACGATCAGCCACGACGAACTGATGGCCCACCACCACGCCGTGATCTACGCCGTCGGCTCCTCGGTGGGACGCCAACTGGGCATACGCGGTGAACAGCTGCCCGGCGTCCACACCGCCGCCGACGTCGTGGGCTGGTACAACGGCCACCCCGACCACGTCAACCACCGAATCGACATGTCAGGAAAACGCGCAATCATCGTGGGCAACGGCAACGTCGCCCTCGATATCGCGCGCGTGCTCTTGATGGACCACGACCAGCTGGCGACCACCGATATCGCCGATCACGCTTTAGAGGTACTGAACTCAAGCAGCATCGACGAGGTCGTCATCGTGGGTCGCCGCGGCCTGCGCGACGCCGCATTCTCCGTCGGGGAATTCCACGCATTGGGCCACCTGCCCGACGTCGATATCGTCATCGATCCCCCACCCTCGCCCAGCCACGGCGCTGAAGACATCGACACGATCCAAAAGATCGCCCTCGCATGCGAATACGGCAGCCGCCCAACATCATCGGCCCGCAAACGCATCACGTTCGTCTTCAACCGCACACCCGCCGAGGTGATCGGATCCGACCGCGCGACAGGCCTGCGCGTACGCGCCACCGACAGCACCGATACCGGCGAGCCCGAGGAGATCGCGGCGTCACTGATCATCGCCGCCATCGGTTACCAATCGCCGGCACTACCCGGAGTGCCCTATGACGCCCAGCACGGGATCATCCCCAACGACAACGGCCGCGTCGTCGACGGCGGGGCGATAGTGCCGGGGGTATATGTCACAGGATGGATCAAGCGCGGACCGCGAGGAGTCATCGGTTCAAACCGAACCTGCGCAGCCGAGACGGTGGCCCAACTCCTCAGCGACTTCGACGCCGGCACCCTCGACCGGGACAGCCGGACCAACGAGGAGCTCGACCGTGTGCTGCTCGGGCGCCAGGCGGCTCCCCTGTCCTGGGCCCACTGGCGCGCGATTGATGACGCCGAACAACAACGCGGCCGCCAGTCCAGTCGGCCCAGGTTGAAATTTACGAGTCGCGACGACATGCTCGCCGCGGCCAAAAGCTGAGGCAACAGTCCGAGCGTCGATCGTCAAGCCGGTGCCAGCGTCGTCGCAATGTCGTGGGCCCAGCGGTAGTCGGCTTTGCCGGAGGGCGAACGCATGATTTTCGGTGTTCGGATGATGGTTTTGGGAACCTTGTAGCCGGCGATGCGCTGTCGGCAGGTCCGCAGGATCTCTTCGTCGCTGACCGAGGCATCTGCGGCCAGTTGCACGATGGCGGTGACTTCGCTGCCCCACCGCTGCGATGGCCGCCCGACCACGACGACGTCATAGACGGCAGGATGGGCGGCGATCGCGCGCTCGACTTCTTCGACGAAGATCTTTTCACCACCGGAATTGATCGTCAGTGAGTTTCGGCCCAGCAGCCGGATGCGTCCGTCGGGCAGGTATTCGGCTTCGTCGCCGGGCACCGACCAGCGTGCGCCCTCAATGGTGGGGAAAGTGCGGGCCGTCTTGTCTTCATCACCGAGATATCCCAGCGGGATGAATTCGCGGCGGGCCAGCCAGCCCTGACCTTCACCCGGCTGCAAGACGTGGGTGAAATCCGTGGCAACCACGGCGGTGTCGGAGCCTGGTGTGAATACCGCGGGTTCGCAGTCTTTGGTGGCCACGGTGTTCATCTGTATTCCCGACTCCGACGCGCCGACCGCATCGAGGATCATAACGTTGGGCAGCGCGGCTCGAATGCGCTCGCGCACCGTCGGCGAGAGCGGCGCGCCGCCGTTGCTGATGGTCACCAGCCCGGACAAGTCGTATGCCCCGGTTTCGATTTCGTCGAGTAACGGCCGGGCGATCGCGTCACCAACGATTGGAATGCTGAGTACTCTTTCGCGCTCGGCCAGCCGCAGCACTTGGGCTGGCTGCAGCCGCTCGACGTCATCGGGTATCACAAGGCGACCCCCCATCGTTATGACATGAAACGCCGCCCACTGGGCTGCGCCGTGCATCAGTGGGGGAAGCATGAGCACCGACAGCGCGCCGGGTGACTGGCTGGCCTGCGCGGCCAGCTCGGCGTACGAAGCCAGCGCTGTGAGGCTTCCGAACGGCCGTCCTCCCATCGACGACACGAAGATGTCGTGTTGGCGCCACAACACCCCTTTGGGCATGCCGGTGGTACCGCCGGTGTAGAGGATGTAGAGGTCCTCGGGACTAGGGGTGGGCATCCCGGCCGTCGGCGCGACGGTAGTAGTGATCGATTCGTAGTCCACGGCCCCGGGCAACAGCGCGTTGCCGCTGTGGTCAGCGACCTGGACCAGCACCTGTAGCAGTGGCAGCCGCTCCCGGATGGCCTCGACCGTCGGCGCAAACTCCGCAGCGTAGACCAGGGCGTGGGCATCAGCATCGTCCAGCAGGTAGCAGAGTTCGTCCTCGACGTAGCGGTAACTGACGTTAAACGGCGCGACCCGCGCGCGGAATCCGGCGATCATCGCTTCCAGGTACTGGTTACCGTTGCGTAGATAGATACCGACGTGATCTTGGCCGGACTGATGACCCTGCAACTGCGCGCGTTCCGTGTGACACCCCAACCCGCGGGCAGCCAGGTAGCGAGCAACTCCGTGGGCGCGGGCGTCGATTTCGCAATAGCTGTAGGGCCGGTCGCGCCACACCAGCAGCGTCTGATCGGGGATGGCGGCGGCCACCGTGGAAAAGACCGAAGACAGGTCGAATCCAGTCATGTCGCTCCTTCGCGGGTATCCGAACGTGTCCTCGCGCCTCCCTGGCTCGCTGCGGTGTCGGCATGAGCCCTCGAGTGTCGGCAAGCGGCCTGATTCATTGATGGCTGGACAAACTAGGCCGTGCGGCATACCGCACAGGAAGGCGTTTGACGCCGTTGATCCATCCGTGTCGTAGGCGCTGGGGTGGGCCGATTTTCTCGATATCGGGGATGATGTCGGCGATCGCGTTGAACATCAAGTTGATTTCCATCCGCGCCAGGTTGGCGCCGATGCAGTAGTGCGCCCCGTTGCCGCCGAAGCCCAGGTGGGGGTTGGGCTCACGCAGAATGTTGAACGTGAATGGGTCGTCGAACACGTCCTCGTCATAGTTGGCTGAGCTGTAGAACAGTCCCACTCGCTGACCCGCGTTGATCGGCACTCCCCCCACTTGGGTGTCCTGCAGCGCGGTGCGCTGAAAGCAGTGCACGGGGGTGGCCCATCGCACGATCTCATCGGCCGCGGTGGCCGGGCGCTCGCGCTTGAACAGCTCCCACTGGTCTGGGTTATCCAAAAACGCATTCATGCCGTGTGTCATCGCGTTGCGGGTGGTTTCGTTCCCGGCCACGGCCAGCAGGATGACGAAGAACCCGAACTCCGTCTCGTCCAGCGCCTCGCCGTCGATGTCCGCGTGCACCAGCCGAGTCACGATGTCGTCGGCTGGACATTGCCGCCGCTCCTCGGCCATTTTGTAGGCGTAACTCAAGATCTCAGCGTTGGCCGCCGCGGGATCCTCGGGATAATCGGGATCGTCGAGGTTCATGATCGAATTTGTCCAGTGGAAAAGCTGAGTGCGGTCGGCCTCGGGAACACCGATCAAGTCCGCGATCGCCAGCAGGGGAAGGGCCACGGCGACATCCTGGACAAAATCCCCCGTCTCCTTCTCGGCGGCGCCCCGCACGATGCCCCGGGCCGCCTCGTCAAGTTTGGCTTCCATGCCCGCGACCGCACGCGGAGTGAACAACCGCGACACCAGCTTGCGCAAGCGAGTGTGCGCCGGCGGATCGTGGTTGATCAGCAATGCCTTGGTCAGCTCGATCTGCTCGGATGTCATCTCGTCGTGGAAGCGAATGACCACTCCGTTGCGGTTCGCCGACCAGGTGTCGTTATCAAGGGAGATCGCCTTGATGTGTTCATGTTTGCTGATCACCCAAAATCCGCCGTCGCGGAACCCCGCCGTGCCGATCGGCTGTGCGTTCCACCACACCGGCGCCGTCTTGCGCAACTCGGCGAACTCGCGCACCGGCATGCCGTGCTCAAGCAGGTCGGGACTAGTGAAGTCGAAAGCCGGGCCGAACGGACATGCGGCAGTCTCCATCAACGGTCTCCTTTGGCCGGCGCGATTTCAGCTGTCGATCATACACATCCGATCGACTGTATGACGAAACCGCTGCCCGATCGATTACCGTTTGCGGATATGAGCCGGCATCCGCTCACCGCTGAGGACCGTTGATGCGCACCCGAGGCTGGGCGGGCAATGTGCCGGCCAGCGACGAAGAAGCCGTCGCCCGCATCCTCACGGCGACCCGGCGCACCATCGATGAACGTGGCGAACAGACCAGCATTGCCGACGTCGCACGCACCCTGGGCGTCACCCGCCAAACCATTTACCGGTACTTCCCCAGCACCGACGAGCTTCTGGCCGCCACCGCCGCCGACGGGGCCAGCGAATTTCTTGACCAGCTCGCCGAGGCGCTCGCCGACATCACCGATCCCGGAGAAGCCGTGGTCGAAGGCATCGCCACAACGCTCGAGCGGCTGCCTGGCGACCCCTACATAGGTCTGCTGCTGCGCTCACAGCGCGCCAATGCCGCCGTCACCGTCACCAGCGATACCGCCCGTTTCTTCGGGCACTCGATCATTGACCGCCTCGACATCGACTGGACCAACTTCGACGCGCAAGCCATCGAGGACATCATCGAAATGACCCTGCGGACCCTGCAGTCGTTCATCCTGGCGCCCCTACCCGCCCCCGGTGAAGAATTGCGTCGCCTGCTGCGACAGTGGATCGCTCCCGCCATCACCGCGGCCCGGTCCGCCCGAGCCAGCAGTCCCGTTGCCAGCGCATGAAAAGCTGCACCGCATGGCGTCCAACGGCTGCGGCCCTACACTGCTGTCTCCCGATGGTCGGGAGGAGCGCGCGCCGCGAACCACCGCGGGCCATACGGTCGAGGCATGGCTGACGGCGAGGTGTTCGTGATCGACCGCGTGGTAACCCGACCGGGTTGTGCGCGTCGGTTCGTCGACTCCTACCTTGCCGAATACGCTGCGGGCGCCCGCGAACGAGGCATGCGACTGCGCGACATCCTCGTCAGTCCCCCGATCTGGTTTGACGACCAATCCAACACCGTCACCATCACCTGGACCTTGCCCGGTGTACAGGCGTGGTGGGAGATGATATGGAAGGGCCGGCCCGATCCGACTCTGGGCGAATGGTGGTCGCGGATGGGTGAATTGGTGCAGCGGCGGTCTCGTTCGTTCGCCGCGGCCGCCCAGGACGTCGACGGCCTCTGCGATGTATAGCGTCACCCGGTTGCTCGACGTGACCGACGAAGACCCCCACCGGGTGCTGGCGTCGCTTCGTGCCGCGGCCGATATCACGCCGGCATCCCACCGGCTCGTGGAACCGACGCTGGCCGGGTCGCGCAACGGCGGCAACATTCTGGTCCACCTGAGGTTCGACTCGAAGAGTCAATGGCTTTGGGCCGCTGACGATTTCGCTGCCGTTCTGGATGACGCCGCGATCACCCGCGTCAACGGCGTCGCGTATCCGGGCAGCCCGACCCGCAGCGGCGCCGGAACGGTGTACCGCACGCTCTTGTTGCGGGTACAGCCCGATACCGACGCCGAGACGGTGGCATGCTTTGAGGGTGAGCTGGCCTCGATGCCGCGTTACGTATCGAGCATCACGAGCTGGCAGTTGAGCCGCGTCGACGAGGCCATCGGGACATCGCAGTGGACGCACGTGTTCGAGCAGGAGTTCACCGACGTTGCCGGACTAATGGGTCCATACCTCATGCACCCGATCCATTGGGCGGTGGTGGATCGCTGGTTCGATCCGGAATGCCCCGAGGTGATCGTCCGAGATCGGGTGTGCCACAGCTTTTGTCGCTTGAACATGCCGAACAGCGTGGATCACGGCACGACTTGGGATCGGTCACAATACGAAAGGACCGCGCATGACTGCTGATCAACTACAAATTCTGTGTGATGAACGTGCTATTGAACGCGCATTGAACCTGTTCGGCCGTGCGATGGACGACCGCGACTGGCCGTCAATGGCCGACATCCTCGCCGAGGATGCGCAGGGCGACTTCGGAACCGGGCGCCTCCATGGAAGCGCCGCGATCATCGACACGATTCGGGGGTTTCTCGACAGTTGCGGTCCCACCCAACACTTGCTGGGCAATGTCGTCGTCGAGGTCACCGGGGACGCCGCGGTCAGCCGAGCCTACGTACGCGACGTTCATCTCAGCTCCGACGCCGGATCCCCCGCGCGCTTTTACACGCTCGGCGACTACAAGGACACCTGGCGGCGGCGGGCCGACGGAACCTGGTGCCTGACCGAGCGGATCAAGTTCAACCGAGCCTACGTCGGATCCCTGGACGTCTTCAGCAGCTGAACTGCGGGACCCATCTGCAAGGTCTCGTAATCTAAACGCCCGCGGACAGGATGTTGGGGTTGGCGGTCGGGGGCGGCTCTAGTGGCGGTAGTACCGAGAGTCCGTCGAGCGAATGCACGGCCAGGCGCTGCGACCATGGATAGTGCAGGCTGAACGCCACCAGTCCGGTGCGCTCGGCCGCGGGCAGGTGACACATCGCCAGCACCGTCTCGGCCAGATACTCCACCGGCTCGGTCGGGAAGGTGTCCGGAATCAGTTGCGCGGCACCGGGAGTACGCACGGCGGTCGACGGACCGACGCAGTTGACCGCGATGTTGGCTTCGAGCAGTTCGGCGGCCACACCCTGGCTGAAACGGTGCAGGGCGGCCTTGCACGACGCGTAGACGACATCGCCCGAGGTCTTGTTGTACTCGCGGAACGGGCGCACCGGGGCCAGTCCCGTCACCGAGCCGATATTGACGATCCAGCCCGCCCCTTGCTTGCGCATCTGCGGCACAGCCGATTTGGTCAGTGCGAAGGGTACCCGCAGATAGTGCTCCACCGTGCGGTCGAAGGTCTCCACCGACATGTCCTCGACCACCGAATAGTCGGCAAAACCGGCGTTGTTGACCAGGATGTCGACGCGGCCGGTGCGGTCGAGCACCGCGTCGAGCAGGCCGTCGCGCTGCTGAGCGTCTTCGAGGTCCGCGACCACCCCGAACGCCGATCCCCCGGCGTCCTCGATCAGGGCGATGGTCTCGTCGATGGTGCCCGGCAACTCGGCGGCACCTCGGGCCCGCACCGATGCCGACGGTGCCCAGGACCGCGCCGTCACCGCCACGGTAGCGCCCTCCGCGGCCAATCGTTGCGCGATCGCGCGACCGATCCCCCGGCTGCTGCCGGTCACTAAAGCTGTTCTGCCGCAGAGTAATCCGGTCATCGGAGCTCAAAGTGCTCTTCGATGGGTGCCCGGTGCTGACGCCAGAGGTCGACCAGGCGGTACGGCGTGGCCACCACCACCCGGCCCGACCCCGATCGGTAGTACGTGTGCGCGTTGGGTGTGTGGCACCACACGGTGCCGGTCATCGCCTCGTCGATTTCGGCCACGTATTCCTCGTAGGCCGCTCGCGTCACTTCCATGGTGGTCGCGCCTCGCAACGCCATCATTTGAAGGCATTCGAAGATGTAGTGCGCCAGCACTTCCATCGAGAAGTTGGCGCCGGCGCCGTGACCGGGGCTGTAGTTCGGTGCGGAGTTGATGAACAGGTTGGGGAATCCGGGTACGGTGCCGCCGCGGTAGGCGCGCGGGCTGTCACCCCACTCGTCGGCAAGCCTGCATCCGCCACGGCCGCGGATGTCAATGGTGGACAGAAAGTCCAGGTGGTAGCCGGTCGCATAGATGATCACATCGAGGTCCACCTGGCGACCGTCTTGGGTGACAATGCCTTTCGCATTGACCTCGGCCGGCTCACTGGCTTCCACGTCGACATGCTCGCGAGCCAGCGCCGCGTAGTAACCACCCGGGTCACGGATGATTCGCTTGCCGTAGGGCGCGAAGTCCGGGGTGACCTTCTTAGCCAATTCCGTTCCCGCACCAAAGATTCTGTCGATGTAGTCCAGGCACATCTGCAGCAGCACGTCGTTGGCGGGCGAGATCGACAGATGCGTCTTGGCCCATTCCGGGTCCTGCAGGATGATCGGATAGTTGTTGTCCGCAGTACCCCAGTATGACTTGAGCCGGTTCCAGTTCGCGTAGTACGGCAGGTGGCGACCCAGGTAGCGGCGGAATTCGGGGACGTCATCGGTGAGCCGCTTGCGCGGCGCTACCCAGTGCGGCTGCCGCTGGAACACAGTCAGGTGCGCGACGGTGTCGACGCAGGCATCGACGATCTGCACCGCGGTGCAGCCCGCGCCGATGATCGCCACCCGCTTGCCGGCGAGGTCCAGCGATGCGTCCCACAGCGCCGAGTGAATGCTGTTGCCGGCGAACGTTTCCCGGCCCGGTAGCACCGGCCAGCGCGGGCGGTTCAGGTAGCCGGCGGACGTGATCGCCACACGTGCATAGCTGACCTCACGGTTTCCGGCACGGTCAATCGAATGGATCTGCCACTGGTCACGGTCCTCGTCCCACCACAGAGCCTCGACCTCGGTGCGGAATCGGATGTGCTTGCGCAGGCCGTGCTTGTCCGCCAGCGCCACCAGGTAAGCCTGATACTCCGCGCCCTGCGGGTAGTAGCTCGTCCACTCCGGATTGACCTCGCGCGACAACGAGTAGTACGCCGATGGGGTGTCCACGCCGATGCCCGGGTAGGTGGTGGTCAACCAGGTGCCGCCGACCTCGTCGTTGCGTTCGAAGATCCGGTAGCCCACTCCGGCGTCGGCCGCGGCGAGGGCGGCGATGATGCCGGCGATGCCCGCCCCGATGATGGCGACGTTCGTCGACTCGGGGATCGGGACCGTGCGCGGCAGCGTCGGCTGGGACGGCTGAAACCCGCCCTGCTCGAGCAGCAGTGGAACAAACTCGTCGTCGACCTCGCAGCCGAGCGCCAGCGGCAGCAGGCGCCGGAAAAGTTCGGGGTCGTCGGCGGGTAGGTTACTCGCCGGACGGTCCGCGCCCAGCGCCCTCACCACCGCGTCGACCAGCTCTGACGCGGTGTCGGGATCCGTCACGCCGGCCCGCTCGGGCGGATCGGGGACGTGCGAAATCATGGGTCCGTACTTGTCGATCACCGAAGGGTCGCCGGTGAGCTGAGCCAGCACGGCGACCAGAACGCCGGGATCGGCCCGACGCAGGTTCGCCCGCAGTTCGTCGGGGTTCACCGTGGCCATGCACGTCAGTATCGAGGCGGTCGCGCGGTTCGACGCCTCCTCTGTCTACTGAGCGGGACGCGATTCGGCCGCCGGCATGCCGAGGCACTTCCTAAAACCCCAGCGGCAAAGTGCTCAAACGAGACCTGCGGGAACGCTTGGGGACCTAGTCCTTACAGTGACCGTCATGACCGAGCCTCTCAATGTCGTCAGCAACGGACCAACGCAGGTCTGGACGATCAACCTGCCCCAGGTCGGCAACGCGATCACCGGAAAAGGCGTCATCACCGCGTTCGAGGTCGCAGTCGATGCCGCCAACGCCGATACCGCCGTCCGCGCGGTGATTCTCACCGGGGAGGGAAAAATCTTCTCGGCCGGCGGCAATGTCAAAGAGATGGCGGACCGCAGGGGGATGTTCGGCCTGGACCCGATTGACCAGCGACACGCCTACACCGATGGCATCCAGCGGATCCCGCGCGCGCTTTACCGTCTCGAAGTCCCGCTGATCGCCGCGGTCAACGGGCCGGCCATCGGCGCGGGCTGCGACATAGCAATGATGTGTGACATCCGGATCGCCTCCGAGCGCGCGTCGTTTGCGGAGAGCTTCGTCCAACTCGGCCTCATCCCCGGTGATGGTGGCACGTGGTTCCTGCCGCAGACCGTCGGCTACGAACGCGCGGCCGAGATGACGTTCACCGGCGACCGCGTCGACGCCCAGACCGCCTTGGCGTGGGGCATGGTCAGCCGGGTGGTACCGCATGACGAACTGCTCACGGCCGCACAGGATCTCGCCGATCGCATCGTCAAGAACCCCCCGCACGCGCTGCGCATGGCCAAGCGATTGCTCAGGGAATCGCGCACCGGTTCGTTGGAGACGACTCTGGGCATGGCCGCGGCCATGCAGCCGCTTGCGCACCGCGACCGCGAGCATGAAGCGCGCATCGCGAAGTGGAAAACCGAGTGAAGGCCGCACTGCCCCGGTTGGTCCCGCCCGCCGCCACCGACGCGGCGATCACCGACGCGCTGCGAACCGAGGTCCGCGAGTTCCTCGCCGAGCAGCTGGCCGCGGGCACGTTCATCCCCTCGGTTGACGCGTGGCTGACGGGGTGGGACGAAGGGTTCACCGCTGCGCTCGCCGACCGGGGTTGGCTGGGTATGACGGTGCCGGTCGAGTATGGCGGCCGCGGCCGGTCGTTCCTGGAGCGGTTCGTGGTCACGGAGGAATTGCTGGCTGCCGGCGCGCCCGTCGCGGCGCATTGGATCGCCGACCGCCAGATCGTGCCGTCACTGCTGAAGTACGGCACGGAAACGCAGAAGACGCGCTTCCTGCCGTGGATTGCGCGCGGGCAGTGCTTTTTCGCCATCGGCATGAGCGAGCCGGACTCCGGCTCCGACCTGGCCAGCGTGCGGACCCGGGCCGAGCGCGTCGATGGTGGTTGGTCGCTATCCGGCACCAAGGTCTGGACGTCGGGCGCCCACCTCGCGCACGCGTTCATCGTGCTTGCCCGCACCGCCCCGGTGGACGCCGAGCATCGCCATGCCGGGCTCAGCCAGTTCATCGTCGACTTGCGCGAGCCTGGCGTCGACATCCGTCCGATCATCTCGATGAACGGCGCGCACCACTTCAACGAGGTGATCCTCGACGGGGTCGTTGTGCCCGACGACATGGTGTTCGGGGAAATCGGTGAGGGTTGGAAGCAGGTGACGTCCGAGTTGAGCTTCGAGCGCAGCGGACCTGAACGGTTCCTGTCCACCTTTACACTGCTCGCTGCGCTCGCCGAAAGCATGGCCGCGGAACGCATTTCGCGTGATAGTGGCCTGGGCCGTCTGGTGGCGCGCATCGCCGGTCTGCACCAGATGTCAACCGCTGTGGCCGGCGCGTTGGAGCGCAACGACCCCGCCCTGGATGTCGGGGTACCCGCGGCGGTGGTCAAAGTGCTCGGCACCACCACCGAGGGTGACATCGCCGAATTCGCCGACCTGGCGGGCTCGGCGGATCCGGAGCTGACGGGCCTGGCGTCTGCCGCGCTCGACCAGCGCCCGGGATTCACCCTGCGCGGCGGCACCAACGAGGTGCTGCGCGGCGTGATCGCGCGCGGATTGGGGATGCGATGACAGCCTCTCCCACCCACACCGACCCGGCGTTGATCGACATGATGGACGCCGTCTTCGCCGAACATGCGCAAAACCCGGACCTTTGGCAACGCCTCGACGAACTCGGACTGGTCCGGCTGACCGGTGCCGAGGAGCACGGCGGGAGTGGGGCCGGTTGGTTCGAGGCGGCCGAACTGCTCGCCGCCGCCGTCCGGCATGCCGCGCGAATTCCGTTGGCGGAACACGACTTATTGGCCTGCTGGCTGCTGGACGCGAACGGTATGGCCGCCGACCGGGCGGTGCGTACGGTGTGTGTGCTCGACGATCAGGGGACGGCCGTGGCGGTGCCGTGGGCGTCCCGCGCCGACCGGATCGTCGTGGCGTGGCCGTCGGGCGACGCATACCGCGTCGCTGACGTCGATCCCGGCACGCTGCGGATCACCGCCGGCGCCAACATGATCGGCGAACCGCGCGACCAGGTAATCGGCGTGGACCTCCAGGGCGCGCCCATGGCCGCGGCCCTGGTTGCCCAGCTGAGGCTGAAGTCGGCGCTCGTGCGCTCCATCCAGGTGTGTGCCGCGCTGGACCGGATCCTGCAGCTTTGCATCGAGCATGCGACATCACGCATTCAGTTCGGTCGGGCGCTCAACAAGTTTCAGGCCGTGCAGAACCTGATATCCGACGTTGCCGCCGAGGCCGCGCTGGCTCGCGCCGCGACCGAAGCCGCCCTGACCATGGCCGTTACCAGCCAATGGTCGGCGCGCAACCTTGATTTCCTTGTGGCCGTGGCGCGTTCGTGCACCGGCCACGCCGCCTCGATCGTGGTGCGCAACGCGCACCAGGTGCACGGCGCCATCGGCACCACGCGAGAGCATTCGCTCCACGAATTCACCCGGGCCGCGTTTGCCTGGCGTTCGGAGTTTGGCTCGGTCGGATACTGGGATGATCAGGCCACCGGCGCGGCGTTACGAGCGGGCGCCACGGGCCTGTGGGGCCTGATCACCTCCCCCGGATAGCCGGTGTTCCACTGAACGGACATCGGCGGTGTGAGCGGCGCAACACAGGAGTTGACTCGCTGTCATGAACGACGACATCACGCTGTCCGAACTGCAGGAGTTCATCGCCGGCTTCTGGTATCACTACGACGAGGCGCACTACGACGAGCTGTCCGCGCGCTACGCCGAGGACGTGCACTATGTGAGCCGAAGTGACAGTGGCGCAAGCCCATTCGAGGAACTGATGTCACCCGAGCTGCGTGGCCGCCACGCGGTCATCGAGTGGCTTTCGGAGCATCGCAAACAGAGCCCGTACCCGTTGCGTCATCATGCCACCAATGTGCACCGCACAGGCCACGACGGTGGGATCACCCGCGCCCGGTTCTACATCTTCGTCAACCAGGTCGCCAACTTCGTACCCTTCGCGGTTTCCAGCGGCGTGGTCGAGGTCGGCGTGCGCCGCGGCGGTGTCAAAGGATTCGAGCTCACCGAGATGGAGGTCGTTCTCGACACCACCGATTCGGTCTTGCTGTCGGAATTGCAGGCCACCGGTTCGTGAACGCCCGCGAAAGGTTCTCCGGCGGCGTCGCCGTCATCACCGGCGCCGGCGCCGGAATCGGCGCCGGATTGGCACGGCACGCCAGTCTGCTCGGTATGACGGTGGTTCTCGCCGACATCGACGCCGACGCAATCGCGGCGTTGCGCGATGAACTCCCCGCAGCGGTGGACGTGGTGTGCGACGTGCGCGATCCCGACGCCATGGCGCAGCTCGCGGAAAAGACCTACCGCGACGTCGGTTCGGTGCGGCTGCTGGTCAACAACGCCGGAGTAGAGCAATTCGGCTACCTATGGGACACGCCGGTGGCCAACTGGCGCCGAGTCGTCGACATCAACATCAGCGGCGTCTTCCATGGTGTGCGGGCGTTTCTGCCGAAGATGATGTCCACCGATGCGCCCGCGTGGGTGTGGAACCTGTCGTCGGTCGGCGGGGTCGTGGCGATCCCGTTGCAGGCGCCTTACATCATGAGCAAGCACGCCGTGCTCGCCCTGACCGAATGCCTGCGACTGGAAGTCCAATTGGCCGGACACGACCACCACATTCACGTGCAGGCCGTGCTGCCCGGCGCGGTGATATCCAACATCTTCGAATCGGCGGGCGGGGTCGACGCCGGCGCCAGCGATGCCGCCGCCGCCGAGAGCCAACGCAGCGCCATGCTGAACGTGAAAGCATCGGCAATGGATCCATTGGCGGCCGCCGAGACGCTGTTTGAACAGGCCGACGAGGGACGGTTCTACCTACTCACCCAACCGTCGGTCGCTGCGGCTATGACTGAACGGGCCAATGTGCTTGCCGCGCAACGGGCCCCGTCGCTGAAATGACTCTTGACTCCGACGCCGCCGCGCGGATCGCGTCGTTCGGCGACATCCCGCCGATGCGGCAGCGCGGCCTCGCGGCGGTGCGCGCCGCGATCGAGTCCGCTCCCCTACCCGACGACATGCCCGAGATGGTCAGCGTTACCGCCGTGTCCGGGCCGGTGCCGACGCGGATCTACCGTCCGACAAGCGATTCCAATGGGCCCGTGCTGGTTTATTTCCACGGCGGCGGACTCGTCATGGGCTCCAACCACTCGTTCGAACCGCTGGCCCGCGAGCTGGCGTCAGCCTCGGCAGCCACCGTCGTGGCCGTCGACTATCGGTTGGCCCCCGAGGCGGCACCGCCGGCACAGTTCGACGACGCCTACGCCGCGACGGAGTGGGTGTCGACGAATGCGAGCACGCTGGACGTCGACCCCCGCCGACTCGCGGTGGTCGGCGACAGCGCCGGCGGCTCGTTGGCCGCGGCCGTCGCGCTGGCCGCCCGCGACCGCGGCGGCCCATTGTTGTGCGCGCAGGTGCTGCTGTATCCCGGCTTGGATCGCAACATGTCTGCTCCGTCAATCGCTTTGCTGTCCCACGCGCCGTTGCTGACCCGCGACGACATCGACTACCTGCATACGCTGGCCGACGGCGACGCGGGCCCGCCCAGCGACCCGTACCTGGTTCCCGCGTACGCCCCCGAGCTGTCCGGACTTCCGCCGGCGATCGTGGTGACCGCGGGCTGTGACCCGATCCGCGACTGGGGTGAGCGCTACGCCGAGCGGTTGCGCGACGCCGGCGTGCAGACCATCAGCGCCCGCTACCCCGGCATGTACCACGGGTTTCTGATGCGGTCCGACGCGACCGCGCGTGGTCGGCTGGCTATCGCCGAGATCGGGGCATTGTTGCGCGCCAAATTCGCTCACCGAAACACCGCAGGAGACGAATGATGTTCACCGAGGAACGCCGGATGGAGCTTTCCAACGTGTTGCGGCCGGCCGCGCCGCCGCGCGAGATCGACGACGTCTACACCGCCGACCAACGCGAGCGGCTGCTGGACGTGGTGCGCACGCAGGGCCCGTGGAGGCTGATCATCGCCCAACACTTCGCTTCGGCCGACGAGCTGATCGCGACCATGAGTGGTGTGTTCCCCGAGGGTTTTACACCCACGCTGGACCTGTTCCTGACGCCGACTTTTCGGGGCTACCTGGCAAACTACGGCGCGGTGCTGTATCCGCAACTGCACGACTGCTTCTATAACGAGCGGTTCCTGCAGTTGGCCAAGAGTTACTGGAACGCCGAGTACGCCAAACCGGAGCTGATGCTGTTCAACATCAACGGGCCGTGCGCGAATCGCGATCCGGGACACCTGGATTCGCCGAGCTTCCGCGGCGTGCGGCACGAAAACGCGCCGACGTGGCTGACCAGCGTGATGGGAAAATCCGGCCTATTCCAGGACTACCTGATCAAGATGGCCCAGGTGATCACCTGGTTCTCGTTGGACACTGACAGCGGGTTCACCTACTGGCCCGACGGTCCTTTGCGAGCGCCGAAGCGGGTACTGCCGCCGATCAACAACCGCGGCGTTGTGGTGCAGAACGAGATGATGGTGCACCGCGGTGAGGCCAACGGACCACTGGACCAACAGATTCCGGCGGGCTTGGCATTCGACACCGTGTTCACCGGCGATCCCGACGACCGTGACCACTGGCTGCTGAAGAACGGCAACGACGTGATCGGTCGGCACCCCACCGACCAGTTGAGGTTTCTGGTGCACTGGTCGGCGGAGGTCTTCCGCGACTTCGACGAGCTGAAGAAAAACATGGACGGTTCGGACGATCTGACCATCGATCGCGCGATCGACATCATGGTCGACGACGTCAACGCGCGCGGCATCAAGCTCGACATCCCCGGCGAACCGCTGCATGATCCGGCATTTATCGGGGCGCTCAACGCCGCGTACGACATCGGCGGACCCGCCGCCTATCCCGCGGAGGCGCCGATCAGCGCCTTCCAACTCACCTGATCAAAAGGCATTACACAATGGAGCGTTTCACCGATCGGCGGGTCATCGTCACCGGGGCCGGTTCCGGTATCGGACAGGCCACCGCCGCGCGACTGCTCGACGAGGGCGCAGTTGTTGTCGGCTACGACGTGTCCGCTGAGGGGTTGGCACGCACTTCGGCGAACGCCGACGAGGCCGGCACTGGAAAGCGGCTCACCACCGCCGTGCTGGATGTCTCCTCCGAGCATGCCGTCACCGCCGCCGTAGATTCCGCCGTCACCGAACTCGGCGGCCTCGAAGTGCTGGTCAACGCCGCCGCGATCCAGCGCTGCGCCCACACCCACGAGCACTCGCTGGCGGACTGGAACGCCACCCTGGCGGTCAATTTGACGGGCACCTTCCTGATGACCCGCCAGGCCCTGCCCGCGCTGCTGGCGTCCGGTCGGGGTGTCGTCGTCAACTTCACCTCCACCGCAGCATCATTCGCGCATCCCTACATGGCGGCGTATGCGGCCAGCAAGGGCGGGGTGTTGTCGTTCACGCACTCGTTGGCGCTCGAATACGCCAAGCGGGGGTTGCGCGCGGTCAACATTCAACCGGGTGGTGTCGCCACCGCGCTTGCGTTGAGCACCCTGGACGATATGCCCGACGGATACGACCCGGGCCTGTGGGCCAAGCAGACGCCGCTGTTGCACGGTGTGGAAAGCGAGATCCTGGGCGACCCAGCCTCAGTGGCTGCTGTGATCGCCATGGTCGCCTCCGACGACGGCGCATTCCTGACCGGCACCGAGATCCGGATCGACGGTGGCGCGCACGCGTGAGGTTGACGCCCGCGCCGCGTTCGCGTGACGAACCGTTACCTGATCACCACTGTGCTGGGCGGGCGCGGCGAACCCATCACCACCCGGTGCGACGGCGGACGACGGCCCTCCTCGTCGGTGATGCCGTAACGCTCGGCGAGTTCTGCGCCGATCAACGTCTGCCCGCTCAGTACGGCCAAGTTGGGATCGAGCTAAAGAGCGTCGATCAAATGGCCTGTGAATTCCGGGGTTTCGGCATGCTCGGCGGTCTTGGCCAATGCCTCAGGCTGTCCCGCAAACGCGCCGCGCAGCTTTTCGGTCAACAGGATGCCCATCCAGATCGAGACCGTCGCGACGCCGGTGCCGCGAAAGTCCACGGCCATGTCGGCGGCCATCTTGTCGACGCCCGCCTTCTGCGCGCCGTACGCCGGGCCGTGCATGTAGCACACCGATCCCGGGGAGGACGTGAAGGCGATCAGGCCACGCCCGGAGGCCACCAGCAACGGCGCGGCGTACCAGGCCGCGACGTAGGACGACCGCAGCCCCACATCCAGCACGTCGGCCAGCTCAAGCGACTTCTCCCAGAACGGCTTTGGGCCGACAACCTCGTCGGAGATGGCAGCGGCGTTGTTGACCAGCAGATCCAGCCGGCCTTCATCGGACCGCACGCGCTCGAACAGCGCGGCCACGGCGTCGTCCTCACGGTGGTCGACCCGCACGGCGACCCCACCCGGCGGGCCGTCCACCACGGTGCGTCCCGTCGCATACACCCGCCAGCCCCGTGCGCTCAGAGCGGCCGCGATACCACGCCCGGCCCCGCGACTCGCACCGGTCACCACCGCAACGCGCCCGCTCATGATGCGTCGACGATTGTCAGCTCTCCACTCGCAACGGCACTCTCGATCGAATCCCGCAACGCCGAACACACCAAAAACAGCCCGTGGCCCGCAATGCGCTCAGCCTGAAGGCGTTCGGCGCAGCGCGCAGACGCGTCGGCGTTCCACTGCACACTCGTCTGGTCCCAGCTGCTCTTGCGCGCCAACACCTGAGCACCGCAATTGCGGCAGGCGACGGGCACCATCGGCATCTCGTCGAGGCGGTTGTCGGCCCGCACCGGCTCGGCCCGCACCGGCAGCGTCATGACACCGAGCCCGCCTTAGCGGCCATGTTCTGCTCGACCTCTTTCATCCACGCTTCGTAGGGCCGGGTGGTGTCCAACTCAAACTCGAAGCGGTCCACCATGTCTGGCTGCACGTCGACCGCGTCGACGTAGAACTGTTGGTACCAGCGCCGCAGCTGGTAGACCGGACCGTCCTCCTCGACGAGCAACGGATTGTCGATGCGCGCCTTGTGCCGCCAGATCTCCACGTCCTGCTCGAAACCCAGCTTGACATAGTCACCGAGTTTGATCGCGGTTTCCATGGCCTGATCCGCGGGCAGCGAGGCCGACTTCTTGACGATGATGCCGTATTGCAGCACAAAGGAATTCGCGTCGACTGGATAGTGGCAGTTGATGAGAATGGTTTGCTGGTCGCCGCTTTCGTAGTGATAGATCAGGTCGTCAATCATGAAGGACGGCCCGTAATAAGACGCCACCGAGGTGGTGCCGAGCATCTGCGCGCCCTCGCCGCCCATGTCCGGGCGCCCCGAGCCATTCATGTACTGCGTCGCGACATGTCCCTCGAAGATGTTTTTGAAGTAGGTGGGCAACGAGCCGTGGATGTAGAAGAAGTGCGCCATGTCCACGACGTTGTCGATGATTTCGCGGCAGTTGCTTCCCACGACGGTGGTGTACCAGTGCCAGTCGGTCCACTCGTCGCTCGTAGCGCCCTCGATGCGCGGGATCGTGACATCCGCGGGGGGCGGGCCGCCCTCGGGGTCGTTCCAGACGAACAACATGCCGTCCTGTTCCAGCGTGGTCCAGGTCGCCGTGCGGGCCAGCCGCGGCGCGCGCCTGGCGTACGGCACCCGCTTGCACCGCCCGTCGCCGCCCCACCGCCAGTCATGGAACGGGCAGGCGATCTCGTCGCCTTTGACCTCACCCTGCGACAGATCCCCGCCCATGTGGCGGCAGTAGCTGTCGAGCACGTTGATCCTGCCGTCACCGCTGCGGAAGACCACCAGCTTTTGGCCGAAGGCGTTGATCGCGTGCGGCTTGCCGTCACCGAAGTCCCGGACCAGGCCCAGACAGTGCCAGCCACGGGCGAACCGCGTCGGCGCGGCCTGAGCTTCGATGAACCGAATTTCGGCGGCGTCGGATTGCGACTTCATACGGACGATTTAACTCCTGAAGCCCTGCGCGTGGGGGCTCTCTGTTCCACTGATCAGGAGGACTCTTCCTGCGGCAGGGCGCATCGGCCTACCGTTCTGAACGTGACCACGCACAGCTCGACGATTCCCGCCGGGCTTCCCGTGGCCGACACGACCGTCGACCTGCTGGTCGTCGGCTCCGGCACCGGCATGGCCGCCGCGCTGGCCGCCCATGAACTCGGGCTTTCGGTGTTGATCGTGGAGAAGTCGGCGCAGGTGGGCGGCTCGACCGCGCGGTCCGGCGGGGCGCTCTGGCTGCCCGCCAGCCCAGTGCTGGCCAACGCCGGCGCCAACGACACGGCCGTGCGTGCCGCCGCCTACCTGGATTCGGTGGTCGCCGGCACCGCCCCGCCGCAGCGCTCGGCGGGATTCCTGGCGCACCTGCCCGCGACGGTCGAGATGCTGCGCCGCACGACTCCCCTCAAGCTCTTCTGGGCCCGCGACTACTCCGACTACCACCCCGAGGAGCCGGGCGGCAGCGCGGCGGGCCGCACCTGCGAGTGCCACCCGTTCGACACCGCCATGTTGGGCGACTACCGCAACCGGCTAAGGCCGGGCGTCCTGGAGGCCGGCTTCGCGATACCGACCACGGGTGCTGACTACCGGTGGATGAACCTGGTGATCCGGGTGCCGCGCAAGGGAATTCCGGTGTTCGCCAAGCGCATCGCACAGGGCGTCGGCGGCCTGGCTCTTGGCCGGCGCTACGCCGCGGGCGGTCAGGGCCTGATGGCCGGGATGTTCGCGGGCGTGTTGCGCGCCGGCATACCCGTCTGGACGGACGCGACGCTGCTGCGCCTGGACAGCGACGGTGATCGCGTGGGTGGCGCGGTGGTGCAACACGGCGGCCGCGAGGTGACGATCACGGCGCGGCGCGGGGTAGTCCTGGCCACCGGTGGTTTCGACCACAGCATGGACATGCGCTGGAAGTTCCAGTCCGAATCGCTCGGCGCCAACTTCAGCCTGGGTGCCGAGACCAACACCGGCGACGGGATCCGGGTTGCCCAGGAACTGGGCGCCGATATCGATTTGATGGATCAGGCGTGGTGGTTCCCGGCGGTCGCACCGCTGCCCGGCAAGGCACCCGCGGTGATGCTGGCGGAACGGTCGCTGCCCGGCTGCCTGATCGTGAACCAGCACGGTCACCGATTCGCCAACGAGTCGACCGACTACATGTCATTCGGCCAGCGCGTGCTCGATTTGGAGCGCTCGGGCAACCCCGTCGAAACGATGTGGATCGTCTTCGACCAGCACTACCGCAACAGCTATGTCTTTGCCGCCGAACTGTTTCCACGGATGAAGATTCCGCAGGCGTGGTATGACGCCGGCATCGCGGCGCGCGCCGACGATTTCGAGGAGCTGGCGGCAACGATCGGCGTCCCGGTGCCCGAGTTCACCCAGACGTTGACGCGCTTCAACGAAAGCGCTTCGGCTGGACAGGATCCCGACTTCGGGCGGGGTCGCAGCGCGTACGACCGGTACTACGGCGACCCCACGATCACGCCCAACCCCAACCTGCGCCCGTTGGTCAAGAGCCCCTTCTACGCGGTGAAACTGGTGCTGTCGGATCTGGGCACCTGCGGCGGGGTGAAGGCCGACGACCGGGCGCGAGTGCTGCGCGAGGACGGCAGCGCGATCGCCGGGCTGTATGCGATCGGCAATACCGCCGCCAATGCATTCGGCACGACCTACCCGGGCGCGGGAGCGACGATCGCGCAGGGTCTGGTGTACGGCTACATAGCCGCTCGGGAAGCCGCCCGGGAAGCCGCCCGGGACGCGACGGGCTAGTCGGCCGCGCGCTTGGCCTCGACCTGCTTCTCCACCTCACGCCAATAGCCCGGGGTGGGGCGCGGCTTCCCGAAGCCACCCTTGGCGGCGTTCTTCATGATCGCGTCGGCCTCGTCGATGTCCTTCATCAACTCGAGTGCGAACTCACGTTCGGCGGCGTAATACTTTGCGGCCCAGCGCAGCGCGATCACCGAATACGCCCAGGCGGGTTCGACCTCTGCCCCCTCGGCGTCCTCGACCGCCTTACGATGCCGGGCTTCGGCATACGCAACGTGTTCTTGCAGCAGTTCCTTGAGCCGAGCCGGGTTGGTGAGGTGACCGAACGTCACCCGCAGCAGCACGCTGTGTTTGAGCACCGGCGGGTCCACAGGCGCGTTGTTGACCCACTCGATGGCGGCGTTCATCCCGGCCTCGGTGATCTTGTAGAGCCGGCGGCTGCGAGTTCCCTCGTCGCGCTCGACGCGCGACGTCACCAAACCCAGGCCTTCCAACTTCTTGAGTTCGGTGTAGATCTGGCTGTACGACGGACTCCAGTAGTAGAGGTCGACACTCCAGTCGATCCATTTCTTGAGGTCGTAACCGGAGACTTCCTCTTCGTAGGACATCATGCATAGCAGCGCCCGACTGGTGGCGGCAAGCGCTGCGTTCACCGGCTTTTCGCTGGTCCCGTCCATTTCGCCAGACTAGCAACACATGTCATGGCATTGCGCGATAGCGACCGCTGGTTGGGACACCCCGGCCGCGAGGCGACCGGCTGAGTCTGCGGTGACTAATCGCAGCAATCGACCGCAGGCACACACATGCGGCAGTACACTTTGCCCCCAGGCCACTCGGGTTACGTGGTCGATCCAGTGATTCGGGCGAGAGTGGGAGCTTCTTGGGCGGGCGACCGGACCGTATACGACCACAAGACTATTGGGTCACCATCGTGCCGCAAACATTCCCCAGTGTGAGCAGTGTGCTGAGTTGGTGCACCAGCAACGATTTGGACCAGGATCATTGCAGCGCCCAGCAGGTCGGTAAGACGCAGGACCGCAGCGGAACTCACGGATAGAACGCTCGGATGACAAGCAACCAACGCGGCGGGCCGGGTCGCTTGCGGCCCCGTCCCCGATCTGACGAGCGCTCCGATCTCGCCGATCCGGGAGCCGGTGACGCTCCCACGCAACAACGCGAAATCGCGTCACCTGCAACCGGTTACAACGACGAGGCGGCGCGGCGGCGGCACGGGGTTGCGGCCGAGGCCCGGTCGCGCCGATGGCGGGTCGCGATCGTCGCCGTCAGCATTTTCGCGGTTGTCGTGATCGCCGTCGGCGTGATCGTGGGCCTTCGGCTGCGCCACGCCCACCAGTCGGTTTCGCCGCGGACGTCGGCGCCCAGCAGCGCCGCGGCGGTGACGACCTCCGCTGTTCCGCCGGGTTGTGACATCTCGTCGTTGCTGGCGTCGATGTCGCCCCGCGACAAACTCGCGCAACTGTTGATGGTCGGGGTGACCGATGCCGCCGACGCGCGCGCGGTCGTGGCGAACCAAAAGGTCGGGGGCATCTTCATCGCCAGCTGGACCAACCTGACGATGTTGACCGACGGGTCGCTGAAGGAGATCGCCGACTCGGCCGGCCCGCTGCATCTGGCCGTCAGCGTCGACGAGGAGGGCGGCCGGGTCGAGCGGCTGTCGTCGCTGATCGGGAAGGCACCGTCGGCCCGCGTTCTGGCGCAAAACGACACGCCCGACCAGGTGTACCAGCTGGCGCTGGACCGGGGCCGGCAGATGCTCAAGCTCGGTATCACCATCGACTTCGCCCCGGTCGTCGACGTCACCGACGCGGCTGACGACACGGTCATCGGCGACCGGTCGTTCAGCAACGTCGCCGCGACGGTCACGCAGTACGCGGGCGAGTACGCGCGCGGCCTGCGCGACGCCGGGGTGCTGCCGGTGCTCAAACACTTTCCCGGGCACGGCCACGCCTCCGGTGACTCGCACGCCACCGGAGTGACGACGCCCTCGCTGGCCGAAATGCAAGATGTCGATCTCGTGCCCTATCGATCGCTGGTGGCCCAGTTGCCGGTGGGCGTGATGGTCGGCCACATGCAAGTGCCCGGGCTTACCGGTGACGACCAAGCCAGCCTGAGCCCGGCCGCAATCGCCCTGTTACGCGATGGATTCGGTTACGGCGGGCCGGCGTTCGACGGTCCGATTTTCACCGACGATCTGTCGAGCATGAAAGCGATTACCGACCGCTACACGATTTCCGAGGCAGTGCTCAAGGCCCTGCAGGCCGGCAACGACACCGCGCTGTGGGTGAGCACAACCGCGGTTTCGGCGGTGCTCGACCGGTTGGTGCAGGCGGTGAACGCCAAGGAGTTGGACATCACCAAGGTTGAGGCGTCGGTGCGGCGAATGGCGGCTGCCAAGGCCCTCAATTCGCAGTGCGGACATTGATGGCAGATTTTTCCGACTTGGGCCCGTGGTGGTGAGCTTCGCCTTTGGCGCGGATCATGTCGTGCCGATCGGTTGAGCCTGGCTATTCTTCGGCTGTACGACCGACCGCGACCCGCCCCGGCGGGCACCGTATATTGCCACGGTGACCGATTCGTCGTCGATACACGAAACACTGGCGATATCCGTCCGGCGTCTGATCGACGCGACGATCCGCACCGAAGCGAGCCCAGCTGTCATCGCCACTGTGGCAGCCCAAATCGACAGCATTACAAGCCAACTCAGCGCCGAGCTGATGCCGGGCACGTTCGGCGAGCGCACTCTCGACGACGGGCAGCCCGTGACGTCAGGCAATGTGATGATCGGGGTGCGCAACCCGTCGGCTCCCCCGCTGACGCTCCACCACGAAGGCGACGGCTCGGTGTGGACCGAGTTCACCCTTGGCGCCGCCTACGAGGGCCCGCCGGGTCATGTGCACGGAGGGGTCAGCGCGCTGATCCTCGACCACGTGCTCGGGGCCACCGCCCACAAACCTGGGCGGCCTGCCTATACCGGCACTCTGACGCTGCGCTACCATCGGCGCGCGCCGTTGCGTCAACCGCTGCGGGCCGAGGCGTGGGTCGAAAGCACCGAGGGGTTAAAGACTTTCGCGGTCGGGCGGCTGTCCGACGGCGACGGCGTGACGGTGTCAGCCGAGGGCGTTTTTATCCATCCGCGGGGTTAACTCAGGGTCGCGTTGCGGCGTCTTGCGACGTCTTGGCCCCGCCACCGACGCCGACGCCACGCCCAGCCGCACACCCTTCGCCGAGCGTGTTCTGAGGGCGAAAATCGTGCCCGATTTTCGCCCTCACTTCACGCTCGGCGCGCCCACCGCGGCGCGCAAAACCGCGCCGGCATGGGCGGGCGCACCCCTGGCGACCACCACCGGCATCGATGTTGCCCCGTTGGTGCGCAGGATCGTATGCACCACGTCGATGAGGTCTTCGATCGGCATCAGTTGACCCGGCATGCAGCCCCGCGAGATCCACAACGGGTAGGTCTGGGACGCCAGCGCCCTGTCCCAGTCCGTGGACATCCCCGTCTGCCCTTCGCCCTCGCCGCCCATGCACTCGCCGACGATAAGGCTGGTGAAGCCGATGTCGGGGTGTTCGGCCCGCCATGCCTCCACGAGCCTTTCCAGTGCGGCCTTGCTGACGCCGTACGCGCCCAGGCCGGGCCAGGGTGGCCCGAATGTTCCCGAGTCCGAGGACAGGTAGACAACCTTGCCGGCCGAGGCGGTCAGGTGCGGCACCGCGGCTGCCGTCGCCAACGCCGCCCCGATGACATTGGTATCGAGGACGCGGCGCCACAAATCGGCGTCGGTATCGACCAGGCGGGACAGCGGACAAATGGCAGATGCATAGACGAGGTTGTCGATGCCGCCGAGCGCGTCGGCCGCATCGTTGATGGCCGACCGGCATGACGCCTCGTCGGTCACGTCACACTCCACGGCGATCGTGCCCGGTCCCGCGTCCGTTGCAGCAGTTTCAAGACGGTCGCGACGCCGGGCGAGTAGCGCGACCTGGTCGCCGCGCTGGGCAAGGCCGACACCAATGCATCGCCCGAGGCCGCTCGAAGCACCCATGACTACTGTTCTGACCATCTCCACCCTCACCGGTCGGCGTAACGGTTGTGGGCTGAAGTGTAACGCTCGTCAGCTGAGCGCGACGGGCACCCGATGCGGTGGGCAGCCACCGTCGGGACCGACGTAGGCGAAAGCACCCGGGCGCCAACCTCGGCCCGGTCACCGGCGATGCCACCATCTTCTCCTTGGACGAGCACCGGACTGTATCGCATAACTATGTGCCACAACATGTTTCGGTGTCACCCATCGAGCTCGCCGCAATCTTGGCGTGGGTGTCTCGCCCTTGTCATACCCGGTGGCAATGCGCGTCCCGCCGACGATACTGCTCAACTGACTCGGCGGGGAAAAAGCCGGCGTCGCCGCACACCTGACAGATTACGATTTGGCCATGTCGCTTGAGGTTGGCCAGGTGTTCGCGGGATACACCATCCTGCGCGTGCTGGGCGCCGGCGGCATGGGCGCGGTGTACTTGGCGGCGCACCCGCGATTGCCCCGCAAAGAGGCGCTGAAGGTGTTGCCGCCCGCGCTGACCTCCGACCCGGAGTATCGGGCGCGGTTCCTTCGCGAGGCCGACCTGGCGGCGGCCTTGTCGCATCCCCACATCGTGCGGATTTATGACCGCGGCGAGGAAAACGGCCAGTTCTGGCTCTCGATGGACTACGTGGCGGGAACCGACGCGGCGCGGCTGGTGCACGAGCACTACCCGCACGGGATGCGTCCGGACGACGTGGTGCAGATCGTGACCGCGGTCGGCTCCGCACTGGATTACGCCCATCATCGGGGGCTGTTGCACCGTGACGTCAAACCGGCCAATATTTTGCTGCACGAACCTGACGGCCAACCCCGACGGGTATTTCTGGGCGACTTCGGCGTCGCACGGCGCATCGACGACGTGACCGGGTTGACGGCGACCAACGTCACCATGGGCACGGCTACCTACGCCGCACCCGAGCAGTTGAGAGGCGAGCCGCTCGACGGGCGCACGGACCAGTATTCGTTGGCCTGCACGGTATTTCACCTGCTTACCGGCGCACCGCCGTTTGACGATGCCAATCCCGCCATGGTGATCAGCCAGCACGTCACGGCGCCGCCACCCGCAATCGGTGTGCGCCGCCCCGAGCTGGCGGCGTTGGATCAGGTGTTCGCCACCGCGATGGCCAAGAACCCCGCCGATCGGTTTGCCACCTGTCAGGACTTTGCCAACCATCTCAGTCAGCACCTCGCGGTCGCGGCGTACCCGCCGGGCACCCCACCGGTCTTCGGCGTTCCCGTACCGATTCCGCCGGCCGCCAGGCGGCGCCCGCGCGCCCTGCTCGGCGCCCTGGCGGCGGTTCTCATGCTGGTCCTGGCCCTAGGGGTTACCGGCGTCATCAAACTCGCCGGCCACCACAAGGCGACCGCGCACACCGCCGGGACACCCACCGTGGCCTCCAAGCCCACCGGCCCCACCGCCAACCGGGCGGCCAACACGGGCCCCTTTACCGGTGTCTACCGGGCCGAATTCGGCAAAGTAACAGACCTCGACGACATCCAGGCGCCGGGCGCGTCGTCGGCAACGGAGGACACCTACGCCGTTCGCTCGCTGTGCGGGTCCATTGGATGCGTGGCGACCGCGACACACCTCACCGGACCGACGACGTTAGCGCAGACGCTCGTGTTCGACCAGATCGGAGATCGCTGGGTGGCAGTAGCGATCGGCAACGACAAGTGCCAAGGGGCCGACTCCGAATTCTGGGAGTCCTTCACGCTGCAACCAAGCGCCAATGGCACTTTCACCGGCGAGTTCACCAGCACCTCCGCCAACGATTGCGCCGGCAAACACAAAGTGACGTTCACCCGCACCGGGGACGTCGATCTGGACACCCTGCCCGATCCGGCCAACTTGTCGCCGCGAGTGGTGTCTCCCGCCGAAGCCCTGCACGGTCACTATCGTGCAATGCGAACCCTCCGCATCCCCAGCACACCCGAGCAGACGGACTATGCGGTCAGCACCGAATGTCTACGCACGGGCGATCGGTGCATGAGCTTCTTCCATTCATCCTCGGGCGCGCCGGAACCGCTAGTGTTCGACGATGGCAGCTGGGTCTATAACAAGGAGTTCGACGCCCAATGTTTGGGCGCCTCAATGCATGTGTCAGAGACCGGACAGTTTCCGCTGCCGCAGCCGACGCGGGATCCCATCACGCTGCTCACCGGTCACGGTAGTGAAACTCAGACCGGCGCCTGCGCGATTAGTGTGGACTACGACGAAACATTTACCCGGACAATCGATTAACGTGCGCCCAGGCCGTCACCGTCGGCAGCGTTTGGCCACCGCATCCGCGTGGCAATTCATTTTGACGACCTGCAGCGGCGAACGTGGTAACGTCCAGTGCCCAGTCACACGAAAGCGACCTGCAGCGTCGGCTGTGGCAGGTCTCCGCGGAACTCACCCGCTGTGAGCTATCCGGTGTGACCCGGGACTTCCGCGTCGGTGACCAAACGCTGAGGCACCCAACGGATTTCGATGATCGGGCGCGGCCACCAGAACCAGTGGCCAAGGATCACCATCACCGCCGGTAATACGTATCTGCGCACGACGAAGGTGTTCAGCAGAGTGCCAATGCCGACCGTGACGCCAATCTGCGCCACGCTCACCACACTGCTGTAGGCCAGGGCGAACATGCCGGCGCCAAAGACGATTCCGGCGCCTGACAGGACGCCGCCGGTCGCGCTCAGCGCTCGGATCATACCGATGCGTATCCCGTAGGGAATCTCTTCGCGGACGCGCAATGCAAACAACAGGCTGTAGGCCGCGCTCGCGGTCAGCAGCAACACGAACGAGACTGGCAGTACCAACCAGTGCAGTTGATGGCCGAATACGTACTGCCAAATCGCTATGCTGGCACCGAGGGCCGACATGTACGTCAGCACAACGACACCCAGGATGATGAACGCCGCGACGGGACTTCTGAGAATTATTCCGGCGCTTAAGAGAACCAGGAACAGCGTTATCGCGCCCAACAGCAGGACATCTCGGCCCTCCAGGGTCTGCAGGTCCTGGATTGCCGGTCCGACGCCGGTGAAATCGATCGCGGTCGGTTTGACGGCGCCTTCCTTCGTGGCCCCTTTCACGCCGATCGAATATGCGCGCGTGCGTTGGGCGCCTTCACCAGTCCACTCCGGCCCGTCGCCGTAGACGAATAAGCGTGTGGCAAAACCGTTGGGCGACAGGAACTGCGCCAGGACCTGGCTCTGCGCCGGATCGTCCAGCGCCTTCATGGCGGCGTTCAGGCCCCTGCCCGGGGTGCCCCGAAACATCGCGGCGAGATTATGCAGGTAGGCGGGTAAGTCTCGGATCGACGCGCCGTTGTAGTTGATCAATCCCTTCAAATTCAGCGTCGCCGCCCGCGCCTGCTGCACCCCGCCAACGGCTCCGCTGAAGTCGAAGTTGACAGGGGCCGAACCTCCGATCGCCGCCGAGGCGGACGCGATGCCGTCGGCCACCTGGCCGAGGCCCTGGGTCACTTTCAGCGTGGTGTCGATGAGGGTGTCGGCCCACCGCACCACGCTTTTGACGGTGGAACACGCGGGGATTTCGTCGCAGCCCTGTATCTCGTTCACCGCGTCGGGCAACCCGGTGAAGGCCTGGGAGAAGTTGCCCATGGCGTTCCGGAGCTTGGCTACCGCGACCTTAATCCGCCGGGCGCCCGCACTGACCCGGGTAAGCCCCGGAGCTCCCTGCTGCAGGCCGGCCTGGACTTCGTCGAGCGCGCCCAAGATGTCGTCCAGCGAGGTGTCGATGTCGATGAGGGTGTCGGGCTGCGATGTGAGTTGGACGGAGGTTGCCTCCAGGCGGTCGCCAAGATTGCCCGCCGGAATCGTCATGGTGGCTTCTCTGGGCACCTCCGAGTTGAGGCGACTCGCGGACTGCACCTTGGTTACACCGGGAATCGTCATTATCGCGCCGGTGATTTGCTCGACCTCTAGCAGACCGCCGGGGCTGCGCAGGTCTTGGTTGCTTTCGACCGTGATGACGTCGGGCGTCAGATGGTTACGACCGAAATGTTGCTCGGACACCTGGTAGCCGCGGGCAGACTCGGATTTCGTTGGGGCCGCTGCACCTTCGTCCCACTCGAACTGTAATTCGCGCAGCGGTATCGCCAGGACGAACATCAATACTGCGCTGAAAATCAGATACCGCGACGGCCAACGCGCCACGCTGACGGCGACACGCCGCCATCGCCTCGCCATCCACTGTTGTGGCGGCTTCAACAAGTCGGCGCTGTCGGCGAGCGAGATGAGGGCCGGCGTCACGGTCAGCGCGGCCACGGCTGCCACGAGAACGCCGATGCCACAAGCGATTCCGGTGTCGCGGAACAGGCTGATCCGCGAAAAGCTCAAACAGCCCAATACCGCCGTCAACGTCAGCGCCGAGCCCGCCGTCACCGGAGCCGCCGCGCTGTAGACGTCGGTCAGCGCTTCCTCCGGTGCTCTGCCCCGCCTACGGCTTTCGTGGTAGCGCCCGAGGAACACCATCGTGTATCCGGTGCCGGCCCCCAGTACGATCACAGCGCCGAGTAGCACCGCAAGCCGCGAGACCCCGATGACGTGGGTGCTGGCGAGAAGCGCGACGACGGGCCTGGTGGCGGCCAAAGCCAGACCGACCGAAACCAGGGGCACCGCCACCGTG
This sequence comes from Mycobacterium sp., assembly GCF_019247635.1. Taxonomy (GTDB): domain Bacteria; phylum Actinomycetota; class Actinomycetes; order Mycobacteriales; family Mycobacteriaceae; genus Mycobacterium. Next base: position 92,966 of record NZ_JAFBAR010000023.1, read on the forward strand.
AACAGCGACCGATACACGAGCAGCAACAGGACCAGCGCCACGGCGGCGGCCAGCACGAAGATGGTGACCGTCTGTTTGTCCATGGCCGTGTTCTGGTCGACGAGCGCGGCGCCGGGACCGGTGACATAAATATGCAGGCCGGCCGGTGCCTGTAGTCCTGCCACGACGGCGCGGGTGGCCCTCACCGAGTCATTGCCCGGCAAGGTTCCGAGCGTGCCCGTCAGGCGCACCCGAGCTGTCGCGACGTGCTGGTCGCTGCTGAGGGCGGCGGCCGAGGTCAGCTCGGATCCCCACCAGTCCACCACCTCGAGGACGTGCCGGGTATCGCTGCGCAGCACCGCGATCAGCTGGTCGTAGAAGGCTTTATCGGCGTCGCCGAGGGCTCCGTCGCGTTCCAGGACCAGGTATCCAACGTTGTCGCTGGGCGGTACCGAGAATGCCGCGGCCGACCGTTGTACGGCGATGGAACTGGGTGTGTTGGACGGCAGAAACGGCAGGTTCTGGACCGCGACAACCTGTTCAAGTTGCGGGACAAGGTAATTGGCACCGACGGCAGCGAGAATCCAGACGAGGATGACCCATAGCGCGTAACGCTGGGTAAATCGTGCAAGAGCGGTCACCGCATGAGCCTCAGCGCCGCCGGTCAGGTATCACGCGGCCGCCAGCCGTTCAATTGGTGCATCACCTTCGTCACGCTTGACATCGTCGCACAGCCATCGTCCAGGCTGGCTAATTCAACCACCCAGGTCAGCAGATAGCAGAGTTCGTGGGATGCTTGGCCGGCGTCAGCGTGTCGCGGGACGGCGACTCGTCGGGGCGGTGAAGCCTGCGGTGTCGTCGAAGTATGCCCAGCGCCCATCGTCGTTGACCTCCATACGCCAACCGGGTTCCCCATGGTCCGGGATGGTGCTTAGAAACCAGGCATGAGCAGCCTCCGCGCTGTCGAGATCCCTCGTCGCGACGGTTTTGCCGTCGGGGTTGATCGCCCGAAACTCAGCCATGAAATGTCGTTTATCCCCGTTGGGCAAAGTTCAATCTCGTTCAATAGGTCGGGTGCCTGGGTTGGGCCGCTTGCTCGTGGTCTCATCTGTCACACCAGCCGCGCGTCCCGCAAGCTGGCTCTCTTCTGTCCAGCTACGCGCCATGATCTGCGTGTCGTTCGCTGTCGCTCGTAGGTGGGCAAATTGCATGGTGCTGGCCCGCCCGTGGTCGTTGCGGCGCAAGTCAATTGGTCGCGGATCACCTAAACTGCAAGCCGCGCTTGCGTACCCAGAGGTAGGCCACGAAAGTGCCGATGGCCCAGACTGCTATGGCGATGCCGAGATGCACGAAGCTCTTCGTGTCGCGGCCGAATACCGGCCCGATTGCCGCGGGGACCTTTGTCCAGAGGACTTGGTGCTCGACTCCGCCCATCGGGTCGGCGACGTAGTACAACGCGTAAGGCAGCGTCAGGGCCAGAATCCAGGCGCCGGTGCGGCGCCAGTTGCGACGATCATGCCAGCGTTGCGTCAACGGTTCGGAGCCCACCGGGAGCAGCACCGAGATGACGTTGCCGACTCCGAGCCAGGACACGATCGGGACCGCGACGTTCGGGATTGTGTCCCCCAGTTGCGCCGGCGTTTGCTTCCACAGCGTCAACGCCATCGCCACAAGCAGGGTTGGCACCCCGACGATTGCCAGCAAGGTCAGATTTTTCAGCAACAGCACCCGCCAGAATGGCGTGCCGTCGGACAGCCCCTTCGCTACGCGGTGGTGGTCGGCGCCGAACACGTTAGTGGTGGTGACGTCGGCGAGGACGAACGAAGCGAAGTAGGTGCTGATTAGGATCACCCAGTCGATCTGACGCTGGTGGTAAAAGCCGGCATGGTGGTAGCGATGCGCCATTGGGTGCTGCACGGGGTGGGCGGTCATCCGCTGGAACACCAACCACACCACCGCGAGGACCAGGTTGACCACCACGCCTGAAAGCCAGATGCGCGGCGGGGTGAACGCCCAGCGGATCTCGTCGCGCAATGCCCGCCAGAATCCCTGGTCGAAGTGCTTGGCGGCGTGTTCGGCCGCGGCACGATGTGAAGCCTGTGGGGTCAGCGCGCCCAGCAGCGCGTCACGCATGGGTTGACGCTTGGGCGTATTGAACTGCGACATGGGCTCCCCACCGTTCATCGGATCAGACAGACGATAAGGCCTACCCGCGGTGATTGTCAGCAATGACCGAGCCGTCTCCGCGGCAACGCGTCTGGCTCGCGGCGTCGTAACGATGGGGCCGGTGACGGGCCGAAAAGGTACCCAAAGGTTCTACAGGGCTCGAACTTAACTGACTCATAGATAGCCTATCTAGCCTTTTGATGTTGGGGCGAGGTGCTCGAGATATTCACGAGTAGGCAAGGGGAAACACCATGAAACTTCGGCAACTAGTTGCAGGGACAGCGATCGCTGGCGCCCTGGGCGCCGCCGCGTTGGGTGCGGGTACCGGCACGGCCTTCGCCGCGCCGGGAGCAGCGGGCCCCGGTGGCACCCACGGAGCACCCGGGGGCGGCCAGGGCGGTCAGCCCGGTGGCGGCCCGACCGGGCAGTTCGTAGGCCACGGTGGCGGGCCGGCTCCCACCGACCACGGCGGCGGGCCGGCTCCCACCGACCATGGCGGCGGGCCGGCTCCCACCGACCATGGTGGCGGGCCCGGTGGCGGGCCTGGTGGCGGCGGCGGATGGCATGGAGACCCGCAGCGTGGCTACTTCCACGGGCAGCCGTGGGGCAACGGCGCCGCACCGTGGGGCTGGGGCGCGCCGCCGCGGCCAGCCTGGGGCAGACCGCTCCCTCCGGGGGGCGGCGTGTGGACGGGCGGCCCGATCAACTATTACGGCTATAACGAAACGCCCATCTGGGACCCCGGATTCAACCAATGGGGCTTCTGGCTCTTCGGAGTCTGGATCCCGCTGTAAGGACCCGTTTCAGGCGACGCCCGCTCTTGCCGAATGGCGGAGCGGGCGCCGTGCTTGGCACCGGTGGGAGCGCAGCTGCCCGGCGTTACTGAAACAGCCTGCGACTCAGGATGAGAGTAGCTTTTTGCCCGGCTCTCAGCGACAACTCGTCGATGTCACGCCTGGATACGAAACTTCCGCCGGTGACCATCACCGAAACTGATCGAAGCGCCTGACTCGCAATGCGTTTGCGTCCGCGAAAGAGTACAAAACGACCGACATTGTCGCTGAGAGCCGGGCCAACAGTGAGGTCACCACGGCCGAGCGACCAGCGCGACGGAAGTGACCAAAGGTGAAAACTGTTGCTAGCCAGTCGTTTTAGCGGAAGCCAAGCAGTTAGCTCTTGGTGCCAACGGTAATGAGATCGGAGATGACCTGGGTCCAGATGGGTCGTCGGATGCGGTGCTGGTCGCTGACCACCAAGCCGGCGTCCTCGAAGATGGACCGCATCTCTTTCGGCGACGGATTGTGCTGAGGTTTCCATCTACTGGACACCTGCAACACCGCCTGCCGCGAGCTCAGCGTCGCGACGGCCAACAGGCCGCCCGGTGCCAGCACCCGATGGAACTCCCGTAGTGCTGTGGGCTGATCGAAGAAGTGGAACGCCGACGTTGTCACGACTGCGTCGAGCGACCCGTCGTCGAAAGGCAGCTGCTCGGCCGGACCGCGCAACCATTGCACGCGATCGGATTTGGCGCGAGCCTGGCTGAGCATGCCGTCGGACATGTCGACGCCGTAGATCTCGTCGGGCTCGAGTTCCCGCTGGATCCGGTCACTGAGTATGCCCGTGCCACAGGCTATGTCAGCGATACGTTTGGCACCGTGGGCGCGCAGCTGGGCAATCACCTCGTCATGCGGCGGTCGGTACACCCAGTACTGCAGGAACGGTAGGTCATAGACCGGGGATAGGACGCTCCATAAAGCCGTGACCGCGCCGTTGAGGCCACGACGTTGGGGCGCGGTCACTCGCTCAGGACCGACACGTAGTAGATGGTGTCGGCCATCGACACCGAGTCATGCGTCTGCGGGGCCACCTCAAGGCCGTTCTCGGTCAATAGCTGACTCATCGGGGTTCCGACCGACCGCCATCCCAGGCCTTGCAGATAGTCGGCGACGTCCTTGCGCTCACCCTCGAAACCGAGCTGCTCCCAATCCAACTCGAAACCATGCTCACGCCATTTGGCGGTAGACCGGCGCATCATCTCGCGCGCTTGTTCCTTATCGCGCTCCGGCCGGTCCGGGATCGCTTCGACCCCCAACCGGCTGCCCTCGGCGCTGAGAGCGGTGATGTTGTCCATCAAGCGGTCCTGAGCTTCCGGCGGCAGATAGCCGAGGAGACCCTCGGCAATCCACGCGGTCGGCTGGGTCTTGTCAAAACCCGCGTCGGCCAAGGCTTGTGGCCAGTCCTGCCGTAGATCGATGGCGACCGCGCGCCGTTCGGCCGTCGGCTCGGCGCCCAGGCCCTGCAGGGTGGCGGTCTTGAACGCGATCACCTCGGGCTGGTCGATCTCGTACACCGTCATGTCGGCGGGCCACGCCAAGCGGTAGGCGCGGGCGTCCAGACCGGAGGCCAGGATCACGGCCTGCCGGATTCCGGCCTGCGCCGCATCTTCAAAGAACGAATCAAAAAAGCGGGTTCGGGCGGCCATCGCGTCGGGCATGTGCTCGAGCTTCCAGGTGGACTCGTCGTCGTCGACGTCGGCGGCAACCAGCTCACCATTCACCCAGCGGGTAAAAAAATCTACGCCGACGGCACGAACCAGTGGTTCGGCGAATTGGTCGTTGATCACGGGATTGTCGGCCTTGGTCGCGATAGCGCGGGCGGCGGCAACCATGGTCGCCGTCGCGCCCACGCTGGTTGCCAGGTCCCAAGTGTCGTTGTCTGTGCGTGGCACGGCTGTTCTCCAAAAGGTCGTCAGGGATACTTAGCCAGTTTAACACTTAGCTTTGGTAATAAGTGCCCGGCTGTGAACGGCGTCACACGGGCGGCTGTCCGGTCGATCCTCCCGATGCCGGCGGCCCGTGGGCGTTCTCTCGTCTGGGCTGTAGGTTGGCGGCATGAAGTATCTCGAGGTTGAGGGCGTCGGACGGGTCAGTCGAATCGGTGTGGGCACCTGGCAGTTCGGCTCGCGCGAGTGGGGTTACGGGGACGACTACGCGTCCGGGACCGCGCGGGACATCGTGCAGCGTGCGCTTGCCCTCGGGGTGACGCTGTTCGATACGGCCGAGATCTACGGGTTGGGCAAGAGCGAGCGCATCCTCGGCGAGGCGCTCGGCGACCAGCGCGCCGAGGTCGCGGTGGCCAGCAAGATCATGCCGGTCGCACCGTTCCCGCCGATCATCAAGCAGCGCGAGCGCGCGAGCGCGCGCCGCTTGCAGCTGGACCGCATTCCGCTCTATCAGATCCACCAGCCGAATCCTGTAGTGCCGGATTCGGTGATCATGCCGGGGATGCGCGACCTGCTCGACAGCGGGGCGATTGGTGCCGCCGGCGTCTCGAACTATTCGCTGGAGCGGTGGAAGAAGGCCGATGCCGCCTTGGGCCGGCCGGTCATCAGCAACCAGGTGGACTTCTCGCTGGCCCACCCGCGCGCTTTGAAGGATTTGGTGCCGTTCGCCGAGCGGGAGAACCGGATCGTGATCGCCTACAGTCCGCTGGCGCAGGGACTGTTGGGCGGCAAATACGGTTTGGACAACCGGCCCGGCGGCGTGCGGGCGGTCAACTCTTTGTTTGGCACGGAAAATCTGCGGCGGGCGGAGCCGCTGCTGCAGACGCTGCGGGATGTTGCCACACAGGTCGACGCGAAGCCGGCGCAGGTGGCGTTGGCGTGGCTGATCAGCCTGCCGGGCGTCGTTGCCATTCCGGGGGCGTCGAGTGTGGAGCAGCTGGAATTCAATGTCGCTGCCGCGGACGTGGAGTTGAGTGCGGAATCGCGGGAGGCGTTGACGCGAGCGGCTCTTGCGTTTCGGCCCGTGTCGACGGGGCAGTTCTTGACCGAGTTGGTTCGAGAGAAGCTGCCGTTAGTCGGGCGCTAGCTCGCAGCACCGCGCCGGGCATTCGCTTCGCGTTGCCGTTCCAATCACGCAGGCCGGGCACTGCGGTGAGCAAAGCTGCGGACTTATGGAAAGTTCCCACGGGCCGTCCTAAAGTAAATTCGCCGCACTTGATAAAACACGAATCGTCGGCGGGGATGTGCCAGCTGAAAGGCAGAAGGGGATGAACTTTTCGGTATTGCCACCAGAAATCAATTCGGCGCTGATGTTTTCCGGCGCTGGTTCGGGTCCGATGCTGGCGGCCGCGGCCGCCTGGAATGGTTTGGCCGCCGAGCTGGATTCAGCGGCACAGTCGTTTTCGTCGGTGACGTCAGGCCTGACCGCTGCGGCGTGGCAAGGGCCGGCGTCTCAAGCGATGACGGCGACGGCCGTGCCCTACGCCAGCTGGTTGAGCGCGGCCGCAAGCCGCGCATCGCAGGCCTCGGCACAGGCCGAGGCGGTCGCGGGGGCATTTGAGTCGGCACTTGCGGCCACGGTTCATCCGGGGACGGTAGCCGCGAATCGATCTGACTTGGTATCGCTGGTGGTGTCGAATTTGTTCGGGCAGAATGCTCCCGCGATCGCGGCCACCGAAAGCCAGTACGAGGAGATGTGGGCCCAAGATGTGGCGGCCATGGTGGGATACCACAGCGGA